>NZ_JBNYXL010000008.1:0-367503 GCF_051380655.1 Janthinobacterium amylolyticum
CTCGATGTCGCCGCCCGACAATCCAGCCTCGCCCGTCAGGCTGACCTGTTCCGTGAAGGCCAGGCCGCCGGTGGCCAGCGGCAGATACTCGGTGTTGGCCGGCACCTCAGCCGGCCCGGTGACATACGGCCGGGAGGCGATGTACCGCGTCACCTCCTGGCCGGCCATGTTCACCTGGGCCTCGATCAGGACCATGCGGACGGCCGACGGGCTTTGCAGCCATTGTAGAAATTGCTCGTCGGTCATGCGTATTCACCTTTCACTGTATTGGCCCAGGCCGAGCCTTTGGCTGATTTATCAACGCCGGCCACGACCGTCCTGGCGGCATTGGCGCTCGATTCGAGCGTGGCCTGGATGGCGGCGCCAGTCTGCTTGTCCTGATCTGCACGTAAACCCTTGATCTCAGCGGTTTGGGCATCCAATCTGGCGTTTAATGCACGGATCTCAGCAACCAGCACATCGGAACCAACGTTAGAGCCAGCTGAATAACGCTGGGTGTCAAAAACAACTGGTGCCGGCGTGCTGGACAAAGCGACCTGCGCAGCAGCGGCCGGCGCATTGGTAAATTCCACCCCCAGCCCGGTCGCCGTGCCCATCGCCGCATGCAAGTTTGCGATGGCTTGCGCCACCGTCAGCACGCTATCGTTGATGGTGATTAGGCCCGACACCTGCGCCTTCAAGGCGTCCAGGCTGGCCTGCTGCACGTCGACCTGCGCCGATGCCCATTTCGCCGCCTCGTCATTGGCCGCGATGACGCGCGCGTAATCCGCCGCGTACTTGGCATCCGAAGCGTTGACCACCTGCGAAGCCGTCAGGAATGCCTGCTCGGCGGCCGACAGTCCAGACTGCGCCGTCGTGTCGCCGGCATTGGCTGCCGCCAGGGTTTTCTCGAACTGGGCCCGCGCCTCGGCATAGCGCTGTTCCGGCGTCAGGACGGACTGGCTGCCCAGGGCCATGCTGTCGTTCAGGCTGTTCAAGGTCGCCACCCACGACTTCGATTTTTCCAGCGCCGTCTGGGCCGCCGCCGATTCCTTTTCGTAGGCCTTGCCCAGTGCATCCTTGGCCGAAACCACCGCTTTGGCGGCCTGCACCTGGTCGAACAGTACACGGTTGACGGCGGCGATGCTGGAGCGCTGGATGGCCAGCAGTTCCGTTTCGCTTTTCGTCAGCTCGTTCAGCTGCTTCTGCAGATCCATCCGCTCGCTGGCAATTTCGCTGGCCGTCTTCGACACTGCAGCAAGCCCGCCAACAGCACCGTTAAGCAAAGCGGTGTAGTCGGCAGCTGACTTGAAAGCCGGCGCCAGAGCCAGCAGCTTGATGTACATCTCCTGGTCTGCCGCATTGGCCAGGTTCAGGCTCAGGACTTTTTTCTTGTAGTCCTCGACGGTGGTCGAACCTGCCATACCAAGCTTGCCCAGCGTATCGGCCACGGTCGACAGCACGGGCGCCATCTGCTCCGCCTCCGTGAGGAAGTTTTGCGCGAAGAAGCTGGCCCCACTGCTGAGCGAGTCCAGGCTACCTGCCAGCTTGATCAGGTTCTCGCGCGCGCCAATGGTGGCCACGCCCACAGCGCCGAAGGCATCTTGCGACGTGCGGCCGATCAGCTGCAGCGCAGCGTCGACGCCAGCGTAATTTCCGGCCACGCGCTGCAGGGTCGTGCTCAGCTCTTCGTTGCCTTGCTTGAACTGGCCAATATTTGGCAGCAGCTCGACTGCAATAGCATTGCCAACGCCTTCGAAGAACTTGGTAACTGCGCCTAGCCTGTCCGCTTCTGTGGTGAGACCGGTCAGGTTGATGTTGAGCGCCTGGGCGCGCGTGGCCAAGCGGGACGTATCGATGCCCAGCGTATTGGCCAGGGTGGCGGAGACGTTGCGAATAGCCGCGTAGGTTTCCACAAATGCATTGGACGTCGTGGCGTCGACGGCCTTGCGGTCCGTGTCTGACTTGTCGCTGCGCAGCCAGCCGCCCTTTTGTGTCCATTTGGCATACTCGTTGCCGGTGAATCCGGTGCCCGACAGGGTTCCGGTAATGCCCGTCTCCCCATACTTCTTGTCACCCATACCGAACACACGATTGCCAAGGCCCCCGATCAAGCCACCCAGAGCACCGCCAATGGCCGCGCCGATAGGCCCGCCCATGAACGCCCCGGCGACTGCACCGATGCCGGTTCCGGCGTTCACAGTCGAGTTGCTGCCAAACTGGCCAGAGATCAGTTTTCCGCCAAGGACTCCGGCGGCGATGCCGGCTGCGGCCGTAACCGCTGCGCCAGCGTAAGCGCCGGCCGTAACAGCGCTAGCGCTACCCACGCCACCCGAAGCTGCATACAGGCCGGCGGCATCTGCCGCGCCCACAAGCCCTGTGCTGCCCAGGCCTGCGCCGAAGGCTTCGACAGCGGTCGAACCAAACAGCGTGCCCAGGCTCACCACGCCGGTACCCAAGCCTGCAGTAATGCCTGCAAAACCCTGCGTGGCGATGGTGTAGGCGGTTTTTGCGCTTTGTGCCAAGCTGGCAATTCCACCCAAGCCTCCGCCAGCCGCGCCACCAGTCAGGCCAAGGCCACCAGCCGATGCCAAGCCGGCAACCCCGCCGCCCGACACCGATGCTCCGATGTTCAATATCCATTTCTTTATGGTCATCTGGTACAGCAGATCGAGCAGACCGTTTTTCAGCGTGTCCCGCAGGCGGTCGAACGCTGACTTGCCCGAATCGAAGATCGAGACGAACGTGTCGTGCGCCGTCGTATCGATCGATTCCCACATTTTGCGATTGGCCTCGATCTCGGGCTTGGCCAGCTGGTTGCTGTACCAGGTCGAATATTCTTCCTGCAGACGTTTCTGCGCATCGGTGCCGGCGCCGGCCAGGGCGATGCGTTCTTGCCACATGGCCGCGTCGATTTTCAGCAGTGCGGTAGCGCGCGCCTTTTCATCGAACAAGGATTCCGCAACGAAGCGGCGGTTCTCGTCAGCCAGCTGGGCTGCATAGCCCAGCGCCTTCGTCTGCGCCAGCGTGGCCTGCTCGACGCGCACGCGCGCGGCAGTCTCTTCCGTCAGGCGCTTGATCTGATCCTCGGTGACAACCTTTCCCGCCAGCTTTTCCTGCAGAAGGAATTTTTCCAGCGCAGTTTGCTCGCGGACTGCCACCATGGCCAATTCACGGGCATCGCTAGACTTGCCCATCATTTGGTACTCAACCACCAGCGCGGCCGCGGAGTCCTGGCGCGCCAACGTACTTTCCTGGATGTGCGTGGACACGTCCTTTTCTGTGGCACGGGCCTTGGCGACCTTTTCCTCTGCGGCCAGCTCGTCCAGCGCCGCGCGCGCCACAACCAAGTGCGCGTCCGCTAGTTTCAGCTTGCCTGTCTTGATTTCCTCTTCCAGCTTGATACGCAGCTTTTGACTCTCGGTCGCGTCGACGTCAGTGGCGTTCTCCAGGCGACCGGCCTCGATCTTCTCGCGGATGCTCGTAATTAACGTAGAGTAGGCTTGTTCCTCTTTTTTGAGGCCGGCAGCTACACCCTTGTCAGCATATTTAGCCCTTACCAGCTTTTCCATTTCCGGAGGGATTTCCCCGAACTTCTTTTTCAGCTCGTCAAGCTCTGCCGCCATTTTTTGAGCGGCGCTACCGTTTTGGCCTAACCAGGTTTTAATATCCGCATCACGAGTAAATGCTTTATTTTTCGCTTGCGCAGCGTCAAAAATAGCCTCGTCAACGTCCAGCTTATTAAGTTTCCCGCCCCAAAGCGCTAATAATGCATTTTTAGCAGAGCTGTCTAAATCAGTTCGCTTGCCGATGGAGTTAATTTCAGCCAGAATTTTTTCACGATTCTTCTCATTTTCAGTGGCCGGGGCGGCCCCATTTATCATTTTTTTACCAGCAAGCTCATTTCGCTCCTTGAGTTTTTCAATTTGCTTGTTCAAATTTGCCAGGTATTCATCGATTTCTTCCGCTAGCGTTGTCGTAACCGCCTTCTCCGCCTCGCTACCTTTACTTCCCCACAAGACCCATGCGGCCGCACCCACGCTAAGCAACGTCGTGATAATTCCGATCGGACCACCCAGAAAGCCCAGTGCCTTAGAAGCAAGGCTCGCAGTGACGGCGGTACGTCCAATCGCGCCATTCAAGCCGTTCGTGGCGGCGGTGCGCGCGCTAGTCGCAGCGGTATCTGCAGTTGTTGCGGCAGTAACCGATGCCGTTGCTGTTGCCAACTGTGCTGAAACGCGCCCAAGAGCAATGCTTGATGCCGTAAGTTCAGCCAATGCTGCCACTCGCGCCTGTTCGGCCACGGCCAAGTCGAGCGTCGACGCGCGCTCAACGCGCAGGGCAAAACTGAGTGCGCCAGCAGAGGATGCTGCGGCGATTGCTGCTTCAGCTGCGGCAATATTTGCCTTTGCCTGGTTGTATTGAGCGAACACCAATTCGCGCGCTGCGAGCAACGCCGACTTTTGCGCCACCAGGCCCGCCAGTGTCGCCTCTGCCTCGATCAACTTGGCCGAGGTGGATGCAGACGTTGCGGTTGTACTGGCCACAAGTGCCTCGGCCTTAGAAATTAGCGCCGCACGCTCTACCACCAGCAACGCAGCTAATTCAGCATTTGAAGCGAAATAGGCCTGGACCGCTGCGACGCCCATGAAAAAATACCCGGCCAACTTCAAGGTCATTAGTCCCGCCGTGGCAGCAAACAGAACGTTAATGTTGTCTGAAAGTAACTTTATGCTTGTGGTTAGAATATTTACGGTGCCATTTGCTTGTGCTTTGATGGCCGTAAATTCCATGAATTCATTTTTCAACACAGTGAAAGCACCACCGATGGTGGCAACTTTCTTACCTTCCTCGCGCAAGGCTGCAAGTGCTTTTGGCAAGACCTCTGCCATGATTTTGGAGGTAATCTCTCCCTCTCCAGCCATACCCTTCAGGGCGCCGATCGGCAGTCCCATGCCATCTGCCAGCGCTTTCATCAAGCGGGGAGCTGCTTCATTCACCGCATTAAATTCCTCGCCACGAAGCGTGCCGGATGCGAATGCTTGTGACAGCTGCAGCTGTGCCGATGCAGATTCTGTTGCTGTTGCGCCACTGACCTTCAATGCCAAATTGACGGTTTCCGTAATTTCAGCGACCTGCTTTTGCGTGGTGCCCAGCTCCCGTGTTCCGTTTGCAATGCGGGCATAAAGTGTGCCGGTGCCATCCAAGGCCTGTTGTGAAGTGGTTGCAATACGTTTTACGTCGGCGTATGCCGCGTTATATTCACGTTGAGATACCGTCGCCAGGCGCAGCTGGGCGGTAAACTTGGCGTATTCATCACTCATTTTGACGATACCAGCCAAGCCGGTTCCCAGGCCGATGGCACCCAACGCGGCGCCGACCTTGTCGCTGTACGCAGCGATATCCCGAAGAGAAGATGTCGACTGTGTGCGCAAGCGATTGAATTCACGAATCGCCTGTGCTGAGTCTGCAGTAATGATGACGCGAGATTCATTTCCCATCGGTCTTTTCTCTCCAGGCGCTCAAGGTCGCCCGTTCCATACATTGAATTTCAAAAAACATACGCTCTTCATCACACCGCTTGACGCGATTCTTACGCATGACAACCTCTACACCTGGATAGGACAGCCCAGTCGGGCCGGCCATTCCTGTCATCCACTGCGTACTCACGGCTTGAAACAAATTCCAGCTGGGAAGGTTCTCGGGCCATAAATAAAGCTCTTCGCAAACAGCAGCCGCGCGCTTTACCCGTAATCCAAAGGCAGCTGCTGCTGTATCGGTAGATTCCTGCTCCTGCTCTTGATCTTCGTCCGACACGACCAGGCCGAGCGCCACGCAGCGCGCGACCTGACTTAGTTTTTTGCCTTGGCCCCGGCTTCTTTCATGTAGGCGGTGAAGCACAACATACCCATGCCGCTAATGCTGAGCAGGGCCGCCAGCGCGTCTTCGCAAAATTCGGCGGGTTTGTCGTCGTCTTCCAGCACCAGGCGCTGGTCGCGCCAACCCATCGCCACGTCTGCGATAAACTCGTCAACTTGCGTATCGCCGCCGTTCAATGCACTTTTCAGGCCAGCGGTATCCAGACGTTTGCAGATCAGCGAGAATTTAAATGGGATCGCGTTGCCGCTTTCGTTGGTGTGCGAACCAGCTACCGGGACTGCTACCGTATTGCCAACGACGATTTTGTATTGCTTTTTCATGATTTATCATTCTGAGGGTTGGGCACTCTGGCACCAAGGGTTTAGAAACTGGTGGCAATGCGGATTTCGTCGTTGCCAGCAATCGGGTTGACCAGCAGCTTGTAGCCGATCATGCGGGCGCCATTAAGATCTTCCTTGGACGGTTCAATGCGCTGCACACCTGGCATGTACACGGCGACGCGACTGCCCGCCACGGTACCGTGGATCATTCCAAGGCTGGTTTTGGCTGTGGCCAAGACTGCAGCCATGGCGGCCACCTCCTGCGCAGCTGTCAATTCCAATTGCACCGCGCCAGTTACCTTGCGTTCGGTAATCGGTACGGATTCACCACCGAGGAGCGCCTGAAACGGCGAGGTGACACCCAGATCGACCGTCAGCCCCTTACTCGGGTATGAATCGCCACCGACCAGCGCTGGCGGCGTAGCGGTCGCATGTGTAGCGCCCCACATCAGCTTGCCGGAGTTGGCATCCAGCACGATCTCCGGGATTTGCCACTCTTCCAGGTTTGCCGTTGGAGCCGCTACCTCGCCAATGCCACCGTACAGGCAGACGAACTTGCACGAGATGACTGGCTTTTCGCCAACGCTCAACTTCAGCGAAGCGGTACCGCGAGCACCCAAGCCTTTGTGCAGCACGCCATCGTCGTACCAGTAAATAGTGGCCGATTCGAAACCGGTTGAAATCGGGACATAGTCCACACGCACGCCTGCTGTGATAACTTCGGCGAAACCACAGGCGCGCAGCAGCGGGCCCCATGCGGGGGCGATGCCCAACGTGCCGGCGCCGACCAGCTCGACATCGAAGCCCATCTCGACATGGCGGCTACCGACCAGCTGTTCATCACCGCCCAAAAATGGACGAATGTTGTTGCGGTCGACGTTTTGGGCGTTCAGCGGGTTGATGCTCAGCGTGCTGACCAGCATTGCGTTGGCCGCGCCAGTTGGCACCGCGTCGGCACCGTATACCGGCTCGATCTTGGCGAGGACCGCCGTATTGCGAATGAGGCGAGACATGGATTACTCCTGGTTGGGTTGCGTGGCCGGGGCCGGGTTCTTGATGAGCGAGCCGTCAGCAGGGTTGCGGGTGTAGCTGCCACCCGCTTTCGGCTCAGCCTGGCGAATCGGCGCTGGCGTCTCTTGCGCGGTCGCTGCTGCCGGCTTTGGTAAAACGACATTCATGTCAAAGTCCTTCCTTTGGTTTGATGCATCACTACGAATTTAGCGGTGATGCAGGCTATTTTTGAATCGAGTTCGTCCACTTCCCATGACAGCGTGTCGCCCGGCAACGGCTCGAACGACATGGCAGCGCCGCCGAGCGTCGGCGCCAGCGCCAGACGATCGAACACATCCACCAGCAACGCATCGGCGATCTGGTCCGGATCGCTACCCGTGGCGCGCGCATAGCACTCAACGTTGACCAGCGTGGCCCAAGTGGTTGGGCCGCCAATGACTTGGGCCAGCGTGGAGGTGCTGCGCTCAACCCGCACCACGATGGCGCTGGCCTGGTCGACGCCAATAGCACGGGTGCGCGAGCGGTAGATGCGGCCGTCTGCCAGCGCTGGCCCAATCCGCAGTTGATCAAGGATGGCGCTGACGACGTTGAACTGCGCGCTATTCATGGACGTTCCAGGAATACCAGCGTGATGCCCGCCTGCTGCTCGCCATCAGGCCGGCGCTCGGCGATACTCCAGGCCACAGGGGCACTGGCACCGACTGCGATCTGGATGGTGCTGCCGGCGAAATCGGCTGGTACGTCGCTATTCATGATCTGCATTTGCGGCGTCGAAGCACCCATGTGCGCACTACCTAGCGTGGCCGCCGAGTATTCAGCGTCGAAGATCACCGGCACCGTGCTGGTGCCGATGGTCGCCATGGCGTTGGCCAGTTTTTTATGCGCTGTGCAGTTCATGCGCGCTTCGAGGACGTCGAACATCAGGCGTTAATCTTGATGTTGACCGTGCCGACGGCTGCACCAGCTGGATCTGCAGCGAAACCAGCCAGGGCATTCCCGGCAGCGGTAGCGGTCAGGCGGCTGTTGGCGGCATCCCAATACAGCAGGTCACCCTGGCCGACGACGTCGGTGCCAAGCTTGGCAACTTTAAATACGCCTTCGATGGTGATCGCACCGGTTTCGCCAACGGCGATATCGGCCAAGGCGATGGCAATGCGCTTGCCGATCACCACCACCGCACCAGACGCGACAGCGGCAGTGGCCGTGTAGCTCAGGACGTTACCTTCTTGAATATAGTTCTTGGCCATATTGGCTCCTATGTCGTGGATGAGCGCGCCGCAGCAGCGGCGCACCAGGTATGCGCGGTTTAGGCGCCCGGGTTCTTGGCCATGGTGCGGAAGTCGAGCGCCTTGACGCCCGCATCCATGCGTACCTTGAATTCGACGCCATCGACGTGCCAGCCGTTTTGCTGCTCCAGCGTCGGCGCTTCGTTGCCGTCGAGGTACTGCACTTCGATGCAGTCATGCTGGTCCTTGCTGGCCACGCCGTACCATGCGGTCGCGGAGTTCGCATCCAGGCGAGCGTCGGCCACGACGTCAAACGTGCTGCGCACACTGTTGGGCACGGTGTTGTTCTTGTTGGCCGCGCCGACTTCGAACTCGCTCTCGCGCACCACGTTGGCCGTGCCGCGCAGTGCGCGCGGAACGATCAGCGTTTTTACGTCGAGATTGAGAATCGAGCCGGTGCCATCCTTTTGCAGGCCCATGGCAACTTGCAGGGCATCAACCGTGGCGGTCGAAATACCCGCGCCAGGCAGCAAATTCTTGTGGTCAGCATGGAACAGGGCAATGCCATCCGACATACGCGGGTTGCTGGTCAAAATCGCATAAACCAGGTCGCCGATGGTGCGGATCGCGGCGCGGCCCAAGCGTTTCGGGATTTTTGTGAAAGCGTCGAGGTCGTCGTTGATGATGGCCTGGCGCGTCAGAGAGAACATCTTGCCGTAGGTGGCCAGTTGCACCGATTCGCCACGCTCGCCGATGTCGGCATAGGTGTATTCGGCGCCATCCTGGATCTTGTCGAGCGACGGGAAGGTGTTCAGGTCAACGCGCTTGCCGACCTTGAAATCACCCAGCGTGCCTTTGGAGGTCCACAGCTGGAAGGTTTCTTCGGCTTCTTCGTAACCCTTAAGCATGGCCTTTTCGGCGATGTTGCCGAGCAGCATGGGGAAATCGCTGCCGGTATGGGTAAAGGCGGCGGCCACGAGCTTCATTTTGTCCATGCCCTTGGCATTGATGCCGGCCTGGTCCAGGCAGGCGCGGGCAATGTCGAGCATGCTGTAGCTGCGGAAATTATTGCTGCGGTCATCCTTGCCCAGGCTGGAGCGTGCCAGCACCGACGCCTCGACGCCGGCCCGGAACTTGTCGCGCTCATCCTCGAGCGTCACGATGCGGCCGCCGCCCGCCGAACTGGCGCCAGCGCCCAAATGCGCCAGCAGTTTGGTGTTGGCCGCTTCGACCGTGCATTCGGTATCATCGGCGCAGACGGCCGCCAGGGCGCTGACACCTTCAGTCGAGGCGAACTTGGCGAAAGCTGCGCTGATGGAGGTGCGACGGGTTTTATCGGCTTCGAGCGCGGCGGCGGCGATCTGCTTGGCCGCAACAGCGGCAGCGGACGGCTCCACGGCTTGCGGATTTAGTGGTTGTGGCACGGCATTCTCCTTCGGGGTGATGGTGGGTTGTGGCGCGACAGATGCCGCAGGACCTACTGGCAGCGGGAAAGATGCATACCGCGCCTGAATGGATGGGTTGAGGCTGGCCGAGGCAGCCAGCGGCAAGGCAGCGATGGCGGCATCGGCGAATTTGGCGGAGATTGCTTCCTCGGCCGTGTACCAGTGGTCTTTGCCGTCCTGCAGCAAGGCCAGGATTTCGGCTTTGTCACCGCCAGTCTTGGCGATATAGCTGGTGGCCATGGCTTCGGCGTAGCTGTCGAGCATGTCAGCATCTTCGCGCAGCGATGCGCTGTTGCCGCCCGTGTACATCCAGGGGGCATGGATCATCAGCATGGCGTTATCGGCCATTTCGACGGTATCGCCAGCCATCGCGATCAGACTGGCGATGGAAGCGGCAATGCCGTCGATCACGGTGGTGACGGCGGCCGGGTGGCGCTTCAACGCGTTGTAGATGGCCACGCCATCGGTCACGGAGCCACCATAGCTATTGATGCGCACGGTCAGCGCGTCGACTTCCAGCAAGCTCACCTCGCGCACAAAGTCCTTGGCCGCGACGGTATCGCCATACCAGCTCTCGCCGATATCGCCATAAATGAGGATTTCGGCGCGGGCTTGCGCGTTGACGCCGGCGGCCGGGCGCGCTTGGGCGCGGATGGTGTACCACTTTTCTGGCGTTGCTGCTATCGTCGCTTTGGGGCTTGGCATGATGCGTTCCTTAGTCAATGCGCTCAGTGTGTTTGTTTGGGTGTCTCATTTCTACGGAAAAATGAGACACTATTTTTCGGAGTGTTGTTAGTGGGCGATTACGCGGGTTCGGAGTCGTCTTTTGGCGGCACGGCCTTGCCCTGGTTGGCGAAATCCGAACCAAAAATCAAGCCTTTTTCCTTGACGGCCTTGCGGTGAGCGTCGATCTGCTCGAGCACATCGCGCGGGTTGGCGCCACGCTTGCGCATCACTTCCACCTCGCTGGCAAAGCCGTCCTGCACCAGGGAATGCCAGGCCAGGGCTTCTTTCAACGGGTCTATCCAGGGCATCGACTGGCCGACAAACAGCGCATCGTCAGCGCTGGCCGGGTCGACATCCTTGGGCATGGGGACGGCGCCGGACAGGTGGGCGATCTGCACGAAGTCTTGCCAAACGGGCTGCACCAGCTGGCCGACGAATTCATCCGTCAGCACGGCGTAGTTGATCCATTGCTCCACCAGTTCCTGGCGCTGCGCCGAATACGTGCCGTTGTAGTCTCGGGCCAGGCTGGAATAGCTGGCACCGACGCCAGCGGCAACAGCGCGCAGCTGCCCCTGGCGGAAGGTGATCAAATTCGGGTTGGGCCGGTTCGAGTCGATCATGCCGATCTCCTCGCCAACGGCCAGGCTGTCGATGATCATGCCTGGCGCCATGCCAATCTCGCGCGCAGCGGCCGGCGCGCGCGCGCCATTCTCGTCCGGCTGCCCATACAAATCGGGCGAACCGCGCTTGACGTAGGCAGTCAGGCTGGCGGCCACCTTGGCGGCGATGCGCTCGGACTCTTCGTAATCCTTGATATCTTCCAGCCGCGTGATGACACTGGCGAATTCGGACACGCCGCGCATCTGGCCGATGCGATCAACGAACGCCAGGTGGTGCATGCGCGCCCCTTCGATGCGCTTGACTTCGTAGCCACGCTTGGACCAGGTGCGGGCACCTGGGAATTCCTTGTACGCCCAGTACGCCAGGGGCCGGCCCCATGCATTGCGCTCGATGCCCTGATAGATATTGCGCGCTTCGTCCTGGTAGTCCATGGGGATCAGGTCAGCTTCGATCATTTCCAGCGAGTACGGAACGCGCGTACCATGATCCAGGCCGGCAACCGGACCGATCAAGCGCTGGGCGAATACCTCGCCATCACGCAGCCAGGTCTTGGCCAGCATGCGCTGCACCTTGGCCCAGTGATGCCGATGCGTCACTTCAGGGATCAGGCACCAGTCGCGATAGGCGTCGCGCAGCTGCTTGGCGTACTCGTCATGGATAGTGCCGTCACGGCGTCTTGGTTGCGGCTCGATGCCGATGCCGGTCGGGCCGATGATGTTATTAACCAAGGTGCGCAGCGCGCCGCGGGCGATATCGTGGTTTTGTTCCAGATTGCGCGCCAGGGTGCGCAAGGTCACCGCGCCTTGCTTGACCTGGGTATCGGGTGAGCCGGTATCTTTGGCGTGCTTGCGAAGGCGCGACGGCTTGGCCGCCTCGTACTGGTTCAGGACGCGCCGGGCAGCCAGGCGCTTGATGCCGGCATTCGGCGCGAAGAAGGAAATCAGCTGGTCGACAACGTTCATCGACACCGGGATGGTGGCGGCCATTATTGATCACCAAAGCGGGCGACGGCGAAGCCCAGGCCGCCAATGCTGGGTGTGCGGTTGGCAGCAGCGGTTTCGCGGTTTACCGCCTGCTGCCACTCCTTGCGGCCGGTAATTACCGAGCCAAGGTCTTCCATGCGCAGCGTGCGGTCGCCCAGTTTGACTTCCTTCCCTTCCAGGATAGCAGCCTCGGCAGCGAGGTATTTGGCGAGCATGTCGGTTGCAATGGTCATCGGGCGATCCTTTTGGTTGATCGCCCGACATTACGGACATGGCTGTCTCATTTCTACGGAAAAAGGAGACTATATTTTTCAGCCGCTCTTGATGATCTTGTAAAACTGGCCGCGCGAGATCTGAAATTCAGCCTGTAGTTCGCGCCGGTTGCGCAGGTTGTACCGGGTGCGGATGGCCAGCGCGCGCGCTTCTTGGTCGACGCTGCTCTTCTTGATGTAAACCTCTTGTCCACCCCAGGTGCTGCGCATGGCGTCTTCGATATCGCGCACCTGATCCATCGTAAGCAGTTCGCCGCCCAGCGCCGCGCGCACTGCCGTAAGCAGTGAGGCAAGTATGTCTGGCTGATGCGCCTTTTGCTTTTGAATCATTAAAACCCCCTATGTAACCAATCGTCGGATGCAAAAATGCTGTTGCTACGTCTTTTTTGTGGTGCCGGCGCCGAGCTGGCCGGCGCCGGTGTCGTGACTGGTGCTGCTCGCGGCGGCTCGGCACTGGTGATCGTCAAGGGCGCGGCGAACAAGTCGGCCATCGATGGCTGCACTTCCTCCTCGAGCTGGTCCCAGAACTTCGCCGTTTTTTTCGCCAACTCAAAATGCGTTTCCAGCCATACGGCATAAACGGTGCAATCCCATGCCTCGACGCGCTTGCGGATCGCCGACCAGCGCGATTCCGTTCCGCCGGCGGTAATTCGCTCAGCACGAATCTCACCTGCCATTTGCTTGAAGAATTCATCGGGCAACTCCTTCGAAAAATGGATATAGCCGGGGCCCGGCCTGGTGATCTGCAGGCGGCCGTAAATCAGGTCTTTGGCCAGGTTGGTGCCGACCTGCCACAGCAGCGCCCCGTGCTTGCGGATGCGGCCGCGCCAGTCGATATCGACCTTGGTGGCGCCGTCCTTGATATGCTTTTCCTTGCCTGAACGGCCCTTAACGGCGAACACGCGGCGCGCGGCATTGGCGGCGCAAAATGCGTAGACCGCATGCGTGTTGTGGCCGCCGCTGTCGATTGCGGTGCCGTATATCTTCAGCTCCTGGCCGCTGGCGTGTCGGAACTTGTTCTCGAACAGATATTCGGCGACGTCAGCCCACACAGCATCCTCGTCCGGATTACCGTAAAAAATGCGGTAGTCGATGATCCATTTCTGGCAGCCGCGGCCATAGCCCCACACTGCAATCTCGATCCGGTTCGGCTGGGTGTCGGCGCCGGCCAGCAGGCGCACACAGCCGTGCGGCACTTCGCCCAGCTTGTAGGGCTCGGCGCGCTGTTTCAGCTGTTCGGAGTCGGTTTTTTCGACGTCCAGCTCCCAGGTGCGGCCAAGGGTGGTGTTGGTGAAGGTTTTCAGCGACGTAATGTCGCCTTCCTGCGCCTTGTTGTGCGCGGCGATAAATTCGCGCACCAGCTTGGCCCAGGTGACCAGTGGGCTGTACGCGGTCCAGACGTGGAACGCGATGTGGCGCAGCGCGCTGATGACAGCGCCGCTGGCATTGCGGAATACTCCGGCGTGGTCGATGGTGACGCTGGCGTCTTCGTTTTGCCAGCGGCCGGCCGGCGCCGCCGCCAAATATTGGCCTTGGTCGATCATCGAGCCGCAATGAGGGCAAAGGTGGCGTACGCTGTCCGGATCGTTGTCGAGCCATTTGAAGCCTGTCGTTTCGTCCTTGCCGCCCCAGGCGAGCGGGTGGAATTCGCCACAATCCGGGCAAGGGATGGCGAATTGGAAGCGCGCATCGGCTAGGATGAAGCGGGCCTCGATCAGTGAAAAGCCTTTCAGGCCCGGGGTTGAGCCCGCCACCAGCTTGGGAAAAGTCGCGCCTTCGACGCGCTTGCCGGCCAGCGTGACGGGATCGCCTTCTTTCTCGACGTCACCGTCGAACGCGTCCAGCTCGTCCAACAGCGCATTGTCGACCGAAATTCGACGATAGCTGCGCGCGGCCTTTCCACCGCGCGTGTGCAGCATGCAACCCAGGAACTTCTTTTGCTGCAGCGTGTTGTCCTTATGCCGCGACATGTGAGCAGGGAACGCCTTGCGCATGGCTTTCACGTCGCGAAGCATCGGTTCCAACTCGGTCTTGACGAATTCGTCGCTGTCGCCGTCGGTCGGCTGCCAGAGCGCCTGGTTGCGGCGCTTGTGTTCGATGAAATAGGCAATGGCGGCCAGCAGCATCTTGGTGTAGCCGACCCGGGCCGACTTCATGAAATCGACTTCGGCGATATCGTCGTTGCTGATGCAGGCCATAATGGCACGCTGGAACGGCCACGCCTCCCATGCCTGCTCGACATACGACGATTCTTTCGACAGGTAGAAGTGCTTGCCGGCCCATTCGTCCAGCGTCATTGGCTCAGGCACGCCAAATGTGCCCAGCCCGCGTGTCAGGAAGGCGGACAATTCAGGCGATCGCCAGTTGAGCACTTCGGCCAGATCGCTCATTCGCCTTGGTCCTCGATCACTTGATATTCCGGCGCCGCGACGCCTTCTTCGTCGTCGTCGCGCAGGTCGGCCAGCGAAATGTTGGCCACGATGTTACGCACCTTGGCGATCTCTTTTTCGATGTTGCCGATCTCGTCCGATGACAGCGACGGCACGCGGCGCTTGACGGCGCCCGGGATGGCGTCGAACAGTCCGCCAATGCGTGCACCTGCCTTCGACAGCACCTCTTCAATCAGCACTACCGGCGCCAGCTCACCGCGCGTGACGCCGTTCTGCATCTCGATGCGCTCGCGCTGCACCTTGGCCAGCATGGCGCGCTCGGCGACCAGGTCCAGGTCGCCGCCAGATGATCGGCCAGCGGCTGTTTCTCGCAGGTGCGAGCAGTAGGCGTGCAGCATCTGCTGGCCGGACATGCTCGAATCGAGCAGGCCGCGCCCGACAAGATTGCCGACCGCTTGCTGGCTCACGCCCACCAGCGCGCCGAAGGCGGCTTGCGTCATTGGCAAGGACAAATCAGACAACACAACCCCCTTGCAAATACCCTGTGACTAGCGAAAAAAGGGGGTTCGAATTACCCTTGCAAGGGGAGGCTGGGGAGTACCTTTGAGAAATATTTCTCAATTGAAACATTGCCTCTAAGGCATTATTGCATTGATGCAACATGGGTACATTCTCGATGGTTTCCATTGAATTTGATTTCATAATGGCAATCTTTCTTTGTGTCAACGTGCTGACCGCAAGGCGTCGACGTAAGCGCGCGCGAACTGCCCGGCAAACTCTTTTTCAACGGTCTTCTCGACCACGTATTCGAAGTCGAAAATCTTGTGATAGCTGGCGTAGCGTACGAACACCATCACTGGCTTGAGCGATCCAGGACCACCGCCCCGCATACTTTGGTACACGCCCAACGGCATGCGGTCGCCAGGCCGGCCGACGAAGTAGCGAAAGCCTGGCTTCTTCTTCGTGCCCATGGCCATCCTGGCTCGGCCTTGGGCTGTCATGTTTGCTTTGTAGCCAGCTTCCGGGAACGAGCGGAAATAGGCCAGGATCTGCACGATCTGGCCGCGGTTCATGTTGCCGTAGCTGTCGAGCTTGGCGCCGCCGCCGGGCACGATGCGGTAGCCAGGTGGTAGCGCACCCACCGATTGCATGGCGCGCTCGAAGCGCTTCATGGGCCGCGTGCCGCCCTTGATCTGCGGCGCCAGGTAGGTGGCCGCCGGCGTCGCCTTGGCTGCGAAGTCCTTCAGCTTGACCTCCGCGCTGAGGTTGGTCTTGGTGGCAGGCCGCACGAACAGGCTAGACAACGTGTAGGGGGTCGGGCTGCGAAAAATGTCCCGCATCTCGTGCTTGAGCTTGGCGCTGGCTAGCTGGGCCGTGCGCGTCAATGCCACGCGCGTGGCGAACTGCACCTGCTTTGTCCCGGCATCGGCAAACGCCGTCAACTGGCGGATGGCTGGGGCCACGTTGATGGTCATGCGCGCATCCCCAGTTCACGCTCAGCGCATTCGATGACGAATATGCTGAATTCCATGCCAGCCTTCTTTCTCTCGATGATACGGCGGGCCCATCGCCTGCCGTCGACGTGGCCGGCATCGCCCAGGTTCTTGAGCTTGAAGGCGCCGATCAATTGCTGTGCCTTACGGCTCGACATCATCGTCTTGCCAGGCGCGGGCAGGGCTACCGGGTCCTGCGCTGGGACAGGCTCGATCACGTCACGCTCCAGCTCGGCGGCCAACGCCGCTTCCCAGCGCGGTCGCAGCACGGCATAGGTGCTGTGCGCGCAATCGAAGGCACCCAGCTTGCGCCAGGCCCAGAAGACGGCCGGCGACGACCACACGTTCGGCTCGCCGCGGTCGCGCAGCGCGCCTTGCTCCAGCGCTTCGTGGAACGCCACCGACGGGTCGATGGGCGGGCGGCACAGCGCCAGGAATTCCGGCAGCGTCGGAGGCCAAGCGCGGGTATCCAACCGCTCGACGCCGCGCGTCAGCTCGGCCGTGGTCAGCACGAACAGCTTTTGCGCCCAGTGGCGCTTGATGCCGTCGGGATCGATGCCTTTCCACTGGTCTGCGAATTTCACGCCATAGCTGAACGCCATCTTGTTGAACAGCGCCTTGACCCACTTTTCCGGGATCGCCTTTTCAGGCCAGGCAAGCGCCTGCTCTTCCAGGGGTGATGTCGATAATGTTGTTTGATCGTTCATGTTTTTGTGGTCCGCTTCCTGTCAATCCATCAAGGGTGTCCTGCCGTGCCTGATCCCGTACTGCAGCCGTGCTGCCTGGTGCTGCTCGTGCTGGCGGCAGGGCGCCGGCCACCTGCATGGTCTTTGCCTCGCTTGCCCAGCGATTCAGGATGCCCACTACGTAACCAATGCCGATGCCGCCGTTCGGTTTGGATTTTTTTGCCTCGGCGCATGCCGAGAGCGCCGTATTGACGCTGATGCCTTGCTCGACCAACGCCAGTAACCGGGGGTCTGCTGGCTGCGTTTGCACGCCTGCCTTGCGAAACGCAATGCTCAGCTCGCCCGCTGTTGCCGCGCCCGCGCGGTCTACGTTCAGTGTTGGCGTTGCTGGGGATTGGTTCTGTTTTTGGTTTTGGTTCTGGTTTTGGTTCTGGTTTTGGTTGGCACCATCGGGCACGGTTCCCGCACCGTTCGCGCACTGTTCGGGAACCGTGCCCGAACCTTGAGCGTGCTGCTGTTGCACAAAATCCAGCGTGCTTTGCCCTGCCGCCGCGCGTTCAGCGGCTAGTCGTGCCGCCTCGTCACGCTTTTTCTTCGCTGCCTTGCCGCCTGCACTGCTGGCCTCCAAGCCTTCGTAGTACGCCTGGATCTGCGCCTCAGCATCAGCATCCACCCAGCCAGCATCGGTCAGGACGAAAAAGTCTTCCAGCACATTTTGCGCAGCGGCGATTTCTTCGGACGTGCTGACGCGCAGCAGGCGGAACAGCCTGCCGGTGTCGGCCAGCAGTGGCGCTTCCTTGTCGAAATATAGGTCGCGCATGTCGCGGTAGATGCCACGCTCCAGGCGAGACAAATGCAGCGTGCGCGTATTGAAATCGCCGATGTGATGCGGGTAGTAATTCATGAGTGGCGATTACCCTGGTCCTTGAAAACCGCTAATTTCAGTCTCTTTTTCACAATCATTTTCCCAATAGCAACAAATAGGGCGAAAAAGAGCCGGCCTTCATAATCAGGCCGGCCCATGTAAATAGGCGTTATCGCTGCCGCGCTGGGTGGAGCACCTTGTCGATAACCGCTCTGGTGCGGCTCACCGCGCGCTTGGCCCCTTCGAGCAGGCGCACCACGCGCGCTTTCTTTTCGTGGGCGCGGGCGGTGCGTCGAAGGGCCAGGTCCAGATTGGCTTGTGTCGGCTGGGCGATTGCGGTGGCAACGGCTGCCAGCGCATCAGCGTCGGCGCTGGCCATCTCGCATACGTCGGACAGGCCGAGGCCGATTTCGTCGGCCGTTTCCAGGGAACGCACGCACAGGCCGAAGCGATGCAGCAATTCGTTCAGGCAATCCATGCGCTCGGCAGGCGGCAGGCCGGCCAGCACGGACAGCACGAAATTGGCCGGCAGAAGGTTGTTTTCCTTCGACTCGTCATCCAGCCAGCGCAGCACGCGGTCGCCGTTGTTCTTGGTGCGCTGGTATTCGTCCGGATGTGGCTCGAAGCGAATGCCAGTGGCGGCTGGGCCGCCGACCTCGTCGTGCGCATGGACGATCACGCTGATCGCGCTGTAGCTCGACAGGCCGGCATCTTTTCGCCAGGAGCTGACGTGTTCGCGCAGAATGCCGATCAGAGTTTTCTTGTGCGAATCGTTCCGCATGCTTTTTTCCTTGTCGTAATTTAAGCTGGGTCAATGAACAATATTTCACTACTGAAGACGAACTCACGAATCGCTGGCGCACAGGTTGCCGTCAGGCTTTCCGCACAATTCGGAATGGAGTTGCATGAGGCGCAGACCAATAGTCAAAGTGGGCCGCTGACCACGCTTGCCACGGGAAAAAGCATTAATAGCGGCCTGACTACATGGCACTTTGTCCGCCAGGGCCTGCTGTGTCAGCCCGCTAGCGAGCAACTCCTCGGTGATTTTCTTCATATCCATGCCTCATTATCACGCTTGTGTTTGGATTGGTCAACACCAACGTGTTTACATAGTGTATTACATTCGTGATATATGAAAACACTAGCAGAGCGCATGGCCTGGGCCAGGGCGCAGAAACAACTATCTCAATCTGAATTGGCGAAGCTGGCTGGCGTCTCCCAGTCGACTATTGGCAATCTGGAATCTGGCTTGCGGCAGTCTGCCCGCCGAATCGCCAATATTGCTGATGCACTAGGTGTCTCAGCAATGTGGTTAGCCGAGGGTATCGGCGAGATTCGGAGAACTCCGACAACGTCACCAAACGGTAATATTTTATCCGAGCGGATCGATCAGGCAAGATCAGATGCAATCACTACAGGCAATCCAGAATTTAAACGAATATCTTTACTAGAAAAAAACCAGACTAATCTTGTTCACATAAAAAAAGTGAAGCTGCGCCTTTCGGCAGGACTAACCGGATTTATGGCAGACCCAGATTTTGAGGACGGCGGAACGATAACTCTTGATCCTGCTTGGGTGCTCGGCCAAGGATTAATACCGGATAGATTAGTCGCCACTGCCGTAAAAGGTGCAAGCATGGAACCTGCATTGTATGAGGGTGACATTGTCGTAATAAATACTGCAGCAACCCAACCTGTGGATGGCGAAGTATTCGCAATAAACTACGAGGGAGAGGCAGTTGTAAAGCGCCTCTCCAGAGACGCTGGAGAGTGGTGGCTGACATCCGACAATCAAGATCAGCGGAAATATGCTAGGAAACTGTGTAGAAATGGAGAATGCATTATTATTGGCCGGGTAATTCATCGTCAAGGCAATAGAATTTAATTTTTATTTAGCATCGCTAAATTAAAACCTCACTATACTAATTGATCAAAGGCTGTACATGAAACAAATTGGATATGGGCTATTGTCGCTTGGTGCAGCTTTGGCTATTTTCGCCTTAACAATGGATGTTGGCATTCATTTGCAGGGCACCCAGTTAGATATGACAGTCGCAAACCTAGATCGTATATCACAACGATTAAACTACATCATCCTCTCTGGTGTATTTTCAGTTATGGGAGTGATGCTCATTGGATTTCAGTCGCTGAAGGTCTTGCCGGACCGAGAAAACACCGCTATGCGCACACCGCAGCCAGAGGTGCCACAGGAAAAAATCAAAGCACCAGGGGCAGTAACTTCAGTTTCGATCTGCCCATCATGCAAGTTCATGGGGGAAGGTGATGCCGAGCAGTGTGGAAGGTGCGGAAAAAATTACAGCTAGAGTATCCCCCCTCTCAGTAGCAGGACATCATTAAAAAAAGCTCGTTATCTCGAGCTTTTTTTTCGCCTAAATCCCTCTAAATCGGTTTCGGAATCGTCACGCACAAAAAATAAACACAAATGTGTTTGACATGTTCCAACACGTTTGTGATAATTCAATCCATCGACGCACCAAACTCAACCGATGGAGAGCCACATGGCACCGCATACAGTACCCGAAGCAGCGCCCGACAACACCCACGTCAGCATCCGGATTCTCACGTGTGCGGTGTGCCGCCCGGAGCTTGATGCGAATGTCGAACAGCAACAGCCCGAAGACCAGGCCGCCCTGAAAAAGATCGCCACCGATCTGTACCATGAATTGCTCGCGGCCCGCGCCGTCATTAGCGAAATGACGAACAACATGACCGCCCCGCAGAAGCGCGTCGCCAGCACCAACCTGTACGAAGCCGGTTTCATGGGCGCCAGCGGCGGCATGACGCGCGTCGCCGAACGCCACAAGGTCCTGGCAGCAGCCGAAGCGGCAGGCATCAAATGAAAACCGCCATCTCTCATATGGTCTGCGCCGCGACCTGCACGACGACCCTGGCGGAGCGCGTGCGCAGCATCGCCCTGGTGTTGACCGACCGCGCGCAGCGCAATGCGGTGGGCACCACCTACAGCCTGGCCAACGAGCGCGGTGAAAAAATCGCGCTGGTGTCAATCGCCCAGCAAGGCCTGGGCTCGACGCGCCGCACCGCGATGCGCATGGCGCTATCCGGCGAGCTGGTGGGCGCGCTGCGCGCTGCCAGTAGCGACTACGAAACAAGCGGCGCCGTTTCGCCCGACACCATGAACCGCATGCGCCAGCTGCTGGATGAGGTGGACGCATGATGCGCGCCTTCACCGTCACCGTGCAGCGAGGCACCTGGCCGCTAATCACGTATCCGGCGCTGGGCACCGACAGCGCCGCCGTGATCATGGCCGCCATCGACCACTTCGGCCCTTGCGTCATTACCGCGAAACCCCGCTGAAAGCCTCGCATGCGCACCATTTTCAACCTGTTCAGTTTTTACCGCCGCCGCGGCGCCGGCATCTACGCCGCCTCACGCCGCGCCTTGCACGTCTATCGAAACGGATTCTGACATGACCAAGATCGAACCCGACCGCGCTGCGCTGGAAATCGCCTACGGCCAGATGCATACCACCAGGCCGCTCGACGAGCTGCTCAAGGTGCCAAATCTGCGGGCCACGCTTTACGCGGTGGCGCGCCGCCACATGAAGCGCCGCGACCGGTTCGATCCGAAAAAAATGCAGGCGAACGACAACGATTAATTTCGAGCAACACTAACCGCAGCACCAACCATAGAAAGCACGCCATGTTTACAACATTGCACGCGCTCACCCAAAGCGCGACGCTGATGATCGTCGTGACCGCCGAGGGCGACGATCTGCGCGTCAGCATCACCCCAACCCAGGCCGGCGACAAGACCAAGGCCCACAAGTTGCAGCCGCTGTCGCTGGTGGCCAGTCCTGCCGAGCTGGACGACGGCTTTGCCGCGGCCATCCAGTCCTGGCAGGCGCCGAAGCTGTCGCTGCAGCAGCAGGTCGAGGCCGCGAACGCGGCCGGCGCCGGTCCCGTCGCTTCGCCGACTACCAGGATAGCTTCGTCGAAAGAGGCGCAAAAGCGTGTAGGCCCGGGCCGGCCGAAAAAGAACGAAGGTGCCGCACCAGGTGGCGAAGGCACGGCCAGCGCTGCCGACAAGGCCGGCCAACAAGACGACGCGCCCCCACTTGGCAATGACGCCGGCGCCGGAGCTGCGCCGGGCGCCGCCACCCAAGATGGCGCCGCGCCACCAGCTGGCGCCACCGATGCTGAAGAAAAGAAAGAAATCACGCCGCCGCCTGCCAGCAACTCCGCAATTACCGCCGCCGTCGACACGGTAACCCTTGACCTGTTCTAAGAAAGCTATCTGCCATGGCAATGCAAATCGAAAAACTGATCCGCGAATTCCGTTACAACGGCGTGGTGCTGCAAGACCCGAACAGTACCTTCAACCTGGTGCAGGTGCGCGACTTCTACGCCACGGTCTACCCGGAAATCATCAGCGCCGATATCGAGGGACCCGAGCAGCTGGGCGCCAAGGCCATCTACACGTTCCGCCGCGCAGTCGGCACCAAGGGCTGCGAGCTGACCAGCCTGATCCGCGACGTCGGTGCGCTGCTGCACGCCAACTGGCTCGACAGCGAAGACGCCGAATTCATCAAGGAACTGCAGGCCGCCGTGGGCCGCAATGAGGTGACGTACATCGACCACGATGCGCGCGTGCGCCTGGCCGAACTGCACGGCAAACACTGCAACGTGGCGGCCTGAGCATGTTGACGCGCAAAACTGCTATCGCGCAGCTGCGCGAAGCCGGCACGCTGGCTTCAAGCGGCGTGCCGGCCAATACGATTACCCCGGCCGAGGTGAATTCGCCCCTGGCCCGCGTGCTGGCCAGCACACTGGCACACAATAAGGCGCGCAGCGGCCCACGCTTGCTGGCGCCGTCGTTTGCCCACGTGGTGCTGCCATGATGGGGCCGGGCCTGCTGGCGATGCCGACCCTGCATGCGGGCATTCCGTCGGCCGTGCGCTTGCGCGAGCCAAATAGCCTGGTCGCGCCACTCGCTATTGCGCTGCTGCAGGCGAACCAGATTACCTCCGCAATGCTCAAGCCGCGCCCGAACGCGCCGCTGGTCGAGGTTTTTGCCGAACCGGACGAACGCTCCCTGGCGGTGGCCGCCCTGAGCACTTGGTGGACCTCGATCCAGTATTGCTCCAAATTTTTCAGCTGGGGCCTGCATGTGCAGCAGTTGCCAGAAGATGGATATCACCGCCATCTGGATGAAAGCACCATCTGGTTTTGCATGACCAGAAACAGCGATATCCAGATGCCGCGCTTCGCCCTGGAGCCGCGCATTACCGCGTTGGAGCAGCACCTAGCCGGCTTCGGACAGACCGTGCTGGCTGTACTTTTCGATGCCACGATGTACTTGCCGAATGCGCTGGACCCGTGGCGCGCGGTCAGTGCGGCCCAATGGATGCACTGGCACGACTGCCAGACGGACGAAGAATTGCTCGAAGACCAGCGCGAGGAGCGCGGTTACGAAACCATCCAGCAGGTAATCGATGATGGTGACATTCTGACGCGCGCCGAATTTTACGGCGACATGCCGCGCTGGGTAACGAGCCCAGTACGTGTGGTGTCGCGCGGCGAGATCGTCGCTGCCGCCAGCAACAGCTTCCACCACGATGTAATTGCGGCCTGCGATGCCATTGACGCGCTGGTCAACGGCCCAGAATTCACTATTCGGCCACATGAGGTAGGGGCGCACAACTATCCCGCCGATTCCGTCGATGGCTGCATGGTGCTGCTGTGGCGTGATAACGACCAGATCAGCCGCGTGCTCGACGATGAATTGAACATGCACGGCGAAGCGGGTGACTACATCGAATTCATCGACGTCCAAAGGATGGTGCCGTCGAGCTCCGCTATCAAAAAATATCAATCGCGCACCCGCCAGGTCATGCAACTGGCCCAGCTGACCGAGCGCCTGCTGGAACTGATCGGAGAACCTATATGAAAACTGTAGCCATCATCGCCGCCGGCGACACCACGTTGACCCTGTGCGGCGCCTTGCTGATGTATCAAGCGGACAATCACGGCGGCCCGATCTACGCCACGACGCACGGGATCGAGATCGACGCCAATAATCCGGTGCGCCGCGTGATCGGGCCCGGTGTGCCGATGACGAAAGCCGACCTGGCGGCTTTTGCCGCGCGCGTCAGTGTCAAAACCGCCTACTCCGGCTTCGTGC
The DNA here is from genome assembly GCF_051380655.1 of Janthinobacterium amylolyticum. Lineage (NCBI taxonomy): Bacteria > Pseudomonadati > Pseudomonadota > Betaproteobacteria > Burkholderiales > Oxalobacteraceae > Janthinobacterium > Janthinobacterium amylolyticum. Next base: position 24,060 of record NZ_JBNYXL010000008.1, read on the forward strand.
CTGAAAATTTGCTGTACACGGCGCCGAACATGATCGCTTGGTGGACGCCGGCGGCGGTGCGAACCACCTGGTTCAAATCGAATTACCCCGAGATCGGTACCACCCACGGCCCGGCAGCGCATCCGGCCCTGGTGTTTGTGGCAGTGCCAGGCAGCTGGTATGTATTCGCCCTGCGCGACTCGATAAGGCCTGGCCCTACCACAACCCTGTATCACTCGCCGCACTTCAATGTGTGGGATGGCGGCCGCATTTGTACCGGTAATGTCCACCTGCCCGAAGCGCTCGCCGCCAGTGCAATACCCGCCTATGAAGACGCATTTTTCCGCAGCCATTTCACCCACTCGAACCGGCAAGCGCCGCAAGCGGTGAAAACCAAGGGCGGCACGAAAGCCGTTTGGGTCAGCCAGCTGGCCAAGCCGGACCCTGACGCGATGCGCAGCGCGCTGGCGTCGACAAAAGAAGATTTACAAAGCGCGATTGAACGCATCACGCAAAGCAACAGCAACCAATAACCACTCATACCAAAGGACACACTATGAACGGCCAAGACCTCGCAATGAAATTTGATGAACTGCTCAATATAACCAAAACGTCCTACGAGGCGTTCCTGCTGCACACCGAAACGGCTCTGCGCGATGCGCGCCCTCTGCTGCTGGCGGTCGACGAAGAAGCGGCCGATCCAGAAAAACTGGCAATGGATACGGCGCTGTTGCGCGCCGCGCCGGTCGCTGTGGTGCCGCTGCACAGCGAGTTCCAGGCGCTGGAGGACGCTGGCCACCGCTTCCTGATGGCCGATGATGGCGTTTATCTGGAAGTACGGCGGCCGTGGCTGCACCTGATCCAGCGCCTGGCGGAACAAAAAGCGGTACGCATGCCGTTCGGCGCCATCAAGCCGAAGGTCGAATTCGCGTTTGGCAAGATCGGAAGTGCGCTGGAGGAGCTGCGCGCATTCGGCGAAGTGGCGCGCCTGAAGTCGCCGATCGAAAGCGCGGCCAGCTTGATCTGGAACGACGAAACGCGTGAGTGGGCCTTGCGCTACCCGTTACCGATCGGCGAACCAACAAGTGGCCACATCCAGTTTCAGCAGTTGTTGCTGGCAGAGCGCGAGCACCTGGCCATCGACCTGCACAGCCATGGCGCCCATCCAGCGTTTTTCAGCGATACCGACGACCTGGACGACGCCGGCAGTGTGAAAATTGCCGGCGTGTACGGCAACCTCGACCAGCAGCTGCCGACGGTGGCATTCCGGCTTTGCGTGCTGGGCCTGTTCACGACACTGGCAGTCCCGGCCGACAAGATTTTCACGGCCGAACTGGCCACCGCGTAGGAGCCATCGACATGCCCCACATTACTCCCGCGCATTTCCTGCAGCACCAGGTGATGATTCACCTGGTGGGCTGCGGCGGCAACGGCTCGCAAATGCTGACCGGCCTGGCGCGCCTGAACCACGCGCTGACGGCATTGGGCCACCCCGGCCTGAACGTGATCGCGTTCGACCCGGACACGGTCAGCGAAGCCAACATGGGTCGCCAGATGTTTGGCCAGTTCGACGTCGGTTCGAGCAAAGCGATCGTGCTGGTCAGCCGCATCAATGCATTTTTCGGCCTGAGCTGGGAGGCCCATTTCGGCCGATACGAAGCTGGCAAGGGTGCGCCTGACATGCTGATCGCCTGTGTCGACAGCGCCAAGTCGCGCTACGAAATCGCCAACGGCCGCGCGCTGCGCCATCCGAACAAGCCGTACTACCTAATGGACATGGGCAACCGCGCCGCCGACGGCCAAGTGCTGTTCGGAGAGCTGGCTAACCCCGACGGCAGCCCGGCCCACAAGGCACCGCCCGGCAGTGCGCGCTTGCCGGACCCATACCGTGTGCTGCCCGAGCTGGTCGACGTGCGCGCCGTCGAGGACGACACGCCCAGCTGCGGCCTGGCCGAAGCGCTGGAGCGCCAGGAATTATTCATCAACCAGGCCATCGTCACACCGGCTCTGTCAATTTTGTGGGAATTTTTCCGCCACGGCCGCCTGACTTGGCACGGCGCCTTCGTCAACTTGCGCACCGGTAGCATGCGGCCGCTGCTGGTGAGGGACGCGGCGCCGGTACCGGAGGCGGCTGATGCGGAAGAAGTGCGCGTGCGGGTGATGGCATGAAAACAACTGGCATGCTTTTTAACGCTCCAATGGTGCGCGCGCTGCTGGCAGGCACCAAGATGCAGACGCGGCGCGTTATGAAGCCACAGCCTGTTCGCATCGGTACCACCACGATTCTCGAATATCGCGGCGGCCTGTATCAACCCGAGAAGCTGCCAGCCAATAGCAATTTGTTCAATCATTGCCCCTACGGCCGGCCTGGCGATCAAATTTGGGTACGCGAGACACTCGGCCATGACGCCGATAAAGGCCACTACTACGCGGCCACCGGCATGAATGTAGGGCCACTGCTCGATTACGAACTGGAGCCAACGCCATCGGTCGGCACCCCAGCACGGACCATTCCGAGCATCCACATGCGACGCTGGGCAAGCAGGATCCTGCTGGAAATAGTGTCAGTACGTGTAGAGCGCCTGAATGACTGTAGCGATGACGACGCACGCGCCGAGGGCATCAAGGCTGAGCCATGTGATCACGTTCGCCTTTCGTGCGAAGAGATCGGCTGCTGCGGGCCAACGGCAAGGGGCATGTACGCGGCGTTATGGGACCAGATCAATAGCGCCGGCTCTTGGGCTGCCAACCCATGGGTCTGGGTGATCGAATTTAAGCGGGTACCACAGCACCACCAAAAGTAAAGGATTGGCCATGAACACCGACAACACCAAAATCAAAATTTTCCAGATCGATGACTGGGCATACGTCGCCGCCGAAACCGAACAAAATGCATGCGACTTTATTGCTATCGATGCGGCGCGGCCGGACGACCCGGAGGCTTGGGAGTGCAGCGAGATGACGCGTGGAAAGCATGCGGATCTGGAGGCACTGCTCGCAGCACACATCGAAAACGGCGGCACGTTCCCCGATCTGATCGGCATTGACCCACATTATCAATAAGGACATCCGATAGTGAACACCTACCACGAATTCTGCCGCCTGCGCGATCTCCACATTCCAGGCGTGAACGCCCCAAAACACACCGAGGCCGACGCCTTTTACATGGCCGCCGCCCAGCTGGCCGTGCCCGTCGGCTACAAAGTGGCGCCGCTCGAGCCGACGCCCGAAATTATCGCCGCTGCCGCTGTTGCCGCCTGGCCGACAGCCAGCCCGGCCGACATCATGCTGACGCGCCTGGCGGCGCCGATCGTCCTGATGCAGATGGATATGGCGCCGGGCACGACAGTCGAAGCGGTCGCCGGCATGCTGGCCACGATGGCGCCGGCATATCGGGCCATGCTGGCTGCTGCGCCGATTCCGCCCGCGGCCGATCAGCACCCTGATGACGCCGCTGTCGATCGATTCGCTGCGGCGATGAAGGCGAAATTGGCCCTCACACGAGCAAAAGGTCGCGGCGGCTGGGACGATCCTGAGCAGTGCAGCGTCGATGACTTGACAGTCATGCTGCGCAACCAGGCGAACGGCGGGGATCCTGTCGACGCTGGCAACTTCGCAATGATGATCCACCAGCGCAGTGGCCGCATTGCACGGCCGAGATATGCGCAGCTCGATGCCACTGAGGCTGCCGAGCTGCAAACGGTATTGACAGATACTTTTGCCCACTGCCGGCCTGAATACCCAGCCGGCATCATCGCCTGGGCCAAGGCTGCCTTGTTGGAGATAAAGGACAGCCTGCGCTACCCAGCAACGATGACGGCAGCGCTCGCCGACGTGCTGGGCCTGCCGAATTTCCGTACCGGCCCCATTGCCCACGTATATCGTGCTGCTGGCGCCGAGATCCGCACCAAATGCGAGGACGAACAGGCTTTCGTACTCGACCGGTTCTTGCGCCTCGCCCTCGAGCACGGCGAAGACTGGCGCACGGCTGCCGAAGCTGACATCACGGCGGCGCATACGCTGGCCGAGGCGAGTAAGGCGGTGAAGTCATGATCCGCTTTCCCGATATCTTCGCTCCAAAGCCCACACCTAAACCAATCAGTGCGGCGCGCTGGGTGCCACTGGCGAAAAAGCATGGAATGATAATTGACTTCGAAACAAAAAGCGTCGGCACCTTAACTATTACTGAATTTTTCGGCAGCGACTGGTGTTCGCCCGATGTCGGCGCTTGCGTGGTCAAGGTGGCGGAAGTTATCGATTCGAGGGATCACCAGACAACATTGAAAAAATAGGAGGGCAATCATGACCACCACCGAAACAGACGTCCTGGCCAAGCTTGCCGAGGCAATCGAAAAAATTCAGCGCCCCGCACTGCCGCTATCCGTTGACCTTTGGGATATGGAAATGCTGGGGCAATACTTCAAGCGGAATCCGCAGGTTGTACGCCAGAATATTGCCTGCCTTCCGAGCTTTCCAAAGGCGATCAGGCTGCCGACGAAAGCGAAATCGCATCCTTTGTACAACGCGAAAGAGGTCATTGAGTGGACACAGCGCCACCGTGACAAAAACTGATTAGAGGAACTGGCGAAAAGTTACAGCTTCTTCGCCAGTTCCGCCGCTGTCTCGTTGTAGTAAATTTGCAACATGGTCAAATCCTTGTGGCCGACCATGCGCGCCAATTCCAGCACATTGAGCTTCTTGGCCAGCCGTGTAATTGCCTCATGGCGAGTATCGTGAAAGGTCAAATCGTCAACGCCTGCGGCGCCTCGGGCCTTCCGGAACAACGCATCAAGGCTCGCCGTCGAAATACCGAAGCAGGTGTCATTGCCAGGCGGCAGCAGGCCAAGCAATTCAATGGCTCGGCCCGAGAGCGGCACGGAACGCTTCGTGCCATTTTTTGTGCGCGGTAGATGCGCAACATTTCCTTCGATGTCCACCCAGGTAAGTCCGCATATTTCACCGGCCCGCATGGCCGTCTCGATGGCGAAAAGGAAAGCGACGGCAATCGCTGACGACTTGGTCGTGACCTCCCCATCAAAACCCAGCGCCAGGCATATTCGCTCGATCTCGTCATCCGTAATGCGCCTATCTCGCGGCTGGGGATTCTGCGGACGGCGCACGTCGACAGTAGGGCTGGAGGATATCCATTTCCACTCCCGGCGCGCGGTAGTGAAAACATGAGACAGCAGATTCAAGTCACGATTCACGGTCGACCCCGCGACCGATAGGAGCCGCTCATCGCGCCACTGGCCAAGGACATCGGCCGTGACGTCGCACAACTTCATTTCGCCAAGGGATACTCGATCCACAACATGGCGGGCAATTGCCGCCAGGCGGATACCTTCCCAACGTGCGCCGCGCTTATGCGGAGAAACCTCAGCGCTGTATCTATCGAAAGCATCCTGACAGGTTTTATCCGTGTTCACCCCTGTCTCAACCATGCGCCGCATCTGCGCCTCACGCTCGACTGCCCAGGCCTGTGCCTCAGCTTTGGTAGGCAGCACGGACGAGTCACGTGTCCCTTTGACGGAAATCTGGACACGCCACCCGGTTTTCTGTTTTGTAATCGATGCCACAATCTCTCCCCAGGGATTTTATGGGGACATTATGGGGATTTTTTGGGGAGTTGGCACGTTTTATTAATCGCCTAGTATCGCAAATCCCAGTGTATCCCGGAACGAAAAAAAGGCGATAAATCCTTGATTTCATTGGATTTATCGCCTTTTATCGCTTACTTCAAAAATGTTTCTTGGTGCCCGGAGCCGGAATCGAACCGGCACGCCCTTACAGGCGGGAGATTTTAAGTCTCCAGTGTCTACCAGTTTCACCATCCGGGCAGCGCGGCGAGATTCTAGCACAAGTGATGGCGCTTACACCATCCTGCTCGGCAATTGGCATATCGCCGTCGCTCGCTGCCGTGGCTATTTTCGCGCGCCGCGCTGCCACGCATTGCCCTGACGGCGCCATGGCGCGGCACGACCGGGCGAGCTGAGCGTCATCACTGATCTAGCAGCTGCTGCAAAGCGCCACGCAATGGGGCATTTGCGCCACCGTCACCATCAGCGCCTAGGCTCCCACGACTCCCTGCTGATATAATACTTGCAACCAAGTAACTCCACGCAATCAACGCCTCAAGGCCCTCGCAACCGTCTGTGTAACGCATGCCCAGCCCATGAGCGCCCTTTTCGACCACGAAATCATCAAGCAGCTGCACAGCGGCTCACGCTCCCGGGTGTACCGCGCCAGGGCGGCCGATGGCACGGCGCTCGTCGTCAAGATGCCCAATCAGCAGTTCCCCTCGTTTCAGCAAGTGGCGCAGTTCAAGCGTGAATATGCGATCGCGCGCCGATGCCGCCATCCTGGCGTGGCGCAGCCCCTGGCGTTGCAGCTGCATGCCGGGTGCTGGACGATGATGATGGAAGATGCCGGCGGCCTTGCGCTTGACCATGTGCTGCGCACGCGGGTGGCGGCGCGCCGGACGCTGTCCGAACCGGCCATGGCGCTGGAGGATTTTTTCGACATTGCGCCGCAACTGTGCAGCGCGCTGGAAGAGGTGCATCGGCAGGGCGTGATCCACAAGGACATCAATCCGTCGAACCTGGTGTGGAATGGCGAACGGCGCCTGCTGCAGCTGATCGATTTCGGCATCGCCTGCGAACTGCCGTCCGAGAGCCATGGCATCGTCAATCCGCGCCAACTGGAAGGCACGCTGCGCTACATGGCGCCGGAGCAGACGGGGCGCATGAACCGGCGCGTCGATTACCGTGCCGACTTCTATGCGCTGGGCGCCACCTTCTACGAACTGCTGACCGGCCAGGCGCCGTTCGAGGCGGACGACGAGATGGAGCTCGTGCATTGCCACATTGCGCGCACGCCTGACTGGTCGCACCCGGCGCTGGCAGCCCTGCCCGGCCAGCTGCTGCCGATCATCCAGCGGCTGCTGGAAAAAAATGCCGATCAGCGCTACCAGAGCTTGCCGGGGCTGCGCAGCGATCTTGCTGCTTGCCGCGCGGCCGGGCCGGCGCAGGCACGCAAGCTGTCCCGGCACAACGGCCGCTTTCTCTTGCCGCAAACGCTGCACGGCCGCGAAGAGGCCATCGCCACGCTGCTGGCCGCGTTTGAACGCAGTGCTGCGGGCAGCTGCGAAATGCTGCTGGTGGCCGGCCATTCGGGCATCGGCAAATCGGCGGTGGTGAACGAAGTACAAAAACCCATTATTGCCCGGCGCGGCTGTTTTTTGGCAGGCAAATTTGACCAGCTGCAGCGCGACGTCCCGTATGCGCCATTGATCCAGGCCTTCCAGGGACTGGTGCGCCAGCTGCTTGGCCAACCTGAAGAAACGCTGCGCCAGTGGGCCGTCAAACTGCATGCGGCCCTGGGCAGCGGCATGGGCGTGATCGTCGACCTGATTCCCCAGCTGGCATTGGTCGTCGGCCCCACTGAGGCGGCCCCCGCTTCGGCGCCGGAGCAGGCGCAATTGCGCCTGGACCGGGTATTTTCGCGCTTCGTCGCCGTTTTCGCCGCTGGCGGGCAGCCGCTGGTGCTCTTCCTCGACGACTTGCAATGGGCCGATGCGGCCACGCTGCATATGATCGAACTGCTGATGGTCTCCTGCGACCATTGCAGCATGCTGCTTATCGGCGCCTACCGCGACAACGAAGTCGGCGCCGGACACCCGCTCGTCGCGCTGCGCGACAAGCTGTGCGCGCGCGGCGTGCGCCTGTCCACGCTCACACTGCAGGCATTGACCGAGCCGCAGGTAGCGCAGATGGTATCTGCCACCGTGCGCGTGCCCATTCCGCAATGCGCGCCACTGACGCGCGTGTGCTGCCGCAAGACGGCAGGCAATCCATTCTTCCTCAACCAGTTCCTCGCTGCGCTCAATGAGCACGGCCATCTGCGCTACCGGACGGCCGACGATCGCTGGGACTGGGACCTGCCGGCGATCGAACAGGCCAGATACACGGACAACGTGGCCGATGTGCTGCTGGAAAAAATCCGCCACCTGCCCGCAGCGACGCAGCATCTGCTGCAACTGGCCGCCTCGTGCGGCAACCGCTTCACGCTCGACACACTGGCGCTGGCCGTGGAGCGCACGCCCTGGCACACGCAGCAGGACCTGTGGCCGGCGCTCAGTGCGGGCCTGATCCAGCCACTCGATGAACGCTACAAATATGTCAATGGCGATACCGATGCCGGCGCTAGCGGCATCGGTTACCGCTTCCTGCACGACCGGGTGCAGCAGGCGGCCTATATGGTCGCCGATGCCGATGCGCGCGCGGCCAGTCACCTGCGCATCGGCCGCGTGCTGCTGCATGCTACGCAAGAGCGTCAGGACGAGACGCTGTTTGAACTCGTCGAGCAGCTCAACGCCGGCCGCGCGCTGATCGGCGATGCGGACGAGCGGGTGCGGCTGGCGGCACTGAATCTGCGCGCCGGTGAAAAGGCACGGCGCTGCGCCGCGTTCCAGGCCACCCTCGAGCACATGCAAACGGGCCGCGATCTGCTGCCGGCAAAAGCCTGGCAAACCCACGCCAGCCTCTGGCTCGACCTGCAGCTGGGCGCGGCCGAAGCGGCCTACCTGTGCGGCCAGTTCGATGCCGCCGAGGCGATTTATCCACTGCTGCGCGCGCACGCCACGGGGCCGCTGCCGCAGGTGCGCTGCATTGCCATCCAGGCGCACCAGTATCAATTGCAGGGCCGCCTGCTCGACGCCATCGCCGTGCAGCGCGAAGGCCTGGCGCAGCTGGGCATCGACATCCCGCACGACATCCCGGATATGAAAGCGCGCTTCGAGGAGATTCTGGCCGACATCGCGCGGCTCGACGTCGCACATGCGCCCGACGCCTTGCTGGCGGCGGACGACATGCGCGATCCGGGCGCGGTGGCGGCGATGCAGATGATGCAGGGGCTGTGGATGGCCAGCTACTACGCCGGCCAGCAGGATCTGAGCGCGCTGATGGTGGTGTCGATGACGCGCTTGTCCATGCAGCGGGGGAACAGCGATTTCAGCGCGGTCGCCTATATCGGCTACGCAACGATGCTGGCCGTGTATCACGGCGAGATCGCGCGCGGCTACGACTTCGGCGCGATGGCGATGACGCTGGCCAGGCGCCGCGCCAATCTGCAGACGCGCACTCTCACGGGCCTGATGTTCGGCGCGCTGAGCAACCACTGGACACACCCGCTGCGCCGCTCCGACGCGCTGTACGACGAAGCCTTTGGCTGGGCGCTGGAAATCGCCGACTACGTGCAGGTCGGCGTGGTGGTGGCCGTGCGCGCGACTGAACGGATCATCCTCGGCGACTACCTGCCGCAACTGCTGCGCGACATCGGACACGACCTGGCGCTGATGCGCGCCAACGGCCAGCAGGCGATGGCCGATTGCTGCGTCGCCGCCGCGATCCAGCCGATCAAGGCCCTGATGGGGCAACTCCCCTGCCACGACAGCTACGATGACGCCGCATTCAGCGAGGCGCATTTCCTCGATCAATATGGCGACTCGCAGCTGTACCGCGCCTACTTCCTGCAAGGCAAGCTGCGCAACGCCTGGCTGTTCGACACTGCAGACGCCGAGACGCTGGCCAGCCAGCTTGGTCTTGTCACCCAGATCATGCGCGGCCAGGCCAAGGTGGTGGAATCGACCTTCTACGCCGCGCTGATATGGCTGCGCGCGCTGCGGCGCGCGCCTGCACGCCCCGATGCGCACGCCGTGCTGGAGGTGATCGGCACGCTGCAGGCAAATCTCGCCACATGGGCCAGTCAGGGTTCGGACAACAGCGACGCCAAACATCTGCTGGTGCAGGCCGAGATGGCGCGCTACCGGGACGATCTGCGGCTGGCCATGCGTTATTACCAGCAGGCGAACGACGCCGCCGCCCAGGCAGGCTACGTCAACGTGCAAGCGCTGGTCAATGAACTGTGCGGCGAATGCTGGCAGGAGCAGCAACAGCCGCGCGTGGCCAACGTCTTCCTCCAGGACGCCATCGCCCTTTACGGCCAGTGGGGCGCGGACGGCAAAGTGGCGCAACTGCGGGTACGCCACGCCGCGCTGCTGGCCAAGGGTGATGGCCGCGGCACGCAGCCGCCATCCGGCTCCCAGGCGCGCGCCAGCGCCGCGCTCGACCTGGTGTCGCTGCTGAAGGCGGCGCAGATCCTGTCGAACGAAGTCGGCCTGCGCAACGTGCTGACACGCCTGATCGCCATCGTCTGCGAAAACGCCGGCGCGCAGGTCGCCCGCCTGCTGCTCCTGTCCGAAGGCGCCTACCGGCTGGAGGCGAGTATCGATGGCGACGGCGCTGCCGCCACGGTGCTGCAATCGCGCCAGCTCGACCTGCATGCCGCCAGCGACGCGCAGTTCCCGCTCTCGCTGCTGCGCTACGTCATCCGCACAGGCGCCGAGGTGATCGAAGACAGCCTCACCGGCACGGCACGCTTTGCCGACGACCCGTACGTGCAGTCGCAGCGGCCGCGTGCCGTCATGTGCCTGCCGATCCGCCACGGCGGCCAGGTCGACGGCATTTTGTACTTCGAGAACCGGCTGGCCGACGCCTCGTTTACGGAAGAACGCGTGGCGTTCCTGCGCATGCTCGGCGCGCAGGCGATGATTTCGATCTCCAGCGCCAGGCTGCATGACAGCCTGGAACGGCGCGTTGCCGAACGCACGGAACAGCTGGAAGACGCCAACCGAAAACTGGCGACGCTGTCCATCACCGACGGCCTGACCGGCCTGGCCAACCGGCGCCATTTCGACGATGTGCTGCGCACGGAATGCGCACGCGCCACGCGGGTGAGCCAGCCGCTTGCCGTCATCATGCTCGATGTCGACCATTTCAAGCTGTTCAACGACCGTTACGGTCATCAGGCCGGCGATGCATGCCTGATCCGTGTCGCGCAGGCGCTGGTCGCCGGCATGCGGCGCGCCAGCGACCTGACGGCGCGCTACGGCGGCGAGGAGTTTTCGATCGTGCTGCCGAACACGGGCGCGGACGAGGCGCGCCAGATCGGCGAAGCGCTGCGGTACGCCATCGAAGAACTGCACATCGCCCACGCCAGCGCGGAGGCGCAGCAGGTGACGATCAGCGTTGGCATCGCGGTCCAGCCGGCACCGGGCGCCGCCGACCCGGACGCCCTGCTGCGCGTGGCCGATGCCGCGCTGTACCTGGCCAAGGATGCGGGGCGCAATGGCGTGGTGCTCAGGGAGCTGGGACGCCGCTGAACGGCAGTGGCAGGCGCCATTGCCACGGCGCCTGCGCACGATTTCCTCAGCTTAATCGCTGCCGTGGCTATTTTCGCGCGCCTGCCGCTGCGCGTCGTCCTTGGACGCCAGTCCATTGAAGAACAAATTGAGCAGCACGGCCACGATGGCGGCCAGCAGGATGCCGCTGTGCAGCAGCGGCGACAGGGCCTTCGGCATATGCTGCGCATACTGTTCCGCCACCAGTGGCAGCATGCCGAAGCCGATCGACAGGGCCACGATGAACAGGTTGTTGCGGTTGCTCTTGTAGTCGACGCCGGCCAGGATGCGGATGCCGGTGGCGGCCACCATGCCGAACATCACCAGCCCTGCCCCGCCCAGCACAAAGGCGGGCACGGCTTCTGCCGTCTGCGCAATCTTCGGGATCACGCCCATGACCAGCAGGATGATGCCGGCCGCGACGCAGACCCAGCGGCTGCGCACGCCCGTCACGCCCACCAGGCCCACGTTTTGCGAGAACGAGGTGTAGGGAAAGGTATTGAAGATGCCGCCGATCAGGGTGCCCAGGCCGTCGACACGCAGGCCGCGGCTGATGTCGGCCTGCGTGATGCGCTTGTCCGTCATCTCGCCCAGCGCCAGAAACATGCCCAGCGACTCGATCATGACGACGATCATCACCAGGCTCATGGTGATGATGGCGACCAGGTCGAAGGTCGGCATGCCGAACTGGAACGGCGTGACGACGGCAAACATCTTGGCGCTGGCTACCTTGGCGAAATCGGCCTTGCCCAGCGCGAACGCCAACGCCGTGCCGGCGATGATGCCGATCAGGACGGCGATATTCGACAGGAAACCCCGTCCATACTTCGCCACCAGCAAGATGACGGCCAGCACGAAGAACGCGATGCCCATGTTGTCCAGTGCGCCATAACCGGGATTGGCGATCATCGGCACGGGGCCCGCAGGCGCGGGCAGGCCGGCCGCCGTGGCGGCAACGGCCATCTTGACGAAAACCGGGTCGGCGATCTGCGCCATGGCAGGCGGCCCGCCCATGGCCCAGTTCACGCCCACGCGCATCAGGGACACGCCGATGACGGCGATGATGCTGCCCGTTACCACGGGTGGAAACAGCGCCAGCAGCCGGCTGATGAAGGGCGCGATCAGCATGGAAACGACACCGGCGCCGATCACGGCGCCAAAGATGCCGGTGATGCCCAGGGACGGATTATTCGCCATGGCCAGCATGGGGCTGACGGCGGCAAAGGTGACGCCCATCATCACGGGCAGGCGGATGCCGAAATATTTTCCCAATCCCAGGGACTGTATCAACGTTACCAGACCGCAGCAGAACAGGTCGGCACTGATCAGCGCGGCCACCTGCTCCGGCGGCAGCTTGAGGGCCCGGCCGACAATCAGCGGCACGGCGATGGCGCCCGCATACATGACCAGCACATGCTGCAAGCCCAAGGTGAACAGTTTTCCGGCAGGCAGCATTTCATCGACGGGAGATGGTACGGCAGGTACGTCGCCAGGCACGCCGCGGTGGATGGATTTCAAACGGGGAGAGGCCATTTACGCTCCAGTTCCAGGGTTTCCGCCGCCCGGATGGGCGCGCAGGCAAGGGAAAGGCAAGAGAGAAACGGGACAGCAAGAACACAACGGCGGCGACGGATGCATGCGAAGCTCCTTGGAAGGGGAAAATGCCCAAGGCTAGCCATGCACGCATCGTGCCAGCTGATTGTATACAGAAATTGTGCCGAAAACTGCCAATGTTGTCGAAATCGGGCGGCGCATGCACTGTTTTCTCGCATGCCTGCGTGGCTGCGCACCAGAAGGCGGCAAACTGCGCTGGCGCTGACGATGACGGTGGGGCGCTGCCAGTGGCGTTGGAACCACCACTGGCAACTGGCCGAAGCCCAGGCCTGTCCCCCAACTTCGCTGACATGGACTAGTCAGGGGAACAGGCATCGAGCAGCATTTCCAGCTGCCGCGCATAGGCGGCACGCAATTGCTCGCGCGCCAGCAACGCTTGCGCCTGCTCGAAAATGCCATGGGCTGGCACGGTCGGCAATGCCGGCGACACGGGACGCGTGGCCACGCACGGCACGCCCACCGGCACCGCCTCCACTTTTGGCGCGGGCAAACATGCAGCGCAGCCGCTCACGCAGGTAGCCAGCAGTAAACTCACTACGCGACTTGCAGGCTTCCCAGCCCTTTGAAAGGCTGGCTTCATGGCATTTCGCTGGCGATCAGCGCTTCCGCCGCCCGGCAGGCATCGCCTTCCGGGCGCAGCGCCAGCAGCCGCGCCGCTGCCGCTTGCGCGTCCACCTGCGCGGCCTGCGCCGTTGCCTGCGCCTGCAGCACCCGCGCCGTGCGGCGCGCGCCCTCCTCGCGCATGACCGCCAACGCCTGCTTCTGCCGCCGCAATTCGCCTTGCATGTCGACCAGCTGCGCAGCACAGGCGGCGCGGCCGGCGGCGCGGCCCCAGCGCTGGGCGCTAAATACGGCAGCGCCCAGCAGCAATAGCATGGCGAGTACCGTCAAGGGCGGCTTCATGCCAGCACCTTGCGCGCCGCTGCGTACAAGGCAAGGCGCTCGGCCAGGCCATTCACGCCGCCATTGACACGGCGCGTCACGCGCTCCTGGTCCCCCGTGTCGGCCAGCCGGTTCAAGCCGCGCGACTGCCAGAACCAGCCGGCGGAACGGCACGCGGCAGTCGTCTGCTCCAGCAGTTCCGGCCTGGCCAGCAGGTCGAGCTGCAAGGCCACGCCGCACGCCGCGTAATTGGCGCGCCCCGTCACCTGCAGCAAGCCGCGCCCCTTGAAGCGCACGCCATCGCCAGCGACCACATTGCCCAGGTCGCCGCGTCCTTCATAGGCAGCGCCGCTGGCCAGTTCGCGCACGTAACGCAGCTGACCCGACTCATGGCCAACTTGCGCCAGAAACGCCGCCTGGCGCAGCGGCGTGGCAATATCAAACTCGGCCATCGCCGCGCTCAGAGGCGCCAGGAACAGGTTAGCGCGACGCCCTGCCAGTGGCATGATCTGCATCAATTGCGCGCCCGTCACAGCACGCCCCGCACATCCTTGACGACGGCGGCCGCATCGACCGCCAGCTCGCCGATGTCCTTGCCGCGCCGCTTGTCGAACCAGCGCACGCAGGCGCCCAGCACCCACCAGGCGGGCAAGCCGGCCGCCACCATCAGGGGAGCCGCGATAAACAGGAAGCCGGTGGCCGGATCGCCGCCATACAGGCCCGCCACGGTTTTTGCGCTGTCGAACAGGCTGGGCCACCACGACAGCACGGCCGCCACGAGCAGCGGGCCGAGAAAGGTGGAAATGATGATGCTGGAACAAAAGCGGATGAACGCCTCCTTGGTGGACTGGGGCCACATGAACATGAAGCCCAGCGACGTGGCGGCGGCGCCAGCCAGCACGGGCACGCCAAACAGTTTGATCAGCGCGCCGCCGGCGGCGGTAGTTTCGATGGCCATGATTGCCTCTCAAGTGGTGGAAATGAAAAGGCCGCCCGAAGGCGGCCTGTGGTGTCGGAATACGGCAAGTTACCTCTCTTCTGGCTCTGCGCCAGGGAGGAATACCGGCACACCGTCGACAGGGGGATCGGCCGGTTCAGGTGTATTACCGGCATCGATCCATGACAAGTACTCCTGGTAGTCACGATTTTCCGGAGTTAGCGGCACGTAGGCACTGTCGGCCTGGCGAATAATGTAGCCATGACTTGATTTTTTATACATCACAACTCCGCGTCTCTGATGATAGTAAAAGATCCGGTCGCGGCCAGCAGCACGGCATTCCCTGAGATGAACGGCGTGCTCGACCAAGCGACATAAAAGAAAAAGCCGGAAGGCCCATAGCCCATCGCAGTCGGCCAGCCGACTATTTCGCCACCCAATCTGGCCAAGCCGCCACTAACGAAGATGGTGGGTGGCACACGCATCGCCCCCGTCATCGGCACATGAATGTACGCCGTGCCTGTTGTATGAGCCTGCCCAGTGCCAACCACGACGTTGTGGCCGTAGGTATCCTTCCTGTAGTAGTACTGGCAAAGTCCCAATTGATAAGCAAGCGGTTGTCTGTCGAATGGTGTAGCGACGTCACCCGGTTCAAGCTGGACATTCACTAAACGGCCAATCTGCCCTGCGAGAAATGGAATTGCCGTGCTCCACGGATAGATGCACAATCCCGTGGTCGCGGCAATAGGGACAGCGAAACGATTAGTGACTTTAGTCCATACCCCCGATTGCACGGAAGTCGCGGGGTCGAGCGCTGGAATCCCCGTTTGCGACGGCCAAGCATCAGCCGCACCATCGGAGTAGACAAGTGCCGGGGTGACAAACCGCGTAGACCCGGTATTCTGGTACATCCAGAACGACACCGTCACATTGGAACCTGCCAAATCGGCGCAATTGGCACTTTCAATACGCTGCATGACCATCAGGCCCGTATTGCCCGCCTCGCCAGCCCAGCCCAGGGCAGTGAGAGCATACTCATTCATGGCTGGAACGCTGGTCTTGACCTGGCCCCAACCTATCTGGGCGCCAGTAGCACCCATCCACCAGCGGTCTACCGTGTATCCCCCCGCCGCTACCGGGCCAAAAAGTGCACGTTGGGCGATACGCATATCGCCGTTGATGATGCGGTTTTTCATACCCGTACTGCGGCTGTCCGCCTTGGCCGCCAATGCACTGTTGAGCTCAGATAAGTTCGCTTTAAGAGCGAGAGCAGTATTGACATCCTGAGTATTCGCCTTGAGGGCCAATGCGCCGGAATGGGCCGAGCTCAGCGGCTTATTTGCATCACTGGTATTGTCGACATTGCCCAGGCCAACATCGGCCTTGGCGCCGGACGTGGCAACGCGCGCCAGGCTGGCAGTCGCGGCTTTCTTTGCATCGAGCTCAGTCAGCGCCGCCTGCACATTCGTCGCAACGATCCCGCCAACTGGCGTGCTGCGGACTTCCGATGCCACGTTGACAGGAACCGTGACCCATGCGCTGCCCTGGAATACCCGCAGGCAGCCGCCATTGAGCGACGTGTCCCAGTAGATGGCGCCTTCAAAAAGCGGCGCACCGTGGTTATCCTTGTCTGGCACGGTGGACTTGGCGCCGAGGTAACGGGCATCGAACGAGGCAAAGGCGGACGCGGCGGCTGCCATTGATGCCGAGGCACTGACCGCATCCGATCTGGCATCGGTGGAGGCCTGTTCCGCCGCTGCCGCGCTGGCCGCAGCGGCGGCTACCTTGAGCGGGATATCGACGATGTCGTGCGCAAGCGCCAGTTCGTTCAACTTAAGCAGATAGTCGGTCTGACCCGGATAAAAGTTAGCTGGCATTAGTACTTCCTATAAAAATAGACGTCGAATACGATGAGAGATACGGCTCGATGACGGTGGCCGCGGCACTTTCCGTGCAATTGAGGCGCCTCGTCAAACAAAGGACCAAAGAGCTGTTCTAGAAGAGCAAGCCGTGCCTTGCAATGGGCATCCAGGCAGGCATCCGCTAGCCACAAACTAGTGGAAATATGCAACGCAGTTTGATTGGCGTGTTATCGTCCAGACACAGTCAGGCTGCAGCATCTACACTGCAAGACCGGCCTCCAGTTGCGCCAGACGATGTTCCAGTTCGCACACCTTGGCGGCCAGTCTTACGCTTGCAGCAATGGCCGTACCGACAGCATCGATGGACAGCATGCCGTCCAGGTCTGCACTCACAGCAACAGGCGTGGACTCTTGCAATGATTGAGCCGAGACGCCGATCCGGCGTTGGCCTGTGGCCTTCAGGCAATAGGTTCCCACTTTGGTCAACGCCAGCTTGGCCAACCAGTCTTCACCAAGCGCATCCCATGATTCCTTAAGGCGCTCATCCGATGTCTGATTAAAGCTGCTGGCATACATGCCACCGCCATTGTCCAGATAGGCTGAGGTAGCTCCCGCTGTGTTTTCCCATATAAGCGCGGCATTGGCATCGAGACGGCACGTTCTGCCCCATGCGCCCTGGCGTATCAGTTCGATACGGGGATCGCCCTCACCGTGCGGCACAAGGATCTGCGTGCGCCTGGCCTGGACATCCTGGGTAAAATAGCCGTTCTGCACCAGCAGATTGCGATTGGCAATCAGATCGCGCGCCGCCTGGACATCGCCGGTGTTCGTGACCACCAGCACCCAACTATCCTTTGCCCGGTTCATTACACACAGCGGCCAATCCGCCGTCGCTCCCCATATGGAAACCTGGCCGACACCCGGTATGCTGTTGGTAATACGCTCGACATCCGCAAACTCCAGGTATGCTCTTTTCATGAAGTAATTGACATCCGTCCAGCGATTGGGCTGGCTGCGCAAGGCCAGGCTACCGAGGTCAGTACCGTCCACAGTAAGCTGGAGACCAGTTTCCGCCCATCCCAGGAATACCTTATTATTTCCTTGGCCAATACCGCCGCCTTGCTGCACGGGAAAAAAGCCCAGATTGGCCTGCTTTCCAGCCAGCGCAGCATTCATATCAGATATATTGACTTTAGTATTCAACACAGCATAGGTTGCCACGCTTACCGGTTTGACAATGTCCGCAGTATTGTCGACATTGCTTACTCTGGCTGCGTCGACTTTTTTCGCGTCCAGCATGTTCAGCGCCGATAGCGTGGCGCTGCTGACTGGCTTATTCAGATCCGTCGTGTTGTCCACATTTGCCAGCCCCACATCGGCCTTGCTGCCCGTCGTCGCAACCTTGGCCAACCGGCTCAGTTCCGCCTTCCGGGTATCGAGTTCAACCAGTGCTGCCTGGACATTCCTTGAAGCAATACCGCCCGCAGGGGTAACGGTCACTTGCTCGGCGGTATTCGCCGGCACGTCTGCCCATCGCCCGTTCTGATACACGCGCAGACATCCGCCATTCAACACGGTATCCCAATAGAGCGCACCATTTAACAACGCCGCGCCGGCATTGTCAGCCGAGGGTGCTGCAGCCTTGGCACCCAGGTAACGCACATCGAACGAGGCGACGGCGGCGGCGGCCGATGCGCTCGATGCCGAGGCGTTGAGCGCATCCGATCGTGCTCCCGTAGCGGACTGTGCAGCGGCGGCGGCACTGGCTGCGGCAGCGGCAGTATTGGCGGGGATATCAGCGATATCATGCGCCAGGGCCAAGTCATTGAGTTTGCGCAGGTAGTCGGTCTGCCCTGGATAAAAATTGGCTGGCATCAAATTTCCTCTACAGTTATGGATGTCGAATAACGTTCGAACTGGGGCGCGGCGACGGCAACCGCATCGGGCAGCTTGCCGTAGACCTGGTGGTCTTGCTCCAGCAGGGGATCATCGGATTCCGGAAACAGACTGATAAAAACCGGACGCGACTTGCCATTGCCGCGCAAGATGGCCATCAACTTGCTGCGGTCGCGTGGCGACATGGCATTCAGGCTCAAGGCCAGCTTGCGGCTGCGCGGCCCCACATTCGTGAGCAAATCACCGCCTTCATTGCGGTAATGCTGGCTGGCGTCATCGGCCGTCACAGAGGCGCCATAATCGGCATTGTTTTCAGGCGACCAGTACATGCCGGCAACCAGGCGCGACGCCTCGATATAGCCGGCAGGATTGAGCGCGTCGTCAATGTCAATTTCCAGTTTTTCCACCCATGCCGGTGCAAACCAGATGCGGCCGTAGGCGCCACCGCCATACGAGAAGGCGTTCACGCCCAAGGCTTCCAGTCCCCAGTCCCAGGCGCCCAGCGGCTGATGGGCACAGGCCGGCACCGCTCCCGTGTCGAATGCGGGTGCCGCATCGGACGCCAGCGTATAGCCGCGCACGCGCAAGGTGGCGGTCGAACTCAGGTTGCAAAATGGCAGCGCGACAGCGCCGATCAGGGTGACAGACGGAAAAACCGCGCGCAGGGTGGCATTTTTGTCTGTGGAGCGCCAGACTTCGGATTTGATGTCTGTCTGCAAGTTCGCCACGGCGAGGGCGCCAGACTGGCTCGACGCCGTGATGACGGCTTGGTCAGCCGAATTGTGGTGGATGATGCGTAAATTCGTCATAGCATGTTCTTTCCAGTGATGTATAAAATATCGGACGCTAGGGCAAAAAGGTCCCGTCTATCACGAGGAAGGGCGCCGGATGGCTCACCGTTGAGCCCTCGCCCGGCTGGCCATACGATGCGATCCTCTTCAATGTGAGTCCTGCCGAATAGCCCACCGTATTCGAGGAGCGCACAAGAAAATTACGGTTATTCGTCAGGATGTAGCCAGGCTCAAGATCAAAGTACGAAACATCGTAAAATGGCGCATTTCCAATGGCGATTGGACGGCCAACGGAGGGAATCCGCACACCTTCGCCCAGCGATCCGGACGCAATTGGGAAAGTGATATTCGGTGTGCCAAAGTCGTGGGTGACGTAGCGCTCCTCGCTATGCCGCAAGATCAAGCCAAACTTCGAGCGTGCCTGGGATATGGTGGAAAAGGCCCATACATCGACTGCTTCCTGCGTGTCAAATTCCCGCAAGTCTCCCCCGGCGCCGCAATATACCCCCACCGTATGGACACCATCCTTATATGATGTGCCCAAAATACCGACACGCCGACCAAGCGGAAGATCGAACGCCCACAGCACAGGACGATCCGTCGCGAACGTATATTGGGAGTAGCCTGTCTGCCAAGCGTCGTCCATGTAGTAAGCCTGGACAGTTTTCAAGAAGGTCGCTTTGCCTATGCAGGCGGTACCCGGTGTATTGCTATCGACCACCAGATCGCCAGCGGCATTCAAAATGCGTAGTGTGTTTGTCATTTCAAGTACACTCCCGCAGTCGTCATGATGGTTGATGGCATACCACTGCTGACAGGGAAAACAAAGCGCGGATAGCCATATGTTTCATCATATGACCACTGCATATGGTTTTGCCCATCCCCATACACCACCATCGGTGTGCGGCCGCGCGGCAAGCCAGGAAAGTTGAGGGTTTTTCCTGTCGCAGGAATGGCGAATATCCCGAGACAGACCCCACCCGCAGCCTGCCGCGAATCGAATATCACCCGGCCCGCATCGGTACGGAGTATCAACGCGGCGGCCCTCATAAAGCCATCCCAAGTTCTATCACCGCCCGGCCATCTTTATTGAACACGTAAAATCCGTTCGCATTAAGTTCAATTCGTTGATATCCCGTCACCTCACTGGGCGTAGAGCGCAAATAAAACGTGCCGTCCGAATTAATGACGACATTGCCATTGGCCGACTTGCAGGTATCGCTGAAAGTCAGCGCCCCCGTCTTGGTCGAAATCGCCTCCAGCGAGCCAAACTTGGCATAGCTCTGGAAAGGCGTCGTCCACACCGTCTGGTTCATCACCGGGTCGTAGTTACCGCTGGACTGAAACCACACTTGCCGTTCCGCCGGCGCGCCATTGATGGCCGCCCCCCAGGCGCGCGTCTCGCCCCAGGTGCCCACGGGCGGATAGGCATCGCCCGGTACCGTCACGCTGGCGGGATTGAAAGCCAGCGCATAGCCGTCGATCAGCGTGAAACACTGGCGTGCCGACTTGCCGCTGCTGCCGTTCGAACCATTCGATCCCGGCACGCCATTCGAGCCGTCCTGCACCTTGTTGACGATCTGCTGCGCCGTGAAGGTCACGCCACTGTCGTGCAGCAAGGTGGCGGTCACGGTCACCTGCTGCACCGACATGGCGCTATAGGCCAGACTGCGCGTGTTTCCAGTGCCGCTCAGGACGCCGCCAGCGCTGCAGCTAAATTGCACAGTGCCGGGCAGATTGATTTGCGTGGCCTTGAAATTGACGACGGCAGGCGAGCCGCCACCGCTGGTGCTGACGTGGAACACGGGCGTGTCCACGGTCAGCAGCAACGCGGCCCCCGCCTCCGGCGCCGTCAGCCTTGGCGACGTTGCCTGCAGCAGCACGTCGCGGTCATTCATGATGGTACTCATACGATAAACCCCACTTTCACATGTCCTGTCAGCCAATCCGGGGCCAGTGAGACAACCTGCCCGGCCACGCCGTTTTCCATGCCGAAGCGCGGATGCGTCACCGTCACGGCCTGGCCCAGTTCCAGCGCCAGCATTTCCGCCGTACCGTCGAATTCATACGCCGTGCGCGGCAGCCGGCTGATCGCCAGGCGGCGCTGGGCCTCGGCTTCGGCATCCACGCGGCGCAGCAGCATGGTGTCCTGCTGCACCGGTTCCGCATCGAGCCGGTAATCGGCCTGCACGCCAGCGTCCGCACGGGTGGCGGTCAGCCATTCCGTTTCAAACAGATCCTTGTGCTGAACCGGAATACCCGTCTGCAAGCCGCTTTGCACCGTCCAGTTCTTGCTGAAGCCCAGCTTGACGGATGCCGTCGGCGCATTGCGGCTGACAGGCGTCAGGCTGCCGGCCACCATGTGCTGCGGCCCTACTGCCGCTGGCGTTCCGGCCGGAGGCAGGCTGATTTGCAGCAGCCGCAGTTGTCCGAGGCGAGACATCACCAGCTGCGCGCCCAGGCTGGACGCCAGCATCTGGCAGGCATTGAGCACGTTCGTGCGCCCGGCCAGGAACAGGCCAGCCGCTTGCGGATGCGCAGCATCAAAGGCTGCCAGATTGGCCGTATCCAGATCACCATCGGCAAAGCGGTCGCCCGCCTTGCCGTAGCCTGTGGCCAGGCGCCGCACCAGTGCCGCCACGGTAGTGGCGTAGCCGGTGGCACGGTCGCCCTGCACCGACACGGTCAAGGTCCCGGCGGGCGGCGCCACCAAGACGAATTTGCCGCTTGCCTTGTCCGCCGTCACCCGCACTGGTACCCCGTTGTCGCGCACTTCGATGATTCCTTCGATGGCGCCGTCGTGCACCTGGTACTGCAGCAGGGCCGGATCGGCCAGCAGCGGCGTGATGTTGTGCACCTCGCCAAAGACCAGCGGCAGCACGGCGTCCTTGTTGGGCGTCGCGCCACCGAGCTTGGCCTCGCTGACGGGCGTGTTCAGGCGCTGCAGCTTGTCGCGAAGTTTCAGGGCCAGCTTGTCGCGCCCTTTCGGCGCGACGTCGGCGACCACGCCGTTGAAGATCATGCGGAAGTCGCCACGACGCCAGCGCGGATCACCGATCCAGGCGCGGATCGGACGGTTCATCCACACATCATCGAGCCAGGCGTCACGGATGCCGGACGGATTGTGGATCTCGATATCGCCCGCCGACAGGCTCGCTTCGCCGCCCAGCGACAGCTGCTCGGTAAACTGCATGCCCGTCGAAACAATGGACTGGTAGGCCAGGTTGGGTGGCGTGTCATCGGGCGCCGTGACATAGGCGCCGGTGCTTAGGAAACGCATGCGTTCCTGGCCACCGCTACGCACCGCCACCTCGATCAGCACCAGGCGCCGTGCCGCGGAATTGCGCAGCCACGCGGCGAACTGCGTGTCGCTCATGGCCGCATTGAAGGTCTCGTTCATACTATGCTCGCTTTCGATTGACTGGCCCAGACTGAAGCCCTGGCCGCTTCCGAGGCGCCGGCCGACACCTTGTCGGCGGCACGTTCATTGGCGTCGTAATTGCTGCTGATGATGGCGCCCGTCTGCTGATCCTGGTCGGCGCGCAGCTGGCGCACTTCTTCGCGCAAGCCCTTGATCTCGGCCACCAGCGCTTCATTGGCGCCATCGCTGGCGCTGAAATAGTGCTGCATGGCCTGCGCCGCCGGCACATCGACCAGCATGTCGTCAGCCGCAGCCGCAGCGGCAACCGGCATGCCGAAAGAGGATCCGAACAGCATCCCGTCGGTGATGTCCGTCTTGCCGCCGGCACGCAGGGCGGCCCCCAGCGCGTCGACGGCTTCCTTGATACCCACCGCCGTCTTGTTCAGGTTGATCAACTGCCCTACCTGCGTATCGAGGGCCGTCAGCTGTTTCTGCGCATCGCTCAGCTGCGTACCGGCAATCGCCGCCAGCGCCGCCAGATCCGCCTGCACCCGCGCCGCATCGGCCGCATAGGCGTCGCTCGACGATTTGACCACCTGGTTCGCCGTCAGGTAAGCAGTAGCCGCCGCCGTCAGCCCAGACTGCGCCGCCGCATCACCTGTCGTCGCCTTGGCCAATGTCTCTTCATACTGGCGCTGCGCCTCGGCCATTTTCTGCATCGGCGTCAGGGTCGACAGGCTGCCCAGCAGCAGCGAATCCTTGAAGGTGCGGATGCCGTCGCCGAACGTTTTCAGGCGGTCAATGGTGGATTTGAGGGCTGCCGATTCCGTCTCGTAGGCGCTGGCGATGTCCTGCCGCGCCTGGAGCTGGTCATACAGCGCCAGGTTCGAGGCATCGACCGACGCCCGTTCGCGGGCACGCAGCTGGGCCGAGGTCATCGTCATCTGGTCAAGCTTGTCCTGGATACCCTTGCGCTCGTCGGCGATGCCCTGCTCCGATTTGCTCAGGTCTTCCGTTGCCGCATGCGTTTTTGCAAACGCATCGGCCAAGGCCATCAGGCCCGCATACTGCTCGGCGCCCTTCTTGGTGGCCAATGCGCCGGAATTGGCCAGCTGCAGCACGGTGTCCTTGAACTGCGCACGCGTGGTCACGCTGGCATAACCCAGGGCGGCCATCTGCTCCGTCACATGCTTTTGCACGGGCGCCAGGCGCTCGGCTTCGGTCAGATAGTTCTCGGCAAAAAATGCCGTCCGATTACCAAGCGCCTCAACGCCGCCGGCAGCCTTGACCAGCTGTTCGCGCGCGGCCAAAGACGCCACGCCCACAGCGCCAAACGCCTGCTGCGAGGTGCTGCCCAGGGTCGCAAGCACGGCTTCAACGGTGGCATAACTACCTGCCAGGCGTTGCAGCGCAGTGCTCGCCGACTCACCCTTCAGGCTCAGCTGCGACAAGGAAGGGACCAATTCCATGGCCATGGCATCACCCACGCCAGTAAAGAAGTCGGCAATGGCTTTCTGATTGGCCGTATCGTCCTTGGTCAGGACAATATTGAGCGACTGCGTACGCGTGGCGAGGCCATCCGTGTTCACGCCCAGCGTACTGGCAAAGGCGCCTGTCACAGCTTTCATTTGCGCGTAGGTATCTCCCAGTGAAGTGGCCAGCTCGGCATCCACCGCAGAATGGTCGGTACCCTTTTTATTCGAGCGGAAAAGGCCGCCCTTCTGGCTCCAGTTCGAATACCTCTCGCCCGTAAAGCCATCCGTACCGAGGTTGCCGGAGATACCTGCGCTACTGACCTTTTTCTCGCCCATGCCGAACAGGCGGTTCGCGGCGCCGCCCAGCAGGCCGCCCACCAGCGCGCCAACGGCAGTACCTACCACCGGGAAAATGCTGCCAACGACAGCCCCGATCGCCGTGCCAGCATTGACGATGCCATTACGGCCGTACTCCCCTGAAATCATCTTGCCACCGTACACGCCGCCCATGACGCCAGCGGCGACGCTCGCTGCCGCTCCGACACCAGTAGCGAAGGAACCATTGGCACTGACAAACGGAGAGTAAGAATTACCTTGCAGCATGTTGATACCGCGCTGTACGCCATCGGCCACGGAGTTGCCAATACCGGACAGTCCGGTTGACAACGAGTCGTATATGCCCTTCGCCGAACTCAGGAACGACTGTATGCCGCCGCCATTGGCCACACTGCCCTGCGCCTGCGCGGCGCCCGGATTCAGGAACGAGGCAAAGCCGGCCGCGATGGGCGACATGATCGGTTGCAGCACGAGGTTGTTGAACATGCTCTTCAATTTATCCCGGAACATGGTTGCCAGGTTCTTGCCACCTTCAAAGCCGTTCATGAACGCATCGGTCAGCGATTTTTCGATATCTTTGGCGCTGGCGGCCCAGTCATCGGAGGCCTTTTTAGCCGCAGCGGCGGATGCTTCCTTGGCGGCCAGTTCTTCCGTCGCCGTCATGCTGCGCTGCTTGGCATCGATCAAGGCATTCAAATACTCGATCTGCGCCACATTTTCGTTCCCCACGGCCATAGCGGCGCGCTGTTCCTTCAGCAGCGCCATTTCATTTTGCGCGATGGCGGCCTTGCTCATGCCATATACGGCCACCAGCTTTTCGCCAGCCTCGGCTTCCTTGGCGGCATCGGCAACGGCCTGCGTCCGCGTATCGGACAGCGCTTTCGCGTCTGCCAGCGCCAGTTCCGCCGCTTCCTTGGCTTTCTTGTCCACCTCGATCTCGTTGAGATGAGCCTGTATCACCTTGCGCTGGACCTCGAACCCCGCCTGTTGCGACGCAGTCACTTTGTTAGTCCGATCCGCCAGGATTTCTTTCAAACGATAATCGAACTGTTGTGCCTCATTCAGCTCGGCATAGCCTTCGGCCTCACGCTTGAGGTCGCGGGTTTTGCCAAGCATGTCATCCATCATGGATTTGAAAGGCGTTGGCGCAGCGGGCGGCGACGACACGCGTGCAGCGGGGTCATTCTTCGGCTTGCCCTCCGCGCTTTGCGCATCAAGCTGCTTGAGCTTACCGCGCAGTGCATCGAACTCGCTCTGGAGCCTTGCCAGGTTGCTGTCCAGCCCGGCGTTGTCCAGGGACTTGTATTTCCCCGTGCGGTTGCGCACCGCCTCCATTTCCGTGGATATCTCCAGCATGCGAGCGCCAGCCGGGGTATCCAATCCCTGCCCGGACACGCCCAGCTTTGCCAGCTCATTGCGCTTTGCAAGCTGCACCATTTGCTTATCGAGTTCGGCAAGAATTTCCTTGGTGCTCTTGCGCATGGGCTCTACGGCCTTCTCCGCATTGTCCTTCGATGAACTGCCCCACATGGCCCAGGCGGTTGCGCCCAAGCCCAGCACCGTGACAATCAAGCCGATCGGGCCACCCAGAAATGCCAACGCACCGCGCAACACCCCAGCGGTCACGGACGCGGCACGCATTGCCGCCGTCTGCGCCACCAATGCTGCCGCATGGGCCTCGGCAGCAACTGCGGCGCGGGCCTGGGCCGGGATGAGGCCATTGGTGGTCAACGCCAGTGCCACGTCAGCCTGGCTGGCGCGTATCGTTGCTTGCAATTCAGCAACACGCGCAGCCGCCAGTGCCGACGTGGCGGCGGTCGCCGTCACGTCGGCATTCGCCGCCGCCAGGGTGGATGCCAGCAAGGCCCGGTTGGCCGTGACCTTGCTATAAGTAGCCGTCACGACGCCGTACGCCCACGTCGCGAACTTCGCCGTGGTCAGCGTTTCAAGCACGCCGACGACCAGGGTCAGGTTATTTGACAGAAATTCGAGACCGGTCGTCATCAGACGCACGGCGCCGGTCGACTCCGCCTGTCTCGCCGTAAATTCCATCACGTTATTGCTCAGGACTGTAAAGCTGCCACCGATGGTTTCGAACTGTTCAGCCTCCTTACGCAGCTGACCCAGTGCGTTCGGCAGCGCGACGGCCATCACCTCGGCAGTGATCAATCCAGCGCCGGCAAGCCCGGCGAGCGCTTCTTTCGACACGCCGAGGCCGGCGGCCATTGCCGCCATGACCTCGGGAGCGGCCTGGCTGATCGCATTGAATTGCTGGCTGCTCAGAGCGCCATCGGCGAAGGCATCGGACAAGCCCTTGAAGGCGGTAACGGAATCTGCCGCCGATGCGCCGCTGACCTTGACACCAAGATTGAGCGCCTCGGTGATGCCGGCCACTTCGGCCTGGCTGATGCCCAGTTTCTTGGTTGCATCGTTCATTTGGGCATACAGACCCGCCGTAGCTGCGAGGTCCGTCTGTCCCGAGGCGGCAATGCGCTTGACATTGTCGTACGCTTCGCCAAATTCTTGTGTGGTGCTGGTCGACATGCGCAATTGCGCAGTCAGTTTCGTATACTCGTCAGACAATTTGACGATGTGGCCGATACTGTTCGAGATACCCAGGCTGGACAGTATCTCGGTGTATTTTTTCGTAACTTCATCGAGTGTCAGCGTCGCCTTGGCAGCCCGTTCGCTGGCCTCGCGCATGCGTTCCAGGTCATCTGCCGCGATACGCACATTGAGCGTATCTATGCGTATCTGTAATGTTTCAATTTCAACGGTCATAATTTACCCATAAAAAAACCACCGCAAAGGTGGCAGTGCAATCGAGGCCACCTCCGCGACGGCTGTTGTGTTTTCCGTGTCACCTCTGCTATAAAAATCAGGGCAAAACCAGGGCTAAAGCGAACTGTTTTGATGGAAGATATACGCTGCATCGAGCTGATCGACCAGTTCCTCTTCCCATACCGCCAGGCGGATACGATGCCGCAGTTGCCATGCCAGGATATCCAGACTGCTCAAGGGATTGGACGCCATGCCGTTTTGTCGCTTGCGACTCATCTGCACAAAAAGCCGCCACACGTGCGCCAGTTCGAACGGCAGTTGCGCACGAACGGGAGCCTGCGGCTCCCGGTAGAGTGGATGGCGTTTGGCGGCATCGAGGTGCTCTCCTTTCGCATTACCATCAGCCGCCCTTGCCGAACGCTCGAACTGTTCGTCGGCAAAGCGCAGCAAGGCGGCGGCTAGACCGTCAAAAAATTGCCGTCCGCCTCGAGTGCGGCCAGCACTTTTTCCTGCCAGGATGGCATTTTTTCAAAAATCGCCTTCAGCAAGGCGGGAGACGGCTGCACCTGCACGCCCTTGTCGACGAAGCCAGGCATGCCCACCACCACCGCGATGGCGATCTTCAGGTTGCGGTTTTCCGCCAGGTCATACAGTTCGGCGGCGCCTTCGTCCGTCTTCGCATCGATCTGCTTGCTTTTCTGCACGGAGCGCTTGATCGCCACCACCGACGTTTCGCGGATCACGGCGCGATACTGGTCGGAATTCTTGCTGACGATTTCAAAACCGGCCTTGTGGGCGCCGTCTTCGTCGAACAGGACCGAGACCAGGTGTACCTGGTCCACGGACTTGTTGGCGTCATTCAGCAGGGAGATGTCAAAACCGGCCGAGGCGATCATTTGTGCGTTGTTCATGTAATTTGCTTTCTTGATGAGGATAAGAATAAAAAAGGCCGCCATCACGGCGGCCCTGGTACAGGTGCCAGCTGCTTACAGCGCGCTGTCCTGGATGCTCAAGGTGGTCGCTTCATGCTGCGCGTCATTGCCCTTGTAGCGCAGGACGTCGAAGGCGCAGGTGACGATCTTGTTTTTCTCGCCGTCGTCGATCTTG
Source organism: Janthinobacterium amylolyticum (assembly GCF_051380655.1). Lineage (NCBI taxonomy): Bacteria > Pseudomonadati > Pseudomonadota > Betaproteobacteria > Burkholderiales > Oxalobacteraceae > Janthinobacterium > Janthinobacterium amylolyticum. The sequence goes on from NZ_JBNYXL010000008.1 coordinate 52,317, forward strand.
GCCGAGGTGATCTTGATGCGGCCCATGGCCAGCGCCAGCACGTCGGCGTTCGGCGCCGTGCCCGACGCCATGGCGTAGGCCAGCGGGATTTCCGTCTCGGACTTGAAGTAATCGAGATAGGTGGCGTCCTGCAGCAGCACCGTGAACTGGCCCGAGCCCATGACCTTGCCGCGCGAGGCGGCCGTCGCGTACTTCGAGCCGATCACCGGGTCGACCTTGACCTGACCATCCAGCGAGACGGACATGCCGGTGCAGATCTGCGACGGAATGCCGTTTACCGACAGCATGGCCGTGGCGCCCGAGAATTTGCCGTTGCCTGGCGCGGCCACTGGTGTGGCGAAATGCGGCACGGCCGTGGTCGGGCCTTCCGCCTTGCCCATCAGGGTGAAGTCTAGGCTGGTGATGCCGTTCGGCTGCACGGCGATATCCATCTTGCTGACCAGCTGGTCGACGAAGCTGCGGTGCACGCCGATGTTCGGGTCCTGCACTTCGGCCGTGAACCAGTCGGTGGTGTGGCCCGTCAACGGGGTGAAACTGCGCTTGCCCACGGCCGCGACGCCGACCGAGTCGCCGGCCGCCTTGACGATCATGGCCGAGCCGTCCATGAACTGGCCATTCAGGTTGGTGGCGGTGACGGACGTGACAAAAAAGTTCTTGCCGTTGTTGGCCGCGGCCGGTGCCGTCATGCCGGTGATGCGCACCACGCTGCCGGCACGGAAGCCTTCGGCCAGCCAGGAGCCGGCGCTGCGGGTCAGGCCCGTGGCGGCAGCGGCAATGGTGGTTTGCGCGGCAGCCACGCCGCCGGCCGTGAAGTCGCGGCGCAGCAGCGCGGCCATCAGCGGCGCATACGTGCCGCATGCCGCTTCGGCCTTGATGGCGCCCGTGGTGCGGAAGTTGCCCAGGCGGGTATCGCCCTGCTGCTGGCTGGCGTCGATTTCGGCGCTGGCGTATTTGTCCGCTTCCGTGTCGAAGGTGGCGGTGACGCGGGGATAAATCTGGCCGCCGCCGGCGGCAGCCTTGCTGCCTTCGGCGCTTTGTTTGCTGATAACGATCAAGCTGTCGATACCGTTTGCTGTCGATGCCATAAGTAATACCTTTCGTGGGATGAAAAAAAGACCGCATCTGCGGTCTCGGGAGGGAACAACTGGAATTCAGGGGAAGAAACGCAACAGCCCGCACGCGGCGAAGCGGCGGGCTGGCGTCGCCGCATCCGGGTGGCGCAGGACCGCGCCGGATGGGGCTTGGGCGAAGTGCGCCATGATGGCGGTTCGCTGCGCTGATTTCCCCTATCGGTGGCACGCCGGCGGCGCGCCTATTACGAGTGGGGAAGCATGTAGTCTTGCTATACCGCGGTGTTGCTGGTGCGGTCACTGTTGCTGCTGTTTGCTGCTGTTTGCTGCTTGAGCGAGACTCCATTGTAGGAGGATTTTTTTCATCGCCAGGCATATTGCAGAATTTTTTTCAGTGTCCCAGCCGGCGCATGGCACGGGCACCGTGCGACTGGAAGATGGCTTCCAGCTCGCTGACCATATCCTTGATGCGCTCGAGCTCAAAACCGCCGGAGCAGGTAATCGGCGCCTCGCCGCTGCCCTGGCAGCCCTTGCACACGAGCGGCGCGCCCGCCGTAGCGGAAGCGACCACGCCGGTACCGTGGCAAGCCTTGCATTTGCTGTCGAGCCAATGCGCGAGCGACGCTTCAGCCACGCGGCGGTACAAGGTGTTGGCCGCCTGCGCATCCCAGGCGGTGTTCGCCTTGACCCAGCGCCGCGCGCGGCCCTTGTGCGTGACGGCCTGCGTCCACGCGCGCAGCAGCTGCGCCAGGTTGCCGGCATTGCCTTCGAACAGGCGGCTGATGGTGCCGTCCGCATACTTGACGCGGCACAGCAAGGCGCCCATGTCGCCGGCCAGCGCGGCGGCGGCGATGACATCCAGGTCGTGGTGGACGGCATCGTCGCGCAAATTCCGCGATGACAGCGATGCGATGAATTTTTCTGCAAACCCCATGATTTCTCCTCGTTCCTCGTTGATACTAATCGTTGTTACCAGCCGGGCCAAACAGCGCCGCCACCAGCGGATCGCGGCTCACCGCGCCGCGGGGCCAGCTGGCCGTGCGGCGCACTTGCGGCGGCAGCTCGGCCCAGCCATCGGCATCCTCGTCCTGTTCGCCCGGCGCGTACAGGGCGGGCCGCTGGCGCCCCGGCTCCGTGCAATGGCGCTGCGCCAGGTGGATCTGCCCGATGCCGCACATGTGGCGCAAATAGCGGCTCATGGTGCCGGCATCGAGTCCCAGCAAGGCGGACAATTGCGCCGCGCTGGCCTGCCCGTGCTCGCCGATGTACTGCGCGATGCGGGCGATATGCAGCTGCGACTTCCTGCTGCGTCCCTGTATCTGGCGTCCCTGCCGTGGCGCCCCCCTGCTTTCAACCAACTGACTGCTGTTCAACATCTGCCTGACCTCCCGTGGTGCCGCCAGCCCGCAGACGCTGTTGTGCGAATTTGCGACAGGCAACAACTGGACTTTAGCAATCGCTAATGTTAAAGTCAAGCATTTGGTAATTTATCAAACGGTAAATTTCAGGTTTAATGTGGAGATGAATATGTATCAATACAGACGCGACCGCCTGCTGGCCCTGATACGCGATCACTACGACAACACGCGCAAGAAAATTTCCGACGCCAGCGGTTGGAGCGAGGCCCGCATCTCGCAAATCCTCTCGCCCACGTACCGCGAGGGCCGCGCCTTCAGCGAGAAGATCGCGCGCAAGCTGGAAGCGGACCTGCGCCTGGACGGCATGTACTTCGACCAGGGCGCGGCGCCCGACCAGGCGGCCATGTCTGCGCGCGCCCTGGGCGCCCTGGGCGAGGTGCAGCCGGTGGTCGTGGCCGATGGCGAAGATGAACGCTTCTACCCGATCCGCAAGGTAAAACTGCGGCTGTCGGCCGGCATCACGGGCTTTGCCATCGAGCCGGAAACGCACGACGGCAGCACCATCAGCGTGCCGCGCAGCTGGGTCGAACGCAATGGTTTTCATCCGGAGCGGCTGGTCGCCATCAAGGTCAAGGGCGAGAGCATGGAGCCGGCCCTGTACGAGGACGACGTGGTGATCATCAATACGGCCGACAACCGGCCCGCCGATGGCGTGGTGTTCGCCGTGAACTACGAAGGCGAGCCGGTGGTCAAGCGCATGGCGCGCGATATCGGCGAATGGTGGCTGACGTCGGACAATCCCGACCAGCGTAAATACCACCGCAAACTGTGCCGCGGCAACGAGTGCCTGATCGTTGGCCGGGTGGTGCGCAAGGAAAGCGACCGCATCTGATACCGGAGTTTATCGTTTGATAAACTCCGGTAATGTACCGTCTGTTTAAGCCAGCGCCGCCTGGATCTGTTGCAGCGCGGCCGGATCATCCATTGACGTCAGGTCGCCCGGGCTGCGCCCTTCGCAGATGGCCTGGATGGAACGGCGCAGCAGCTTGCCGGAGCGCGTCTTTGGCAGCTGGGTCACGAACAGCACGCGCGCAGGCCGCGCCACGGCGCCCAGCTGGCGGTCGACGACGGCCATCACGTCGCGCTCCAGCCGCGCCTTCGCCTCCACACTGTCGAAGCCCTGCAGGTTCTTCAGGATCACGAAGGCCATCGCCACCTGGCCCTTGAGTTTATCCTCCACGCCGACCACCGCCACTTCCGACACGTTCGGGTGGCTGGTGATGCTTTCCTCGATTTCGCGCGTGCCCAGGCGGTGGCCGGCCACGTTGATCACGTCGTCCGTGCGCCCGAGAATGAAGTAATAGCCATCGGCGTCGCGCACGCCCCAGTCGAAGGTGGAATACACTTGCCGGCCGCTGAAGGTGGACCAGTAGGTATCGACAAAGCGCGCATCGTCGCCATACACCGTCTGCATGCAGCCGGGCGGCAGCGGGCCTTCCAGCACCAGCACGCCCTTCTCGTTGGCGCCGCACTCCTTGCCCGTCGCCTCGTTGAGGAGCTTGACCTGATAGCCGTACATGGCCAGGCCGGGGCTGCCCAGGCGCGTCGGCGTATCCGCTACACCTTTCGCGACCGACAGGATCGGCCAGCCCGTCTCCGTCTGCCAGTAGTTGTCGATGATGTCGACCTTGAGTTCGTCGGCGATCCATTGCGAAGTGGTTTCATCGAGCGGCTCGCCCGCCAGGTACAACGCCTTCAGGGAAGACAGGTCGTGCTTGCGCATCAGTTCCACCGGATGCTTGCGCAGCACGCGGATGGCCGTCGGTGCCGAGAACATGCGCGTGACTTGGTATTTCTCGACGATGCTCCACCAGATGCCCGCATCAGGGCAAATGGGCAAGCCCTCGTACAGGATGGTGGCCATGCCGGCGATCAGCGGGCCGTAGACGATATAGGAATGCCCCACCACCCAGCCGATGTCCGAGGTGGCAAAGAAGGTTTCGCCGGGCTTGCCGCAGAAGGTGTACTGCATCGACGACGCCAGCGCCACCGCGTAGCCGCCCACGTCGCGCTGCACGCCCTTCGGTTTGCCTGTCGTGCCGGAGGTGTACAGCACGTACGACGGCTCGTTCGCTTCCAGCCAGGTGACGGGCGCACGCGCATCCAGGTGCTGTTCGCGCAAGGCCGCATAATCGACATCGCGGCCCGGCGTCAGCTCCATCGGCACCAGATGGCGGTCGACCAGCAGCACGTGTTCGGGCTTGTGGCCGGCCAGGCGGATGGCTTCATCAAGCAGCGGCTTGTAAGGGATCGCCTTGCCATTGCGCGAGCCGGCATCGGCGGAAAACACCAGCTTGGGCTGCGCGTCGTCGATGCGGCTGGCCAGGCTGTTGGCGGCAAAGCCGCCGAAGACGACGGAATGCACGGCGCCGATGCGCGCGCAGGCCAGCATGGCAAACGCCGCCTCGGCGATCATCGGCATGTAAATTAACACGCGGTCGCCCCTGGTCACGCCCAGCGACAGCAGGATGGCGGCGCAGCGCTCCACTTCGCGCTGCAGTTCACGGAAGCTGTACGTCCGCTCCGTATTCGTCTCGGTGGAAATGGCGATCAGTGCGGCGGCATCGCCCTGGCTATCGACCCAGCGGTCGACGGCGTTGTGGCACAAATTGGTGGTGCCGCCCACGAACCATTTGGCAAATGGCGGGCGCGAATAATCGAGCACTTGCGAAAACGGGGTATTCCAGTCGATCTTTTCCGCTTCCTCGCGCCAGAAAGCGTCAGGCGTGTCGATCGAGCGTTGATAAAATGCTGCGAAATTCATGTCTCCTCCGGTAGGCTTGCAATCTGTCGTTGTTATTTGTTCGTATATCTTGCGCTTATTTATATGTTGCGCTTGTTTGTGTGTGTGTGCGTCCTCCAAAATGACTATCTTGCGTAGCGGGCAACTGATTTGAAAACAATCGCGGCTGCGCCGCCGCGCAGCTGCCGCGTTCCTGCGCGATCCGCGCGCGGTTTGCCGCCAGGCTGGCGCCATCGAGCGGCATGCCGAACTGCCCGTCGCCAGCAGCGATCTCCTGCGGCGCGATCAGCCGCTGCAGCACGATATCACCCAGCGCCTTCTTGAAATGCCCCGCTTCCCAGTACCAGCGGGTGGCCGCGTCCCGCTCATTGGCAGCGGGAATGCGCTCGCAGTTGTATGCGCCATAGCCGCTGAAATCCGTCAGGGAAATGCGCGCGTGCGGGAACCGCACCCTGACGTCGCCGATTGCCAGCACCAGCTGTGCCTTCCACTCGTCGAACAATGGCCACAGCCCTGCCGCTTCAAACATGGCCAGCATTTGCGCGTGATACGGATAGATCACCAGCTTGATGTCGGCCTGCGTGGCCGCCATCGCCAGCAAAAAGGCACGCAGGGCGAGAAAGTCGTCGGTGGCAAGGCCGCGCGTCGATTTGCGGCCCAGGTTGGCGGCGCTTTCCCGCGCCCGCTGCGCAAACATCTTGTGGTAGCCGTCCCGGCGCACATGCGCGCCATATTCCTGCAAGGGATTGAAGCCGTCAGCCGACATGGTGGCCGCCTCGCCGTCACGCTGGATGCGCAGCGTATGCACGGCATCCTTGACGGAGGCCAGCGAAAAAATCGCGTCGAAGCGCCAGTCGGCGCGGCCCTGGGCGGGCGACACGCCGGCTGGCGCCGGGCGTGCGGCTGGCGCAACGGCGGGGTTGAGAAAATCAATGAATTCCAGCCCCACGATGACCGTGCGCGGACGGATGCCAGCCTGGCGCAGTTGCGCGAACTGGCTGGCGGAGGTGGCCAGCCCCGTGCCGGGTATCGCCAGGTTGTAGCCGGCCCCCAGCGCTGCGAGGGCGCTGGCGCGCGGATCGAAGCCGATTTCCGCGCGCGAATTACCAAGGATGATGAATTGTGGCCGTCGGCGCAGCGCGTGCTCCTGCTTGATCTGGTTCTGGTAACGGCTCAAGCCCGGCTTGACGGCATTGAAACCGGCACGCCGGACGACGCCATACAGGCCGTAAGGGTCGACAATGACCACGAAAGCGCCCACCAGCATGGCGCCGCCCGCCAGCAGCAGCGCCAGCATGGCCAGGTAGGATTTGAAGGAGGATGCCGTCACGGTTCGCTCCCCTTAGAATTGGAAATACAGGAATTCGGCGGGCCGGTTCAGGGCCAGCATGCTCGCCAGCGCCAGCACGGCGATGGCCGCCGCCCACCCGGGCGAAGCGCGCCAGGTGAGCCAGCGCTCCCCTCCTGCCTGGAAATCCAGCGCCGGGTCGAAACGGCGCATGATCTGCTGCGTATTGGGCAAGGCAAAGGTGATCAGCGCCGCCACCGCTATCCACGTCCACGTCTCGATGAAGAGCGTGCCGCCGCCCAGGTAATAATCGATGCCCATGCTGGCCAGCAGCGGCTGCAGCGGCAGCAAATGCGGCGCCAGCGCATCGGGCAAGGCCAGGCCAAAGCGGCCCGCCATGCCCTTGATGATCGTCAGGGCGGTCGGCATGTCCGGGGCGCGGAAAAAGACCCAGGCAAGGCAGACGGCGGTAAAGGTGAGCAGGATCGCCATGGCGTTGCCCGCCCGCGTGTCTGCCGGCAGGTGGAATCTGCGGGTGAATGCGCACCAGCCCTTGTGGATGGCCAGGTAGGCGCCGTGCAGCGCGCCCCAGACGATGAAGTTCCAGCCGGCGCCATGCCACAAGCCGCCCAGTACCATGGTGATCATCAGATTGCAGTAGCGCCGCAGCGGGCCGCAGCGCTTGCCGCCCAGCGGGATATACAGGTAATCGCGCAGGAAGCGCGACAGGGTCATGTGCCAGCGGCGCCAGAACTGGGCGATATTGCGCGCCTTGTAGGGCGAGGCGAAATTGAGTGGCAGGCGCACGCCAAATAGTCTCGACAAACCGATGGCCATGTCGGAATAGCCGGAGAAATCGAAGTACAGCTGGAAGGCATACGCCAGCACGCCAGCCCAGGCGATCAGCAGCGAAGGCGCCTCGGGATCGTCGAACAAAGGCGCTGAATAGGCGCCTATGTTATCGGCGATCAGCACCTTCTTGGCCAGGCCGATGAAGAAAATCGTGCTGCCGATGGCGATATTGCCGGCCGAGAGGCGAAAGGTGCGCCTGTCGGCGAACTGCGGCATCATTTCCTTGTGATGCAGGACAGGGCCGGCGATCAGGTGCGGGAAATAGGTGACGAAGAGCAGGTAGTGGACAAAGCGGCTTTCCCGCGCCATCCCCTTGCAGGTATCGACCAGGAAAGCGATCTGCGTGAAAGTGAAAAAGGAGATGCCGACCGGCAGAATCACATGCAGGACGGGAAGCGGCTGGTCCAGCAATTGCGCCAGGCTGGAAACGAAAAAGCCCGCGTATTTGTAATAGGCGAGCAAGCCAAGGTTGGCGGCAATGGCCGCTGCCAGTATCCACTTGCGGCGCGCCGGCACGCTGGCGGCCAGCCAGGCTGCGCAGCCGTAGTTGAAGACGACGGAGCCCAGCAGCAGTGGCAGGTAGCGGTAGTCCCAGTATGCGTAGAAAAACAGCGAGGCCGCCGCCAGCCATGCCGCCGCGCATAATTCGCTGCGCCGTCCCAGGATGAAAAAACCGGCCAGCGTGACGGGCAGATAGGCAAACAGGAATATCCAGGAATTGAATAGCATCGGTTCACCTGTCAGGAAAATGGGCGGTCGCCAACTCACGCTGCACGCTCACGTGCCTCGCGGCTGACGCCCCGCCATTTTCCTTGTCGCTCGGTTTCGTTGCCAGCAGAAATATCAACTTATCTGCAATGCAGCAGCCCTATGGCCCTGCGATACCGTGTTCCGGCTAGAACGCGTCGCCGGGCACGCGCACGGTCCCTTCCATCAGCACGCGCGCGCTGCGGCTCATGATGGCCCTGGTGACGCTCCAGTCGCCGCCCGCCTGTACCGCTTCCGCACCCACCATCAGGGTGCCGGACGGGTGGCCGAAGCGCACGCTGGCTTTTTCGCCGCCGCCCGCAGCCAGGTTGACCAGAGTACCGGGGATGGCCGCCGCCGTGCCGATGGCGACAGCGGCCGTGCCCATCATGGCGTGGTGCAGCTTGCCCATGGACATGGCGCGCACCAGCAGGTCGATATCGCCCGCCTCCACCCGCTTGCCGCTGGACGAGACATAGCCGGCCGGCCTGGCGACAAAAGCCACTTTCGGCGTGTGCTGGCGCTTGGCCGCTTCATCCAGGCGGGAAATCAAACCCATGCGCAGGGCCCCATGCGCGCGGATGGTTTCAAAACGGGCCAGGGCGGCCGGGTCGCCATTGATGGCGTCCTGCAGTTCCGTGCCGGTGTAGCCGATGGCGTCGGCGTCGACAAAAATCGTCGGAATGCCGGCGTTGATCATGGTGACTTTCAACACGCCGATGCCGGGCACGTCGAGGTCATCGACCAGGTTGCCGGTCGGGAACATGGCAGAGGTGCTACCGTCGCCGCCCTCTTCGTCGGCAGCCGGATCGAGGAATTCGAGCTTCACTTCGGCCGCCGGGAAGGTCACGCCATCGAGTTCGAAGTCGCCCGTTTCCTGCACTTCGCCGTTCGTCATGGGCACGTGGGCGATGATGGTCTTGCCGATATTGGCTTGCCAGATGCGCACCGTGGCGATGCCGTTTTCAGGCACGCGGGCGGCGTCTACCAGCCCGCTGGCAATCGCAAACGACCCCACGGCGGCCGACAGGTTGCCGCAGTTGCCGCTCCAGTCGACGAACGGCTTGTCGATGGACACCTGGCCGAACAGGTAGTCGACGTCGTGCTCAGGCTTGCTGCTTTTCGCCAGGATCACCGTCTTGCTGGTGCTGGAAGTGGCGCCGCCCATGCCGTCGATCTGCTTGCCGTAGGGGTCGGGGCTGCCGATCACGCGCAATAACAAGGCATCGCGCGCGGCGCCAGGCACTTGCGCGCTGGCGGGCAAATCCTGCAGGCGGAAGAACACGCCCTTGCTGGTGCCGCCACGCATGTAGGTGGCGGGGATTTTGATTTGGGGGGTGTGGGTCATTGAAGTTCCTGCGTTGAATGACTGATTAAGCCCAACGGCGAAGTGCCGGGGTCGGACCCTGAGGGTCCGACCCCAGACCTTGCCTTTGGGGTAAATTGTGCGATCACATCACTCCTACGCTGCCTTCGACGACTCCAGGAAATCCTGCGCAAAGCGTTGCAGCACGCCACCGGCCTCATAGATCGACACCTCTTCTGCCGTATCCAGGCGGCAGGTGACGGGCACTTCGACCGTCTCGCCGTTCTTGCGGTGGATCAGCAGGGTCAAAGTGGAGCGCGGCGTGCGCTCGCCCACGACGTCGTAGGTTTCGCTGCCATCGATGCCCAGGGTCTTGCGGTTCACGCCAGGCAAAAACTCCAGCGGCAGCACGCCCATGCCCACCAGGTTGGTGCGGTGGATGCGTTCAAAACCTTCGGCCACGATGGCTTCCACGCCGGCCAGGCGCACGCCCTTGGCGGCCCAGTCGCGCGAAGAACCCTGGCCGTAGTCGGCGCCGGCGATGATGATCAAGGGCTGCTTGCGCTCCATGTAGGTTTCGATGGCTTCCCACATGCGCGAAATCGTGCCGTCCGGCTCGATGCGCGTGAGCGAACCGGCTTTTACTTTGCCGTCCTCGATGACCATCTCGTTCTTCAAGGTCGGATTGGCGAACGTGGCGCGCTGCGCCGTCAGATGGTCGCCCCGGTGCGTGGCGTAGGAATTGAAGTCTTCTTCCGGCAAACCCATTTTCGCCAGGTATTCGCCGGCCGCGCTATCGAGCATGATGGCGTTCGATGGCGACAAGTGGTCGGTGGTGATGTTGTCGCCCAACACGGCCAGCGGACGCATGCCCTTCAATGGACGCGCGCCAGCCAGCGCGCCTTCCCAGTATGGCGGACGGCGGATATACGTCGTCTGCGGACGCCAGTCGTACAGCGGGCTGACCTTGATGCCGTCATCCGCCTGCGCGGCGAACATCGGGATATACACCTTGCGGAACTGCTCCGGCTTGACGCTGGAGGCGACGATGGCGTCGATTTCCTCGTCGGACGGCCAGATATCCTTGAGCAAAATCGCCTTGCCGTCCGCGTCATGGCCCAGCACATCCTTCTCGATATCGAAGCGGATGGTGCCGGCGATCGCATACGCCACCACCAGCGGCGGCGAGGCGAGGAAAGCCTGTTTCGCGTACGGGTGGATGCGGCCATCGAAGTTGCGGTTGCCCGACAGGACAGCCGTGGCGTACAGGTCGCGCGACACCACTTCATCCTGGATCACGGGGTCGAGCGCGCCCGACATGCCGTTGCACGAGGTGCAGGCAAACGCCACCACGCCAAAGCCCAGTGTTTCCAGCTCCGGCATCAGGCCCGCTTCCTGCAGATACAGTTCCACGGTTTTCGAGCCGGGTGCCAATGAGGATTTCACCCAAGGTTTACGCGTGAGGCCCAGGCGGTTCGCATTGCGCGCGATCAGGCCGGCGGCGATCATGTTGCGCGGGTTGTTCGTATTGGTGCAGCTGGTAATGGCCGCGATGATGACAGCGCCATCCGGCATCTTGCCCGGTTCGTTCTCCACCACGCCGGAGATGCCGCGCGCGGCCAGTTCCGACGTCGGCACACGGTTGTGCGGGTTCGATGGTCCGGCGATATTGCGCACCACGGACGACAGGTCGAAGCTCAGCACGCGCTGGTACTCGGCGTCCTTCAGGTTGTCGGCCCACAGGCCCGTCTCTTTCGCGTACAGCTCCACCAGTTTCACCAGTTCGTCGTCGCGGCCCGTCAGCTTCAGATACTTGATGGTTTGTTCGTCGATGTAGAACATGGCGGCCGTGGCGCCGAATTCCGGCGCCATGTTGGAAATCGTGGCGCGGTCGCCCAGGGTCAGGTGCGACGCGCCCTCGCCAAAGAATTCCAGGTAGGACGAGACGACTTTCTGCTTGCGCAGGAATTCCGTCAGCGCCAGCACCGTGTCCGTGGCCGTGATGCCCGGCTGCGGTTTGCCCGTCAGCTTGACGCCGATGATGTCAGGCAGGCGCATCCACGAAGCGCGGCCCAGCATCACGCTTTCCGCTTCCAGGCCGCCCACGCCGATGGCGATCACGCCCAGCGCGTCGACCATGGGCGTGTGCGAATCCGTGCCGACCAGGGTGTCGGGATAGGCCACGCCGTCCTGCACCTGGATCACGGGCGACATGCGCTCGAGGTTAATCTGGTGCAGGATGCCGTTCCCGGGCGGGATCACGTCGACGTTCTTGAACGCCTTCTTGGTCCAGTCGATGAAGTCGAAACGGTCTTCGTTGCGGCGGTCTTCGATGGCGCGGTTCTTGGCAAAGGCGTCGGGGTCGAAACCGCCGCATTCGACGGCCAGCGAATGGTCGACCACCAGCTGCGTCGGCACCACGGGGTTGACCAGGGCCGGGTCGCCGCCCTGGGCCGCGATGGCGTCGCGCAGGCCGGCCAGGTCGACCAGGGCCGTCTGGCCCAAAATGTCATGGCAGACGACGCGCGCGGGGAACCACGGGAAATCGAGGTCGCGGCGGCGTTCGATGAACTGGCTCAGCGAAGCGTTCAAGGTCGCCGGGTCGCAGCGACGCACCAGGTTTTCGGCCAGCACGCGCGAGGTGTAGGGCAAGGTGGCGTAGGCGCCTGGCTGGATCGCATCGACGGCGGCACGCGTGTCGAAGTAGTCTAGCTGGGTGCCCGGCAAGCGCTTGCGGTGCAGGGTATTCATCGGCGTAGTCATTGCAGTGCTCATTATTTGCGGTCCTTGATCGGCACGAATTCCAGGTCTTCCGGGCCGACATAGTTGGCGCTCGGACGGATGATCTTGTTGTCGATGCGCTGTTCGATGATGTGGGCGGCCCAACCGGAAGTGCGCGAAATGACGAACAGCGGCGTGAACATCGCCGTCGGCACGCCCATCATGTGGTAGGACACGGCCGAGAACCAGTCCAGGTTCGGGAACATGTTCTTAATTTCCCACATGACCGATTCGAGGCGCTCGGCGATGTCGAACATCTTGGTGGAACCGGCGGCCAAAGACAGATTGCGCGCCACTTCCTTGATGACCACGTTGCGCGGATCGGAAATCGTGTAGACGGGGTGGCCGAAACCGATCACCACTTCCTTGTTGGCAACGCGCTCGCGGATATCCGCTTCCGCTTCGTCGGGGTTGTCGTAGCGTTTCTGGATCTCCAGCGCCACTTCATTCGCGCCGCCGTGTTTCGGGCCGCGCAGCGCGCCGATGGCGCCCGTGATGGCCGAGTGGATGTCCGAACCCGTGCCGGCGATCACGCGGCTGGTGAAGGTCGAGGCGTTGAACTCATGCTCCGCGTACAGGATCAAGGACGTGTGCATGGCTTTTTCCCACGATGCCGACGGTTTTTCGCCGTGCAGCAGATGCAGGAAGTGGCCGCCGATCGAGTCGTCGTCCGTTTCCACTTCGATGCGCTTGCCGTTATGGCTGTAGTGGTACCAGTACAGCAGCATGGAGCCGAACGACGCCATCAGGCGGTCGGCGATGTCGCGCGCGCCCGGTGCGTTATGGTCGTCCTTTTCCGGCAAGGTGCAGCCCAGCACGGACACGCCCGTGCGCATCACGTCCATCGGGTGGGCGGCGGCCGGCAGCGCTTCGAGCGCCAGCTTCACGGCCGACGGCAAGCCGCGCAGGGATTTCAGCTTGGCCTTGTAGCCTTTCAGTTCGGCGGAAGTGGGCAGCTTGCCGTGCACCAGCAGGTAGGCGATTTCCTCGAACTCGCAGCTGTCGGCCACGTCCAGGATGTCATAGCCGCGGTAGTGCAAATCGTTGCCGGTCTTGCCGACCGAGCACAGCGCCGTGTTGCCGGCGGTGACGCCGGACAGGGCGACGGATTTTTTAGGCTTGAAAGTGGCGGCTTGCGGTGCGGTCATTGTGTTCTCCAGATTGAATTGTCTCGGGTGCGTCACTGCGGGACCGGCAGGCGGTCCCTGCTTCTTTACTTATTTCTTTTGCGCGGCGAACAGCGCATCGAGCTTTTGCTCGAAGTCGTGGTAATTGATCGATTCATACAGCTCCATGCGCGTCTGCATGGTGTCGACCACGTTCTTTTGCGTGCCGTCGCGGCGCAGCGCCTGGTAGACGTTTTCCGCCGCCTTGTTCATGGCGCGGAAAGCGGACAGGGGATACAGGGCCAGGCCCACGTGCGCGCTGCGCAGTTCGTCCAGCGTGAACAGCGGCGTGGCGCCGAATTCCGTGATGTTGGCCAGGATCGGCACGTTGACGGCCTTGGCGAAGGTGGCGTACATGTCCAGGTCCGTGATGGCTTCCGGGAAGATCATGTCGGCACCCGCTTCGACGCAGGCGACGGCGCGTTCCAGGGCCGCTTCCAGGCCATCGACGGCCAGTGCATCGGTGCGCGCCATGATGACGAAGTTCGGATCCGTGCGCGCGTCGACGGCCGCCTTGATGCGGTCGACCATTTCTTCCTTGCTCACGATTTCCTTGCCCGGACGGTGGCCGCAGCGCTTGGCGCCCACCTGGTCTTCGATGTGCAGTCCGGCCGCGCCGAACTTGATCATCGATTTGACCGTGCGCGCCACGTTGAAGGCGGACGAACCGAAACCCGTGTCCGCATCGACCAGCAGCGGCAGGTCGCACACGTCGGTGATGCGGCGGATATCGGTCAGCACGTCGTCCAGGCTGGAAATGCCCAGGTCGGGCAAGCCCAGGGAACCGGCCGCGACGCCGCCGCCGGACAGGTAGATGGCTTTATAGCCGGCGCGCTTGGCCAGCAGGGCGTGGTTGGCGTTGATGGCGCCAACGACTTGTAAAGGGGATTCTTCCTGGACGGCCTTGCGGAATGCGGCACCTGCGGAGTATTGGGTCATGTGTTCACCTTATGGGGTTCGGGGCGTCCCAAATGTTTCATGGAACGGCTATGCCTACCAGTATTGCAAATGCCGTGCCAGGCTTGCGCGGCGGCGTGAACATGGTGTGCCGGCAGAGTGAAAATGCCTTGAAACGCCCATATGGCGACATTGGCCGGCTGTCACGCAGCAGACCAGCATTGTGACGTTCGAGGCACAAAATGTTTCATTCTTGTTTCATTCAATCCATTTTGAAACATCGCAGTGAAACATGCAACAAGAGGCATATCAAGGTGGCGATGCAAACGCGGAAACGGGCAAGGGTCCAGCCCAGAACAAAAACAGCCGGCGGGCGCCGGCTGGGAGTAATACGGGTGAATCTGCGGGTGAGGCTGCGCGGACAGGCTAGGCCAGCCGCACCAGCGGGTTGGCGATGATGTTGTCGATCTGGCGCACCGCTTCCTCGCAGGCGGCGGCAATGGCGCCCTCCTCGTCGTCGCGCACGAACTGCATGGTCGAGCCTTCGAATACTTCCAGGCCTTCCGCGGTGGCGCGTTCGATGTCGCAACTGGCTGACCATTTGCCATCGGTGGTGGGCACGGCCAAGGGAACGATTTCCCAGCCTTTATAGTGAATTTTAGAACTGCTATCCATGGGGTGCCTCCATAAGAACTGATTCGATCATAAATCGTAGCATGAAGCGCGGCCTCAGGCGACGTGTTTCACGCGCCGCACGCCGTCAGGCCGGCTTTCAGGCTAAACGATTTACGCTGGCTCAAGGGCGCAGCAGATTATCCACTTCCGTCTTGGCCACTTCCAGCCCGGCGATGCATGCCGTGTCCGGTGCCGGATAGCCGCCCAGGGTGCGGCTGCGCGTGATGGCCTGCGCCTCGGGTTCACCGTCGCGCTGCAGGCGGTAGGTAAAATCCCATAAGTCGTCATTGTCCTTTTGCGGCGTCACGGAGATGGTGAAACCGCGGTACTGTTCGCTGCGTGCAGTGGTATCGTTCATGAATTCCTCCTTGTGAGAATGAGATTACCACGCAGCAAGCCGCAGGGTGCGCACGGCTGTGCCGCATGCAGTTTGGCGGCCTTATCTGTTTTTCGCATGTCAAAAGTCAATTTGCAGCATTTTTTTAGCGAACTGTGACGATATAATGATGCTCCCTGCCCGCACTTTTTCACTGTGATGACCCCACAAATCCAAGCCTTCTTCGACCCGGCTACCGCCACCGTCACCTATGTTGTCTATGCGGAAGATGGCCAGGAATGCGCCATCATCGACTCCGTGCTCGACTATGACCCGAAGGCGGGCCGCACCTCGACCACCTCGGCCGACAAGGTCATCGCCTTCGTGCGCGAACACGACTTGCAGTGCCGCTGGCTGCTGGAAACCCATGCGCATGCGGACCACCTGTCCGCCGCGCCCTACCTGCAGCAGCAGTTGGGCGGCGACGTCGCCATCGGCGCGGCCATCCAGACGGTGCAGCAGGCGTTTTCCCAGGTGTACCACCAGGCGGGCGCGCGCGCCGACGGTTCGCAGTTCGACCAGCTGTTCGCGCCCGACCAGGTATTCCATATCGGCCAGCTGGAAGTGCGCGCCCTGCACGTGCCCGGCCACACGCCGGCCGACCTGGCCTACCAGATCGGCGACGCCGTCTTCGTCGGCGACACCCTGTTCATGCCGGACGTGGGCTCGGCCCGCTGCGATTTCCCCGGCGGCTCGGCCGCCCTGCTGTACCGCTCCGTGCGGCGCCTGCTGGCGCTGCCGCCGCAAACCAGGCTGTTCATGTGCCACGACTACCCGCCCAACGGCCGCGCGCCGCGCTGGGAAGTGACGGTGGCCGAACAGCGCGCCAGCAACATCCACCTGCGCGACGGCATCACGGAAGCACAATTCGTGGCCATGCGCACGGGCCGCGACGCCACCCTGGACATGCCGACCCTGATCCTGCCCGCCATCCAGGTCAACATCAACGCAGGCAAACTGCCCGAGCCGGAAGACAATGGCGTGCGCTATCTGAAGATTCCGCTGAACGCCATCTAAGAGCGCCCCTTTGAGAGCCACCTCTTTCAAGTGGAGGCTCAAGCCCCAACGGGCCGCAACAAGTGCGCCGCCCATTCTTGATCCCACGCAAGTCCAGCAACTGACAATCCGCATACAGTGCAGATTGCCTGAGCTTGCTTAGGCGCAGCTGTTTCCCATTCAACGTTGATGGAGCGCCAGCATGGTTTCCGACACTACGCCGGGCGCGGACTGCGTGCTCCTGGCCGACGCCGAAGGCACGACCCTGTTCAGCCATGGATTGCTCAAGGCAGTGGTTCGGCTGCCGCGCCCCGGCATCGTCATCTTCGTGCATGGCGTGAACTCCGATGGCGAATGGTATGACCAGGCCGAGCAAGGGCTGTGCGCAGGCCTCAACAATCGGCTCAAACGCCGCGACGAAGACCTGGAGATCCCCGGTCCGGCCGCCGGGCAAATGCAAGCGGCGCGCTACGAGCGCGAACTGACGGACGACGGCTTCCTCAACCCCAGGCGCAGCGCCAGCACCTTTTTGCAAGCGGACGACGCCAACTCACCGGTCATCCGCTTTCGCTGGGGCTACAAGGCTAGCGGCGAGGAGTTGCAGGCGTTTGGCGACGGCATCTATCTCAACGAAAAAAATTACTGGGGCGGCGGCCCCTTCGCCAACGGCTGCAGCGCCCTGCCCGATTTGTGGAGCGACGGTCTATCGGAGCAGCTGTTCCTGTGGATGCATATCCAGCACATGAATCCGACCAATGACCGGCAAGTGTATGCCTGCCCGCCGCGTCCGTATTTCGTTTTCGCCGCCTGGCGCCTGGCACGGCTGATCCAATCGGTGCGCGCCTGCCAGGCGGACGCGCCCGTCACCATCGTCTGCCACAGCCAGGGCAATATGGTGGCCATGGCGGCCGCCTTTCTGGGCGAAACGCTGGGTCCGTCTGCCGTGGCCGACAGCTATGTGCTGTGCAACCCGCCGTATAGCCTGTTGGACAGCAATTTCACGGAAAACTGGGTCAGCGGAAATTTGCAGGATGCACATGGCAACTCGGGCCGGCAAAAATACGCGGCGCGCACGCAAACCCTGAAGGCGTTTTTCAATATTTTGCGCACCCGCTCTGCCCTGCAGCAGGATGCCGACTTTGTCGATAAATTCTCCGGCAACAAAAAGCCTGAACGCAAGGGCAGCTATACGGCCGCCTTCGACCGCGCCGACTACGGTTTGCATGGTTCCACCTATGGCAGGGTCACCTTGTACTTCAACCCACATGACCAGGTCATTTCCGCCACGCCCGTGCAAGGCATCGGCTGGCGCGGCATGTCGGCGCAGGAAATTGCCGATACGGCTGGCGAAGGCGTGTTCACCCAGCGCGTCTTTGCGCAACATCACCTTGTCGGCCAGGAAAATGAAACGGACTACGATATCTGGCAGCGCAATGGCCAGCCGTTGACGCCGGACAGCATCGACTTCTGGCACCCGCGTTCGCTGGTCGCCGAGTATTCAATCAAAAAGGGCATGCGCTCAAGCAAGGGGATCGGGCGCAAGATACTGACTTTCTTGTTTGCGCCCATCGCCATCGTGCTCTCCAGGGCAGCCGGCACGCGCATCAACGCCCTGCCGCCCAAAGTCTGGCGGCTACCGATGAAGGCGCCAACGTTGCCCGAGCCTTTTATGCCGCAAGCGAAACGCTACGCAGATCTCAGCGAGCAGTTTGACGAGGGCTGCAATGCGCCCGCCGATTCCCTGCACAAAGACCGTCCGCCCGAAGCGGACGACGTGTATGCATCTGAGCGCGCGCATGGCAAGGGCAATGCGGAAACCGAAGCGGCGCTGCGCTATGAACAGAACGGCATGCTGCGTATGCAGGCCAGACGCGAAGGCTGGGTCGAGAAGGACCAGCCTGTGACGGCGGTGGACAAGCCGGAGGAGGCATCCAGGGAATTCAATATCTGGCGCAAACAGGAAATCCA
This sequence comes from Janthinobacterium amylolyticum, assembly GCF_051380655.1. NCBI lineage: Bacteria > Pseudomonadati > Pseudomonadota > Betaproteobacteria > Burkholderiales > Oxalobacteraceae > Janthinobacterium > Janthinobacterium amylolyticum. The sequence goes on from NZ_JBNYXL010000008.1 coordinate 70,600, forward strand.
GAACTACCTGGCCGCCAATATCGACACCCACGCCACCGATCACTCGACCATCATGACCAATCCCGAGCATGCGGAAAAGGCGCTGGCGTATGACGTGGCGGTGGGGGTGTGCACGATCAGGCAGGAGCAGTTGCGCGAATTAAGGGTGGCGGCGGATTGGAGTCTGCTCAAAGGGACATCTTTCGAGTCTGGAGAGTTCTTTGAGTACTACGACAACGGCACATTTAAAAATGCATCTTTATTTACATGGGCAAATGACAAAGACAGCCCTGCCAGAAAGCCAAAAGGCATCGTTGACGAACGCCAGAATGCCAATTCCACCAGTAATTCCACCAACGTTGCGCTGAGGACTGACGGTGCGTAAGTTCATTGCCACACCGCGCCAGCGACTGGGCTGGGCATTGACCACATTTCTCTTCGTCATTTTCCTGGCACTTTGGTTCACCTGGCCACGCTATGCCAGTCACCAGAATATCCATTCACCTGGAGACCTCATGAAACAGTTCCTTGCGTTGCCCACGCTCGCCGCCATCGCCATGCATATACTATTGGCAGGGTGCGCCGTGAAGCCTGTGAAAAATACAGAAACGTCATCAAGTCTTGCCGTCAACATCCCTTTCAAGGCGCAGGTGGTGGGCCTGCAGTGGCTCAATCCCCTGCAGCGGCGCGACTATCCGACCGAGTGGCAACTACTGTGGACGCTCGGCCTCGCCAAGCCCAACAAGAATGACGATATGGTCAGGACGGATCCCAGGGGATTCAGTACCTTGCAGGCGGTCGCCCCCATTGCTCACGATATAAATGGCAAGGAAACGTTCAAGGGCTATCACCATAAATATCTACGCGAACTGATGACCAATTTCCATGATATTTATTATTCCAGCCCTAACTACTTCTACCATGTCTATCCCAAGGATAAAAAACAGAACTGGCGCGAACTGGCAGGCATCCGCGTTGAACATGCCCTGCCTGAAGAAAAATTTGATTTGGCAGAAGTACACCAATTCACGCAGCAAACCATCAACGACACCTTCAGCATAGGCAATGTCAACTTCCCAACCCTCTGGACCCGCGCCACGCCACCCGATGTACGCATCACCCTGGGCGGCAATAATGCGGGCTTCACGTCATTGACCGCCGCGCTGGCCTACCTGCAAGCGCATCCGAAGGAAACCGTGTGGGTCATGAACTGGGATGCGCCGAGCCGGCCAAAAACCATGCAGATCAACGAAAACCTGGTGCTGCTGGTGCTGGCAGGCCCCCACTACAACACGGAGCGGGCGGCGCTGGCGTGGATAGGCTATCCATCGAGCAAAACCATCGCCGATCATGCACTGGCCAAGGACCAGCCGCCGCGCGCCGTGCAGGCGTGGCAGCACGTATTTGCCGAGGCGGCGCGCCAGGGCGGCAAGACTGAGGCCGATATCGGCTACGTCATCCACGACGCCAATATCACCTTGCCCACTTCGTCGGACCGCCTGCGCCACCTGGCGCATGCACTGGCCCTGGAAGTGCCGGGCTTCGACTTCCTGCCGCAGAGTTTCAATACGCCAGCCCTGCTGGGCGAGATGGGCGCCGGCACGGCCCTGACCAACGTGGCGCTCGGCATCGCCCATGCCAACCACGTCGGCAAGCCCGTGCTGGTGGCCGGCACCAGCGATGCAACACAGGTGACCGGCGTGCTGGTATCGCCACCGGACAAGGTGCGGCCCATCGACCACGACAAGCCGTGGTTCCGCGCACGCGGCGAAAACAATGCGTATCTGCCTTGGTGGGGCCTGCGCCACGACGCGGCAGACGCTATGCAGGGCTACTCGAAATAAAGCCCGGGAGGCTGGCTGCCAGTACCCAGCGCGCGCCGCGTGCCCTGCTCCACCGCGTCCATTCACGTCGCTTTGCAGCACCCGCCTGAACACCAGCGCGGCATGCACCCCAGCCAAATCCCCCCCCCCCCCGAAGCATCAGGAATCGTGAGCCGCGCGCTCAGTATTTACGATTTGCTTCCTCCCCCTGCGGCGGCTTATCGTGTACCCGCACTGCGCGCAGCACGCCCTTCCGCGGGCCTGTGCGCTTGCCAGCCGGTGCCGGCCTTTGCCAGGCGCTCCACTTTTCCCTTCCCTTGCCTGGACAGGCACCGCCATGACTTACTTGACATACGCCAGCCCCCTGCCGCCCGCGCCGCCCTTGCGCCGCATCGATGCCGCCGCAGCCAGCCAGCCCGCAGGCGTGCACTGCGCGTGGGAACAGGTGCGCGAACAGGCGCAGCGGCTCGCCGCGCGCGAGCCGCTGCTACGGCCCATGCTCGACGAGCTGATACTGCCGCGCGACAGCGCCGCCGCGCTGCTCGCCGCCGTCCTGGCCCAGCGCCTGGGGGCGCGCGACATGCGCCCGGCCGTGCTGCGGCCCCTTTTCGAGGACATTTTAAGCACACAGCCGGCCATCCTCGCCAGCATCACGGCCGACCTGGCGGCCATCGCGCAGCGCGATCCTGCCTGTCCCGACGGCCTGCACGCGCTGCTGAACCTGAAGGGTTTTCACGCGCTGCAAACCTACCGCATGGCGCACCACCTGTGGACGGCGGGCCGCAGCGAGGCCGCGTATTCCCTGTCCAGCCATGCGGCCAGCGTCTTCGGCATCGACATCCATCCGGCCGCGCGCATTGGCGCTGGCATCATGCTCGACCACGGCAGCGGCATCGTCATCGGCGAAACGGCCGTGGTCGACGACAACGTCTCCATCCTGCAGAACGTCACCCTCGGCGGCACCGGCAAGGAGCATGGCGACCGGCATCCGAAGATCCGCTCGGGCGTGATGCTGGGTGCGGGCGCCAAAATCCTCGGCAATATCGAAATCGGCGCCATGAGCAAGGTGGCCGCCGGCAGCGTGGTCCTGCGCGACGTGCCCGCGCACTGCACCGTGGCCGGCATTCCCGGGCGCATCGTCCGCTACCACCAGGCCGACAGCCTGCCCGCCTTCGAGATGGACCAGATGCTGTAGCCAGCCCGCCTTCACACTGACATGGCGCCAAACGCAACAACATTGTGCAAATGATGCGTCTTCCGCCATGTCATATCCCTCAGTACCATGTAATGACTCTTATTGGATGGACAAGCCACGCTATGAATTCGCCGTCAAAACCCGTACCACCCGCCTCCAGCCAGCAGGCCACCCCGGCCATCGCCGCCACGCGCCCCGTGCGCGGCGCGCTTGCCAGCCTGTCCCTGGCGATGCTGCTGCCCGCGCTGGGCACCAGCATCGCCAACGTGGGCTTGCCCGACATGGCCAGGGCCCTGCACGCGCCGTTCCAGGATGTGCAATGGATCGTGCTGTCCTACCTGCTGGCCATCACCGCGCTGATCGTCAGCGTGGGCCGCCTTGGCGACATGATCGGCCGGCGCCGCCTGCTGCTGGCCGGCATCGCCCTGTTCGCGCTCGCCTCCATCCTGTGCGCGCTGGCGCCCACCTTGTGGCTGCTGGTCGCCGCGCGCGCCCTGCAGGGCCTGGGCGCTTCCGTCATGATGGCGCTGACCATGGCCTTTGTCGGCAGCATCGTGCCCAAGGCGCAGACGGGCAGCGCCATGGGCCTGCTCGGCACCATGTCGGCCGTCGGCACCACGCTCGGCCCCGCGCTGGGCGGCCTGCTGATCGCCCGCTTCGGCTGGCAAGCCATCTTCCTCGTCAACGTGCCGCTGGCCGGCGTGGCCCTGCTGATGGCCTGGCGCTTCCTGCCGGCGGACCAGCGCGGCGCCAACGCCAAGCGGCCCGTGTTCGACCACCGCGGCACCCTGCTGCTGGCCCTGACCCTGGCCGCCTATGCGCTGGCCATGACCCTGGGGCGCGGCCATTTCGGCATGCGCAACGTGGCCCTGCTGCTGGCCGCCTGCGCGGGCGCCGCCCTCTTCGTGTATGTGGAACTGAAGGCGCCGGCGCCGCTGATCCGCCTGGCCATGTTGCGCGCGCCCGTGCTCAGCGCCGGCCTGGCAACCAGCATGCTGGTGTCGACGGTCATGATGTCCACCCTGGTGGTCGGCCCCTTCTACCTGGCGCGCGGCCTGGGCCTGGGCACGGCAGTCACGGGCATGGTGCTGGCGGCCGGGCCGCTGGTGGCGGCGTTCTGCGGCGTGCCGTCCGGCTGGCTGGTCGACCGTTACGGCGCGCAGCGCATGGGCGGCGCGGGCCTGTGCGGCGCGGCTGCCGCCTGCCTGGCGCTGTCGCTGCTGCCCGCCAGCCTGGGCATCCCCGGTTATGTCGCGCCCATCATGCTGCTCACGGCCAGCTACGCGCTGTTCCAGGCGGCCAACAATACGGCCGTGATGGGCGACATCGTTCCCGACCAGCGCGGCCTCATCTCCGGCATGCTCAATCTGTCGCGCAATCTGGGCCTCGTCACGGGCGCTTCCGTGATGGGTGCCATCTTCGCTTTTTTTGCCAGCGCCAGCGATCTCGCCAGCGCCCAGCCAGCCGCCATGATCCGTGGCATGCACGCCACCTTTGCCGTCGCCAGCGCGCTGATACTCGCCGCGCTGGCCATTTTTGCGCTCGGCCGCGCCCTGGCCAAGCCCCCAACGCCTTCTGGAGACCCCGCATGATGCGCCCCCGTCCGATTCCGTCCCTGCCCGTCCCGCTGTTACTACTGCTGGCACTGGCCTGCAGCGCCACATTATCCGGCTGCGGCCGTTCCCAGGCCGCGCCTGGCGGCCCGCCGCCCAAGGCCACCGTGTCCGTGGCCCTGCCCGAAACATCGATGGTGCAGGCGACCCTCGACTACACGGGCCGCATCGAGCCGTCGCAGCGCGTGGAAGTGCGCTCGCGCGTGTCGGGCTATTTGCAGCAGATCGCCTTTCGCGATGGCCAGCAGGTCAAGGCCGGCGATGCGCTGTTCGTCATCGACCCGCGCCCCTTCGCGGCGGCGCGCGACCGCGCCCAGGCCAGCCTGGCCCAGGCCAGCGCGCGCAGCAAGCTGGCCACAGCCCAGTTCGAGCGCAGCAGCCGGCTGCAGCAAACGGGCGCGGCCAGCACCGAGGAGCTGGAGCGGGCGCGCGGCGAACTGGAAGGCGCGCAGGCGGCCGTCATGCTGAGCCAGGCGGAGCTGCGCAGCGCCGAACTGGAACTGTCCTTCACCACCATGCGCGCGCCCATCGCCGGCACCGTGTCGGACCGCCGCGTGGATGTCGGCAACTACGTGGCCGGCGGCGCGGCGCAAAGCGGCGTGCTGACCACCATCGTCGCGCACAGCCCCGTGCGCGCCATGGTCGACCTGTCGGAAGCGGATTTCCAGCGCCTGCGCCAGCAAAGCAAGCTGCCATCGAAGGTGCAGCTGGCGCTCGATGGCGGCGGCCCCGCCCAGGATGCCACCGTCGACTTTGTCGACAACGAAATCAGCGCCCGCTCGGGCACGGTGCGCCTGCGCGCCAGCCTGGCCAATGCCGACCGCGCCGTCATGCCGGGCAGCTTTGCGCGCGTGCGCATCCCCGTCGGCGCGGCGCAGGAGCGCCTGCTGGTGCCCGACGCCGCCATCCTCAGCGACCAGAACAAAAAGATGGTGTTCGTCGTGGACGCGGCGGGCAAGGTGGCGCCGCGCAAGCTGGAACTTGGCGGCCTGCGGGGCGACAAGCAGATCGTGCTGTCCGGCCTCGGACCGCAGGACAAGGTCATCGTCTCCGGCGCGGCCAAGGTGCGCCCGGGCGACCAGGTGCTGGTGGCCGCTCCGCGCGCCAACGGCGCTTAAGGAGGGGCCATGCGTTTCTCCCAATTTTTCATCCGCCGGCCCGTGTTTGCCATCGTGCTGTCCATCCTCATCACCCTGGTGGGCGCGGTGTCGGCCATGCGCCTGCCGATCTCGGAGTTCCCCGAAATCGTGCCGCCCACGGTGACGGTGAAGGCCAACTATCCTGGCGCCTCGGCGCAGGAAATCGCCGATACCGTCGCCGCGCCGATCGAACAGGAAATCAACGGCGTCGACGGCATGCTCTACATGTCATCGCAATCGGTGGGCGACGGCAAGCTGACCATCAGCGTGGTGTTCAAGCCGGGCACCAACGTCGAACAGGCGCAGTCGCTGGTGCAGAACCGCGTGGCGGTGGCCGAAGCGCGCCTGCCCGAAGCCGTGCGGCGCCTGGGGCTGGCCGTCAAGAAGGCTTCGCCCGACCTGCTGATGGTGGTGCTGTTCGATTCGCCCAAAGGCACGCGCGACCAGCAATACATCTCCAACTTCATCGGCACCGCCGTCAAGGACAAGCTGGCCCGCGTGGAAGGCGTGGGCGACATCTACACGCGCGGCGCGCGCGACTTCTCGATGCGCATCTGGCTCGACCCGGCACGCGTGGCCTCGCTGGGCCTGACGGCGCCGGAAGTCATCGCCGCCGTGCGGCAAGCCAACTCGCAGGTCGCCGCCGGGGTGCTGAACCAGCCGCCGGGCGGCAGCGACGGCGCCTACCAGGTGCAGGTGCAGGCGCAAAGCCGCCTGCGCGATGTGGCCGAATTCGAGGCGATCGTCGTGGCTGCCCATGCGGACGGCGGCGTGGTGCGCCTGCGCGACGTGGCGCGCGTCGAGATGGGCGCGCAGGACTATACGGAAAGCGGCTTCGTCGACAACCGCACGGCCATCGCGCTGGGCATCAGCCTGCTGCCCGGCTCGAACGCGCTGGCCACCGGCGACCGCGTGCTGGCGCAGCTGGCCAAAATGGAAGCCGAGTTCCCGCAGGACGTGGCCTACCACGCGTATTACAATCCGACCGAATTCATCCGCTTCTCGATCGACAAGGTGCGCGACACCATCTTCGAGGCCGCGCTGCTGGTTTGCGTGGCCATGCTGCTGTTCCTCGGCTCCTGGCGCGCCGCCATCATTCCCATCCTGGCCATTCCCGTGTCCCTGGTCGGCACCTTCACGGTTCTCGCCGCGATGGGCTACACCCTGAATACCCTGTCGCTGTTCGGCCTGGTGCTGGCCATCGGCATCGTCGTCGATGACGCCATCGTGGTGGTGGAAAACGTCGAGCGCCACATGGAGGAAGGCATGAGCCCCGTCGCTGCGGCGCAGCGCAGCATGAACGAGGTGGGCTTCGCCCTGATCGCCATCGCGCTGGTGCTGGTGGCCGTGTTCGTGCCGACGGCCTTCATCGACGGCATCTCCGGCATGTTCTACCGCCAGTTCGCCGTCACCATCGCCGCCTCCACCGTCATCTCGGCGCTGGTCTCGCTGACACTGTCGCCGGCCCTGGCCGCGCTGCTGCTCAAGCCGCAGCACGATGCCAGCAGCCTGGGCGCGCGCTGGATGACCATCTTCAACCGCGGCTTTTCCCGCCTGACGGGCGGCTACGTGCGGCTGACGGGGCGCATCCTCTCGCGGCGCTGGCTGATGCTGCCGGTGTACCTGCTGCTGGCGGGTCTGACCCTGTGGCGCCTGGACGTGACGCCGCGCGGTTTCGTGCCGCAGCTGGACCGCGGCTACGCCATCGTCTCGATCCAGCTGCCGGCCGGCTCGACCCTGGCGCGCACCAGCGAAGTGGTGCAGGACGCCACGGCACGCCTGATGAGCCACCCCGGCGTGGCCCACACGGCCGCCTTTGTCGGCACCGACGGCGCCACGTTTACGTCGGCGCCGAATACGGCCGTCATCTTCACCATGTTCAAGGACTTCGGCGCGCGCGCCAGCGATGGCCTGGACGGCCCGGCCATGCTGGGCGCCATGCGCGCCAGGCTGGCGCCCATCAGCGCGGCGCACGTGATGGTGATACCCCCGCCCTCCGTGCCCGGCATCGGCACGGGCGGCGGCTTCAAGCTGATGCTGCGCGACACGGGCGGCCTGGGACCGCAAGCCTTGCAGGCGGCCGCGCGCGGCATCGTCGAAGAGGCATCCAAGCTGCCCTCGGTAATGGGTGCTTTCACGCCGTTCAACGCCATGAGCCCGCAGGTCAAGGTGGAACTGGACCGCACCAAGGCGGAATACCTGGGCGTGCCGCTGCTGCGCGTCAACGAGACCCTGCAAAGCTACATGGCGCCCGTCTTCGTCAACGACATGAACCTGATGGGCAGGGTGTGGCGCGTCACGGCCCAGGCGGACGCGCCCTACCGGCGCAGCGTGGCCGACCTGGCCGCGCTGAAAACGCGCGCCGCCAACGGCGACATGGTGCCGCTGGGCAGCGTGGCCACCTTCAGCGAAGGCACGGCGCCGTTCCGCGTGCCGCGCTACAACCTGTATCCGGCCGCCGAAATCCAGGGCAGCACCAAGCCTGGCTATTCGACGGGGCAAACCATCGCCGCGATGGAAGAGCTGCTCAAGGCCCGCCTGCCGGCCGGCTTCGACTACGAGTGGACGGAACTGGCACTGCAGGAAAAACACGCGGGCGGCAGCACCGGCATGGTGCTGGGCCTGGCCGTGCTGCTCGTCTACCTGCTGCTGGCGGCTTTGTTTGAAAGCTGGCTGCTGCCCCTGTCCGTCGTGCTGATCGTGCCCAGCTGCGTGCTGGCCACGCTGGTCGGCGTGTCGTGGCGCGGTATGGACAACAACGTGCTGACGCAGATCAGCATTGTGGTGCTGATCGGCCTGGCGGCCAAGAATGCCATCCTGATCGTGGAATTCGCGCGCCAGGCGATGGCGGCCGGCGCCGATGCGCGCGAAGCGGCCATCGCCGCCGCCCGCACCCGTCTGCGGCCGATCCTGATGACCTCACTGGCATTCCTCTTGGGCGCGATACCGCTGATGCTGTCTTCCGGCGCGGGCGCGGAAATGCGCCAGTCGATGGGCACGGCCGTCTTTGCCGGCATGCTGGGCGTGACCTTGTCGGGCCTGTTGTTTACACCGTTGTTTTTCACCTTGCTGAGCAGGCGCCGCGCGGCGCCCGCCGCACGCACGGTCGCGCTGGGAGAAGCCGCATGAGCCGCACACACCGCATGAATAATGTGAACGCGCGCCGCGCCGCGCCGCTGCTGGCGGCGGCGCTGCTGGCCCTGGCCGGCTGCAGCGTCGGCACGCCCACGGCGACGCGGGCACTCGACACGGCGCAGCTGCCGGCCCTGCCCTCGGCCGCCGGCGCGGCGGAACTGCAGGCCGGCGCGCCGCCAGCGCTGTGGTGGCAGGACCTGGGCGATGCGGGCCTGGAGCAACTGGTCAGGCGCGCCTGGCAAGACAATTACGATGTGCGCATCGCCGCCGCGCGCCTGGCCAGCGCCAGCGAATACGCGCAGGCGGCGCGCGGCGCCCGCCTGCCGGCGCTGGATCTCGATGCGCAGGCCGGGCGCGCGCGCCTGGCGGCCATCGAGAGCAGCGACGGCCAGCCGCATATCGCCTCGCCGGTGCAGTGGAACGCCGTCTTCAGCTGGGAACTTGACCTGTTTGGCCGCGTGCGCCACAGCATCGCCGCCGCCGAGGCCACGGCGGACGAGCGCGCCGCCGTGCGCGACGACGTGCGGCGCCTGATCCTGGCGCAAGTGGTGGATGCCTACCTGGTGCTGCGCGGCGCGCAGCAGATGCGCGCCAGCCTGCAGGAGCAATTGTCGAACCAGTCCGGCACCTTGCGGCTGGTACGCGAGCGCGAAAACGCGGGCCGCGCGGCGCCGGCCGAACGCATGCGCGCCGAAGCACAGATGCGCCTGGCCAGCGCCCGCCTGCCCAGCCTGAATGCCGAGGAACGCGTGGCGCGCAACCGCCTGGCGACACTCACGGGGCAGCGCCTGGATGCGCCGGAACTGGCGGCGCTCGACCGGCCGATGCCGCTGGCGCTGCCACAGACCCTGCTGACGGATGAGCCGGCCCATTTGCTGCTGCGCCGGCCCGACGTGCGCGCGGCCGAACGCGCGCTGGCTGCGGCCAGCGCGCGCGAAGGCGCAGCCATCGCCGAGCGCTTCCCGCGCATCAGCCTGGGCGCGCTGTTTGGCGCCTCGGGCGTGGCGGGCGACTGGAACGGCGGCGACGCGGCGCGCTGGCACGCGGGCGCCGCCATTTCCCTGCCGCTGTTCGATGGCGGCACGCGCCGCGCCCGCGCGCGCGCGGCCGGTGCCGAAGTGCTGGCCGCGCAGGCCGGCTTCGACAAGGCGCTGGCGCTGGCATTGGAAGAAACCGACAGCGCCATCGCGCAATGGGTGCAGCTGCGCAGCCGCCATGCGGAACTGCGCGAGGCGCACCAGCTGGCGCAGGAAAGCGCGCGCCTGGCCAGGGTGCGCTACCAGGAAGGCGCGGAAAGCCTGCTGGGCGTGCTCGAAGCGGAACGCATCGCCCTGGCCACGCAGGAGCAGCTGGTGACGGCGCACCGCGACGTGGCCATCGCCACGGCCCATGGCTACACGGCCATGGCGGGCGGCTTCGACGGGCCGGTGCAGCGCTAGAAGACAGACGCCGGCGGCGTCAGGCGGCGCCGACCTGGCTGGCGCACGCGTCGACCACGCAGCCGCGCAGCCAGCGGTGGGCAGGGTCGGCATCCATGCGCGGATGCCACATCAGGGACACGGTCAGGTCCGGCATGCGCAACGGCAGCGCAAAGCTGAACATGCCGGCACGCAGATTGCCCGTGTGCCGTTCCGGCACGGTGGCGATCAGGTCGGAGCCATCGGCCAGCGCCAGCGCCGCCGTAAAGCCGCCGACGATGCTGGCGATGCTGCGCTGCAGTCCCAGCGCGGCCAGCGCGTCATCCATCGGCCCCGTATCCTGGTCGCGCCGCGCCACCAGCACGTGCTGGCCGGCCGCGTAGCGCTCGGCGCTGATCTCGCCCTGCGCCAGCGCATGGCCGCTGCGCACCACACCGACGAAACGGTCGCCGAACAGCCTGCGTGTGCGCACTTCCGGGCTGGTGAAACTGCCGATCACGCCCGTCTCCAGATCGATGCTGCCCTCGCGCAGCTGCACGCTTTCGCGGTCGACCTTTTGCACGAAGCGCAAACGCACGCCGGGCGCCTGCGCGCCGATATGCGCGAGCAGCGCAGGACCGAAATTTTCCACGAAACCATCGCTCGAACGCAGCGTGAAGGTCTGCTCCAGCTGGCGCGGATCGAGGCGCTGGGCCGGGCCCAGCACGGCCAGCGCCTCGCCCACCAGCTGGCCCACCCGTTCGCGCAATTCCAGCGCGCGCGGCGTGGGCACCAGTTCACGGCCGGCGCGCACCAGCAGCGGATCGCCGGTCGTCTCGCGCAGGCGCGCCAGGGCGCGGCTCATGGCCGATGGGCTCAGGCGCAAGCGCCGCGCGGCGCGCGTGACGCTGCCTTCCGCCAGCAGCACATCGAGGGTGATTAACAGGTTCAGATCGGGTATCGACATAGTTTCTTACCTTAGCATGATTTACTCGGCCCATGGCGTCAGACGCATGGATACATTGCGCGCGGCACGCCTTCCGGCGCGCCTGGCGCGGCGCTACGATGGACGCATCGCCACTTCGATCGACAACGACATGCAAGCCATTCTTGCTCCTGCCGCCGGCCCTGCCGCGCGCCCGCGTTTTGCGCTGCCAGGCATGCCGCTGCGGCCGATGGACAGCGCCGACTGGAACCGCCGCCATGCCGGCGAGGATGGCGCCGCGCCGTGCGACGCCAGCGCGCTGCTGGCCGTCGAAGTGGCCGGCCTCGCACCTGGCAACGCGATCGACCTGGCCAGCGGCACCGGACGCCACGCGGTCTGGCTGGCGCAGCAAGGCTGGCAGGTGCGGGCCGTCGATTTCGCCAAGGCGGGACTCGACAAGGGCCGGCAACTGGCGCATGCGCGCCAGGTCGAGGCGCGCATCGACTTCGTGCTGGCCGACCTGCGCCACTATGCCATCGGCGCCAGCCAGTTTGAGCTGGTGCTGCTGGCATATCTGCACCTGCCGCAGCAGGAATTGACGCCGATACTGGCGCGCGCGGCCAGGGCCGTGGCGCCCGGCGGCACTTTCCTGCTGCTGGCGCATGACGCGGACAGCTTCGCGCATGGCCACGGCGGGCCGCAGCATGCCGAACTGCTCTACCGCCTGGACAAGGTGCAGGCCTTGCTGGGCGCGGCCTTCCACATCGACAAGGCGGGCCGCTGCGGCAGCGGCGACACGGCCGGCCTGCTGCTGCGCGCCACGCGCAAGCTTGACGGTGCCACCGGCTGCGCCCGCGCGGCGGCGTCAGGGAGCGCCAATTGAGGCGCCTGCTCTCCTGGGCCGTGCGCTGCATCGCGCCGGACAGCCCGGCGCAGGTCCGGCAGCCAAAGACAGAACAGGAACATTCACAGGAGCGGGGACAAGAGCGGGAACAGGGGCGGGACGCCGGCGAAGAGCGGACCTCCTCCGCGCCGGCCGACGCCTATCCGCTCGACGCCACCGGCTGGGGCACCTGCGGCTGGCCCCTGTAATCGCCTTGCTTCAGCACGCGCGCCCGCCTTCGCCTGTCCGTATCAGCACGCCATCGGCCAGCCAGCGCAGCAGCAAGGGCGCCGGCGCGAATGGCGCGGCAGCCTGGTCCTGCAAATGCGCCTGCTGCGCCGCCGCCAGCGCATCGCCCAGGGCCGCCCCGCCAGCCAGCACGGCCAGCGCCGCCGCTTCTGCCGCATCGATTTCGCGCACCCGCGCCGTCCAGCCGCTGCGGTACACGAGCGCCAGCGTCGTGCCTTCGGCGTCGGGCGGCATGGCGTGCCGCCCCGAATCCTCATGCGCCAGCCAGATGGCCGCCGCGCGCCAGGGCGAGCGGTACAGCACCGCCGCCGGATGCAGCGCCAGCCGCCACGCCTCGACCTGGCCCGCCTTGGCCGCCTGCACGTCCAGCAAGGTCAGGGCCACGGCATCGGGCGCGCCATGCGCCTGGTGCAGCAGCCATTCCAGGCGCGCCACATCGGCAAAATAGCCGTGCGCGGCGGCCGGCCGCCAGGCGGCCAGGAACAGGGGCAGGCTGGCGCCAAAATGGGCCAGGTCGGCGCTGCGCGACGGATGCGCATCGCCGTAGGCATGCGCCATGGCGCGGAACCAGGCCGCGCCGCCCAGCGCGCGCAGCACCGGATACACGAGTTCCAGCGCGCGCGCGTGATGCTGGCGCAGCGCCTGGCCATAGCGCGCCAGGGCGCCGGCGCCGCGCGCATGAAGGCCCAGCCACGGCGCCAGCGCGGCCGCATCGGGCGTGCGCGCGCTGATCTGCGCGCCGAACGCGGCCTGCAGGCGCGCCAGTTCCTCAAGCGTCATCGCAGGCCGCCAGGGCTGCCGGCGCCAGCGCCTCGCCGGCCAGCGCCCGCGCGCGGGCCACTTCGTCGAGCAAGGTGGCCAGCGGCGGCAAGTTGGTATCCCATTCGACCAGCGTGGGCAGCGGGCCGTAGCGGCGCAAGGCGGCGCGGTACAGTTCCCACACGGGAGCGGCCACGGACGCGCCATGGTGGTCGACCAGCAAGCCGCCATCGTCGCAGTGGCCGGCCAGGTGCAGTTCACCCACCATGCCGGGCGCCAGCGCCGCCATGGCGGCCAGCGCGTCCTCACCGTGGTTGCATTGATTGACATACAGGTTGTTGATGTCCAGCAGCACGCCGCAACCGGTGCGGCGCGCCACGCAGGCGAGGAAATCCGTCTCGCCCCAGCTGTCGCCGGCAAAGCGCAAATAGGTAGAGACGTTCTCCAGCAGGATCGGGCGGCGCAGCACTTCCTGCACCAGGTCCACGCGCTGGCACACCAGTTCCAGGCTGGCGCCGTTCAGCGGCAGCGGCAGCAAGTCGTTGAGCGTCGCCGCGCCGGTGGCGCCCCAGCACAGGTGCTCGGACACCAGCATCGGCTCGATGCGCGCGGCCAGGCGGGCGATGCGTTCCACGTGCGTGCGCGAAAAGCCGTGCACGGAACCGAGGCCCATGCCCACGCCATGCAGCGAGACGGGATAATCGGCGCGCAGGGTTTCCAGCACATGCAGGTCCCAGCCACCTTCGGCCAGATAGTTCTCGCTATGGACTTCGAGCCAGTCCACGGGCGGGCGCCGCGCCAGCATGTCGCGGTAGTGCGCGCCGCGCAGGCCGATGCCCACCGGGGGCGCGGCCATCGCCTGCTCGCGCATCAGGGCAAGCCGCGCGCGCCCGCCGGCGCCGCACCGGCCTTGGCGGCCGTGCCGGGCGCCGCATCGAGCTCGCGCACCACGCGCAGGCCGATCCAGCCGCGCCGCCCTTCCGCGCCCAGGCCCAGGCGAGTGGCCGCGCGCACGAAGTTCGGCGTATCGGTCCAGGAGGCGCCGCGCGCCACGCGCTTCTTGCAGCCCGGCTCTTCCCACACGCGGCTATCTTTCGGCGCGCCCTCGTAGTCGCTGTGCCAGCAATCGGCGGTCCACTGCCACACATTGCCCAGCACATCGTACAGCCCTGCCGGATTCGGCGCGTAGCTGCCCACCGGCGCCGTCGTGGGCCAGTTGCCCGAACCGGAAACGACGCCGCCGCAATGCTTCTGCTGCGGGCAGTCGTCGGGGCCGTACTTGGCGTCGCCGCGCGTGATGTCCTCGCCCCACCAGCGCGCCGTGACGGTGCCGGCGCGCGCCGCATATTCCCACTCGGCCTCGGTGGGCAGGCGGTAGCGCGCGCCGCTCTTCTTCGACAGCCAGCGCAGATAGCTTTGCGCATCGTTCCAGCTGACGTTGACGGCCGGCCGCGTGCCGCGTCCCCAGCCTTCGTCCGATGGCCGGTAGGCGTCGCAACCGCCATCCTGCACGCAGGCGTCGAACTGCGCGAACGTCAGGCTGAAGCGACCGATGGCAAACGGCTGCAGGATTTCGACCGGATGCTGGCCTTCATTGCCGAAACGCCCGCTCTCGCCCGGTGGCGATCCCATGAGGAAGCGCCCGGCCGGCAGCGGCACCATTTCCGGGCACGCGCCGTCGCAATCGCGGAAGGACTTGCCGGCGACCACGGGGGTGGTCAGGGCCGGATCGATGGCATCGAGCTTTTGCCGCGACAGATAGGCGGACAGGTTGGCGATGTCGCCATCCGTCAGGGGCGCCACGGCCGTGTTCATCAAGGGGCTGACGCGCGCATGCGAACGGAAGGCGCGCAGCTGGCTGTCCAGGTAGGCCAGGTTCTGCCCGGCCAGCTTCGGATAATCGGCGACGGCCGCATTGCCCTTCGGGCCGTGGCAGGCGGCGCACGCCGGCAGCGCGCGGGCAGCGTCGCCCTCGTGGTACAGCGCCTCGCCCGCCGCTACATCGGCCGGCGGTCCCGTCCTGGCGGGCGCCGCTCCCGGGCAGGCCAGCGGCGCCGCTTCCACCTTGCCGCCCAGCGCCGTGCAGGTGCCGGCCGGCACGGTCATCCATTCGCCAGGGTCGCGGTCGACGGTGGCCATGCCCGAGCACAAATGGAAGCAGGTGGTATTCGCGCATTCATTCTGCCCCGCCTTGGCCACGCCATAGCAGATTTCGCTCTTGGCGGCGGCCTTTTTCTCCGGCGCCTGGGCCGGCGCGGGAATGGCCACGGCCAGTGCGCAGGCGGCGGCCACGGCGGCCTGCACCAGCGCCTGCCGGTTCTGCGGCTGCGGCGCCGGCGTTGGCATTGCCGGCGTCGCGGCCTTGCTTGTCGTTGATACATGCACCATGCGGTGGCTTCCTTTTCAAAATGCCGGCAGGCGCCGCCAGCGGCGCGCCTGCCATGCCGTGTCAGTGTTCGTTGAACTGGCGATCAGTCATAGTGGGCGCTCGCTTCGATCAGTTCGATGCGGTAGCCGTCCGGGTCCTGCACGAAAGCGATGATATTGCTGCCATGTTTCATCGGCCCCGCTTCGCGCGTGACGGTGCCGCCATGCGCGCGCACTTTGGCGCACACGCTGGCCGCATCGTCGACGGCCACGGCCAGGTAGCCATAGGCGTCGCCATGGGTATAGGCTTGCCGGTCCCAGTTATGCGTCAGTTCGATGGCGGCGTGCGCGGGCGTCTCGCCATAGGCAACGATGGCGCGCGTAAAGCGCGCGTCCGGATAGTCGTGGCGCCGCTGCAAGGTCATGCCCAGGGCGTCGCGGTAAAAATGCAGGGCGGCGTCGAGGTCGGCGACGCGCAGCATGGAATGCAATATGCGCATGGTGTGATGGCTCCGTCAAATGGGAACAAGGGTCAGGCCACGCGTTGCTGGACAATGGCAGGGGCCGATGGTTCGTCCGGCACGGGCAGGTAGCGGGCGCCAGCCTGGTAGCGCTGCACGAACTGGCCAAAATCGCCGCTGTCGGCGCGCTCCACCCTTTCCTGCTCGGCTAGCGAGGCATCGGCCTGCGCCGTGAAGCGCGCCAGCGCCGCCGCATCGAGCGGACGGCCGCGAAAATGCGCCGCGTGGGCCGCGCTCTGGCGCAGGGCGAACGCGTCAAAGCTGCCCTGCTCGGCGCGGATCGCCGCCAGCACGCGCGCCGAGGGCGTCAGCGCCACGTCCGCCAGTTTGGCGCGCTGCGCCGCCAGCGCCGTGGCGCAATCGTCGCCGCCGCGCGCCTGGTCCAGCAGCGCGGCCATGGGGGCGATGCGTTCGAGCAGTTCGCCGGCCCAGGCTTGCAGGGTGATTTGTTCGCCGTGGCGTTCCAGCAGCAGGCCGGGACGGCGTCCTTCCTTGACGGTGCGGGCGAAATTCTCGGTGTTCTCGCGGCTTTCCGCATTGCCGGTGAGCGGGCTGTCCTGCAACGCGCAAAACAGCAGGAAGGCGTCGAGGAAGTGGCAGGTCGGCGCGCCGATGCCCAGCGGCTCGAACGGGTCGACATCGAGGCAGCGCACTTCCACGTACTGCACGCCGCGCTGGGCCAGCGCATGCAGCGGGCGCTCGCCGCTGTGCGCCACGCGCTTGGGGCGGATCGCCGAGTAGTATTCGTTCTCGATCTGCAGGCGGTTGGTGTTGATCTGCACCCACTGGCCCTCGCGCCGCGTGCCCAGCTCGACATACGGCAGGTACGGGTGGTTCATCGCCGCCGCCAGGCTGGTGATATAGCTGTCGAGCGTGTTGTAGTCGGGCGTCAGGCCGGCCTGGGCATCGTTCTGGTAGCCCATGTCGCTCATGCGCAGGCTGGTGGCGTACGGCAGGTACACGGTATCGGCCGACAGCTGCTCCAGCGGGAAGTCGCCGCGCCCCGGAAAATGCGCCGCCAGCGCCGGCGCGGCGCCGAACAGGTACATCAGCAGCCAGCCGTAGCGGCGGAAGTTGCGGATCAGGGCGACATAGCTTTCCGACTGAAACTGCATCGCCGTGCCGCCGTCGCCCTCGTCCGCGCGCAGGCGCTGCCACCATTCGGGCGGCAGCGAGTAGTTGTAGTGGATGCCGGCGATGCACTGCATGCTCTTGCCATAGCGCAGCGCCAGGCCGCGCCGGTAGACATGCTTGAGCATGCCGATGTGCGAGCTGCCATACCAGGCGATCGGGATGTCCGGGTCGGCGGGCAGCCGGCACGGCATCGAATGACTCCACAGCATTTCGTCGCCCAGGCCACTGAAGACGAAGCGGTGCAAGGCGTCGTAGCCATCGAGCATGGCGGCCGTGTCCTGCTCGGGCGGCGTGATCAGCTCGATCAGCGCTTCCGCGTAATCGGTGGTGATGGTGGGATGGGTCAGGGCCGCGCCCAGCGCCAGCGGATGCGCGGTGGCGGCCAGGTGGCCGCGGCTGTCCACGCGCAGCGCTTCGCGTTCGATGCCGCGCAATCCCCGGGCCAGCAGCGCACGTCCGTCCGCGTTGGCCAGCAGCGCCATACGGCGCGTCAATAGTGAACTCATAGCTGTGCTACCTTTACAAAAAAGTATCGTTCGGCTTTCCATCTCGACGCCGACGATAAGCCCCAAACCCCGCGCCACACAACTCGCAAATCCTGAGTACGGCGATCAGAAACACTGATGCCAGGGGCCAGGCGTCTGGATTTGCGGGGCCTGCGCCGGGCGCCGGCGTTCGCATCAGCGTTAGTGAGTGCTGCACTCAGGATTTGCGAATTGCGCCGTCCCGCCATGGCCCTTATCTTGATAAACGAATATCAATAGACGGAAAAGTTTGGTTGCGCCGGCATCGCAGCGCCGGCGCGCCCCTTCCTCCGTATCCGGCGCGCCGACATGGCCGCGTGCTCACGACGCATGCATGCGTGCATGCGGCATGCAAGCCAACTAGGAAGCCGACAAGGCGATGGGAGAACACAGGTGAAAGTGATGGACAAGATGGTCGCGGCCGACCCTGGCGTTGTACGCCTGAGCACGTATGCGCTGGAAGACAACCTGCAGGCACGCGGCGGCAGCGTTTTTCTCACCGGCACCCAGGCCCTGGTGCGCCTGCCGCTGATGCAGCGCTGGCTGGACCGCGAGCGCGGCTTGAACACGGCCGGTTTCATCAGCGGCTACCGCGGTTCGCCGCTGGGCGGCTACGACCAGGCCCTGTGGCGCGCGCGCACCCTGCTGGAAGCGCAGCAGATCCGCTTCCTGCCTGCCATCAACGAAGAGCTGGCCGCCACCGCCGTGCTGGGCAGCCAGCAGGTCGAGACCGATCCGCAGCGCACGGCCGAGGGCGTATTTGCGCTCTGGTACGGCAAGGGACCGGGCGTGGACCGGGCCGGCGATGCGCTCAAGCATGGCAATGTGTATGGCTCCTCGCCGCACGGCGGCGTGCTGGTGGTGGCCGGCGACGACCACGGCTGCGTTTCCTCGTCGATGCCGCACCAGAGCGATTTCGCCATGCAGGCGTGGAGCATGCCCATCGTCAATCCGGCCAGCATCGCCGAATACCTGGAATTCGGCTTGTACGGCTGGGCGCTGTCGCGCTTTTCCGGCATGTGGGTGGGCTTCAAGGCCATTTCCGAAACGGTGGAAAGCGGCGCCACGGTCGACCTGGACGCCCTGCACACGCGCTTCGACCAGCCGGCCGACTACAGCGCGCCGGCTGGCGGCCTGCATTACCGCTGGCCCGACCTGCCCGGCCTGCCCATCGAGACGCGCCACGCGCACAAGCTGGCCGCCGTGCACGCGTTCGCGCGCGCCAACAGCATCGACCGCCTGCTATGCCCCAGCCCGCAAGCCGATATCGGCATCGTCACCTGCGGCAAGGCGCACCTGGACGTGCTGGAAGTGCTGCGGCGCCTGGGCTTGAGCCTCGATGTGCTGGAGCGCGCCGGCGTGCGCCTGTACAAGGTGGGCCTGAGCTTTCCGCTGGAAGCGCAGCGCCTGGCGCAGTTCAAGGCGGGCTTGCGGGAAATCCTCGTCATCGAGGAAAAGGGGCCGGTGGTGGAACAGCAGATCCGCACCCTGTTCTATAACCTGCCGGACAGCGCGCGCCCGCTGGTGCTGGGCAAGCTCGATGCGGACGGCGCGCCGCTGCTGCCGGCACAGGGCGAGCTGCGCCCGTCGCGCATCGCCGGCGTGCTGGCGCAATGGCTGGCGCACCACAAGCCGGCGCTCGACCGCCGCAGCCTGCTGCCCGGCTTCGCGCCTGCCGCGCTGCTGGCGAATGCGGCCGACGGCGTGCGCCGCCTGCCCTACTTCTGTTCCGGCTGCCCGCACAACAGTTCCACCAAGGTGCCGCAGGGTTCGCGCGCGCAGGCCGGCATCGGCTGCCATTTCATGGCGTCGTGGATGGACCGCGACACCACGGGCCTGATACAGATGGGCGGTGAAGGCGTCGACTGGGTGGCCCACTCCATGTTCAGCGCCACCCCGCACGTATTCCAGAACCTGGGCGACGGCACGTATTTCCACTCGGGCTTCCTGGCCATCCGCCAGGCCATCGCCGGGCGCGCCAACATCACCTACAAGATTCTATACAACGACGCGGTGGCCATGACGGGCGGCCAGCCCATCGACGGCAGCCTGACGGTTGACGCCATCGCCTGGCAAGTGCATGCAGAAGGCGCCAAGGCCATCGCCGTGGTCAGCGACGCGCCGGAAAAATACGCGGGCCTGCACGGCCGCTTCCCGCCGCCCGCCACCTTCCACGGGCGCGAGGACCTCGACCAGGTGCAGCGCCGCCTGCGCGACGTCAAGGGCGTCACCGTGCTGATTTACGACCAGACCTGCGCGGCCGAACTGCGCCGGCGCCGCAAGAAAAAGGAATTGGCCGATCCGCCGCGCCGCATGGTCATCAACAGCGCCGTGTGCGAAGGCTGCGGCGACTGCGGCGTGCAGTCGAACTGCCTGTCCATCGTGCCGCTGGAGACCAGCTATGGCCGCAAGCGCGCCATCGACCAGTCGTCGTGCAACAAGGATTATTCCTGCGCCAACGGCTTTTGTCCCAGCTTCGTCTCCGTGCGCGGCGGCGCCTTGCGCAAGGCGGCCGACGCCGCCATCGACCCGCAAGCGCTGCGCCGCGCCGCCGCCGCCCTGCCCCTGCCCGCGCCGCACGCCTGGCACGGCCCCTTCAACCTGCTGGTGACGGGCGTCGGCGGCACGGGCGTGGTGACGGTGGGCGCGCTGGTCTCCATGGCGGCGCACCTGGAAGGCAAGCAGGCGTCGGTGCTCGACTTCATGGGCTTTGCGCAAAAAGGCGGCGCCGTGCTGTCCTTCGTGCGCCTGGCCCTGGCCGGCGAGGACCTGCACCAGGCGCGCATCGACATCGGCCAGACCGATGCCATGCTGGCCTGCGACATGGTGGTGGGCGCCAGCGCCGACGCGCTGCAAACCCTGCGCCACGGCCACACGCGCGTGGTCGCCAACACGCACCAGTTTCCCACCGCCGCCATGGTGCGCGATCCGGACGCGCCGCAGCATGCGGGCGCCCTGATGGACAAGCTGCGCCACGCCGTCGGCATGGAACACATCGCCGAATGCAACGGCCAGGTGCTGGCGCGCCAGCTGATGGGCGACACCATCATGGCCAATATACTGCTGATGGGCTTTGCCTGGCAGCGCGGGCTGATCCCCGTCGGCCTGGCGGCGCTGGAACGGGCCATCGAACTGAATGGCGTGGCCGTCGAGGCCAACAAGACGGCCTTCGCCGCCGGCCGCCTGGCCGCCTGCGGTGCGCCCCTGCTGCAGGATGTGACGTCCGGCCCGGCCCCGGCCGCGCAGGACGCCAGCCTGGGCGCGCTGGTGGCGGAGCGCAGCGCCATGCTGGCGCGCTACCAGAATAGGGCGCTGGCGGAACGCTTTCAGGCCTTTGTGGCGCGCGTGCGCGAGCGAGAAAGCGCCGTCTTCGGCGCCGATACGCCGCCCGTGCTGACCCTGGCCGTGGCGCGCGGCTACAGCAAGCTGCTGGCCTACAAGGATGAATACGAGGTGGCGCGGCTGTTTTCGGACGGCCACTTCCAGCGCGAGCTGCGGCAGCAGTTCGAGGGCGACGTGACCCTCACCTTCCACATGGCGCCGCCGCTGCTGGGCAAGCGCAAGCGCGCCTTCGGCCCGTGGATGGGCAAGCTGCTGGCGCTGCTGGCCAGGGCCAGGGGGCTGCGCGGCACGCGCTTCGACGTGTTTGGCTACAGCGCGGAACGGCGCCGCGAGCGCCAGCTGATCAGCGACTACACGGCGCGCCTGGACACCCTGCTGCCGCGCCTGAACGCCGGCAACCTGGCATCCATCGTGGCGCTGGCCGAACTGCCGCAAGCCATCCGCGGCTACGGCCATGTGAAACTGGCCAGCATCGACGCGGCCGAACAGCGCGCGCAGGCGCTGCTGGCGACACTGGAACAGCCGGCCGCCGCCGGTACGGCTGTCCCAGGCGCCGTGCCGCCCGCCCAGCCGCCTTTCCGCACCATCGCCATCCGGCGCTACCAGTAGCCATGTTTTTCATTGACCACCACGCGGCGCGGCGCCTTGCCGCGCCGCCGCGCCCAGGAGTCCTGCCTTGAAGTCCGTGTCCCTCGCCCTTCCCCTGCCCCCTGCGCGCCTGCGCGCGCTGGCCGCCGTCGCCGCGCTGACCATCGTCAGCGGCCTGGCCGCCTCGCTCTACCTGCCGGCCCCGATGGCCGGCGTGGTGGCGCTGCTGGTTTTTTGCATCAGCATGTGGGCCACGGCCCTGGTGCCCGAATACTGGCCGGCGCTGGCCTTCTTCCTGGTGGCCATGCTGTGCAAGATGGCGCCCGCGCAAAGCGTGTTCTCCGGCCTGCAGTCGACCACCTTCTGGCTGCTGTTCAGCGGCGCCGTGATGGGCGCGGCCATCGGCCATACGGGCCTGGGCAAGCGCGCGGCGGCCATCCTGTCGCGCATGCTGGGACGGCGCTACGCCGGCGTCATCGCCGGCATCGTGCTGTTCAGCGTGGCGCTGGCCTTTGTCATGCCGTCGGGCATGGGCCGCGTGGTGCTGCTCATTCCCATCACCATGGCCGTGGCCGAGCATATCGGCTATGGCGCGGGCCACAACGGCCGCACGGGCATGCTGATGGCGGCCAGCTTTTCCAGTTTCCTGCCGACCTTCGCCATCCTGCCGTCGAACGCGCCGAACATGATCCTCTCCGGCATGGCGGACAATCTGTATGGCGTGCAGATTTCGTATGTCAACTACCTGCTGCTGCATTTCCCCGTGCTGGGCATCCTCAAGTCCGTGCTGCTGGTGCTGCTGATCCTGTGGATGTTTCCCGCCGCCGACCCCGTGCGCGCGGCCGCGCAGGCGCAGCGGCAAGGCCCCATGTCGGCGCAGGAGACGGGCCTGGCCGTGGTGCTGGGCATCTGCCTGGCCCTGTGGATGACGGATGGCCTGCACCATGTGTCGCCGGCCTGGGTCGGCCTGGCCGCCGCCCTGGTCTGCCTGTGGCCGGCCGCCGACCTGACGTCGAAAAAATGCCTGAACCAGGAAATCAACTATGGCTCGCTGCTGTTCGTGGCCGGCGTGATGGGCCTGGGCGCGGTGATTTCGGAAAGCGGCCTGGGCGAAGCCGTGGTGCATGGCCTGAGCCGGCATGCGCGCTTCGCCGCCGACACGCCGCTGTGGAACGCCGCCGTGTTGACGCTGATCTCGACCGTGGTATCGCTGGTGACCAACCTGGCCGGCGTGCCGGCGACGATGACGCCGCTGGCGCAGGACCTGGCGGCCGTCACGGGCCTGCCGCTGATGACGGTGCTGATGACGCAGGTGCTGGCCTTTTCGAATGTCTGCCTGCCCTACCAGGCGCCGCCGCTGATTTTCGCCATGCAGGCGGCCAGCCTGCCGCTGGCGGCCGTCACCCGGCTTTGCCTGAGCCTGTTCGTGCTCAGCCTGCTGATCCTCACGCCGCTGGACTTCCTGTGGTGGCACGTGCTGGGCCTGCTGTAGCGCCGTGGCGCGGCAGTTGGCGCGCCGGCACTTTCTCACGAAAAGTAACAATTTACGCTATTTCAAGGGCAGCCGCGCACCACTATGGTGAAAAGGAGAAGGAAAAAGTCACAAATTATTACCCATTTCGCAGGCATTGTTAATGCGGTATTCTTATTAAAATCACATATAATGCATAGTTGAAAAACAAATAAGAATATCCGGAATTTCATTCATCTTTTAACTTAGTGGACCCGCCCCTCATGGAAATCCATCACCTGAAAACCTTCGCCACGGTGGCGCGCGAGGGCAGCATTACGCGCGCATCCGAACGGCTGTTCCTCAGCCAGCCCGCAGTCAGTGCCCATGTCAAGGCGATGGAGGATTATCTCGGCCTCACCTTGTTTGAACGCACGGCGCGCGGCATGAGCCTGACCAGCAGCGGCCAGCGCATCCTGGCCAAGGCCGAACGCACCCTCAACATCCACCGCGAACTGCTGGACGAGGCCAACCACATCAAGGGCCGCCTGGCCGGCAAGCTGCGCATCGGCGTCGGCGGCCAGTCCAACAACGAAGCGATCGGCCGGCTGGTGCGGCGCTTTTCCGAGCACCATCCGGAAGTCGAAGTCTCGCTGGAACACGGCAGCTCCACCGGCACCCTGAACGGCATCCGCAGCGGCACGCTGGACGCCGGCTTCTACAATGAGGCGCGCTCGCCCGACGACGACCTGATGACGATCGAAGTGGCGTGTTTCCCTGTGTATGTGGCGGCGCCCGCCGGCATGCTCGATACCACCCAGCCGCTGGACTGGAATGCGCTGGCCGAGCTGCCGTGGATTTTCGCGCCATCGAGCCTGTGCTGCGGCGGCGCCGCCGAACACCTGTTCAAGACGCGCAATTTCCGCCCGCGCCGCATCATCAGCATCGACCGCGAAAGCGTCACGCGCTCGATGCTGGCCGAGCGCCTCGGCGTCGGTCTGCTGCATGGCGACACGGCGATGGAAGCGCAGCGCCTCGGCGAGATCGACATCCTGTGCGTGGCCCAGTCTTCCGTGCGCAATCTGTTTGCGCACCTGGCTTCGCGCGCCAGCGAGCCGATGTTCGAGGCGATCAATGATGCGTTGAGCGAATCGGGCATATTGGCCGCCTGAACCGCCAATATGCCACGCCAGTGCCGCAGCCAGCAGGGGAAACCTAGCCAGCCAGGCGCTGCATCTGGTTGAAGATGTTTTTGCGGTGCATTTCTTCCGTGCCGCCCACGCTGGCGAAAGCCAGGGCGTTTTTCATCAGCTCGGCCACCCTGCCATTGTGGTAGCCCAGGCTGCCGTACAGCTTGACCAGGCTGGTGGCGCTGTTGATCAAGTCTTCGGATCCCACCAGCTTGGCAATGGAGCAGCTCATCAAGCCTTCGCGCTGGCCTGCCAGCAATTGCGACAGCGCGCCAAACGCCAGCCAGCGCGAACGTTCCATGCCGATGCGGATATCGACCAGGCGCCGCTGCACATACTGGTGGTTGTCGATGCTGCTATTGAAGCTGCTGCGGCTGGCCGCGTAGCGCATCGCCTCGTCCAGGTAGGGCGCGATCAGGTTGGCCGCCGCCAGGCCGTAGTACAGGCGTCCCAGCGAAATGGTGTCGATCAGGGTGGCCAGGCCGCGCCCGGGTGCGCCCAGCAGCTGCGACGGGCGCACCGCGACATCCTCGAAATGCAGGGCGCCGGTGGGCAGGTTGCGGTTGCCCAGCTTGTCGTCCACCTGGCCGGCGCGCAGACCAGGCGTGCCGCGGTCGAGCAGCGCCAGCGCGATGTTGTGCTCTTCCTTGTCCGCCAGGCGGCAGACGATCAGGGCGAAATCCATGATCGGTGCGTGCGCGATATTGTATTTGCCGCCATTGAGCACATAGCCGTCGGCCGTGGCGCGCAGGGTGCTCTGGATGCTGCGCACGTCCGTGCCCGTGCCCGGCTCGGCAATGCCGGTGGCGCTGACCTCGCCGCGCAGGATGGCGCCGAAATAGCGGTCGCGCTGCGCTTCCGTGCCGTGCCGCGCCAGGCCCCGCACCATGCCGGCCTGGGCGATGACCGACAGCAGCAGTTCCGGCGCGCCGATGGTCGACGACAGGCCGTCGAGGGCGGCGGTGAAATTCCACCAGTCGCCCGTCGCGTGATCGCTGCCGGGCACGATCATGCGCCACAGGCCGGCGTCGCGCAGGCGCAGCCATCCGTCAAAATCAAAACCTTCTGCGCGCGCGGCGGCGCCGGCGGCAATCTCGCTGCCGATGCCGGCATAGCGCTGGCGTATCTCGCCCTGTTGCGGTGTAAACATCATGGTTAGCCTTGTCATTCAGTGAGGGGAACAGGGCCGCGCGGGCGGCCCTGGCAAGCAAGCCGTCAGTCCGACAGGACGACGGAGCGGCCGATGGCGCCGTGCAGGTCGAGGCAGCGCTCGAACCAGGTGCTGACGGGATCGTCGGCCGGCAGCAAGGGCGCCGGCACGGTGATGCGCGCCCACTGCAGCACGCCGAACAGGATGTAGTCGGCAAACAGGGGCTGCGCACCGCCCAGCCAGCGCTGTTTTGCCAGCACGCTGCGCAGCGGCGCGAATTTTTCCGGCAGCGCCGCCAGTTCGATGTGGCGCGTGGCAGCAGCCTCTTCCAAGGTCTTGCCGAAGCGCTTCTCGCGCGCCGCGCGGAAGTACGCCTGGTCCGCCGGCGACATCAGCGCATGCATGTCCATGGCGGCGATGGCCGAGACGGGCGGATGGATGACAGTCTGGCTGAAGCTTTCGACAAAGCGGGCCATGGCCTGGCCGCCGGGGCCGCCGAACAGGCTTGGCCTGTCTGGATAGGCGCGCTCCAGGTGCACGGCGATTTCAAAGCTGTCGCCCTCGATGTGGCCATTGTCGTTCAGCACCGGCACGCTCTTGTAGCTGCCGTCCTCGATGCCGGCGATTTCGGCGAAAGAGACGGGCCGCACCTCGGCCTGCAGTTCCTTGTGCTTGAGTGCCATGATGATTTTCCACACATGGGGCGAATAATGCCGGCGCCGGTCGGCGGCGCACAGGCTGTACAGGATGATGGACATGATGCGGTTCTCTCAGGTTGGCGTGGAAGGTCAGGCCGCGGCGCCGGTCAGCGCCAGGCGCTGTATGCCGCTGGCGGGGAAGCGTTCGCGCAGCAGCGCCAGCACTTGCTCGGGGCTGGGCAGCGAATGGTGGCCATGCATGCGCTCGAGCAGCGGATCGAAATGGTCGCGCCACACGGGTTCGATGATGATGTAGCCGTCCTCGCGCAGCTGTGCCAGGTTGCGCTGCACGGCCGGCTTGGCCAGCATCGGCCCGCCCATCACAGGAAACAGCAGCACGGGGAAGGTGGCGGCCAGGATCACGGTGGTCAGGCGGTTGCCGGAAAAGCCGTTCGCCACGGCCGCCAGGGTATTCGCGGTGGCGGGCAGCACCAGCAGCAGGTCATGCTCGGCGGCCAGGCGGCCCGGCTTGTCGGTCGGCCAATCCTGTGGCCGTTCGCCGCTGATGACGCGGTCGACATACAGCGCGATCGATTCCGGCTTGAGGAAGTTGGTGGCGTTGGGCGTCATCAGCACGCTCAGTTCGCAATCGAGATGGTCCTTGATGATGCGCAGGTAGTTCGGCAGCAGGGTCGAATCGAGCGAGCCCGTGACGCCGATGAGGATGCGCGGCTTGTGTTTTTTGACTGGCGTTTCCATGGTGTGAGGTCCAGGTGGTGGCAAGGGTGTGCCGGGTTAAGTGTGTACAGGCTGGCGGCGGCGCTGGTGCGCGCGCACCGCCATGACCATGCGGTCGAGGATCTCGGCCAGCAGCGGCTGCGAGGTGGCGAAATTGAGGCGCGCGCAGTGCGGCGCGCGCGCGTCGAAGACTTCACCCGGGCTGAGCGCCACCTTCGCATGCTGCAGGAAGAATGCCGCCGCCGGCTGGTCCAGTTCCAGCGCCGCGCAATCGAGCCACAGCAGATACGTGCCCTGCGGCACGTGGAAGCGGACGGACGGCAGCTCGCGGCGCAGGATCTCCACCGCATAGTCGCGCATGGCCAGCAGGTGCGCGCGCACGGCGTCGAGCCAGGATTCGCCCTCATTCCAGGCCGCCACGGTGGCGTCGATGCCCAGGTTGTTGACGGCGCCCGTCAGGCGCGCGGGCACACGCGCGTGGAAGCGCTGCTGCAGCTGCGGCGTGCCGAAATGCGCGACGGCGCAGCGCAGGCCGGCGATATTGAAGCTCTTGGTGGCCGAGTTCAGGGTCACGGTGCGCGCCGCGGCCGCGTCGGACAGTGCGGCGAACGGCAGGTGCTGCGCGCCAGGGTAGACCAGGTCGGCATGGATTTCGTCGGACACCACAATCAAGGCATGGCGCTCGGCGAAGGCCAGCACGCCGTCGAGTTCCGCGCGGCTCATCACGCGCCCCGTCGGATTGTGCGGATTGCACAGGATCAGCACGCGCGTGCGGGCGTCGACGGCCTGCGCCAGACCTTCCAGGTCGAGCTGGTAGCCGTCAGGACCGGCGCGCATTTCCAGCGGCACCAGGCGCCGGCCCGTGCCCTCGACCGCTTCGCGGAACGGCGCGTAGTGCGGCACTTGCACGATCACGCCGTCGCCCGGGTCGGAAAACGCCATCACGGCGGCAAACGTCGCCTGCACCAGGTCGGGCAGCACCAGCACCTGGTCGGCCTCGGCCTGCCAGCCGTACAGGCGGCGCATGCGCGCGGCGAACGCATGGGCCACGGCGCGGTCAGCCTTGCGCCCGTCGCGCAGCGGATACGTAAAGTCGACGCGTCGCAGCACCTGCGCCAGCGCCGCCTGCACGGCGGGCGCCGTGCCCAGGTCCATGTCGGCCACGCAGGCGGCCAGCACGCCGGGCTGGTACTGGCGCCACTTGAAACTCTGGCGCGCCAGCAGCTGATCCAGGCTCAGCGCCAGGCCCTCTTGCAGGGTAGCGAGCTGGCGGCTCATGCTTCGGTAAACACGCGGTTCAGGAAGCCGTTGAACCAGGCCCGCAGCGCCTTGTCGTGCAGCACCCGTCCCTGCAGATGCTGTTCGCCCTGCTGCGCGTTCGGCAGGTGGAAGCGGTGCGCGCCCTTCACGGCCCAGCGGCGCTGCATGGCCAGGGTCAGCTCGGGGTGGTACTGGATGCCCCAGGCCTTTTCGCCATAGCGGAAAGCCTGGTTGCGGTAGGCGTCGCCCTCGGCCAGCAGGATGGCGCCCTTGGGCAGCTCGAAGCCCTCCATGTGGAAGTGGTACACCATCTCCGGCCACTTGGGCATGATGCGCTCGCCCTCGGCCGTCGGCTTGAGCGGATACCAGCCGATTTCCGTGACGTCGCCCTCGGCCGCCGTCACCTTGCAGCCGAGGTTCTTGGCCAGCATCTGCGCGCCCAGGCAGATGCCCAGGTACGGCCGGTTTTCCGCCAGCGGCACGGACAGCCACTCGATCTCGCGGCGGATGTGCGCGTCGCCGTCGTTGGCACTCATCGGCCCGCCGAACGAGATCACGCCCGCGTGGCCGTCGAGCGTGTCGGGCAGCGGATCGCCGCACACGGGGCGGCGGATATCGAGCTCGAAGCCCTTGTCGCGCAGCAGCTTGCCGGCGCGGCCAGGGGTCGACGCCTCCTGCCGCAAGATCGCCAGGATCGGCCGCTTGCTGCCGCGCCGGCCCTGCATCGTTTCACTCATGTTGCTCTCCTTGTAGCTTGTTGCGCTGGATGTAGGACTCCACCAGGCTGGCATACGGCGGCACGAAGGTCACCAGGGTCTGCTGGCCCACCTTGATGGTGTCCTTGACGTCGAAATGCAGATGGATCGGCAGCTTGTCGATCCAGTTGTTGGATATCCTGCCGATGCGCGCGCCGCGCGCCACCGGCTGCAGTTCGCGCACGGCCAGGTCGCTGGTATTGAGGTGCACATAGCGGTACAGGGTGCCGGCGGCCGTCTGCAGGGTCACGCTGAAGCGCGCGATCTGCACGATGACGCCATCATCGGCCGCTACCGCCCAGTGATAGTTGGCGCGGCAGGTGGCCGGGCGCAGGTCCTGGCCCTGGTGCCCGCCGGACAGGCAGAACGGCAGGTTGTCCTTGCGCAGCTCGCAAAAATTGTCGCGCCACGGATAGGCATAATTGCTGTCGTCGCAGGAATCGCCTGCCTTGCCGCGCTGGCCGCCGACGCCATAGAAATGCGAACTGGCGTAGGCCGCGCCCTTCTCGATGGGAAAGCGCATGTCCGGATACAGCACGGCGGTGCTGGCCACGCCGCTGCCGCTGCCGGGCAGCAGCGCGCCGGGTGGCAGGAAACGGTCATCGTTGCCGGCCAGCGCCGGCAGCGCCATGGCGCCCAGCGCAGCGGCCAGCACGCCATGTAATACAGTCATTTTCATCATGGTTTTTCTCCCGCCACCAGCAGCAGCGCGCGCGCCGTGTCGGCCAGATATTGCGGATCGGTGCAGCGCTTGTCCTTCAGCGGTTCGTCGCAGCTCATGCGCAAGGTGTAGGCGGCGCCAAAGCGCGTGAAGCTGTAGTCGGCGCCGTCGCCTATCGATTCGAAGGCGCCGCCCGCATGTTCAAGTTTCAGGTCACTTGGCGCGACGAGGTGCGTGGCGCTGCCGAACAGGCCCAGCTTCGCACCGGCCGGCGCATACAGGGCCGCATAGGCCGTGCCCTGCCCATGGAAACGCGGCGCGCCCCAGTCGCCTTCGGCCGGCAGCAGCAGTACCGGTATCCTGACCTGCGCCAGGCCGGCCGGCGCCGTGGCGCGCAGCGGCCGCAGCACGGCGTCGGCCTGCGCCGCGCTGGCGCGGGCCTGGCCGGCAGCGGGCCAGTCGATCGGCGTCAGCACGCGCCGCGCCGGTTCTGCGGCGCCGGCGGCCACGCACGCCGTGGCGCCCGCGATCATGAGCAGCGAAGCGCCCAACGCTTGCAGCGATGCCAGGCGCGCCATCTTAAAGGCTGCCCTGGTAGGCCAGCACGGTCTGCTTGAACGACTCGGGCACGGGCTGCGTGGCCTGCTTGTCGTAGTCGTACATGACGTGCACGGAAATGGCCTTGGCCATCACCACGCCCTGCTCGTCGCCGATGTGCATGATGTGCTCCATTTCAAAGCTCTTGCCGCCGAACTTGGAGACATGGCTGAGCACCAGCACCTTGTCGCCGTACTTGGCCTGGGCGATGTATTCGCACGCGGTTTTCACCATGATGTGCGGCAGCTTTTCGCTCTTTGGAATTTCCAGGATGCGGTGCATGTATTCGAGGTAGGCCGTCTGCATGTACTCGTAGTACACGGGGCTGCTGACGTGGCCCATCGAGTCGGTGTCGCGGTAACGGATGTCGAGATTGGTCTTGAAAGAGCGGCGCATCATTGTGTCCTCATGTGGCGGTTATATCCGGTCATGCCGGCTTGGGTAGTGACATTTCGCCAATGATGCTAAGACCGATCGAGGGTGCCTCACAAGACGCAATATCTGAGGGCGGACGTCCAAATATCTGAGGAGCCGAATGGCGTTCGTTGCGCTACCATCGCTGCAGAAATATGCCGGCAACACGGACCTGGCGCATGGCGCCACGGCTGCGGCGCGCACTGGCGCGGCAGCATAGTTTTCCTCTACCCCACCCCATTTGAATGAAAGGCGCATCGATGAAAATCGCGATCCTGGCCGACCGCCTCGAGCTGTTGAACATCAAGAAAGATTCGACTTACGCGATGATGCAGGAAGCGTCCGCGCGCGGCCACGCACTGCACGTGTTCGAGCAGCAGCATCTGCACTGCGAAGGCGGCGTGGTCAGCGCCAACGCGGCGCGCGTGCAGCTGGTCGACGAAGCGGGCACGTGGTTCCGCCGCGAGGCGGCGACAACGCTGCCGCTGGCGCAGTTCGACGCGGTTTTGGTGCGCAAGGATCCACCCTTCGACATGGAATACCTGTACAGCACGCACCTGCTGGACATGGCCGAGCGCCAGGGTGCGCGCGTCTTCAACCGGCCTTCGGCCGTGCGCAAGCACAACGAGAAACTGGCGATCCTGGAATTTGCGCAATTCTGCGCGCCGACCCTCGTCAGCCGCGAGCCGTCGCGCCTGCGCGCCTTCCACGCCGAGCACGGCGACGTCATCTTCAAGCCGCTCGACGGCATGGGCGGCGCCGGCATTTTCCGCGTGCGCGAGGATGGCATGAACCTGGGCGCCACCGTGGAAATGCTGACGCGCGACGGCGCCGTCACCATCATGGCGCAGCGCTACATTCCAGCCATCAGCGAAGGCGACAAGCGCATCCTGCTGATCGGCGGCAAGCCCGTGCCGCATGCGCTGGCACGCATACCGCAGGCAGGCGAAGTGCGCGGCAACCTGGCGGCCGGCGGACGCGGCGAAGCGCGCGTGCTGACGGCGCGCGACCGCGATATCGCCGAGACCCTGGCGCCGCTGCTGGCGGCGCGCGGCCTGCTGCTGGTCGGGCTGGACGTGATCGGCGCGCACCTGACCGAAATCAATGTCACCAGTCCCACCTGCTTCCGCGAAATCATGCAGCAGACGGGTTTCGACGTGGCGGGCATGTTCATCGATGCGCTGGAAACGGCGGCATCGCTCACGCAGACAAACGAGGAACAAGCATGAACAAGGTAAGCACACTGCAAAGCTGGATAGGCGGACGCTGGATGGGCAGCGAAGCGGGCCTGTCGCTGCACAGCGCCATCGACAATTCGCTGATCTATCACACGCATGCCGAGTCGGTCGACGCGCAGCAGGCGCTCGATTATGCGCGCCGCACCGGCGTGCCGGCCCTGATGGCCCTGGACTTCCAGCAGCGGGCGGCCTGCCTGCGGGCGCTGGCAACGCATATCCAGCAGCATCGCGAAGCGCTGTATACCATCGCCTACCAGAGCGGCGCCACGCGCGCCGACAGCAAGCAGGATATCTGCGCCGGCATCGGCGTGCTCAATTCCTACGCCGGCATCGCCGCCAGCGGCCTGCCTTCGGGCAATGTGCTGCATGAAGCGCCCGCCATGTCGCTGTGCCGGCGCGGCGGCGCGGCCGGCACCCACATCATGGTGCCGCGCGGCGGCGTGGCCCTGCATATCAACCCCTTCAACCTGCCCGTCTGGTCGCTGCTGGAAAAATTCGCCGCCAGCTTCCTGGCCGCCATGCCCTGCATCGTCAAGCCGGCCACCTGCACCAGCTACCTGGCCGAGGCGCTGGTGCGCCTGATCGACGCTTCCGGCCTGCTGCCGAAAGGCGCGCTGCAGCTGGCCATCGGCCCGGCCGACGCGCTGCTGGCACGGCTGCAGGACAACGACGCCGTCAGCTTCACCGGTTCGGACGCCACCGCCACGACCTTGCGCAACCACCCCAACCTGCTGGCGCGCTCGGTGCAGGTCAGCCTGGGCGCGGCGTCGCTCAATTGCGCCATCCTGGGACCGGACGTGCGCAGCGGCGAGCCGGAATTCGAGCTGCTGGTCGACGCCATCGTGCGGTCGATGACGGTCAAGGCGGGCCAGGACGGCGCCGCCATCCGCCGCGTCATGGTGCCGCACGGGCAGATCGAGGCGCTGACGGCGCGCCTGCGCGAACGCCTGGCGGCCGTGGTGATCGGCGACCCGGCGCAGGCTGGCGTGCAAATGGGACCGCTGGCCTCGCAGGCACAGCGCAGCGAACTGGGCGCCCGCGTGCGCGCGCTGGCCGAGGAAAGCGACATCGTCTGCGGCCAGGTGGACGGCTACGCGCCCTCGGGCGACGGCGTGCGCGATGGCGCCTTTGCCGCGCCCACCCTGCTGCTGTGCCGTGGCGGCGCGCGCGGCGACGCCGTGCATGAAATCGAGGCCTTCGGCCCCGTCTGCGCGCTGATGCCGTATGCGGACGTGGAAGAAGCGCTGGCGCTGGCCGCGCGTGGTCGGGGCAGCCTGGCCAGCACGCTGGCCACGCGCGATCCGAAGCTGGCCGCGTATGCCGTGCCGCGCCTGGCCGCCTCGCACGGGCGCGTGCTGGTGCTGGAACGCGAAGTGGCGGCGGCGGGAACGGACGTGCTGGCGTCGGCGCACCTGAAATACGGCGGCCCCGGACGCGCCGGCTGCGGCGAGCAGCTGGGCGGCCTGCGCGCCATCTCGCAATATTTGCAACGCTCGGCGCTGCAAGGCTCACCCACCATGCTGACGGCCGTGACGGGCGAATACGTGCGCGGCGCCGCCGTGCGCGAAAGCGTGCAGCATCCGTTCCGCAAGCATTTCGACGAACTGGAAGTGGGCGAATCGCTGCTGACGCACCGGCGCACCGTCTGCGAGGCCGACATCGTCGGCTTTGGCGGCATCTCGGGCGATTATTTCTACATGCATTTCGACGAGATCGCCGCGCGCGATTCGCAGTTCGGCAGGCGCATCGCGCACGGCTATTTCGTGCTGGCCGCGGCCGCCGGCCTGTTCGTCTCGCCGGCGCCCGGTCCCGTGCTGGCCAATTACGGGCTCGACGACCTGCGCTTCGTCGCCCCGGTCGGCATCGGCGACACCATCCGCGCGCGCCTCACCTGCAAGCGCAAGGTCGACCGCCAGCGCCGCGACGACAAGGGCGTGGGCCAGGGCGTGGTGTCGTGGGACGTGCAGGTCACCAACCAGAACGACGAGCTGGTGGCCAGCTACGACATCCTGACCCTGGTGGCCAAGCGCGCCTGCCATTGAGCGCCAGCCCTCAGTTTTCCTGATGGGCCGTCTCAAGAAATACAAATAGCCAAGGTCGTCCGCCTCTTCCAGAATGGCGGCTGACGAGATGAAGCCAACCGGGTATTTCAGGGACCGGGAGCGGCGCGGCGCGCCACTTCCAGTCCCGGGACAGCGCTGCTGTAGCAGATTCGACTGACGCTGCGCAGGCCAGCACCTGCGCCCTCCCTACCCCCGTGGCTTCCCTTCTGATAAAGACGACCTTCCCATGCGACATGCCGTACCCCTTGCCGTTCCACTGTTCCTGCTTGGCGCCAGCGCGCTGCCCATCGCCCCCCTCGCTTTCGCGCAGCAAACGCCGGACACGCGCGCCGAACTCGCCGAACCAGCCGCGCCGCTGGCGACCCTGCCCGAAGTCAAACTCATCGGCCAGTCCGCACCGGACGCGCCGCTGCCCGGCATTACGCGCATTTCCCGCGAGACCCTGCAGCGCCAGCAGGCGATGGACGTGGCCGACATCTTCGCCAACGAACCTGCCGTCAGCATCGGCGGCGGCGCCAGCAATGCGCAGCGCCTCTACCTACGCGGCGTCGATGGCGCCAACCTGAACATCAGCATCGATGGCGCGCACCAGGGACGCAGCCTGCACCAGCACCGGGGCGACCTGGGCGGCATCGACCCCGACCTGCTGAAACAGGTCGATATCCAGCCTGGGCCCAGCGCCGATGCGGGGCCGGGCGCGCTGGGCGGCAGCATCCGCTTTGACACGGTCGATGCGCAAGACTTGCTGGCGCCCGGCAAGCGCGCGGGCGCCAGCGTGCGCGCGGCCTACGCCAGCGCCGACGAGGCGCTGCGCGGCGCCATCAGCGTGTATGGTATGCCCGGCGAAACGCTGGACAATAAACTGGGCTTGCTGGCCCACGTGAGCGCCGTCAACCGCGAAAACTACCGCATCGGCGGCGGCGGCGACGTGCCCAATTCGGCCGGCCATGACCGCGACTACCTGCTCAAACTGAGCTTGCTGGACCTGGCCGGCCACAGCCTGCGGCTGGGCGCGGCGCGCAACCGCAATGCGGGCCTCTACCTGTTCAGCAGGGTCGGCAGCGACAACGGCTATGCACCCGCGAACGCCGTGCCCACCTACCAGCGCAGCGAACGCCATACCTATACCGTGGAGCACCGCTACCAGCCGGCCGGCAATGGCCTGCTGGACTGGAAATTCAATCTGTACCAGAATGAGAACGCACTGGAAGACGTGAGCCAGGCGCGCAGCGCCAGGACGCGGGAACGGGGCGGCAGCGTGCGCAACACGGCGCACCTGGCCTGGGCCGGCACGCAGCACCGCCTGACGGCCGGCGCCGACTTCATGGACGAGGAAGGCATCACCAATGGCGTGCTCGGTGCGGCCATCCTGGGGCCGGGCCGCAAATCGACGCAGGCGCGCAACCTGGGCGTCTTCGTACAGGAGCGCATGCGCTGGCAAGCCTTGCAGCTGTCGCTGGGCGTGCGCCATGACCACTACAACACGGCCTTCGGACCGCGTAATGTGAAGGGCGGCAAGACGTCGCCGAACGCGGGCGCCGAACTGGAACTGGGCCGCGGCGTGGGCGCCTTCGCCAGCTATGGCGAAGCCGTGCGCGCCAGCGGCATCATCCCCATCGGTTTCCTCACCAGCGTGGATAAAAAAAGCAATTTCAATAACGGCAAGCCCTTCAAGCCGGAAACCTCCGCCACGCGCGAAGCGGGCCTGCAGTACGAAGGCGCCAATGCGCTGCGGGACGGCGACCGCCTGACCGTGCGCCTCGGCTATTTCGACACGCGCATCGCCAACCTGATCGAATGGGCCGGCCAGGGCGCCGTCTACCCCGCGTATATCCGCAACATGCCCGACACCTTGCGCAGCAAGGGCTGGGAAGGCAAAGCGCTCTGGCAGCGCGGCAGCTATCACACGTCCCTGGGCGTGGTGCTGGCCGATACCACCGTGGGCGGCAAGCCATTGAGCCCGGCGCGGCGCGTGGGCACGGCGCTGGGCGACCGCCTGACGTGGGACAGCCAGTGGCAGGTGCTGCCCGGCCTGACAGCCGGCTACACGCTGAACGCCGTGCGGCGCCTGGACGACGTGCCGAAAGCGGCGGTGCAGCGGGCCGGCTACGTGCTGCACGACGTGCAGCTGCAATGGCAGCCGGCCGCGCTGCGCGCCCTGAGCCTGGCGCTGGCCGTGCGCAACCTGGGCGACAAGCGCTACACGAGCCACAGTTCGCTCGATGGCGGTACCGGCAACATCCTGCCGGAGCCGGGACGCGACGTGCGCGTGAGCGCCAGCTACCATTTTTAAGCGAAAGCATCATCCCCATCATCCATCCGTAGAGAGAAGACCACCATGACCTACACCACCCAAGCGGGCGCGCGCTGCGGCCTGTACCTCGTCAGCGCCGGCATCGGCGACCCGGACAGCATCACCGTCAAGGCGCAGAAAACCCTGCGCGGCGTCGATATCGTGTTCGGCATCCCGCGCCTGCTGGAAGCATTCGCCGAACTGCTCAGCGGCAAGGAGCAGCACAAGGCGGGCCACGGCCTGTTCAGCCCCCTGGCGCGGCGCGATACGCCGGAAGAGGAAGTCGATGCCATGGAAAAGCAGACGCGCGAGATCATCCACGCGGCGGCGGCGGCCGGCAAGACCGTCGCCGTGCTTGACTATGGCGACGCCATGATCTTCGGGCCGCAATCTGGCTACCTGAGCGAGTTCAGCGAACTCAATCCCATCGTCGTGCCTGGCATCTCCTGCTTCAATGCGGCCAATGCGGCGCTGGCCCGCGATGTCACCGGCGGCAAGCACAGCCGCTCCGTCATCCTCGCCGCCTCGGCCGACACGCGCGACGACTACACGGGCAGCGACACCCTGGACAAGCTGGCCGCCACGGGTTCCACCCTGGTGTTCTTCACCATGCGCGCCGACCTGCCCTCGCTGGTCGAACGCCTCTCGCGCCACCTGCCAGCCAGCACGCCGCTGGCCATCGTCGCGCATGCGGGCGCCGACGCGAAACAGGCCGTGCTGCGCGCCACCCTGGGCACGGTGCTGGCCCGCACGGAGAACGAAAAACCGCCGTTCGAACACCTGGTGTATGTAGGCGATTTCCTCAATTAGGCCAGGCGCATCCAGGCCACCGGCGCGGCGCCTTCCTGGCCCGCCGGCGACCCCGGGGCCTCTGCCACGCAGCGGCCGTTTTCCAGCCGCACGATGCGGTCCGCCACGTGGCGGGCGACGGGCAGATTGTGCGTGATCAGCAGCAGGGCCAGGCCGCGCGCCTCCTGCACATCGAGCAGCAGCCGCAGCACCTTGGCCTGCACCGAGGCGTCCAGCGCGGCGGTCGGCTCATCGGCCACCAGCACGGCAGGATCGGCGATCAGCGCCCGCGCGATGGCCAGGCGCTGCAATTCCCCGCCGCTCAAGCTGCGCGCCTGGCGCGCCAGGAAAGCCGGCGTGGCCGGCAGGCGCACGTCGGCCAGCGCCCGCAGCGCCGCCGCGCGGCAGGCGTCCATGCCGTCGCTGCCTGCAATGAGGAGCGGCTCGGCCACCGCCTCGAACACCGTGAAATGGCTGGCCACCGAGGCGCCCGCATGTTGCGGCACATAGGCGATGCCGACCGCCGCGCCGCCCTCCTCGCGCGCCGGCGTGGCCACCGTGCCCGCGTCGGCCTGCTGCAGACCGACGAGGATGCGCGCCAGGGTCGACTTGCCGGCGCCGGACGCGCCGACGATGACCACCGTCTCGCCCGACTGCACTTCCAGGTCCGCGCCCGCCAGCACGGCTTGCCCGCCCAGGCGCTTGTGCAGGCCGCGCGCCGACAGCACGCTGACGATGCCGCCACGCAGGCAGGCCACGCCTTGCGCGTCGAGCGCCGGCGCTTCTTCGCCGCAGCGGGCGATGCGCTGGCTGCAGCGGCTGGCGAAGGCGCAGCCGCGCGCTCTTTCTTCATGGATGCCGGCGATGCCCTGCAAATCCTTGCCGTTCTCGCGCGGCCAGGCGCGCAGCAGGCCGCGCGTGTAGGGATGGCGCGGCGACGCCAGCAGCGATGCGGCCGGCCCCATTTCCACGGCGCTGCCTCCATACAGCACCAGCACGTCGCCATCGAGCGCGCGCGCCAGATCCAGGTCGTGCGTCACCACCACCAGCTGGCGCCGCGCCGCCTCGGCGCGCAGGCGTTCGAGCACCAGCGCGCTGGTGGCCGGATCGAGCGCGGACGTCGGTTCGTCCAGCACCAGCAGGGCCGGCGCAGGCGCCAGCGCCGCCGCCAGCAGCACGCGCTGCAGCTGGCCGCCGCTGCACTGGGCCGGATAGCGCCGGTGCAGGTTTTCCGCCAGGCCCAGCGAGAGCAGCAAGTCAGCGGCCGCCTGTTCCGCCGGACCGCGCCGCAGGCCCAGGTGCCGCCGCAACGGCGCCGCCACCTGGGCCAGCAAGGTGTGCTGGGGGTTGAGGGCGTCGTGCACGTCTTGCGGCACCAGGCCCGCCTGGCGGCCGCGCCAGCGCCGCAGCGCCGCTTCGTCCGCCCCCACCAGCTGCATGCCGCCGGCGCGCAGGCTGCCGCTGGCGCGCCCCGGCGCCATGCCGAGCAAGGCGCGCGCCAGGGTGCTCTTGCCGGCGCCCGATTCGCCGATGATCACCAGCGGCAAGCCGGGGCGCGCCTGGAAGTGCAGCTGGCGCAGCAACTGGCGGCCATCGGCTTCGACGCAGAAAGCGCGCGCCGCTAGCATCGCGCGCGCTCGTCGAGGCCCTGGCCCAGCAGCGCCAGCGCGATCAGCAGCATGGCCAGGCATCCCCATGCCGCCAGGATCCAGGCGCGCGCGTCCGGGTGGGCCAGATAGGGCATGGCTTCATTGAGCATGCCGCCCCAGGTCGGGGTGCGCGGATCGGCCAGCCCCAGGAAAGCCAGGCCCGCGTAGTGAAACACGGCGCGCCGCACCAGGGCGACGGCTTGCACGGCCAGCAGCCCCGCCATGGCCGGCCACACATGGCGGCGCAGCAGATACGTGCCCGATGCCGCCGCCAGGCGCGCCGCGTCCAGGCTCTCCTGGCGCCACACCTGGCGCAGGCGCAGGCGCAACGCGCGAAATTCCGCATCCCAGCCAAACACGGCCAGCATCGCCACCAGGGCCGGCACGCCAGGCTGCATGGCCGAGGCGATGACGATGAAGACCAGGGTCGACGGCAAGGCGCTGAACAGGTCGGCCAGCCGCAGCACGAGCGCGTCGGCGGCCGGCCAGGCCAGCCCGCACAGCGCCAGCAGCACGGCCAGCGCGATGCTGGCAGCGCTCACGGCCACGCCGATGCCCAGGATGGGCAGCGCGGCGGCGGCCAGGCGCAGCAAGACGTCGCGGCCCAGGTCGTCGGTGCCCAGCCAGTGCCCGGCGCCGGGCGGCGCCAGCACGGCATCGATGGCGTCGCCCGGCCCCGGCTGCAGCCAGCTGGCGCCGGCCAGCATGAGCGTCAGCGCCAGCAGCAGCACCGTTCCCGCGCGCACCGAGGCATTCATGGCGCGCGCTGCGCACGCCGCGCCAGGCGGCCGGCCAGCACATCGGCCAGCAGATTCATGGCGAACAGCAGCAGCCCCGTGGCCAGCAGGGCGCCGCGCACCAGCGGGTAGTCGTGCTTGAC
Source organism: Janthinobacterium amylolyticum (assembly GCF_051380655.1). Lineage (NCBI taxonomy): Bacteria > Pseudomonadati > Pseudomonadota > Betaproteobacteria > Burkholderiales > Oxalobacteraceae > Janthinobacterium > Janthinobacterium amylolyticum. Next base: position 109,938 of record NZ_JBNYXL010000008.1, read on the forward strand.
GATGGCGTCCGTCAGCACCAGGTTGATGCCCGGATAGGCGAACACGGTTTCCGCGTACACGGCGCCCGACACCAGGCGCGCGGACACGGCGCCCAGGCGCGACAGCACCACGGCCAGCACGTTGGGCGCCAGGTGGCGGTAGCGCAAGGCGAACGGCCCCGTGCCCTGCGCGCGGGCCAGGTCCATGAAGGTGCGCTGGCGCACGGCGACGGCCGTGGCGCGCGCGCTCAGGAACACGCCGGCGGCGGCCGGCAGCGCCATGGCGCACACGGGCAGCAGCAGGTGCTGCGCGCGCTCGCGCCAGGCTGCCATGCCCGTCCGCGTGGAAAACGGCGCCATGGCGCCATTGCTGGGCAGCCATTCCAGGCCGTAGGCGAACAGCATCACCAGGCCCATCGCCAGGGCAAAGGGCGGGATGCTGTCGAGCGCCAGGGTGGCCGCCGTCAGCGCGCGGTCCATCGGCCTGCCCTGCGCGAACGCGGCCTCGATGCCCAGCACCACGCCCAGCAGCAGGGCCAGCGCCAGCGCGCAGGCCACCAGCAGCACGGTCCACGGCAGGTGCTGCGCCAGCAGGTCCGCCACCGGCATGCCATGGCGGATGGAATAGCCAAGGTCGAACCGCAGCAGCTGCGCCAGGTGCGCCAGGTACAGCTGCCACAGCGGCTGCCCGCCGCCCAGGCCATGGCGCGCCAGCAGGGCACCGCGTTCGGCCGCATCGAGTTCGATCAGCGCATCCTGCCCCAGCAAGGCCGTGACGGGGTCGCCCGGCATGAGCAGCGGCAGCGCGAAGTCGAGGCTGACGAGCGCCAGCAAGGCCAGCGCATAGCCTGCGGCGCGCCGGCCCAGGAAGGAAAAAGCGCTCAGCGTCGGCTCCCGTCTACTGCACGAACATCAGTTTGTTCAGCGGCAGCGAGATGCCGACGGCGATGCCGCCCGGCGTGAACCACGGCCGCAGGCGCGCATTGGCCGCCGTGATCCACTGCGGCGAATACAGGAAAAAGGCCGGCAGCTCGTCGGCATAGATGGCCTGGGCGCGGTCGAGCAGCGCGCGCCGCTTGGCCACGTCGACGGTGCCGACCTGCTGCTGCAGCAGCTCCAGCAGGTCGGCGCGGCGGAAGGCATCGCTGTAGGCGCCGTTGCCCGCCGTTTGCCGCAGCATGCTTTCCGGATCGCCATTGCTGCCCTGGCTGACAAGGGCCAGGTCGAAATCGGCGGCGGCGATGCGCGCGCCCAGGATGCCGCTGTCCATGATGCGCACATTGACTTCCATGCCCAGCTTTTCCAGCTGGCCGGCCAGCTGGCTGGCGGGCCGCGCCAGGCTGCGCGCCGCCGCCAGTTCCAGCACCCAGGGCTTGCCGCCGCTGTCGCGCAGGCGGCCATCGGGCGCGGCGCGGTAGCCCAGCTCCGCCAGCATGCGCCGCGCGACGGCGGGATCGTAGGCATACGCATCGAACGGCGCGCCGCTCTGCCAGATGCTGCCCCGCACGAAGCGTCCGGCGGACACTTCGCCCTGCCCGTTCTCGACCACGCGCAGCAGCTCCTGGCGGTCGATGCCGCGCGCGATGGCCTGGCGCAGGCGCTTGTCGTCGAACGGCGCACGCGCATGATTGAAGCGCAGCCGCACGGGATGGCCGGAAGGGGCGCTGACCACGCTGGCGAAACGGGCCACTTCGGCGGCCAGCGGCGCCGGCAGGCTGCGGATCATGTCCACCTGCCCCCGCTTGAGCGCGCCCACGGCAAGCGAAGGCTGCATGCGCAGGAACAGCAGGCTGCGCACCCTGGGCGGACCCAGGTAGTATTGTTCGTTCGCCGTAAACAGGTAGCGGCCCGCCGCCTTGTCATACGCGCCCAGGCGATAGGGACCGCTGCCGACGATGTCGGCCTGTTTGATGTGCTGCGGATCGGCCAGGCGCGCATACACATGCTGCGGCAGGATGGGCACGGAGCCGGCCAGCTGCGCCACGAATGGCGCATACACGCGCTTCAGGCGCACCCGCACCCGCCCCTTGCCCAGGTCGTCCACATTGTCGATGGCGCCCAGGTCGAACAGCGGATGCGGGTGCTGGCGCAGATACGCAAACGTAAACACCACGTCGGCCGCCGTGACGCTCTTGCCGTCATGCCAGCGCGCGTCGGGGCGCAGGGTGAACTCAATGGTGCGGTGGTCGGCGCTTTCCCGCCACGCGCTGGCCAGCCCCGGCACCAGCTTGCCAGTGGCGTCGCGCCACACCAGGGTGTCGAAAATCAGGCTGGTCAGCGTATAGCCCATGCCGCCGCTGGCATGGGTATAGGGCGTGGGCAAGCCGAAGTCGCCCTGTTCATCGGCGATGGTACAGCGCTCGATGCGTGGCGCGGGCGCTGCGGCCAGCGCTTGCGCGCGGGCGCCGGCAAGCGCCAGCCAGCCGGCAAGGAGTAGGGGCAAAAGCAAGCGAAGACGGGGCACCAGCGTTCCTGACAATCAGAAGAGAGGCCAAACCGGGCCGCCATGGGCCAGGCGAGTATGCAGCGTAGGATGGATTCCCAACTAAATGAGAATTATTTACAGCTGCACATCTTATGATTGCCGCCCCATCCAGGCAAATTGTCTTTGCGGAGGGCTGGTATCTGAAAAACTGAGGGGTGGACTGGCCACCCGCCCCTGTTCAGTCGCCGGATCGGTGCCGGCGCCACAGCTGGCGCGTGCCGACGTCGACATGCTCCATTTCGCCGGCCGCGCGCAGCTGCGCCAGCGCGGCCGCCGTGACGTCGAGGGGAATTTGCCTGTCCAGCCACCACTGCGCCACGCCCTCGAGCGTGTCGGCGCTGCGGGGATGCAGGGCCGTGTAGGTGCGGATCAGGTGGATGGCGCTGTCGATGGCGGCGGAAGATGAGGTCATGGCATGCGTTCGATGGATGTGGTCAACAGCACGCGGGCCGCGCCGGCAAGCCGGCGGCCCGCGATAGCGTGAATTACTCGCCCTGCGCCGGCGCGCGGCCGATCTCGCCATCGATATTGGCGAGGAACCAGGCCAGCGATGACATCAGCGCGACGTTGCGCTTGAGGTTCTCCGGATCGACCTTGTCCAGCGTATCGGCGGCCGTGTGGTGGTAGTGAAAGTAGCTATGGCTGTCGACCAGCGGCTCGAAACTGGGCACGCCACCCGTTTCCAGGCGGTGCAAGTCGCCCGTACCCAGCGCGTCGCGGCGCGTGAAGGCGTGCGCGCCCATCGGCTGCAAGGCCGCCAGCAAGGGGGCGAACAGTTTTTCCGCTTTCGGGCCCACGCTGGCCTTGATGCCGAACGGCCGGCCGGCGCCGCTGTCCATTTCAATGGCCGCATACTGCTTGCCCAGCGCCTGCTTGTTGGCCTCGAAATAGGCCTGGCCGCCACGGCCGCCATTTTCCTCGTTCATCCAGGCGATCACGCGGATGGTGCGGCGCGGCCGGTAGTCGAGCTTTTTCAGGGTTTCCACCACGCCCATGGCCGCCACCACGCCGGCGCCATCATCGTGCGCGCCCGTCGCCAGGTCCCAGGAATCGAGGTGGCCGGAGACCACCACCACTTCGTCGGCCTTGTCCGTGCCAGGCCAGTCGGCGATGACGTTGTAGCTGTCGGCGTCCGGCAGGTTTTGCGGCGTCAGGGTCAGGTGCATTTTCAGCGGACCGCGCGCGGCCAGGCGGCCGATCAGCAAGGCGTCTTCCACGGTGACGGCGGCGGCGGGAATCCGTTTGCCGTCTTCCAGTCCGGTGGCGCCCGCGTGCGGGATGCGGAAGTCCGCGCCGCCCACCGAGCGCACCAGCGCGGCCACGGCGCCCAGTTCGGCGGCCGCCTTCGGTCCGTTGAAGCGGAAGCGCGAGCCCTGGCCATACGTGACGCCGGCCAGGCCGCGCTCGGCCATCTCCTGGTCGAACGGCGTGTCGATCAGCACGATGGCGCCCTTCACTTCCGCCGCGCGCGCCTTGAGTTCCTCGAAGCTTTTCACGAGGATCACGGGCGCCGTCAGGCCGGCGGCCGGCGTGGCGCCGGAGCCGCCCAGGGCCGTGAGCACCACGCGCTGGCTGACGCCTTACGGGCGGCCCGCGTAGTCGACGATCTCCGCCGTTTCCACGCCGCGCACCCAGTGCGGCACTTTCACGGGCTGCAAGGTGACTTTCGCGCCCAGCTGGCGCAGGGTGTCGGCCACCTGCTGCACGGCGGCGGCCGCGCCGGCGGAACCGGACAGGCGCGGGCCGATCAGGTCCGTCATGTCGGCCAGGCGGGCATATGCCCAGTCGCTGTGCAGGGCCGTGTCGCGCACCTGCGCCAGCGCCTGCGGCGCATTGCCTGGCGCGGCGGCAAAGGCGCCGGCGCTGAGCAGGCAGCCTATGCTCAGGGATACAGCGGAACGGCGCAGTGGCGCGCCAGTCAGGAAGGTCGTCATACGATGGGGTTTCCAGTCAAAAAATCAGTGCGGATACGCCATGCGCAGGGGCATGGCACAGCGTTCTACGATAACGCATTTATTCTGTCGCTGCAGCAACTTTTACCGCGCGCGATTGCCTGCGCCAGCCCAGGTGGATTACCATGCAGTTCGCACCCACCACTGGATACCGCCATGCTCAAGGGAACACTGTGTACCGTCAGGCACGTGCAAGCCGCCGACCTGAACAACTACATCGCGCTGGTCAACGACCTGCCTTCGCGCGGCGAATTCTTTTCCATGCAGTTCAAGTCGCCCGAGGTGATACGCCGCGAATTCATGCAGACGGGCCTGGTCACGGAAGACAGCGAACTGTTCCTGATCGAGGACCAGCACCAGCACATCATCGGCACCATCACGCATTTCAAGAGCCGCACGCCAGCCTCGCGCGAAATTGGCTACCGCCTGTTCGACCCGCAGCGCGGCGGGCGCGGCTACACCAGCGAAGCCACGCGCCTGCTGGTCGATTACCTGTTCCATGCCTACACGTATCACCGGCTGGAACTGCTGATGGACCCGCAGAACACGGCGTCCGAGCGCATTGCGCAAAAGAACGGTTTTACGCAGAAGGGACTGATGCGCCAGGCGTTCTTCATCAATGGCAGCATGCGCGATGTCAAAATGTACAGCCTGCTGCGCCCGGAATGGCAAGCCCGTTCGCGCTGACAGGCCCAGTTGTTACCGGCCGGGCGCGAATGTAATAAGTTGTATTAGACGTGGAACAAGCGCGGTGCAGCAGATATAGTCCACTTCATGCAGATCATTGTGATCTCGCCGGAATGGAAGGAAATGCCATGTTGAACAAGAAACTCCTGGGTGCGGTAATGGTAGCGGCAGTGGCTGTGTCTTCGGCCGCAGTCGCCGGCGACCGCGACTTCAATACCGTTGCAGGCGCCGTTGTCGGGGCGGCCATTGGCAACAGCACCGGCGGCCGTAACGGCGCGATCGTCGGTGGCGTCATCGGCGCCGCCGTTGGCAACAGCATCAATACGAATGACCGCTATTATGACCGTGGCGGCTATCGCGGCGGCTACCGCGAAACCTATTATGCGCCTGCGCCACAGCCTGTGTACTACGCACCGGCGCCGCAGCCAGTCTATTACGCACCGCCGCCGCGCTACTACGGCCCGCCGGCTGTCGTGTACGTGCAGCCGGGCCGCGGCTACTACCGCGGCCATGGCCACCGCGACCGCTACTATGACAACGACCGCGGCCATGGCCACGGCTGGGGCCATCGCCGTTAAGCCTTGCCCTGCTTCAAAAAACCTGCGCCAGCCTGCTGCCGCAGGTTTTTTTATTGGAGAGGCAACGTATCGCCTGCAAGAAATATCAGCTAAGCTGTGTCCTATGATCAACATTCTTACCGCCCGGACCGCAGCAAACGATGCATTTCATTAAAGACGCGCTGGACTTTGGCCCCTGGCTCGATGCCGCCGCTGGCAGCAGCGTGGGCGCCGGCCCCGTTCCACGCCACGAGAACCAGGACAATTTCCTGCTGATCGATGCCCAGGGCCAGGCCGTGTACCTGTCGGGACAGGCGCCGCTGCGCTGCCAGGTGCCGGGCTGGCCCGCCGGCCATGTGCGCGCCGCCGTGCTCGATGGCATGGGCGGCCACGGCCACGGGCGCGAAGCGGCCGAAGCGGCCGTGCAGGGACTGCTGGCCGTGCCCGCCTGTCACGATACGCGCAGCCTGTCAACCCAGCTCGACCAGTTGCACACGCGCCTGCAAAGCCAGTTCGCCGGCGAGACGCCGGCAGCGGCGCGCCAGCCCGGCACCACCCTGACCCTGCTGGAAATACCGGCCGGCCAGGCGCCGCTGCTCTACCATGTGGGCGACTCGCGCCTGTATGAAGTGGCGGACGGCACGGCCAGCATCCTCACCGTCGACCATGTGCCGGCGACCGTGCACGCCATGCGCGGGGTGCTGGACGAAGCCGGCTGGCGCGCTTGCGTGCATGGCATCCACCATCCGCAAATCTCGCAGGCATTTATCCTGGGTAACGCCATCGGCGATACCTTGCAGCTCGACAAGCCGCTACGCGCGCTCGATGCGGGCAATTTACCGTCCTTTCTGTCGCACCTGGGCGACCGCAGGGTGCTGCAGTTGCGGCCAGGCGCCTGCTACTTGCTGGCCAGCGATGGCTTCTGGGCCTGCGCCGACCCGCTGGCGCTGACCGCCCGCTGGCCATCGCTGTGCGCCGGCAAGAACGCCGGGCAAGCCGTCACGGCGCTGCTTGATGATTTTCACGCCCATCCGCCCGCCGGCCTGCACAGCGACAACCTCACCGTGCTGGCCTTGCGTTTTACGCGCTGACGTTGCGCACGAGGCGGCTGGCGGCCAGGTAGCCGGCCGTGGCCGCCGTGGCGGACAGCACGCTGCCCCACGCCATGTCGATCACCGTCAAGGCCAGCGGCCAGGCTTGCAAGGTGGCATAGTTACTCAGGTCATAGGTGCCATAGGCCACCAGCCCCAGCAAGCCCCCCAGCGCCGCAGCCCTGCGGCCGCTGCCCGCGCGCAGGGCCGGCGCCATGGCAAACACCAGCAGCCCCAGCAGGTACAAGACATAGAACAGCACGGCCGGAGTCCAGCGCGGCTGCGCGGCCAGCAAGGGCCCCAGCGCCTGCGCGTAGGTTTCCTGCATCAGCACGGCCAGCCACAGCGCATCGATGGCAAGGAAAGCAAGCAGGGCTGCGCCATAGGCAACGGCAAGCTGGAGCGGGCGTGGGGCGGGCATGGGGGTCCTCCGGGTTGGCAAGGTGAATGTTGCTCCAGCATAAAGCAAAATGCCGCCGGGGGCGGCACGCTGCCCCACCACGCCAATGTTGCCGGCGCACATACGGTGTGCGGTAACAGCCGCATACCGGACGTGTCATCATCGCGCGCGCCCGCCTTGACACGACTGTTATCAAAAGCACATATTCAAAAAGTCACGGAATATGATTTTAGGCAATAGTTTCCATCGTGATTATGGCAGCGTGTGACGATTGGCATGAAATCGGGCAAAAAGAGCGTGTGCGCTTGATGTGAAGGTTGCCAAGCGGGCGCAAAAGCGCGTAAGCTCTCATGTATAACAGAGGGCAAAATGCCCCCGCTCGATTCGAGTCAGAATGTCATGAAAAAATGCAGCAACCCGGAGCACCCGCACTGTACGTTCTGGGTCTTGCCTGGGGAAAACGTCTGCGCGGCCAACCACCCGCAAGCGACGATTGCTCCCAGCAGCTACGACCTGTTGACCGCACTGCGCAGCGCCCGTTCCGAGCCATCGGCAACGGCGCCTTCGCACGCCCCTGCAGTTGCCGCGCCAGTTGCCGCTTCAGCTGCTGCGCCAGTTGCTGCTGCTGCAGACACTGCTGCTGACATCTCCAGACACACCTTGCCTGGCCCTGCCGTCGCCGTTGCCATGCATACGGGCACGGCAATGTCCGCTGGCACGCCCCTGGCGTCCAAGGCCCATGCGCCGGCGCTGGCGTCCGCCGCCATGCCTGGCGCTGCGCCGGCCAGCGTGGCCCGTGCCGCCTACCAGCCGGTGCAAGCCCATTTGCACATCAGCGGCTTCGATCCGCGCGCGGCAGGCGGACGGCAAACCCTGAAAATGGAATTGCGCGGCATGGCCGCCGCCTGCGCGCCGCAGCTGACCGTGCGCCTGCGCTCGGACCTGATCCCCCGCGGCGCCGTCCAGCATGATTTCGTGCGCACCACGCGCGGCGACTGGCGCCCCGTGTTTGTCGAATTTTCCTCCCGCAACAAGGAACATGGCCAGTACCAGATCGAGGTGGAAGTGCACAGCCATGTCGACGGCGCCGTGGCGCAGAAATGGGTGTGCACCTTCGTCATCCTGGTGCCGCGCCGCGATGCGACCCTGACGGAAATCCACCAGATTTTCCTCAGCACGCACAAGAACGTGCGCGTGATGGCTGACGACGCCTCGATCGCCCGCGTGACGGGCGGCGACGGCTGCAATCTCGATGTCACGGCGCGCAATGCCGGCATCGCCCACGTGGATCTGTCCGCGCCGCAGGGCAAGATCGACATGGGCTTTACCACTATCGCCTGGGACGAGGAATTGATCGAGGTCGACCTGCCCGCCGCCAGCCACTGCCACCCGCACCCGAGCCAGGCCGCCTGCCTCGTGAACGCGGCGCCGGAAGCGGGCGAACAGCGCCAGATCCGCCTGTTCGCGCTGGAAGAATGCATGCTGGGCCGCTTCGAACTGGTGGACCCGGAAGCGGATGTACTGCTCAGCCATTTCAGCCCAGACGGCCAGGACAACAATGGCTTGACGCGCCGCCTGTCGGGCCGCCACGCCATCATCCGGCGCGGCCAGCAAGGCTTTGAAATTGAGGACGTGTCGCGCTATGGCCTGCTGCTCGACGGCGTCTGGCCCGGCAAGCACAAGCCCGTCGCCCTGCGCCTGGGCATGCGCATCGAATTGTCCGCCAGCATCAAGGGCATCGTCGTGCTCAGCGTCACGGCCCTGCTTGCGCATGGCGTGATCCTGCACCGCATCGACCACGGCGCCCGCGCCGAATGTTTTTACCTGCTGCTGCCCGAAGCACGGCCCACGCCATCCAGTCACCTTGCTACGCCACAGGCTGCCGCACTGCCCGTCCTTTTCCACCGCAACGGCGGCTTCTGGCACCTGGACGCTGCCAGCGGCAAGGAAACGCCGCTGGCGCCCGCCACGGCGCTGGATAAACTCAGCGGCTTCGCGCGGCACAACCGTTTCGCCAGCGAACCGTATCCGGAATGCTGGATCATCCGCACCGAAGGCGCGGCGCTGTGCGACAGCGGCGCGCTGACCGCCTAGCAATAGCGACGCTGCGCTGCCGCACGCCGGTACAGGCCCCCTGCGGTACCCGCCCTACGCGCGCGGCGCCGTGACCGCCTGACAAGCTTGCCGCCACCCGACACTAACGCGGGACGAGCACGAGAAAAATCAGCGACAGGCCGATAATGAACACCGCTTCCAGCGAAAACACGATGGCGGGGATTTGCAATTCGCGCGGGATTTTCATGGCAACACCTCCTCAAAACGGACACCTGCTTGCAGCATAGCGCGCGGCGCGCGGAATGCATTATCAGCCGCACAACACACTTGACCGGCCGGCATCGCCTGCCCGGTTCGCCATGATCCACCTCCCGATACACAATTTAACAAATATTTGACAGATATTCTGCAATATCCTCGCCTGCCGCCCTTGCATACTGTATATTTATCCAGTTAATATCCGCGACGTTTCACAATGCGCCTGCGTGGCGTTTTACATTTCCTATGGCTTCCAACAAAGCGCATCATGCGACCGGTTGGGCTGCCGGCGTGATCGCCGCGGCCCTGGTCGCGCACGCTGGCGCCGGCGGCCCGTATCAAGTGCTGAGCGTGCTCGCCTTTGTCACGGGCGCGCTGGGCGGCACGGCGCCGGACTGGCTGGAAGTGGCCTGGTGGGCGCGCACGCACCGGCTGTGGATCACGCACCGCACCTGGACCCACTGGGGCCTGGCCTGGATCGCCCTGCTCGTCTACACATATCTGCAATTGCCGCACCATCTCTGGGCGCCGCCCCTGTTCGGCTTTGCGGCGGGCGGCATCATGCATCTGCTGGCCGACTGGCCCAATCCGCTGGGCGTGCCATGGATCTTCCGCCGCCATTCCTTGCGCTGGTGGAAGAGCGGGCGCCACGACATCATCGTCATCCTCGCCGCCTGGCTGGCCGCCACGGTGGTCGCCGACCACGTGTTTTTCGATGGCATCCACTGGCACCGCAGCGTGCTGGCCTTCGACAGCCTGCTGCACTGGTCCGCCTCGGCCTTACAGCAGGCATGGGCGGATCTGCAACAGTGGCAGGAGCGCTGGCGCCTAGGCAAGCAGCAGTAATTGACGCCGCCCGCATGGCAATGTGATAATGAGTATCATTCTCAATAGCCTAGCCAGCCGGCACCGCGCGTTCCGTCAGCCCAGCCCATCCTTTGCCTGGAGTCCGCAGTGAGCACCGTCAGTCCCATCCATGCCGCCCACCTCACTACCCTGTACAGCGAACATCACGGCTGGCTGCTTGCCTGGCTGCGCGGCAAGCTGGGCAACCGCGCCGAGGCGGCCGACCTGGCGCAGGACACGTTTTTACGCCTGCTGGGCAAGCGCGAGGTGACACCGCTGGCGCCCCTGCGCGAACCGCGCGGCTACCTGGCCACCATCGCGCGCGGCTTGCTGATCGACCGCTACCGGCGCCAGGCGCTGGAACACGCCTACCTGGAAGCGCTGGCGCAGCAAGCCGAACCGACGACGATCAGCGCCGAAACGCATGCCATCATCATCGAAACCCTGCTGGCCATCGACCGCCTGCTCGACAGCCTGGGCGCGCGCACGCGGGCCATCTTCCTGCTGGCGCAGATCGAAGAACTCAGCTACGTGGACATCAGCCAGCGCCTCGGCGTCTCGCTGCCGACCGTGAAAAAGCACCTGGTGCGCGCCTACACGGAATGCCTGATGCTGGCGGCCGGCTGATGGTCGGCGCGTTCCCTTCCCCGGCCATCGCCCGCAAGATACTGGCGGCGGCCGCCCACTGGCACGTGGAAGTCAAGTGCGGCAGCGCCGACCCGGCTGCCCTGCAGGCGTGGCGCGACGCCAGCACCGAGCACGAACGTGCCTGGGCTTTACTGCAGCGCATGGACGGCCAGCTGGGCACGATACCGCCATCGCTGGCGCTTCCTGCCCTGCAGGCGGCGCAGCAGCGCCGGCGCGCGGCCGCCAAGATCCTCGCCGTGCTGGTGGCGGCCGGCGGCGGCATCGTGCTGGGCCAGGCTGGCCTGCAGTCCGCGCCGTGGCAGGCGTGGACGGCGGCGCTGCGCACGGCGCCTGGCCAGCGCCGCCACGTCAGCTTGGCCGATGGCGGGCGCATGGAAATGAACACGGACAGCGCCGCCGACGTGCACTACAGCGCCACGCACCGCCGCATCCGTTTGCACCATGGCGAAATCATGCTGCGCACCGCGCCCGATCCGCGCCCCTTCCTGGTCGATACCCCGCATGGCGTGATCCGCGCGCTGGGCACGCGCTTTGGCGTGCGCTGCGACGACGGCGGCAGCACCGTCAGCGTCTACGAACACGCGGTGGAAGTGCGCTGCGCGGCGCGCGCCGATGCCGCGCGGCGCCTGGAAGCGGGCCAGCAGCTCAGTTTTACCGCAAGCGCCGCCGATGCCGTGCAAGCCGTGCCCGCACACCAGGACAGCTGGCTGCGCGGCATGCTGGTGGCCGCCGACTGGCCGCTGCAACAACTGGTGGCCGAACTGGCGCGCTACCGGCGCGGACGCCTCGTGTGCGACGCCGCCGTGGCGCGCCACCCCGTCACGGGCACCTATCGCCTCGACGACATCGACGCCGTGCTGGAAAGCCTGTGCGCCTCGCACGGGCTGCAAGTGACCTATTTCACGCGCTACTGGGCCACGGTGGCGGCACGGCAGATATAAATATGTTGATTTTTTTGCGCCAGGGGTTGGTGTTTCGGCGTGCTGCTTCGGCTTCACAGGTAAGTAGCCGATTCACAAGCCAATTCCTATCCCTCTGAGCAGAAAGACCGAGCATGCAGCTGACCACCCCCGTCCTCCATCCCGCCGCGCGCGCCATCCGCCTGGCCCTCCTCGCCATGGCGTGCGCCGCCCCTGCCGCCTTTGTCGCCGCCCCCGCGCTGGCGCAAGGCCAGGCCGCCGCGACCGCCGCCCCGCAAGCCTATGCTGTTGCGGCCGGCCCGCTGGCCACGGCCCTGAACGATTTTGCCGTCGCCGCCGGCGTCAGCCTGTCGACCGATCCCGCGCAGACGCGCGGCCTGCGTTCGCCCGGCGTGCGCGGCAGCTTTGGCGTGGCGCAGGGCTTTGCCCAGGTGCTGGCCGGCAGCGGCCTGGAAGCGGTGCAGCTGCCCAACGGCGCCTACGTGCTGCGCCAGGCGGCGCCATCCTCCGCAGCGGCGGCCGGCGTGGAAAAGACCATGGCGCCCGTAACGGTCAGCGCCAGCATGGAGCGCGACCCCGTCAGTGAGCACAGCAACTCGTATGCGGCGCGCGCCGTCACCGTCGGCAAGGGCGTGCAAACCCTGCGCGAAATTCCCCAGTCCGTCAGCGTCGTCACGCGCCAGAAGATGGATGACCAGAACCTCAACACCATCGACGCCGTGCTGGCCAATACCACCGGCATCACCATGTACGACAGCCCCATGGGTGGACGCTATGTGTATTCGCGCGGCTTCATGGTCGACACGTACCAGTTCGACGGCGTGAACCGCGCCATGTACTACCCGCAGGCGAACAGCTTTACCAGCAATACGGCCATGCTGGACCGGGTGGAAATCGTGCGCGGCGCCACGGGCCTGCTGCAGGGCACCGGTTCGCCCGGCGCCGCCATCAACATGGTGCGCAAGCGCCCGCTGGCGGAAAAGCAGGTGCAGCTGGCGCTCAGCGCGGGCCGCTGGAACGACGTGCGCGGCGAAGTGGACGTCACCGGCCCCTTGAACGAGTCGGGCAGCATCCGTGGCCGCGCCGTGGCCGCGCATGACCAGCGCGATTATTTCTATGACGTGGCCGACAGCCGCACGGACGTGCTGTATGGCGTGCTGGAATTCGACCTGGCGCCGGGCAGCAAGCTGACGACGGGCGCCAGCTACGAAAAACTGCATTCGACGCCGTTCTTTTCCGGCATGCCGCGCTTCCGCGACGGCAGCGACCCGCACCTGCCCCGTTCGACCTTCCTGGGCGCCGACTGGAACCGCTGGGATAGCAAACAGACGGCCGTCTTCGCCGAATTCGAGCACCGTTTCGACGCCGACTGGTCGTTGAAAGCCAGCGCCAACTACACGCGCGAGCGGCACGACGTGAAATACATGTTCAGCCAGGGCGCGCTCGATCCCGCCACCCTGGCCGGCATGATGATGTATGGCGGCGTGTTCGACTACGGCACCACCAACAAGGGCATCGACCTGTCGCTGGACGGCAAATTCAATGCCTTCGGCCGCCGCCACGGCTTCAGCGCCGGCATGAATACGAACCGGCTGGAAAGCGACAGCGATTTCAGCCTGGCCTTGCTGCAGCGGGCGAACAACCCGCTGCGGCCCAATCACGGCGTGGCCGAACCGAGTGATGCGTGGTTCCGTGAAAACAGCTACCGGGGCGATCCCAGCATCACAAAGATGACGCAGACGGGCGCGTATGGCGTGGCCCGCTTCAGCGTCAGCGACCCGCTCACCGTGGTGGCCGGCGCGCGCGTGTCGAACTACAAATCGAGCAGCGTGTACCGCGACACGGGCGAGGTGTACATCGACCCGTACCGCGAAAACGGCGTCGTCACGCCATATGGCGGCGTGATCTATGCGTTCGACAAGCGCTGGTCCGGCTATGCCAGCGTGTCCGACATCTTCCAGCCGCAAAACCAGCGCACGGCCGAAGGCGCCCTGCTCGATCCGCTCAAGGGCCGCAACCTGGAAGCAGGCGTGAAGGGTGAACTGTTCGACGGCAAGGTGAATGCCTCGCTGGCGCTGTTCCGTATCGAGCAGCGCAACCGCGCGGAGCTCGACCTGGTCAATACCTGTTCCAGTGGCACGGAGTGCTATTTCTCGGCGGGCAAGGTGCGCAGCGAAGGCGTCGATGCGGAAATCAGCGGCGAAGTGGCGCCGGGCTGGCAGCTGTTCGCCGGCTACACGCTGAACAATTTCAAATATCTGGAGCAGACGTCGAACGCGGGCGTGATGTTCGCCAGCACCTACTCGCCGCGCCACATGCTGCGCGCGTGGAGCGACTACCGCCTGCCAGGCGCCCTGCAGAAGTGGAGCGTGGGCGGCGGCGTGAACTTCCAGACGGAGAGCTCGCGCGTGACGCAGAACGTCACGGTGGCGCAAGGCGCGTATGCGCTGTGGAGCGCGCGCGGCGCCTACCAGATCGACCGCAACTGGACGGCGTCGCTGTCCGTGACGAACCTGCTCGACAAGCGCTACTACCAGACGGTGGGCGCGCCTGCCTGGGGCAATTTCTATGGCGAGCCGCGCAAGGCGCAACTGACCTTGCGCGCGCGTTTCTAAACGAAACGCTTATGCCGGAGGACGCATAGGCGCCTTCGGCAGCGGAATAAATTCCGTCTCGCCCGGCACCTGCCCCATGCGCTGGGCGCTCCAGTCGTCGGCCGCCTGCGCCAGGCGCTCCTTGCTCGACGAGACGAAATTCCAGAACAGGTAGCGGTGGCCGTCCAGCGGCTCGCCGCCGATGACGACGAACTGCACCGCGCCGCCGCCTGCCGTCACGACAGGCACCGTGCCCGCCTCCAGCAAGGCCATGGTGTGCGGCGCGAGCGCCACGCCATCGACCAGCACTTCCCCGCTGACCGGATAAATCGCCGCTTCCGCCGGCAAGCCTTCCAGGCGCAGCTCGCGCCCCGCCTGCAGCGCCACGTCCAGGTACACCGTCTGCATGTAGGTGCGCACGGGCGAGGTCTGGCCAAAGGCCGTGCCGATCAACACCTTCACCACGGCGCCATCGAGCGGCACGACGGGAATGTCGGCCTGCGGCGTGTGCGTGAAGCTCGGTTCGTCTTCCTCGTGCGCCTTCGGCAGCGCGGCCCACAGCTGCAAGCCGTGCGTGCGGTGCGGCTGGCCCGCCAGGTCCTGCGGCGTGCGTTCGGAATGCACGATGCCGCGCCCGGCCGTCATCCAGTTGATGGCGCCCGGCTCGATGCGCTGGCAGGAACCGATGCTGTCGCGATGGTCGATCGCGCCCTCGAACAGATAGGTGACGGTGGCCAGGCCGATATGCGGATGCGGGCGCACGTCGTGGTTGGCGTCGGGCGCCACGTCGATGGGGCCGAAATGGTCAAAGAAGATGAAGGGACCGACGGCCTGTTTCACGGCGGACGGCAGCAGGCGGCGCACGACAAAGCCGCCGCCCAGGTCCTTCTCGTGGCTTTTCAGGATGGCCGCGCTCATGCCAGCACCGTCGTCACTTCGGTCGTCACGGCCGTCATCAGCTTGTGGATCGGGCACTTGCCGGCGGCCGACAGCAGTTCCTGGCGCTGCGCCTCCGTCAGCTCGCCCGTCAGGTGCAAGGTGGTGGCCAGGCGATACACGCCCTTGCGTTCTTCGCTGGCATCGCGCTCGGTCGACACTTCCACGTGTTCCAGCGGGATACCCTTGTGCTTCGCGTACCAGACCACGGTGAGGGCCTTGCAGGCCGACAGGGCAGCGTCGTACAGGTCGTGCGGCGACGGGCCGGCATCGCCGCCCCCTTCGGCCACCGAGGCGTCGGCGGA
Source organism: Janthinobacterium amylolyticum (assembly GCF_051380655.1). NCBI lineage: Bacteria > Pseudomonadati > Pseudomonadota > Betaproteobacteria > Burkholderiales > Oxalobacteraceae > Janthinobacterium > Janthinobacterium amylolyticum. Next base: position 125,651 of record NZ_JBNYXL010000008.1, read on the forward strand.
AAGGATGTGGTCGCGCACGTGCACGATGTGGCGCATGGGTTGCGACTGGTCGCGGATGGCTTTGATGGTCATGGCGTTCCTTGATGCGTTTGGAAAGCCACAATTTACACCGTTTGCCCGCTTTGCGCAGCCAGCTGCCCGGCTAACTGGTCATTTGATACGGAATACGGCATCGACCGTCTGCCCCATCCTGAGGGCGGTGACCATCAGCATGTCGTCGGGATTTTGCCGCTCGCGGCTCCCTTCCCGGTGGTAGCGGTCGGACGGCACGAGGCCCACCGCATTGCCCAGGTTTTTCAGCTGCTCCGACGAGATGCCGGCCACGGCGCCCACGCGCTTGCCGAAGCCGCGCGCCATGGCGTCGGCCTTGCGCTGCGCATCCTTGACGGCCTCGCCCATCAGCTCTTCTTCCAGCCGCACGCGCTGCGTGGCGCCGACGGTGACGGCAAACGCATCGAGGTTGGGCATGGCCAGCAGCGGCCCCATGACGGCGAGCCATTTCGACAAATCCGTCACGTTGATATGCACGCTGGCCTTGATCTGGTATTGCGGATGGGCCGGGTCCTGTTCCGCGCCCTTGCGGATTTCCTTGCGCAGGTCACGCACCTCGATGCCGGCCGCCGCTTGCGGCAAGCCCTGCTCGGCCAGCAGCGCCCTGATTTCCCCGATGCGCGCCGCTACCTGCGCGGTGGCCACGTCCGGCGCCGGGTCGAAGGCACTGACGTCGAAATCGCTCTCGCCCAGGTCCGGCGTGAAGAAGCTGTAGGCCGTTCCCGTCGCATGGATAAAGGGATAGGACGGCAAATCACCAGCCAGGGCGGAGATGGGCAGGCAAGCGAAGACGAGGGACAGCAGGCGGCGTTTGAACACGGACACTCCAGCATAGTTGAGGTGCATGAAGCATCCGTCAAGATGACCAATAGGACAATGATTCAGTCGAGCGTGCGCGCCACCCGGAAGCCGACGATGTCGTTCGACAGCACGGTGGAAAAACCGTTGCGCAGGGCCGAGCGCAGATAGCGCGGGTGGTACAGCCAGGAGCCGCCGCGCAGGATGCGCCGGCTGGTATCGCCATCCGTTTCCCACGCGCTGGCGTCGACGGGCGCGCCTTCGTAATTGTCATGCACCACGTCCTGCACCCATTCCCACACATTGCCATGCATGTCGTACAGGCCCCACGGGTTAGGCGCAAACGTGCCAAGGGGACTGGTGCCGCCGCGGTACACGCCGCGCGGGCCGCCGTTGTAAACATACAGGCCGTCGTAGTTGGCTTGCTCCGTGCTGATGGTATCGCCCACGTTGAAGGCCGTGCGCGTGCCGGCGCGGCATGCATATTCCCATTCCGCTTCGCTGGGCAGGCGGTACTGCCGGCCCGTGCGCTCGCGCAGCCAGGCCAGGTACAGCTGCGCGTCATTCCAGCTCACGCCGACGACGGGATGCTGCTCGTTCTGCACGAAGCCCGGATTGTCCCAGTCCGTCTCGGCGCCGCCGCCTTCCCATCCCGTCGCTTTCACGAACGCGCGCCATTCGCCCACGCTGACGGGGTGGCGCGCCAGCGCGAACGGCCGCTCGATGCCGACCCAGTGCTGCGGTTTTTCGCGGTCCAGCCAGGTCTGCTGCGAGCCAGCCTGGAGAGCGGCCTTGTGTTCCGTCTCGTGCGCGCCCATCTGGAAGCGGCCGCTGGGGATCAGCACCAGTTCCGGCCCCTGCCCCGTGCCGTCGAGGAAATCGTCGCGCAGCACGCCCTCGGCATTGGCGACCGTCTGCACGGCTTCCGCCGGCGCGGCTGGCACGGCGGCTGACGCCGGCGGCACGGCCGGCGCGGCTGCGGCGCGGCTGGCTTCTTCACGGCGCGCCCGTTCCTGCTCGGCGCGGTACGCCGCTTCCGCCTTGGCGACGATGGCCTTGCGCTGCAACTCCTGGTGTTCCTGCAGGGCGGTGGCCGCATCGGCTTCGCGGCGCGCGCGCAGCTGGCCGCGCAGCGCTTCCTTGCGCAGCTTGCGCGCCTCTTCGGCCTCGAAATGGCGCTGTGCCTCCTGCTCGCGGCGCAGCTTGTCCTGGCGCTGCTTTTCCAGCGCGGCTGCCTGGATCTCGGCCTTGCGGCGCTGGTCCAGTTCTTCCTGCCGCACACGCGCCTGTTTGAGTTCTTCCTCGCGCGCCTGTTCGGCCGCCAGGGCCGCCTGCTTTTGCTGCTGCGCCAGGCGCGCCTGCTCCTGGCGCGCCAGCTCCGCCAGTTCCTCGGGCGACGGGCCGGCGGCCCGCTCCAGTCCTTCGAGCAGGGCTTGCACGGATTGCGGGCGCAGTTCGGCCGTCAGCGAAAAGCCGTTCTGCAGCACTTGCCACTGCTGCGCGTTGAGGGCCTGCGGTGCGGACGGCAAATGGCTGGCGCTGCGCGTGTCGTCGAACGGCATGCGCCCTTCGAGCATCTGGTAGATCATCACGGCCACCGCATACACGTCGAGGCGCGGGCTGGGCTGGCGCTGGTAGGTGCCCGCCTCGGGCGCGCGGTAGCCCTGCGTGCCGGCGTTCGGCGTTTCCAGCCCCAGGCTGCTGCCCGCGTTGCGCACGCGCGAAGCGATGCCGTAGTCGAGCAGCTTGATGTCGCCCTTGGCCGTCAGGAAGACATTGCCCGGCTTCAGATCGCGGTGCACCAGCTTGTGCTTTTCCCACGCATACGACAGGGCCTCGGCCACCGGATGCAGCAGTTCCTGCACCGTGGCCAGCGGCAGCGCGCCCTGGCGCCCCAGATAGTGCTCGAGGTCTTCGCCATCGAGGCATTCCATGATGATGAAATAACTGGCCGTGGCCGGGTCCTGCGCCCATTCGTAGACGCGCACGATGTTTTCATGCGCCAGTTTCCGCGCCTGCGTGGCTTCCTCGATCAGCAGCTTGGCGTGCGTGGGGCTTTGCGTCAGCTGCGGCGGCAGAATCTTCAGCGCCACCATTTCGCTGCTGCCCAGCTCAGCGTGCGTGGCCAGGTCCGTGGCTTGCCACACCTGGCCCATGCCGCCCGTGCCGATCAGGCGTTCGAGCCGGTAGCGGCGGTTTTGCGGACCGATTTCCTGGCCAGTCATGAAGCCCAGTTCCGTTCCCTGGCGCACCGGCAGCGGCGCGGACACGGGCGCGGCGCCCGGCGGCGCATATTCGGCGTCGAGGATGGCGTTCTTGCGGCGTTCAAATTCCTGCTCGCTGAGCAGCCCGTCGTCATGCAGGGCGCGCAGTTCCCGCAGCTTGTCTCGTGCTTTTTGCATCATCTATGGTGAAACGCTTCCAATCAGGGCTGCAGGGCGGCGCCACAGGCGGCGCAAAATTTGTCTTCCGGGTGGCCGGCGCGTTGCGCATGGCCGTTCTTGCAGCGCAGCGGCGCGGACCCGCCACCAGGCTGCGGCTGCAGCGCCTGCGCCACGGCCACACCGAGCTGGGCCTGCGCCGACAGGCCATGCGCGTGCGCCGCGTTCTGCAGGTTGATCAGGTCGAGCTGCTGGCGCCGGTCGCGATCAAACTGGCCTTCCAGGTAGCCGCGTTCCTGCGCCACGCTGTCCTGCGCCATGCGCATGGCCTCCAGCGGCGCGATGCTGTTCTCGGCCGCCGCCAGGGCCGCCAGCGCGTGTATCTGCTCGGCGCTCATGCCCGCCTGCAGCTGCACCTTGAGCACTTGCGCCAGCGCGGCCGCGTTCGGCCCGGCCGCCATGGCCAGCTTGCCCGTGTCGCTGAGGGAGCCGATCTTCTCGGCGCGGTCGATGTCGATGCGCGCCAGTTCGGCCGCATGCGCCTGCTGCGCCAGCAGCGATTCATACTCGCCCTTCCAGCGCGCATAGTCGCTCTCGCGCTGCTGCGCCATGGCCAGCAAGTCGCGCTGCCATTGCGCTTCCTGTTCCAGCTGGCGCAGCTGCTGGCGCTGTTCCTCGATGGTCAGCGCATCGAGCTGCGCCAGCTGCGATTGCTGCTGCAGCTGGCGTGCATGCACGCCGTCCGCCTCGATGGTGCGCAGCAGCTTTTCCTGCTGCGCGATGGCGTCCTCGCGCGCCCCGCCGCGCCGCAGCGCCGCCAGCTTTTCGGCGATTTCCGCCGCCTGCACCTGCGCCGCTTCATCCTTGTGCGCCTCGGCGCGCAGCAGTTCGCGCTGGCGCGCCAGCTGCATCTGCTCTTCCCATTCCTGCACCCGCTCCGCTTCGCGCTTGCGCGCCGCGTTGGCCAGCATCAGGCCCTGCCAGGCGGCCTTGTGCTGTTCCGCTTCCAGCTGTGCTTCGCGCTGCGCCGCCTCCGTCTCGGCCTGGCGCAAGCGCGCCAGCTGGGCGCGGCGGCCCGCTTCGTCATCGATCAGCAGCGCGCTCTCTATTTGCTGCGCGATCGACTGCAAATGCACCTGGTGCGTAAAGCGCTGCTGCGCAAGCTGGATCTGTTCGCGACCGTTCAGCTGCGACAGTTCCAGCTCGCTGCGCATCTTGATGGCGGCCAGCGCGCGCACATGTTCCCAGTTGGCCGCCTCGTCGGCGCGCTGCGCGCCCTTCTGCGCCAGTTCCTGCTCCAGTTCGCCAAGCGCCAGCGCCGCGCCATGGTCGAGCGCCTGGCGCCGCGACTTCGCTTCCAGGATACGCCCATACAGGTCGATCTGGCGCCCGCGCAGGGCCTGCAGGCGTTCCGCTTCCTGGTGGCCCAGTTCGGCCTTTTCCAGGGTCGCATCCTGCCGCAGTTCCGCGCGGCGGTACGCATGGCGCGCGGCCATTTCCTCGCGCCGGATGCGCTGCCACTCGTCCTCGTCATACAGCTGGTCGAGCTGTTTCATGCGCTCCAGGCTGTGTTGCTCCAGTTCCTGCGCCGGCAAGCCGCCCAGCCACAGCGTGCCGATGCAAGCGTCGCCCGCATCGCCGCCGGCCCGCTTGTCGTGCCGCAGGCTGATGGTCTCCACGCGCGCCACGGCCAGGCCGCTGGGCGCCAGGCGCTGCGTCAACGCCGATTGCAGGCGTTCGTTCAATTCGGGCCGCAAGTCGGCATTCGCATCCATGTCGCGCAGCGCGCGGCTGCCGATGAATTCCAGCGCGATCTGGCGCACGGACGGCAGCAGCAAGGCGTGCAGGTGGGCGCGCGTGACGGCGCCCGGCGCGCGCATGAACTGGCGCGCGAAGGCGTCGGGCTGGCCCAGCGCAATGTCGATGCGCAGGGAGGCGGCAACACCCAGCAGTTCCGTGCTGGCCAGGTCGGGCAGGTCGAATTCCAGGGACAAGGCATCGGCGCGGGCGATCAGCACTTCGGCCGGACGCGCCGGCAGCAGCGCCGGCAGGCGGGCGAAGAAGGCCGTGCTGTCGTACTCGCCGGCGGGTATCAAGGTGAAAGCGTCCGACTGGACGATCCAGGCCCGCGACTCGGCGGGCACCTGCAGCCGGCGCGCGGCGCCGCCAAACAGCGAGGACAGTTCGCGCACGCCGAAGAACAGGGCCAGCTGTTCCTCGGACAGGCGCCATTGATTGGCATGCAGCACGGCGTCGCTGCCGGGCGCGCCCAGCGACAGGCCGCATTGCGCGCAATAGCCGGCGGCGGCGCCGTTCCTGTGCTCGCAACGGGGACAGCGGGCGCCGCCAAAACCAAACAATTGGAACATGTGAGACTCCTGATGATATTTTTATCCGCGCGACGGGGCCGCCATGCCGATTCTAGCAGGACAGCTGGCCCTGCACTTGCCGCGCGCGGCAGTGTGCAGCGTCAAATAATGCCACGCGGCAATTGCATTCATATGGCCGGATACAGGGTGATTTAGGCCTCAATTCAAGCGGTCGGCTTGCCGACCCCATGCGTAGGCATTTCAGCGCCGCTTTTTTACCGGCCATCCCGCCAAAACCGCGTCCGGTCGCAAGGCCATGGCGATGCGCCGCGGGCATGGCTACAGTGCATGCATACCCACCCGCCCCCCCCCGAAAGGAAAACATCATGAACACGCCAAAAAAAGCCCTGAAAAACATGGAAGCCATCTTCACCGTCGCCGTCGCCATCGCCTGCGCCGCCAGCTATGCCAGCTTCATGCAGCCATCGGCAGCCAGAACGGCCGAGGTGGCGCAGGCTGGTGCCATCCCCGTGGTGGTGGTCAGCGCCAAGCGCCTGACGGCGCAGGAAAAACACCTCTCGCTGCTCGAGGAACGCCAGGCCATGCTGGGCAATGCCACCGCCAGCACCCTGTGAGCCATGCATGCTGACCCCACGCCGCCTGGCGCAGGATGGACGCACGCCGCGCCAGGCCGCCATGTCAGCGCATTTGTATCGGCCACGGATACACGGACACACAGTATTGTGTCAATTGTAATAAGTTGAATCAAAGGCGAAAACGCCGCCGGCAAGTCGCTATAGTCCATTTCACGCAATCACCGAAATGGAGCACAACATGAAACCCATCACACTCTACGCAGCAGCCATGCTTGCCATCAGCACCGCGGCTTTCCTGCCCGCGCAAGCGATGGCGCAAAGCCAGGTCGGCGTCAGCATTGTCATCGGCAACGCCCCGCCTCCGCCCCGGTTTGAAAGCGTGCCCGCGCCCCGCCGCGGCTATGTCTGGGCACCGGGCTACTGGAACTGGGACGGCCAGCGCCACGTCTGGACGGGCGGCGAATGGCTGCGCGAACGCAACGGCAACCAGTACCGCCGCGCCGCCTGGGTGCAGGAAAACAACCGCTGGCGCCTGGACCGGGGCGGCTGGATCGCGGCGCAGGTGCAGCCCGTGCGCTATGACGAGATCCGCATCGCCCCGCCGCCACCGCGCCGCGAAGCCATCCCGCGCGCCCGCCATGGCTACGTCTGGGCCCCCGGCCACTGGGAATGGCGCAGCCAGCGCTACGCCTGGACCCCGGGCGTGTGGATCGCAGAACGCCCCGGCTATGTGTATGCGCCACCGGCCTGGAACCAGCGCGATGGCCGCTGGCAGATGGAGCAAGGCCGCTGGTCGCGCGGCCCGAACGGCGACCGTGACCGCGACGGCATCCCGAACCGCTATGACCGCGACAATGGCAACCGCCACGACCGCGACCATGACGGCGTGCCGAACCGCGACGACCGCCGCCCAGATAATCCGCGCCGCAGTTAAAACGCGGCCGTAGTCAGCACAAGGCCACCCATCGCGGTGGCCTTGTCATTATCCCGACACATCCATGTATTAGAATCGCGCGACGATCAATGACACTGCGCGAGAAAGATTCACGATGGCGATGGACAATGCCGGCTTTACCTATGGCTCGGACACCTCGGGCCTCGTCTGGGGTTTCCTGTTTGGCCGCGCAGCACAGCCGCTGGCGCTGGACTCGACCGCCGCGCTGGCCTGGCTGGCCCCGGGCGCGGCGCACCCGGCGCACGAATTCGTCTGGCTGCATTTCAACCTGTCGCACGCGGCCAGCGAAAAATGGCTGATGGCGCACACGCAGCTGGCCGGCGAATTCTATGAAACCCTGCACCAGGGTTCGCGCTCGACGCGCATCGAACAGGCGGAAAACACCCTGATCGCCGTGGTCAACGATGTGGTGCACAATTTCTCGTTCGAGGCGTCCGACATTTCCACCATGTGGGCCAGCGTGGCGCAAAACCTCGTCATCACGGCGCGCCGCGCGCCGCTGCAGTCGATCGAGCGCCTGCGCCAGGCCGTCATCAAGAACCATGAGCCGATCCGCTCGTCGGTGGAACTGCTGATCCACCTGCTGCGCGACCAGGCCGACGTGCTGGTCAACATCGTGCGCGACGCCGTGGCCAGGGTCGACGATATCGAGGATCACTTGCTGGCCGGGCGGCTGGTACCGAAACGCGAAGACCTGGGCGCCATGCGGCGCGTGCTGGTGCGGCTGCAGCGCCTGCTGGCACCGGAACCGGCGGCCCTGTTCCGCCTGCTGCAACGCCCGCCTTCGTGGATATCGGAGCTCGACAGCCTGGAATTGCGCCAGTCGACGGAGGAGTTTTCCGTCGTGCTCAGCGACATGTCATCCTTGCAGGAACGCATCAAGCTGCTGCAGGAGGAAATTGCCGCCCGCGTCAACGAGGAAAACAGCCGCAGCCTGTTCGTGCTGACCATCGTCACCGTGCTGGCCTTGCCGATCAATATCATCGCCGGCATGCTGGGCATGAATGTGGGAGGGATTCCGCTGGCCCAGCATCCGCAGGGATTCTGGATCATCGTCGCCATCATCGTCACGTTTACGGTCGTGGCCGGATGGCTGGTGGTGCGCGTGCAACGCAATAGCGGATGATTGCTAGGCACGGCCTGGCGGGCGAACGGCGGGCGCCGTCCGCCATGGTGCTTGCCGCGCTTAGCGGTGGTATTCGCCGGCCCGTTCAGGCTGATAGACGATTTCCTCGATCTTGACCTTGACCACGCCGCCGGGCATGGGCCAGGCGATGCTGTCGCCAACGGACAGCCCCAGCAGTGCGCTGCCGACGGGCGCCAGCACGGAAATACGGTCGGACTGGCCTTCCACATCCTTCGGATACACAAGCGTCATGCAGAATTCTTCCTTGTTCTCCACCGTGAAGCGCACGGTGGAATTCATCGTCACGACGGTGGGCGGAATTTCTTGCGGCTCCAGCACCTCGGCGCGGCCCAGCTCATCGAGCAAGGCGGCCTTGTCCGGCGACAGGTTATTTCCCAAGGCATACAACAACGCTTCCAGTCGTTCCAGGTCTTGTGACGACAAAATAATTTTTGGTTTTTTTTCCAAGATATCCTCACTGATTATCATTAGGGCGGCGTCTGGTTTTGCTGGCGGCATCTTGCGTGGCCGCGCGAGACAAAACAAACAGCATCAGAACGTCCATCATCAGCGGATTATGGACGAACTCGCGCAGCAAGGCCATAGCGTTCGCGCATTCCCCCTTAAAATTTATTAAAATCAATGACTTGCAATGTAATATTTACACGCGCAATAAAAACCGCAGGCCGCGCCCCATTTAGCAGGCCGCTGCAAATTATTCCGCATGGCATTGTATTGACAACCGGCATGTCTTTGGCCAGAAAAAACCGCCGAGCAAAAAAAGGATTAAAATCAATCCTGGATTATTATTAGAAAGACACGCCCACACCACGTGCCGTGCATTTGTCAGACTGTGCTGCAACAGTTACTACTTGCAGTAAATACACCGTGGCGCGGGCATGAATTTCCAGGCGCCCTGTACTTTCACGCTACAAAATGACAATATGTCGGCCTTAACAACACGTTGAGAGTTCCGGCTCACTTCGGTTTTCATCAGACTGGAACGTATAGCATGGCAGGGCGAGGCGGATATACACGGGGCGGCAGCGGGCGGGGCCGGCAGGGAACGGGGTCATGATGGCGCCACTGACGCTGCCGTCGGCGCAGTTGCGCGGCGACCGGATAGCCAGGCTGAACTTGATGGCGGCGGCGGCCATGCTGGCCGGTGCCGGCCTGCTGCTGGTGCTGTTCCAGTGGTTTTCCCTGCAGGCCTCGTTGCAGCGCAGCCTGCAGATCCAGGCCGACATGCTGGCCCCCGCCGCCACCGTGGCCTTGCGCCAGAACAATCCCATTGCAGCAGAGCAAGTTCTCGTCCCCCTCGTGGCGGCGCCGCATGTGCAGCAGGCACTGCTCTACAATCCCTATGGCGCACCGTTCGCCCGCTTTGCGCGCAGCGGCGCCGACGCGGCACCGGCCGCGCCGCGCACGGGTACGCAGGTCAGCTTCCTCGCGGGCAACGCCACCATCCTCAAGCCCTTGCCGGGCGGCGGCGCCCTGCTCCTGCGCACCAGCCTGGCTGCACAGTACCGCAGCCTGGCGCAGTTTGCCGCCTTCACCCTGCTGGTGATCCTGTGCGCGTTCGGCCTGACGGTGCTGATGGTGCGCCGCACGCGCATCGCCGCCCAGCACGCGGAAAACCATTTGCACTACCTGGCCCACGTCGACCCTGTCACGCAGCTGCCAAACCGGCATGAATTCAACGATGCGCTGGCCTACGCGCTGGCGCGCGCCGACCGCCAGGACAGCAGCGTGGGCCTGCTGCTGCTGGACCTGGACAACTTCAAGGTCGTCAACGACACCCTGGGCCACCATTGCGGCGACCAGCTGCTCAAGCTCGTTTCCGAGCGTCTGGTGGCCATCCTGCGCACCACCGACATCATCTGCCGCATCGGCGGCGACGAATTCGTCGTCATCGTCGAACCGGCCGACGACAGCTCGGAGATGGCCAGCGTGGCGCGCAAGATCCTCGCCGTGCTGGCCGAACCGTTCGCCCTCGAAGGCCACCAGCTGTATGTCAGCGCCAGCATCGGCGTGAGCCTGTATCCGTTCGACGCGCAGGACGTGGCGACCCTGACGCGCAATGCCGATACGGCCATGTACCACGCCAAGCACCAGGGCAAGAACCGCTACGCCGTCTTCCAGCCGGAAATGGAACTGCGCGCCCAGCGCCGCCTGCGCATGGAAGCGAACCTGCGCCGCGCGCTGCAAAACGAGGAACTGTATCTGCACTACCAGCCGCAGATCGACTTGCGCAGCGGCCGCATCGTCGGCGTGGAAGCGCTGATACGCTGGAACTGCCGCGAGATGGGCCAGCTGAGCCCCGCCGAATTCATCCCCGTGGCCGAGGAAAGCGGGATCATCGTCGACCTCGGGCGCTGGGTGCTGCAAAGCGCGTGCCGCCAGGCGGCCGTCTGGTGCAAGGCGGGCCTGCTCGATTCGCTGGAACACGTGGCCGTCAACCTGTCGGCCTGCCAGGCGCGCGACCCGGGACTGATGGATGATATCCGCGCCATCCTGCACGAGACCCAGCTGCCGCATGGCTTGCTGGAGCTGGAAATCACGGAAGGCGTGCTGATGGACAATGTGCACGCCAACGTGGAACTGATGCGGCGCCTGCAGGAAACGGGCATCCACCTGTCGGTCGACGATTTCGGCACCGGCTATTCCTCGATGTCCTACCTGAAGCGCCTGCCCATCGACCAGCTCAAAATCGACCGCAGCTTCGTGCACGACCTGCCCGGCGAGGGCGAAGCCATCGTCACGGCCATCATCGCCATGGCGCACAGCCTGCATTTGAAAGTGGTGGCAGAAGGCGTGGAAACCTTGCAGCAGGTAGAATTCTTGCGCAAGGCGGGTTGCGACAATGCGCAGGGCTTTTTCTTCGCGCGCCCGATGACGGCGGCGCAGCTGACGGCATTGCTGCTCGAGCGGCGCGACTGGAGCACCCGCACGAGCATGCCGGCTTGATGGCGCCAACGATGGCGTCGGATTACGCGCGGCGTTGCCGCGTTAATCCGACCTACCGCAGATGATGCTCGGAATATTGAATGTTGTCGGATAAGGGCCGTTGGCCTGATCCGAGCTACCGCATGCCCGCGCCATCGGCGTAGGTCGGGTTAGCGCAGAGCGCGTAAGCCGACACCACCAGCGCCTCAAAGCATGGGCATAGGTCGGGTTAGCGCATGGCGCGTAACCCGACACTAGCACCACATCAAGCCAGCTTGGCCGAATGCTCGCGCGTGGCGTGGAATGTCAGCTTCGGCCAGCGCTCTTCCGTCAGGCGCAGGTTCACGCCGGACGTCGCCAGGTAGGCCATGTTGCCGGCCGCATCGTAGGCCACGTTGTGGCCCAGCGCGTTTTCGAAGTCGTTCAGGATGCGCTTGTCGTCGCAGCTGACCCAGCGCGCGCTGCTGATGCTGGTGCCTTCGAACACGGCGTCGACGCCATATTCGTTGAGCAGACGGCTGGCCACCACTTCGAACTGCAGCACGCCGACGGCGCCGAGGATCAGTTCACCGCCCTGCACCGGCTTGAAGACCTGTACCGCGCCCTCTTCGCCCAGCTGCTGCAAGCCCTTGTGCAGCTGCTTGATCTTCAGCGGGTTGCGGATGCGCACCGAGCGGAAGAAGTCCGGCGCGAAGTACGGGATGCCCGTAAACGTCAGCATCTCGCCTTCGGAAAAACTGTCGCCGATCTGCATGTTGCCATGGTTCGGCAAGCCGATGATGTCGCCGGCGTACGCTTCTTCCACCTGTTCGCGCGAGGAAGCCATGAAGGTCACCACGTTCGATACCTTGATCTCGCGACCCAGGCGCAAATGCTTGACCTTCATGCCGCGCTCGAAACGTCCCGAGCACACGCGCAAGAAGGCGATGCGGTCGCGGTGCGCCGGGTCCATGTTCGCCTGGATCTTGAAGACGAAGCCGGTGAACGGCTGCTCGGTCGGATCGACGGAACGCACTGTGGCATCGCGCTCGCGCGGCGCCGGCGCCCAGTCGACCAGCGCGGACAGGATCTCGCGCACGCCGAAGTTGTTGATGGCCGAGCCGAAGAACACGGGAGTCTGCACGCCGGAGAGGAATTCTTCCAGGTTGAACGGATGCGAGGCACCGTGCACCAGCTCCACTTCCATGCGCAATTGATCCATCTCCAGCGGGAACATCTCCTGCAGGCGCGGATTGTCGATGCCCTTGATGATCTCGAAGGCGCCGTCGGCCTTTTCCTCGCCGGCCTTGAACAGCATGATCTCGTCGTTCAGCAGGTGGTACACGCCGCGGAAGTTCTTGCCCATGCCGATAGGCCAGGTGACGGGCGCGCACTGGATCTTCAGCACCGATTCGAGTTCGTCGAGCAGTTCCAGCGGATCGCGCGTCTCGCGGTCCATCTTGTTCATGAAGGTGACGATCGGCGTATTGCGCATGCGGCACACGGCCAGCAGCTTGATCGTCTGCGCTTCCACGCCCTTGGCCGCATCGATCACCATCAGCGCCGAGTCGACGGCCGTCAGCACGCGGTAGGTATCTTCCGAGAAGTCCTGGTGCCCCGGGGTGTCGAGCAGGTTGACGACGTGGTCGCGGAATTCGAACTGCATCACCGAGGAAGCGACGGAAATGCCGCGCTGCTTCTCGATCTCCATCCAGTCCGACGTCGCATGGCGGCCCGATTTACGCGCCTTGACGGTACCGGCCATCTGGATCGCGCCCGAGAACAGCAGCAGTTTTTCCGTCAGCGTGGTTTTACCTGCATCCGGGTGGGAAATGATGCCGAAGGTGCGGCGGCGCTTGACTTCGCGCGCGATCACGGCCGGCGCCTTGCTGCCCGTGGCGGCGGTGGCGGTATCGGCGGCATTGTCCGCATTGTCGCTGGAATCGGGGGTGTGGATGTCGTTCTCGTTGGCCATATTGGTGACCATAATATGGCCCTCGCAAAAAACCCTCGATTTTACAGAAGGATCGGCCTTCCGTGTGAACTGCTTCACTCTGGCGAACGGCAAAACCGGCTTGCCGCTGCGCACTTCATCAAGGGGTCACAATCCGCTGGCAACATTGCACTGCAGAAATGTTGCCACTCTTCCCTGGAAATCCGATGAAAATGCTCCTCACCCCCGCCATCCGCCTCATGCAGCGCTTGCGCCTGCTCCCCAAATTCATGCTCGTCTGCCTCGTGTTCCTGCTGCCCCTGGCGCTGGCAACCACCTTGCTGATCTCGGAGCTGGGCAAGTCGCTGGCGCAGGCGCAGGATGCGCAGCAGGGCATTGCCTATGTGCGCCAGTTGCAGGAAGGCACGCGCCTGCTGCAGCAGCGGCGCGGCCTGGAGCACCTGCGCCTGAGCGGCAAGGCGGGCATGGACAATACCGCCCTGAACCCGCGCATCACGGCCGTGCTGGCGGCCCTGGCGCGCCTGCCGGCCGGCGCCGGGCTGGCGCAGGCCGCTGAGCTGAACAAGCAGTGGCAAGCCCTGCTGGGACGCCAGGGCGGCATCGCGGCGCGCGACAGCTATGCGGCGCACACGGCGCTGCTGCGCCAGGCGGCCAGACTGGGCCAGCTGGTGGCCGACCGTTCGCACCTGAGCCTTGACCCGGACGCGGGCGCCAACCACCTGAGCGCCGTATTGACGGCCACCCTGCCCGACCTGGCCGAAGGCCTGGCCGACATCGCCGGGCGCGGCGCCGCCTACATCGACACGGGCCTGTTCGAGGCCAACGAGGACCAGCTCGTCAACGCCAACGCCCTGATCGCGCGCCACGAACTGGAACGCCTGCCGGCCCGCTTCGACGAAATCCTCGCCGCCAAGCCGGCCTTGCAAGCGAGCCTGCAGCCATCCCTGAAAGCCGTGCCAGCCGCGCTGGCCTTCCTGGAACGCACGAAAAACGAAGTGACGAATTCCTACGACCAGACCTCGGGCGCGCAATTCCACGCGGCCGGCATGCAGGCGATCGACGCCCTGCAGGCGCTGTCCGGCGCATCGGCCAGCGCCCTGGACGGCTTGCTGCTTGAGCGCATCGCCCGCGACCAGGCGCGCCGCGCGCTGATCCTGGCCGCCATGCTGCTGGTGCTGCTGGCCGCCGCCTACCTGTGCGCCGGCTTCTATGCCGCCTTCGCGCGCGACGTCACGCAACTGCGCGTGGCCGTGGGCGCGGCGGCGGCGGGCGACCTGTCGCAGCGCATCAGCTCGCAGGCGCATGACGAAATCGGCGACCTGGTACGCGACTTTGGCGCCATGACGCATGGTCTGGCCCGGCTGGTGCAGGAAATCCGTGGCGGCGCGGCCGTCATCGCCGCCGCCGGCGCCGATATCGCGCAGGGCAACCTGGCCCTGTCCGGCCACACGGCCACGCAGTCGGAAGCGCTGGGGGCGACGGTGGACTCGATGCGCGAGCTGACGGCCACCGTGGGCCGCAACGAGGCCGACGTAGGACAGGGCCGTAGCCTGGTGGCGTCGGCGGCCGAGGTAGCCTTGCGCGGCGGCGCAACCGTCAGCGCCGTCGTCGAGACCATGGCCTCGATCAAGGCCAGCTCGCACAAGATCGTCGACATCATCGGCGTCATCAACGGCATCGCCTTCCAGACGAATATCCTGGCCCTGAATGCGGCCGTGGAAGCGGCGCGCGCGGGCGAACAGGGGCGCGGCTTCGCCGTCGTGGCCGCCGAGGTGCGCAGCCTGGCGCAGCGCTCCAGCGAGGCGGCACAGCAGATCAAGCGCCTGATCGGCGATTCGGTGGCCACGGTGGACGCGGGAGGCGAGCTGGTCAACGCGGCCGGCAGCACCATGCGGCAAGTGGTCGACGCGGTGCAGCAGGTGGCCGTGGTGATCGGGCGCATCAGCAGCGCGGGCGCCGAACAGAACGGCGAGATCGCGCAAATCAACGTGGCGCTGGCGCGCATTGACGACATGACGCGCCAGAACGCGGGCCTGGTCGACGAGGCGCGCGCCGGTTCGCAGCGTCTGCATCAGGAAGGCGAGGCGCTGACGCAGGCCGTCAGCCGCTTCCGCCTGGGCGAAAACGACGAGGCCGGCACGCGCCAGGCGGCGGCGCCAGCCATGCGCGACGGCTTGCCCAGCGTGCGTCCGGCAGGCTTGTGGAGCGCGAATAAACCGCGCGTCATATCACAAAATCGCGCGATACGGCGCAAGGCTAGTTAGTCAAAAGTGTGCACGTAGGACAAGGACTACAATTTCGCCTCAAAATAGACTACAAAGTGGCGACTGCTAATCTTATGTTCGCCACTAACATAAGCTTTTAAAGTAACTACATCGCGATCTGCACCGCGCGGTCGAAAAAAAACGCTGTTACCAGATGTGGGCGGCATGATTTATTTGACCAGCAACGCGGCAGTCGCACTCCGATGTAAAAAAAAAGCCTGTGAGGAATAATATGAACCATACTCAACTTAGCACCCCGGTCCAGAAGAACCAGTTGCTGCCACGCGCCATGCCGGCGGCGGGCCGGGAGATCAAGCTTGCGTCGCGGGTTAGCCTCAGCAGTGCACAACAGAACGAGCTGCTGGCTGCGCTGCCACGCGCCGCGCTCGAATCGCTGTTCGAAGACCTGGAACTGGTGGAGTTGCCGTTTGGCAAAGAACTGTATGCCTACGGTAACAACCTGGAATACAGCTACTTCCCCACCACTGCCATCATTTCCCTGCTGTATGTTATGGAAGATGGCGCCACCACGGAAATCGCCGTTGTCGGCCATGAAGGCGTGGCTGGTGCCTCGCTGCTGGCAGGCGAACGCGCCATGTGCACGGCCGTCGTGCAAAGCGCCGGCTACGGCTACCGCTTGAAAACGCAAAGCCTGCGCGACGCCTTTAACCAGGGCGGCGCCCTGCCCCAGTTGCTGATGCGCTACACCAACGCCCTGTTCGCGCAAATGGCGCAGAACGCCGTCGGTGGCCGCCACAGCTCGATCGAACAAAAACTGTGCCGCTGGCTGCTCGACCGCCTGGACCGGTCGCCATCGAATGAATTGAAAGTGACGCAGGAGCTGATTTCCATCATGCTGGGCGTGCGCCGCGAAAGCATCACGGCCGCCGCCGGCAAGCTGCAGGACGAAGGCTTGATCCACTATCGCCGTGGCAATATCACGGTGCTGGACCGGGCCGGCCTGGAATGCTATGCGGGCGAATGTTATAAAGTGGCAAAGACGGAATATGACCGTTTGCTGCGCGACGTGTCGCGCTGCTAAGCGCATGCACTGCTGCCGGCAAGCGGGCGGCAGGCAAAAAAATGGCCGGGCTGCATGCCCGGCCATTTTTTTATCTCAAGAAAAATTACGCTTCAGCATCCGCATCGATGTCTTCCAGCTCCGGCGTCAGCGGCAAGGGAATGATGGCTTCCACGCACGTGCCCTTGCCGTCCGGCCCCGAGCGCACAGTTAGCGTCCCACCCAACAGCAGGGCCCGCTCGCGCATGCCCAGCAAGCCATGCGACATGGGTTTTTGCAGCGCATCTTCCGTGATGCCGATACCGTCGTCGATGACGCGCAGCACCAGGCCGTGCTCATTGCGCTTCAAGGTCACGCTGACCATGCCGGCGCGCGCATATTTCAAAATATTCGTCAGCGATTCCTGCACGATACGGAACAGGGCAATCGTCAGCGTCGCTTCGCGGTTGTCGATATTGATGGCCACGTCCGTATCGCAGCGCACCGAACTCATGCGCGTAAAATCCTCGCAATAGCTCTCGATGGCGGCGCACAGTCCCAGGTTGTCCAGCAGGCTGGGGCGCAAGTCCTCGACGATGCGGCGCTTCAGTTCCACCGTTTCCAGCAAGGTCGCCTTGGCGCGCCGCAATTGCGCGGCCAGTTCCGGCTGTGTGTGCGCCAGTTGCTGCGTGACGGCGCCCAGGTCCATGCTGATCGACGTCAGATTGGCGCCCAGCTCATCATGCAGCTCGCGCGCCAGGCGCGCCTTCTCCACTTCATTGACGCTGATCAAATGCCGCGACAGCACCGACAATTGCTCGGTACGCCGGGTCACCGTCGATTCCAGGGTGTCATTGGCATTTTGCAAGGCATACTCGACGGCCGCGCGGTTCTGGAAGCTGCGCCGCACCAGCTGGTAGAACATGATCAGCACGAGGATGGCCAGCGCATTGATGCCGATGCCGAGCAGCACGGCCTTCTGGTACTCATGGTAAAAGGCGGCGCTGCCGGTGCTCAGCGCTTCATTCTGTTCGCGCGTCATGATCACCACCTGCAGGCGAATCTCGTCCATGGTGGCGCGGTCATCCGTCACGCGCGAGATATTGACGATCTCGGCCAGCCCGCCCTGCCTGTAGACGTCGATCGATTGTTGCAGCATCGACATCTTACGGCGGATCAAGGTTTTCAGCTGGGCCAGGTTCTTCAGCTGCGTGGGGCTGCCTGCCAGCAAGGTCTGCAGCTCGTTGAATTCGTGTTCGATTTCGGCGGACGCCGTCTTCGACGGCCCCATATAGGTTTCGGAGCCGGAAATGAAGTAGCCGCGCAAGCTGCTTTCCGCATCGAGCACGAGCACGTTCAGATACTGCAGGCGGTCGGCCACGCGGGCACTCTGGCTGAGCAAGGCATTGGTGCCCTTCAGCGACTGCAGATTATGGAAGAGGCTGAAGCCATTGAGTACAAGCAGCAAGGCGCACGTCACGCACAGGATCGTCTTGTACAGGGGCAGGCGGTGATTCGGGGCCGGGTCAGCGGTGAAATACATCCTGATGTGCATCCTTAGCAAGGTTCGGCGCGGCAGAGAGGGCCAGCGCCGGCCAATTATAGTCCTCGCCACAAACTGCTGCACTGCACAACATCAAGTCGTGCCTGGCCAGCTTAGCTGAGCGATCATGGTTCCATGATCGCACCGCAGCGCTAGTCAAGCAAATTGTTTTTCATTGCGTAATAGGTCAAGTCGCTGTTGGATTGCAAGCCCATTTTTTCCATGATGCGCGTACGGTAGGTACTCACGGTCTTGATGCTCAGCGACAAGGCCACGCCGATGTCGGACACGGTGGCGCCGCGCGCCAGGCGCAGGAAGACCTGGAACTCGCGGTCCGACAATTCCGTATGCAGCGCCGCATTCGTGTCGCGGTCGAACGACTGCGCCAGCAGTTCGCCCACGGTGGAGCTGACATAGCGGCGGCCCTGGAACACGGTGCGCACGGCCGTCATCAGCTCGTCCGCCTCGCATTCCTTGTTCAGATAGCCGTTTGCGCCCATCTTGAACAGGTTCAGCGCGTACTGCTGCGCCGGATAGCCGCTGAGGATCAGCACGGGCAATTCCGGCTGGCCCTGGCGGATGGTGCGCAAGGTATCGATGCCGCTTTGATCGGGCATGGCGATGTCGAGCAGCAGCACGTCACATATTTCGCGGCGGGCGATATCGAGCGCCTCGCGCCCCGTACCGGCTTCCGCCACCACACTGAAATCGCTTGACGACGAAAAAATCTGTTTGAATCCAGCTCGTACTATTTGGTGATCATCACAAATGGCAACGCGTATCATTGTTTCCCCTTAAATTTTCCTGGCCTGGGAAAGACTACCGGAACCTGAACGCTGCTCCGGTTCAGCGTTACTAACAAAAACGCAACATTAACATTATATTCAAAATATGGCGCGCGCACGGCACGCGTAGTGCGCCAGAGCGGCAGCCATGTCAGTATAGTCTGTCCATATCGGGACAACCCGACCTATATTGGTGCAAATCTTATTTTAGCAAGTTTAAAATCGCTATTAATTCATTACGTATCCATGCGCGGTCCAGCGGCGCTTCCTGCGGCAGCGTGGGCATGGCTGGCAGCAGCGGCAACTCGTCGATCACGGCATGCGCCGCGCCACGGCTGTCGAGCTTGTTGCGCGCACCGCTGATGGTAAAACCCTGCTCATACAGCAGTTCGCGGATGCGCCGTATCAGCAGCACTTCATGGTGCTGGTAATAGCGGCGGTTGCCGCGCCGCTTCACGGGCTTGAGCTGGGAAAATTCCTGTTCCCAGTAGCGCAGCACATGGGGCTTGACGCCGCACAGCTCGCTCACCTCGCCGATCGTGAAGTAGCGCTTGGCCGGAATGGGCGGCAAGGCGATCAATTCAGTTTTACTGATGCGCTCGTTCATCGCCACTCACTCAGGCAGCACGGGCCAGCGGACTGGTCTCTTCGACCATGCTCTTCAGCTTCTGGCTGGCATGAAAGGTCACGACACGGCGTGCCGTGATGGGAATTTCTTCGCCTGTTTTCGGGTTGCGGCCCGGTCGTTGCGGCTTGTCGCGCAACTGGAAATTGCCGAAGCCCGACAACTTGACGGCTTCGCCCCGCTCGAGCGCATTGCGGATTTCGTCAAAGAACGTCTCGACCATATCCTTCGCTTCGCGCTTGTTCAGGCCCACTTGCTCGAACAGCAGTTCGGCCAGCTCCGCCTTGGTCAAGGTGGGTAAATCTTTTTCCGCTTCCTGGCGCACTTTGGCAACCAGCATGGCCCGATGCAGATCGGCGGCCAGTGCGGATTGCAGTACGGCGGAATCAACGTCGCTATTATTAATTTTCCTGCCCTGCCTTTTATGTGCGCCCGGGCCCGCCAAATGGCAAGCTCGTCTACGGTTGACGACGGAAAGGCCGTCGCGCTGGGCGACGGCCAATCCGGTAATTACGAACGCAGTTTCGCGTCGTGGCCCTGCTTGGCGGCATCGATCAGGACAGCCATCAGGCCATCGACGACATCGTCTTGCAGGGTGTTTTGAGTATCTTGCAAGCTAATCCGGAAAGCAAGGCTTTTTTCATCCGCTTCCAGACCTTTTCCACGATATTCATCAAATAAAACAATGGCTTGCACGATACGCGCTGCCGGGCTGGCCTCGGCTGCCGCGTGGAAGCTGTCGAGCAGATCCTGCACGGCCACCGATTGCTTGACGACCACGGCCAGGTCGCGGCTGGCGCCAGGGAATTTCGAGATTTCCTGGTACGCGGGCACGATGCGCTGCGTCAGGGCGGCGGCGTCGACTTCGAACAGCACGGGGGCCAGCGGCAAGTCGTATTTTTGCATCCAGCGCGGGTGCAATTCGCCGATGAAACCGATGACCTTGCCATCGAGCTCCACGTTGGCCGAACGGCCCGGATGCAGGGCCGGATGCTCGGCCTTGGTGAAACGCAGGACCAGCGGCGCGAACAGCGCTTCCAGGTCCGCCTTGACGTCGAAGAAGTCGACCGTGCGCGATGGCTGGCCCCACTGCTCGTCCGCCACGGCGCCGTAGGCCATGGCAGCGACGCGCTTTGGCTGCGCGTAGCCGGCCACCGACAAGGGGCCGTTTTCCACGCTGTCGTCGCGCTGGAAGATGGCGCCCACTTCGAAGATGCGTACGCGGTTCGTCTTGCGGTTCAGGTTGTAGCGCACGTTGGCGATCAGGCTGCCGATCAGCGAGGAGCGCATCACGCTCATCTGGCTGGCGATCGGATTCTGCAATTTGATCGGCTTGCTGTTGCCCGAGAAATCGCGTTCCCATGCCGTATCGACAAAGCTCATGTTAACCACTTCCTGGAAGCCCAGGTCGGCCAGTACATGACGCACCGCAAACAGCGAGCGGGTATTTTCCGGCGCGATCTGCATCACGTTCGCGGCCACGGGCGGCAAGGTCGGGATGTTTTCAAAGCCGTACACGCGCGCCACTTCCTCGATCAGGTCTTCCTCGATCTCGATGTCGAAACGGTAGCTGGGCGAGGTCACGGAAAACACGCCGTCAAGCAGCGTGAACGGCAGCGCCAGGCGCGTGAAGATGTCGGCGATCAGCTCGTCATTGAGCGGCACGCCGATGACTTTTTGCGCGCGCGCCGTGCGCATCGACACAGGCTGGCGCTGCGGCAGGTTCACCACGTGGTCGTCGACGGGGCCGACGGTGGTCGCCGGCGTGCCGCAGATTTCCACGATCAATGCCGTGATGCGCTCGATATGCTCGACGGTGGTGGCGAAATCGACGCCGCGTTCAAAACGGTGCGCCGCATCGGTGGAGAAATTCAAGCGGCGCGCGCGGCCTTGAATGGCGTTCGGCCACCAGAATGCCGCTTCCAGGTAGATGCTGTCCGTATCGTCCGATACCGAGCTGGCGTCGCCGCCCATGATGCCGGCCAGCGATTCGATTTCCTGCTCGTCGGCAATGACGCCGATCCACTCGTCGACGGCGACGGTGTTGCCATTCAACAGCTTGACGGATTCGCCAGCCTTGCCCCAACGCACGTCGAGGCTGCCATGGATCTTGGCCAGGTCAAACACGTGGCTGGGACGGCCCAGTTCCAGCATGACATAGTTGGAAATGTCGACCAGGGCCGACAGCGGACGCTGGCCGCTGCGCTCGAGGCGCTGCTTCATCCAGTCCGGCGTGGCCGCCCTGGCGTTCAGGCCGCGGATGACGCGGCCCGTGAAACGGCCGCACAGGTCGGGCGCGCTCACTTTGACGGGCAGGATTTCATCGCTGGTCACCGGCACGGTGCCAAATTGCGGCGCATTCAGGGGCACGCCCGTCAAGGCCGACACTTCGCGCGCCACGCCCAGCACGGACAGGCAGTCCGCCTTGTTCGGCGTCAGCTTGATGGTGAATTTCAAGTCGTTGAGGGCAAAGTAGTCGCGGAAATTCTGGCCGATCGGCGCGTCGTCCGGCAATTCCATCAGGCCGGCGTTTTCTTCCGACAATTTCAGTTCGCGCGCGGAGCACAGCATGCCTTGCGACTCGACGCCGCGCAGCTGGCCTACCTTGATTTCAAACGGCTTGCCATCGGCGCCAGGCGGCAGCACGGCGCCAGCCATGGCGCACACGACTTTCAAGCCGGGGCGCACGTTGGGCGCGCCGCAAACGATGTTGAGCATGGTGCCGGTGCCGACATCGACCTGGCACACGTTCAGGCGGTCCGCGTTCGGATGTTTCTCCATCTCCAGGACCAGGCCCACCACCACGTTCGAGAACGGGGGCGCGACAGGATCGACGTCCTCGACTTCGAGACCGGACATGGTCAGCAGATGGGCCAGTTCGTCCGAAGTCATCTTCGGATCGACCATGGTACGGAGCCAGTTTTCGGAAAATTGCATAATCAAGCCTTCAAAGGGTCAAAGCTCACAGCGCGAGCGCACAGGCGCTCAAGCGCCATGAATCAAACAGAACAATGCTTAGTTGAACTGCTTCAGGAAACGCAGGTCGCCTTCATAGAACAGGCGCAGGTCGTTGATGCCGTAACGCAGCATCGTCAGGCGTTCCAGGCCGGAGCCGAAAGCAAAGCCGATGAATTTCTCGGGATCCAGGCCGAAGTTCTTCACCACGGTCGGATGCACCTGGCCGGCGCCCGACACTTCCAGCCAGCGGCCCTTCAACGGACCGGAGCCAAAGGCGATGTCGATCTCGGCCGACGGTTCCGTGAACGGGAAGTACGACGGACGGAAGCGCACCTGCAGGTCGTCCGTTTCAAAGAAGGCCTTGACGAAGTTCAGGTAGATGCCCTTCAGGTCGGCAAAGCTGATGTCTTCGGCGATCCACAGGCCTTCGACCTGGTGGAACATCGGCGAATGGGTGGCATCGCTGTCGACGCGGTAAGTGCGGCCCGGCGCGATGACCTTGATCGGCGGCGTGTGCGTGCGCGCATAGCGTACCTGCATGGGGCTGGTGTGCGTGCGCAGCAGCAAGGGCTTGCCATCGGTATCGTTGCCATCGATGTAGAACGTGTCTTGCATGGAACGGGCTGGATGGTTTTCCGGGCTGTTCAATGCCGTGAAATTGGTCCAGTCGTTTTCGATCTCGGGGCCGTCGGCCACGTCAAAACCGATCGAACGGAATATTTCCTCGACCCGCTCCCACGTGCGCATCACGGGATGGATGCCGCCAGGCATGCGGCCACGGCCTGGCAAGGTCACGTCGATCGCTTCGGCGTTCAAACGGCCTTGCATCTGGGCATCGGCCAGTGCGTCACGGCGCGCCGTCAGCGCGTCTTCGATCTGCACTTTGACGGCATTGATCAGGGCGCCCTGCGCCTTGCGCGCGTCCGGGTCCAGCTTGCCCAGGCCCTTCATCATTTCAGTAATCTGGCCAGTCTTGCCCAGGTAGCGGGCTTTGGCGTTTTCAAGTGCGGCAGCGTCTGCGGCGGCGATAAAGTCAGCCTGGGCCGAGACGACGAGTTCTTCTAGGGAGTTCATGCGGCATTTCCTGTTTTGGACATCAATTCTGGACTTGCTTATCAAAAGTCCAACAATCAAAAACGGAAACGGGGCATAAGGTTCACACCCCTGCCCCGCTCTTTATGACGTCACCCTACGGATGACGTTGTGCAATGACCGTGCTTACGCAGCGATTTTTGCTTTAACTGCGTTGACAATCGCAGCGAATGCTGGCTTGTCCATCACAGCCATATCGGCCAGGACTTTACGGTCCAGTTCGATATTTGCTTTTTTCAAGCCGTTCATGAATACGCTGTACGTTACGCCATGCTCACGGGAAGCAGCGTTGATACGGGCGATCCACAGGCGGCGGAAAACGCGCTTCTTGTTGCGGCGATCGCGGTAAGCGTATTGGCCAGCGCGCATAACTGCTTGCTTGGCAACACGGTATACACGGCTGCGGCGACCACGGTAGCCTTTAGCTTGAACAAGAATCTTCTTATGACGGGCACGAGCTGTAACCCCACGTTTTACTCTAGGCATAGTAACTCCTTAAATTGAGTGTGAGATTAAGCAGTCGGCATCATGCGCATGACGGAGGTGACATCCGATGCGTTGATGTTACGGGTACCGCGCAACTGACGTTTGTTTTTGGTGGTTTTCTTGGTCAGGATGTGGCGTTTGAACGCGTGACCCGACTTGACTGTTCCACCTGGACGCACGCGAAAACGTTTTTTCGCGGAGCTTTTGGTCTTCATTTTAGGCATAGCAATCTGTCCTCTTACGGACAGCTCCATTTATAACAGGATTGCAGGTGGCAACACGACGCTGCGCTTAGATGCCTGCTTTCACATGTTGTGCAGCGGATGCGAGTCCACTACAGTTCACGCGGCCCGGGCATTGCTGACCGGGCCGCGCAAATTCTGCCTGGGGTTTGACGCCGCGCTAATGCTGGCACGCGCAGTTTCCACCCACAGTAAAACGCTATTGTATCTTACTTCTTCTTCTTAGGCGAAAGAACCATGATCATTTGGCGGCCTTCCATCTTCGGGAACTGCTCGACCTGGCCGTACGGCTCCAGATCGGCTTTCAGACGTTCCAGCATGCGGAAGCCAATATCCTGATGCGCCATCTCACGGCCGCGGAAACGCAGCGTGATTTTGGTTTTATCGCCATCCTCGAGGAACTTGATGAGATTACGCAACTTGATATTGTAGTCACCATCATCAGTCCCCGGACGGAATTTGACTTCCTTCACGAGGATGATCTTTTGCTTCAATTTGGCTTCGTGAGCTTTCTTCTGCTCCGAATACTTAAATTTGCCGTAGTCCATCAAACGGCACACCGGTGGCTGCGCGGTAGGCGCAATTTCCACCAGGTCGACGTTTGCCTCTTCCGCCAGGCGGAAGGCTTCAGCCAAACTTACGATACCGAGTGGCTCGTTATCGACCCCGCTTAAACGCATTTCAGGGGCAGTGATTTCGCCATTGATGCGATGTGACTTGTCAGTAGCTATTGTAATTTCCTTTAAAAATCTTGTAGAACGGTCGTGCAGCGAGTTTCCTCGTCAGGCCTTGGTGTCGACTTCATGTTTGAGTCGCTCTATCAGGGCATCGACGGACATCACGCCCAGATCGACATTGCCCCGCGCCCGCACGGCCACTGTATTGGCATCCCGTTCTTTGTCGCCAATCACTAAGATGTAAGGCAATTTTTGTACGGAATGTTCACGTATTTTATAGGTAATCTTCTCGTTACGCAAATCAGCCTGTACGCGCAGCCCCGCTTTGCGCAGTTTTGTTGTTACTTCTTGTACATAATCGGCTTGAGCGTCGGAAATATTCAACACCGACACCTGCACCGGCGACAACCACAACGGCATGGCGCCCGCATAGTGTTCGATCAGGATGCCGATGAAACGTTCCAGCGAACCGACGATCGCGCGGTGCAGCATGATCGGCACCTGGCGCGTATTGTCCACGGCCACGTATTCCGCGCCCAGGCGACCCGGCATCGACGGATCGATCTGCACGGTACCCACTTGCCATGCGCGGCCCAGGCTATCCTTCAGGTGGTACTCGATCTTCGGACCGTAGAACGCGCCCTCGCCCGGCAACTCCGTCCATTCCACGCCACAGGCACGCAGAGCCGAACGCAGGGATTCCTCGGCGAAATCCCAGGACTCTTCCGTACCGATGCGGTTATCCGGGCGCAAGGCCAGTTTCACATCGATATTCGTGAAGCCGAATGCCGTGTACACATCCATTGCCTGCTGGTGGAAGGCCGTCACTTCGCCGGCGATCTGCTCTTCCAGGCAGAAGATGTGGCCATCATCCTGCGTAAAGCCGCGCACGCGCATCATGCCGTGCAAGGCGCCCGACGGCTCATTGCGGTGGCACTGGCCGAATTCGCCGTAGCGCAATGGCAAGTCGCGGTAGCTGCGCATGCCATTGTTGAAAATCTGGATATGGCCAGGGCAATTCATCGGCTTCAACGCATAGGCGCGGTTTTCCGATTCCGTGATGAACATGTTTTCACGGTAGTTATCCCAGTGACCGGTTTTTTCCCACAGGCCGCGATCGAGGATTTGCGGCGCCTTGACTTCCTGATAGCCGTTGACCTGGTACACATTGCGCATGTATTGCTCGACCTGTTGCCAGATCGACCAGCCTTTCGGATGCCAGAAGATCAGGCCCGGCGCTTCTTCCTGGAAATGGAAGAAATCGAGCTGCTTGCCCAACTTGCGGTGATCGCGCTTTTCCGCCTCTTCCAGGTTGTGCAAGTACAGTTCCTGATCTTCCTTTTTCGCCCAAGCCGTGCCATAGATACGCTGCAACATCTCGTTTTTCGAGTCGCCGCGCCAGTAGGCGCCAGCCAGCTTCATCAGCTTGAACACCTTCAGCTTGCCCGTCGACGGTACGTGCGGGCCACGGCACAAGTCCGTGAACTTGCCTTCGGAATACAGCGACACTTCCTGGTCGGCGGGAATCGAGCCGATCAGCTCCGCCTTGTAGGCTTCGCCGATACCCTTGAAGTACTCGATGGCTTCGTCGCGTGCGACCACCTTGCGCGTGACTTGCTCGTCCTTCTTGGCCAGCTCGGCCATTTTCTTTTCGATCGCCACCAGATCTTCCGGCGTGAACGGACGCTTGTAGGCGAAGTCATAGTAAAAACCGTTGTCGATCACGGGACCGATGGTCACTTGCGCTTCCGGGAACAATTCCTTGACGGCATACGCCAGCAAGTGGGCCGTCGAGTGGCGGATCACTTCCAGGCCATCGGCATCCTTGTCCGTCACAATCGCCAGTTCGGCATCTTGCTCGACCAGATAGGAAGTATCGACCAGCTTGCCATCGACCTTGCCGGCCAGGGCAGCCTTGGCCAGGCCGGCACCAATATTGGCCGCAACCTGGGCCACGGTGACCGGGCCGTCAAATTGACGGGCGGAACCATCGGGAAGTCGGATTGTAAGCATATTGATCTCCATATCGGCGCTGGCGCCAGGTAAAACTGCAATGTGGTGTGGACTGAAAAACTGAAAGGAAAACGCAGACGCAAAAAAACGCGGACTAGCCGCGTTTTTCACTTTTTTGAGACAAAGGAAACCCGTTCGACTAGCGTCACTCCCAAAGCTTGGTAGTAGTTCGCGGTGTCATAACCGGTTTTACCTTTCTCTCTAACTGCATTCTGGTGGGCGGTGAGGAATTCGAATCCCCGACCCCTTGGATGTCGACCAAGTATTCTAACCAGCTGAACTAACCGCCCGTAAAACTTGTTTGACCATTTTATTTCACATGGTCGCTTGCGGCTTGCGCCAGCTTGAAACTCTTGAAAACCACTTACTGCTAAATTCTGGTGGGCGGTGAGGAATTCGAATCCCCGACCCCTTGGATGTCGACCAAGTATTCTAACCAGCTGAACTAACCGCCCCGAAGACCAGCATTATAGAGAGGCTTTCCCAGAATGACAAGGGCTCTTTTGCAGGAAACTTTAATCATTCTCCGGGCGTCAGCCGCCTTTATATGGAGACGGCCCTGCGCGCGCGGAATGCCGCTAGAATCGGGGCATGAACTCCACCATATTAGCCTGGCTGAAAACCCTGAGCCGCATCTGCGGTTTTGAAACGGCCGACTCCTTCCCGCCCGGACACCCATATGCGCGCACGCGCTGGGAAGCCGCTTATTTCGATATCGCCTCCGACGTGAAGCCGGACGAGATCGAGCGGCGCATCTGCGCGGCCATCGCCAACACGCCGAGCGTCTTCGCCTACATCACCAATCCCACGCCGCGCATGCAGCGCGCGCTGCTGAACGTGATCCACGACCGGTTGCGGCGCCAGCCGGGCGCGGGGGCCACCGACCTGGTCTTGTTATTGATCAACGCCTACGCCAGCGACCACATCACGGAAGCCGTACCCGGCCTGCGCACCCTGATCTTCAACACGGAACACGAAGAAACGAATTTGCGCGTGCATGCGATACTGGAATTACTGGTGGGCACGCCACGGGGACTCGATGTGATCGACATGTAATTGATCGCTGTGTCGATCAGGCGTGATTGGCGGGAACATAGCGCGCCCGCAAAGCCATGAACGGCGTTTCCACCACTCTATATAAAAGCCATCCCGTGGCGATGCTGAGGATAATCATCGCCAGCATCGCCGGCACACTGTCCGGCCCGTAGCCCATATCCTGCAACAGCGGCCGCAGCAGAATGCACAGCTGCTTGTGCAGCAGATAGATCGCATACGACCACAGGGCCAGACTGGCCGCGCCGGGCACCCGCAATGTATATAGAGCACTGCCGGGACTGAGGGCCGCAATCAGCAATAAAGTAAAACTGGCAGCCAGGGCCGGGTAGCCGAACACCGTTACCCAGTAGCCATAATGATCGGTGAGAAACACATAAAACATCAGCGCCGTGCCGGCCATTCCCGCCAGCAAGGTACGGTTGCCATGCGACGTCAGGCGCGACCAGGGGCCTGGGTGGTAATTTTTCAGCAGCGCCAGCGCCACGCCCGCCACCAGCTCGTCGAAACGGCACCACGAGGCATAGTAGATGTACTTGTAATAGCCGAGGCCGCCGCGCGGCACCTGCACATATTCATCCCACAGGTAGGCGCGCACCAGCATGCCGGTGATCAAGCTGGCGGCCACGGCCACCCAGGCCCATAGCAGGGACCGGCGGCAGGCGGCGATCGCCAGGGCCACGGCTGGCAGCAACACATAGAATTGCTCTTCCACGCACAAGGACCAGGCATGCGAGAACGCCGTGCCCGGCGTCAAATTGATGTTTTGCGTAAACGTCAGGAATTTCCACAGCGGCAGCAGCGCGCTGTCGCCGCGAAACGTGGGCCACAGATAATACAGGGCCAGCACCACATAAAAATTGGGCAGGGTGCGCAGGAAGCGACGCGCATAGAAACGCGGCAAGGAAAAGCCGTGCTCGCTGCGCAGGGCCGCAAAAATCTGGTTGCCGATCAGGTAGCCGCTAAGGGCAAAGAACAGGTCCACGCCCGTCCAGCCGATCTCACCCCAGAAACCAAACGCGCCGCCATCGCTGACGAACAGCAAATAATGGTTCATGAACACGAGCACGATGGCCAGCGCACGCAAGGTATCGAGGCCGTACAGGCGGGAAGGATGGGAGGTACTGGGCATGGCATCGGCTAGGAAAAACAACGGTGGCGCCGATCATGCCATGCCGGGCGCGGCCCTGCGCACATTTTTACGGGAGCCTGTGGCGAATCCCGCTAAAATATGCCGACCCCGCTTTCCCTTCCCTGATACAGCATAGGATATGTCCAGCATGAGCAGCGCACTCCCCTTCAAGTCCATCAACTACACGGGCCAGGGCAGCGGCCCCCGCCTGATCGTCACCGGCGCCGTGCACGGCAATGAAACCTGCGGCACCAAGGGTATTCAACGCGTGATGGCTGAACTCGACAGCGGCGCCCTCTCCATCGTGGCCGGCAGCGTCACTTTTGTGCCCATTACCAACCCCCTGGCCTACGCCAAGGGCGTGCGCAGCGGCGACCGCAACCTGAACCGCAACCTGTTCCCGAACGACAATCCACAGGACTTCGAAGACCGCATCGCCAACTGGCTGTGCCCGCTGCTGGGCCAGCATGACGTGCTGCTCGACTTGCACTCGTTCAATGCCGACAGCCAGCCTTTCGTCATGGTGGGCCCGCGCAACAACGACGGCCCGCTGCAACCATTTCAACATGAAGAAAAGGAACGCGCGCTGGCACGCCGCCTGGGCGTGCGCCGCTTCGTCGATGGCTGGCTGCAAACGTATGGCGCCGGCGTGCAGCGCCGGCTGGGCAGCAGCGACCAGGTCGGCATGGTCTTGCGCTACGGCGTGGGCACGACCGAATACATGCGCTCCACGGGCGGCTACGCGCTGACCCTGGAATGCGGCCAGCATGCGGACCCTGCCGCGCCGGACGTGGCCTACCGCGCCATCATGAACACCCTCGCCTTCCTCGGCTTCATCGATGCGCCGCAGCCGGAAGCCATCGCCGACGCCGACATGGAAGCGCTGAACATGGTGGTGGTGCATGACAAGCTGCACGCGGATGACCGCTTCATCAAGACCTGGTCCAGCTTTGACAAGGTGCAAGAGGGCGAGCAGATCGGCGTGCGCGCGGAAGGCACGCCCGTGACGGCCGAATTCGACGCCTACATCCTCTTCCCGGACGTCAACGCGCAAGCCAATGCCGAGTGGTATTACCTGGCGCGGGTGGCCAGCAGCTTTTGATCAATGCCCGACGGACTTTGAAAACAGGTTAATCACCAGCACGCCGGCAATGATCAGGCCCAGGCCGATCAGCGCCGGCGTATCGAGGCTTTGCTTGAACCAGAACCAGCCGACGGCGGAAATGAGCACGATGCCGACACCGGACCAGATCGCGTACACGATGCCAGTAGGAATGACCTTCAAGGTCAGCGACAAGCACCAGAAGGCGATGCTGTAGCCGATCACCGTGATGACGCTGGGCCACAAGCGGCTGAAACCCTCGGACGCCTTCAAGGCGCTGGTGGCGATGACTTCGGCGATGATGGCAATGGCCAGGTAGAAATAGGTCATGGCAAGGCTCATGCTTGCATCCTTTCAAAGAGGGCGGAGACAACCGCGCCCTGCCCGTGCGCCGCCCGCCCGGGCAGGCAACGCGACGGCGCAGGGCGCGTCAGCCAATACGTTTATTGCGGGCTGAGCAATTTCAAGCCCAGGATGCCGGAGACGATCAGCGCGATGCAGGCGATACGCGCGGCACTGGCCGGCTCTCCCAGCACCATGATGCCGAAAATGGCCGTACCGACGGTGCCGATGCCCGTCCAGATCGCGTACGCGGTCCCCAGCGGCAGGGTGCGCAGTGCCAGGCCCAGCATCACCACGCTGCCCAGCATGGAAATGGCCGTCAGCACGGATGGCACGAGGCGGGTAAATCCGGCACTGTACTTGAGGCCGATGGCCCAGCCGATTTCCAGCAAACCCGCCAATACCAAAATGATCCACGCCATCTTCTTCTCCTGAGGCGGCAGGGTCGTCCCCGCCAGACAGCCCCATCATCGAGCGGGGTCGTCCCCACAGGAGCAAAAGCGCAAGTATACCATCGGCCGGAAACCCTTGCCGGAAGCACATCTTTCGCTAGTACCAGCGCTCTAATCAAAAGTTGCCGACAAACACGCCAAAGGCAGCATAATTGCTGTTTCCATACACACTCTGGAGCGACGATGCTTATCCTGGCCCAAGCCCTTACCGCCATCATCCTGTTGCTGCACGTGTATATCGTGCTGCTGGAAACCGTTCTCTTCAACTCTCGCGGACGCAAGGTATTTGGCCTGAGCAAGGAAAAAGCGGACATCGTGCGCCCTGCGATGTCCAACCAGGGTTGCTACAACGGTTTCCTCGTCGCCGCGCTGGCACTGGGCTTTTTTTATCCGGATGCCGCCATCGCGCACGCCTTCACCGTGTTCGGCCTCGCGTGCATCGCCGTGGCCGGCCTGTGGGGCGCGGCCACCGTCATGACGCGCATCCTGTACCTGCAAACGGTGCCCGCCGTGATCGCCCTGCTGCTGTTCCACTTCGCCTGATCCCTGCCGGGCGGCCCTGGCGGCCGCCCCATTCCCGCTCTCACTGTGAAATTCACGCGGCCTGCAGGTTTTTTTCTTATATCGTAATATCTCGATATTGAAATTCAAAAAAGACGATACATATATCGCCTACAGACGAACATCGATCAGGAGAAACACCATGGATATCGACGCCATCCACAAGGCGCTGGCCAATCCCGTGCGGCGGCAGATCCTGCAATGGCTGAAGGAACCGCAGCTGCACTTCGCACAGCAGGACCATCCGCTCGACTTCGGCGTCTGTGCGGGACTGATCGACCGCAAGCTGGGGCTGTCGCAATCGACAGTCTCCGCCCACCTGGCCAGCTTGCAAAAGGCTGGTTTGATTTCCGCCAGAAAAGTCGGGCAATGGAGTTTCTTCAAGCGCAATGAAGACACCATCCAGGCTTTCCTCGATCACATGCAACAAGGTTTGTAAGTCTATTCCGTCACAACCACCCGTCTCATCCGCACACACAAGGACAACCATGGCAACCTTATTCGACCCCATCACCATCGGCAGCCTGCAACTGAAAAACCGCATCATCATGGCGCCGCTGACGCGTTCGCGCGCCGGCAACCCGGGCCGCGTGCCCAACGCCCTGATGGCCGAGTACTACACGCAGCGGGCCTCGGCCGGCATGATCATTTCGGAAGCGACGGCCGTCACGCCACAAGGCGTGGGCTATGCCGACACGCCAGGCATCTGGTCCGATGAACAGGTGGAAGGCTGGAAACACATCACGAAGGCAGTGCACGACGCCGGCGGCCTGATCGTGCTGCAACTGTGGCACGTCGGCCGCATTTCCGCGCCCCTGTTCCTCGACGGCGACTTGCCCGTGGCACCCAGTGCCATCAAGCCGGCCGGCCATGTGAGCCTGGTGCGCCCGAAACAGGAATTCGTCACGCCACGCGCGCTGGACACGGAAGAAATTCCCGGCATCGTGGCCGCTTACCGCCTGGGCGCCGAGAATGCGAAAAAAGCCGGCTTCGATGGCGTGGAAATCCACGGCGCCAACGGCTATTTGCTCGACCAGTTCCTGCAAGACAGCACCAACCAGCGCACCGACAACTACGGCGGCCCGGTTGAAAACCGCGCCCGCTTGATGCTGGAAGTGACGGATGCCTGCATAGCCGTGTGGGGCGCGGACAAGGTCGGCATGCATCTGGCGCCGCGCCGCGATTCGCACGACATGGGCGATTCCGATCCGCGCGCCACCTTTGGCTACGTGGCCCGCGAACTGGGCAAGCGCGGCATCGCCTTCATCTGCGCGCGCGAAGCGCTTGGCGACGACCGCCTCGGCCCGTATTTGAAACAGGAATTCGGCGGCGTCTACATCGCGAATGAAAAAATGGACAAGGCGGCGGCCGAAGCCTTGCTGGCCAAGGGCGAAGCCGATGCCGTGGCCTTTGGCCTGTGGTTCATCGCCAATCCGGACTTGCCGATCCGCCTGCGCAAGGACGCGCCCTTGAATTCGCTGAACGCCGACACCCTGTACGCGCCCGATGCCACCGGCTACACGGATTACCCGGCGCTGGCGGCACAAGCGTAAACACGGATCAAAACCTGCAGCCCGACGCGGGTCGCGGTTTGCCATGCTCACTGTGCCGGTGCACGGTTGCGCTTCTCAACCACGACCCAGTCGCCCGCCACGGTTTTATCAGGCGCCTTCAAGCGCCCGCCCCGGACCGGGGCACGGCGGTACGCACAGCCCTGCACGTACTGAGCAGCCCACTCCGACGGCGGGCGCAACGCGTTCAGCGCAACACTGCGTGACAACCGTGGCGCCCGCCGTTTTTTCGCCTTGCCCGCTTCTTGATCGGGCGCGTTTTTCCGTCATGCGGTTGTTCCGACATGCCAGTACCACTATCGCCATCGGCGCCGTGCCGGCCGCGCCGGCCGGCGCGCCTGCGACCCGCTGAAAACACGGTAAATCACGTCGGACGGCACGGCATGTTCGCGCAGGTAAGCCGTGGCCACCGTCCGTCCCAGGGTGTGATGGAAAGCAACGCCACGCTCGACCAGCTCGGCTGTCGCCTTGTCTGTCCTGACATTGTCCCCATTTAATTGATCGGTGTGCTGTTCGATGTTGTTTTTCATGCCATGGCTCCATGTCTGGTGGATCAACACTGCATCAAGTTTTGACCACATGACGCGCATTTAGTGCCCGAGTACGGGTCAAAGCATGGTTAAAATGGCGGCAGCATCCGCCTCGGCCCCGCATGGCCAGCGGCCTTGGCTGCTTGTCGCCACCGCCCACCCCGTATAGAATGCCTGCGCAGAAATTTTTGCCTCACGGAAAATGGCCACCAGCGCCATCCCATCAAGAACAGTGTCACTGAAGGGTATCAATGGACGATTTATTTGTACAAGCAAGCGATTTGCCGACCTGGCACCAGCGCTGTGCGCTGCGGGTGCTGCATCTGTTCGGCTGGCGCATGCGCTTTCGCCCTTTGCCGGGACCGCGCGGCATCGCCGTCGTCTACCCGCACACCTCGAACTGGGACTTTCCGATCGGCCTGTTCGGCAAATGGGCGCTGGCGCTGCCGTTCCGCTGGCTGGCCAAGGATTCGCTGTTCCGCGGCCCGCTGGGCAAGGTGCTGCGCTACCTGGGCGGCGAACCCGTCGACCGCAGCACCACCAGCGGCACGATACAGCGCCAGGCCGAACGCATGCTGGCGGCCGACTGGTACTGGCTGGCCATCACGCCGGAAGCCACGCGCAGCTACCGCCCCAACTGGAAAAGCGGCTTTTATCACCTGGCCGTGGCGGCCAAGGTGCCCTTGCTGCTGGTCTATATCGACTACCCGAACAAGGTGCTGGGCGTCGTCGACCACCTGTACCTGACGGGCGACAAGGATGCCGACATGGCCGCCATTGCCGCCGTGTATGCGGGCCACCAGGGCTTGCACCCGGAAAACGCGGCGCCCATCGTGTTGTCCGACAAGCGCCCCGCCCCTTAATTCATTCCCATCAGCACCACGCCGGCGGCCGTCAAGGCCACGCCGGCCACGCGCAGCATGCGCTCGGCCAGGACCTGGCCGATAAACCGCCCCGCAAACAGCAGAATGGCCGAGGCCAGCATGAAGCCGCACGCGGCCGAGACGGCCGGCAACTCCTGGCCGTGCGCATTGCCATGCGCCAGCGCAAACAGGCCCACCAGTCCCATGCCCAGCCAGTTCGGCAAGGCCAGCGCCAGCGCGATGGCCAGTCCCATCAGCGCCACCGTGGCGGCGATGCCCGTTTCCAACCCGGGTACCGTCAATCCCGCCATGCCGGCCAGCGCACCGAACAGCATCATGCCCAGGAACGTGGCCGGCTGCGCCAGGCCATGGCGCTGCTGGCCGCCCCACAGACCCACGCCCAGCATGGCCAGCAAATGGTCGATGCCCGTGAACGGATGGGCCAGGCCGGCCAGGAAGCCCGCGCTCTCGCCATGGCCGGGATGGGCCATGGCGGGCGCGGCCAGCAGGCACAGTGCGGCCACGGCGGCGGTTTTCTTCATCGGTGTTGCGCTCATTGCAGCTCCTTGCCTGGTTGATCGAGCAAACCTTGCTCGCGGATGAAATCAATGACCACCTGCACGCCGTCGCCGCTGCGCAGGTTGGTGAAGACAAAGGGCCGCTCCCCGCGCATGCGTTTGGCGTCCTGCGCCATGATGTCCAGGTTGGCGCCCACGTATGGTGCCAGGTCCGTCTTGTTGATAATCAGCAAATCGGAGCGCGTGATGCCGGGGCCGCCCTTGCGCGGGATCTTTTCGCCGCCGGCCACGTCGATCACGTAAATCGTCAGGTCCGACAATTCCGGGCTGAAGGTGGCCGCCAGGTTATCCCCGCCCGATTCGACCAGGATCAAGTCAAGCTCGGGAAAATCGGCCTGCATGCGCGCGATCGCTTCCAGGTTGATGGAGGCGTCCTCGCGGATGGCCGTGTGCGGGCAGCCGCCCGTCTCCACGCCCATCAGGCGCTCGGCCGGCAAGGCATCCGCGCGCAGCAGGATTTCCATGTCTTCCTTGGTGTAGATGTCGTTCGTGATGACGGCCATGTCGTAGCGCTCGCGCATGCCCTTGCACAGCATTTCGCACAAGGCCGTCTTGCCCGAGCCGACGGGGCCGCCGATGCCCACGCGCAGCGGATTGGAGGTAATCGATGTCATTGTTGTTCTCTCATAGAATGATTCAGGAACGGTACAGGCGGCTGTACTGCACTTCGTGCCGCATCGACAGCAGCGACAGGCCGGGCGCCCAGTTGCCCATCTCGTCGTCTGCCAGCGTTTGCGCCGTCAGGGCCGCCGCCTCCAGTTCGGGCCGCAAGGACAGCAGCAGGCGCTGGCCCGCCACCTGCCCCAGCGGCACGGATTTCACGCACACCAGCACCTGGTTTTCCGCCCAGGCGAACAGCATGGCCAGCAGCGCTTCCTCGCGCGGAATGGCCAGCGCCGCCACGGCGCAGGCATACGCCGTGGGCAAGGCCACTTCCGGCTGCCCTTGCAGCATGTCGATCAGCACGCCGTCTGCCACGCCCAGTTCGGCCAGCAACTTGGTCAGCGAATAGCCCATCTGGATGGTTTCTGCGCGAAATTCCGCCGTGTCGCGCGAGGCGATGAAACGCTCGCTCCAGCGTTCCACGGCGCGCAGGTCCTGTTCTTCAAACGCCTGCATCAAGCGCCAGCACAGCGGCGCTTCCCAGCGCGCCACCACCTGCGCCAGATGCTCGGCGATCCACGCGCGCGCCGTGGCCGCGTCATGCACCAGGCTAGACTCGAGCGCCGCTTCCAGCCCCTGCGAATAGCTGTAGGCGCCGATCGGCAGGGCCGGGCTGGCGAACTGCAGCAGATGCAGCAGGGCCGACGCCTGCATCACGCAGCGCCTGGCACATCGCCGGGACGGTGGATTTTCTGCCGCAGCGGCACGGGCGCCAGCAAGTGCTGGCCGTGGCCGTCGTGGTGGCCATGGCCGCCGCCATACGCGCCCGCCTCCGGCTCGAACGGCGCGCTTTCCTCCGTCACGGTGGCCTGCAAGCCTTCCAGCATTTCCTTGAGCACCACGTCCTTGCGGATGCGCAAAAAGCCATCGCCCACCTGCGCCTGCGTATGGCGGTTGCCCAGGTGGAAAGCGCAGCGCAGCAGGGTGTGCGCATCCGCGCAGCGCACCAGGTAGGTCGGTTCGCGCGCGGCGACGATCCGCACCACCTGGCCATCGGGGCCCGTCATGCGCTCGCCGTCGCGCAGCACCGTGCCGCGCACGGTGAATACGGCCACGTCATCGCCGTTCGACAGCACGGCGCGCAGCCGGCACTTTTCGCGCTGGTCGTAGGGCAGCACCAGTTGTGCAAACGGGATGCGCTCATCGTCCGCTCCCAGCTTGGTATGTAAAGTGAGCATGCTTGTCTCCTGCCTAGAATAGAAAATAGCGCTGCGCCATCGGCAGCACGCTGGCCGCTTCGCACACCAGCAACTGGCCGTCCGCGCGCACGGCGTAGGTTTCCGGATCCACTTCCATGTTCGGCGTGGCGCTGTTGTGGATCATGTCGTGCTTGCGCAAGCCGCGCATGTTTTTCACGGCGATGACGGATTTGTTCAGTTTCAGCTGGTGTCCGATATCGAGGTCGTAAGCGGCCTGCGAGACAAACGTAAACGACTTTTTCAGGCCGCCGCCAAAGGCGCCGAACATCATGCGGTAGTGCACGGGCTGCGGCGTGGGAATCGAGGCGTTCGGGTCGCCCATCTGCGCGGCGGCGATCATGCCGCCTTTTAAGATCATCGATGGCTTGACGCCGAAAAAGGCAGGCTTCCACAGCACGATGTCGGCGATCTTGCCCGCTTCGATGGAGCCGACAACGTGCGATATCCCGTGCGTGATGGCCGGGTTGATCGTGTACTTGGCGATGTAGCGCTTGGCGCGGAAGTTGTCGCTGCGCGCCGTGTCGGGCGCCAGCGCGCCGCGCTGCACCTTCATCTTGTGCGCCGTCTGCCAGGTGCGCATGATCACTTCGCCGACGCGGCCCATGGCTTGCGAGTCGGACGACATCATCGAGATGGCGCCGATATCGTGCAGGATATCTTCGGCGGCGATGGTTTCGCGGCGGATGCGCGACTCCGCAAAGGCCACGTCTTCGGCGATCGCCGGGTCCAGGTGGTGGCACACCATCAGCATGTCCAGGTGCTCGTCGAGCGTGTTGACGGTGAACGGGCGCGTGGGGTTGGTCGACGAGGGCAGCACGTTGGCCTGGCCGACGGCGGCGATGATGTCCGGCGCATGGCCGCCGCCCGCCCCTTCCGTATGAAAAGTGTGGATGGTGCGGTCCTTGAAGGCGGCCAGGGTATGCTCCAGGAAGCCGCCCTCGTTGAGGGTATCGCTGTGCAGCGCCACCTGGATATCCATGCGGTCGGCAACGGACAGGCAATTGTCGATGGCGGCCGGCGTGCTGCCCCAGTCCTCGTGCAATTTGAGGCCGATGGCACCGGCGCGCACCTGCTCTTCCAGCGGCAGCGGCAGGCTCACATTACCTTTGCCCATGAAGCCCAGGTTCATGGGAAAGGCGTCGGCGGCCGCCAGCATGGCGTGCAGATGCCATGGTCCCGGCGTGCAGGTGGTGGCGGCCGTGCCGACGGCCGGCCCCGTGCCGCCGCCCAGCATGGTGGTCACGCCGCTCATCAGGGCTTCCTCGATCTGCTGCGGGCAAATGAAGTGGATGTGCGTGTCGACGCCGCCCGCCGTGACGATCATGCCTTCGCCGGCAATGATCTCGGTGGCGCCGCCGATGGCCAGCGTGACGCCAGGCTGGATGTCCGGATTGCCCGCCTTGCCGATGCCGAAGATCAGGCCATTTTTCAGGCCGATATCGGCTTTCACGATGCCCCAGTGGTCGAGGATGACGGCGTTCGTGATGACGGTGTCCATCACCTCGGCCGCGCAGCGCTGCGACTGGCCCATGCCGTCGCGGATCACCTTGCCGCCGCCGAACTTCACCTCTTCGCCGTAGATCGCATAGTCATGCTCGATCTCGATGAACAATTCGGTGTCGGCCAGGCGGATGCGGTCGCCCCTGGTGGGGCCGAACATTTCGGCATACGCGCTGCGGGGAATACTGGCCATCTCAATCCTTTCGCGGTGGAGTGTCTTGCAGTTCGCCCATCACTTCGCCATTGAAGCCGAAGACCTTGCGCTCGCCCGCCAGCGCCACCAGTTCCACCGTGCGCTGCTGGCCCGGCTCGAAGCGCACGGCCGTGCCGGCCGTGATATTGAGGCGCATGCCATAGGCGCGCCAGCGCTCGAACGACAGCGCCGGGTTGACCTCGAAAAAATGGAAATGCGAGCCCACCTGGATCGGCCGGTCGCCCCGGTTGGCCACCACCACGGTGGCCGTGGCGCGGCCCGCATTGATGCTGATTTCGCCTTCTTCCAATCTGTATTCGCCTGGTGTCATGATGGTTTCCTTCGTCAAAGCGCTCTACACTGGCCGGCGGATCGCCGGCGCCACGCGGGCAAGGCGCGGATGGCGCCCTGCCCTGCAATCAACTTACGGTATCGGGTGGTGCACGGTCACCAGCTTGCTGCCATCGGGGAAGGTCGCTTCCACCTGGATGTCGGGGATCATTTCGGCGATGCCGTCCATGACGTCGGCACGCGAGAGTATCTGCGTACCGTCCGACATCAGCTGCGCCACCGACTTGCCATCGCGCGCGCCTTCCATGATGGCCGCGCTGATCAGGGCCACGGCTTCCGGATAGTTCAGTTTCAAGCCGCGCGCCAGGCGCCGTTCGGCCAGCAGGGCGGCGGTAAAAATCAGCAGTTTGTCTTTTTCGCGGGGAGTCAGGTCCATGTTTTTCCTTGTGATGCTTTCCTTGTGAGGTCAGGTATTCCAGCTGCGCGGCACCACGGCGTCGCGCCCCAGCATGGCGGGACGCAGCAGCTGCCAGGCGGCCAGCATGACGCGGCGCGCCGCCTCGCTGTCGCCGCACAGCAAACGCACCACCACCAGGGATTTCATCTGCGTGGCGCCAAACATGGCGCCGGCCGGCACATCGATCCCGCGCACGGCCGCCAGCACGTCGGCCGAAACGGGCGTGCCGACGGCGATCAGGGTGGCGCACACCGTGTGGCCCGCCAGGCCCAGCGGGCTGGCCATCAGCGCGCCGCCGGCCGCCAGCACGCCCTCTTCCCACCACAGCAGTTTGCCGCCGCGGCGAACCTGCACCTGCTGGCTGATGCTGCCGCTGTTGAAAGTCTCGCCCGAGGCGCTGCGGCCCAGGCAGACGATGTCGCAGCCGATGTAGCTGGCGTCCGGCGCCAGTTCCACCGCGTGGCGCAGGCGCACGCAGGCCTGGTCGAAGAAGATGCTCTCCTGCGGCAGCCACTCGATGGCCGCGCCGCTGCCTGCGCGCAGCACGATGTGCTGGCCAGAGACGTGGCCGTTGGCGCGGTACCACTTGGCCGCGCCCGGCGACGTAAGGAAAGCGTGCGCGCCATCGCCGACGGTGGCATCGACGGCCAGCTGGTCGCCGCCCACCACGCCGCCCGGCGGGTGGATGATGATGGCGTGGCAGACGGCAGCGCCTTCCGGATACAGGGGCTTTTGCACGCGCAGCGGGCCGCTGTGCGTGCGTTCGACCAGGCGGCTGACGCCATCGTGCAGGGCAAAGCCCAGGCGCAAATGCGCCTGCCAGGCGCTGTGCGCGCCGGTATCAAGGGGCGTTGCGAAATGAGGGCTGTCTGGCATGCACTGCAATCGTGTAAATAACGATTACCAAAGCAGGAAGCGTGCCAATTACGGCAGGTACAGTTGCACGATGGCGACCAGCGTTTGCCGCTGCGCCGCACCGCCAGGGCAAGGGAAAGTGAGAATCGTGCACTGTAAAGTCACATGCGCGTGACAAGCGGGGGCAAGCGCGCCGCCGGCGCACCACGCTGGTGCACCGGCTGCGGCGGGGGCGTGCTACGCCATCACGGCGCCGCCAGATACGGGCTCTTGCCGCCGTCGGCGATGAAGCTGTCGATACGCCGCTCCAGCACGGGCAGCGGCACCGACCCCATTTCCAGCACCATGTCGTGGAAGGCGCGGATGTCGAACTGTTCGCCCAGCGCCGTTTCCGCCTTGCGGCGGCCATTCAGGATGGCCATCTCGCCCAGGTAGTACGACAACGCCTGGCCCGGCCAGGAGATATAGCGGTCCACTTCCGTCTCGATTTCATGCGCCGACAGGGCCGTGTTTGCGTGCAGGTAGGCCTGCGCCTGGGCGCGCGTCCAGCCCTGCGCATGGATGCCCGTGTCGACCACCAGGCGCGCCGCGCGCCAGGCCTGGTAGCTGAGCATGCCGAAGGTTTCATACGCCGTCTCGTAGATGCCCATTTCCGCGCCCAGGCGCTCGCAGTACAGGGCCCAGCCTTCGCCATACGCTGAAATATACGCGCGGCGGAAGGCCGGGCGGCCCTTCTGCTCCAGCGCCACCGGCATCTGGAAGGCATGGCCGGGCGCCGATTCATGCAGGGTCAGCGCCGGCATGCTGTACAAGGGCCGCGACGGCAGGTCATGCGTGTTGACCAGATACACGCCCGGCCCGCCGCGCCCCGACGTGTAATGGGGCGCCTGCTCGTCCGGCACGGGAATGATGGCAAAGCGCTGGCGCGGCAGGTAGCCGAAATACTGCGCCGCCTTGGCGTCGAATTTCTTCGCCACCCAGGCCGAGCGCATCAGCAGTTCGTCCGGCGTGCGCGCATAGAACTGCGGATCGCTGCGCAAAAACTGCAGGAACGCGGCAAAGTCGCCCTTGAAGCCCGTCTGTGCGATGGTCGCGTCCATCTCGGCGCGGATCTTCGCCATTTCTTGCAGGCCGATGGCGTGGATCTGCGCCGCGCTCATGGCCGTGGTGGTAAATTCCGTGATCTTCGACTGGTAATACGCCTTGCCGTCGGGCAGGCGCTCGGCCGCCAGGGTCGTGCCCGCGCCTGGAATATACACGTCGCGCATGAAGGTCAGCAGTTCGCCGAACGCGGGCATGACGGACTCGCGGATGGCTTGCACGGCGGCGGCGCGCAAGGCCGCCTGCTCCTGCGCCGGCATGCCGGCGGGCAGCTGGCGCAACGGCTGGTAGTACAGGGTGGCGCGCGCATCGGCTGCTTCGGCCACCTCGGCCAGCGCCCGCTCGCGCCCCGCCAAGGTCACGCGCGGCGGTGTGAAGCCGCGCCGCAGGCCGGCCCGCATGTTCTCCGTCTGTTCGCCGAAATAGCGCGGCACGTCATTCAGCAGCGCGATGTAGG
Source organism: Janthinobacterium amylolyticum (assembly GCF_051380655.1). NCBI lineage: Bacteria > Pseudomonadati > Pseudomonadota > Betaproteobacteria > Burkholderiales > Oxalobacteraceae > Janthinobacterium > Janthinobacterium amylolyticum. Next base: position 167,331 of record NZ_JBNYXL010000008.1, read on the forward strand.
CGCGGTAATCGGCGCTGGTGCGGCGCGGCTTGCGGGCCGCGTACGCCAGCTCGTTCCAGAACGCCGTATCGGCATTCAGAGGCCGCTCGTATTCGCGGAACTGCTGCTCGGCCAGCAAGGCAGCCACCTGCGCGCGGTAGACGGCAAAGTTGACGCCATCCTCGCCGGCCAGGCTGGCCGAGTCGAGCGCATCGAGCTGCGCCAGCATCCGCTGCCAGTAGGCGCGGCGCGCCTCCTGCGTGGCGGCGTCCACGCGCGGCAGGCCGGCCTGCGCCTTCTGCTGCTGGCGCCACTGCCATTCGGCGCTGTAAATCTGCTGGAACTGCGCGCTGGCACCGATGGCACGGTTGGCGGCGGGTGGCGTGGCGGCAGGCGCGGGAGCAGGAGCGGACGCAGTAACGGGCGCGGCGGCGCCGGCGCCATGCAGCAACACACAGGCGCCAAACACGCCAAACAGGGCGGGGAGGAGTTTTTTCACGGGGCAGTTGCTCAAAAGAAAAAGAGCCAGCATACCCGCTCACGCCAGCGCCAGCATCCTTTTTTCGCGCAGCAGCGCCGTGAAGGCGGGAGCCGGCACGGGGCGGCTGAAGTAATAGCCCTGCATCTCGTCGCAGCCATGCTCCGTCAAAAAGTCGACCTGGGCGCGCGTTTCCACGCCCTCGGCGATCACGCGCATGTTCAGATTATGCGCCAGCGAGATGACGGAGCGGGCGATGGCGGCGTCGCTGCTGCTGGTGGTCACATCATCGACGAAGGACTTGTCGATTTTCAGCACGTCGATGGGGAAGCGCTTCAGGTAGCCGAGGCTGGAATAGCCGGTGCCGAAGTCGTCGAGCGAAATGCCGACGCCGATATCCTTCAGGCGCGTGAGGGCCGCCACGGCCTTGTCCGGATCGCCCATCACCGTGCTTTCCGTGATCTCGATGCCAAGGCAGGCGGGCGCAATGCCGTACTTGCGCAAGGCCGCCTCGACGAACGGCACCGTGCGGTCCTGCGCGAACTGCTTGCCGGACAGGTTGACGGCCACCTTGATGCTGCCCAGGCCCGCATCGTGCCAGGCGCGGATCTGCGCGCAGACGCTTTCCAGCACCCACTCGCCGATGGCCGTGATGGAACCATATTCCTCGGCCAGGGCGATGAACAGGCCGGGCGGCACCTTGCCCAGCACGGGATTATCCCAGCGCAGCAGGGCTTCGGCGCCCAGCATGGCGCCCGTGCGCAAGCACATCTGCGGCTGGTAATGCACTTCGAATTCATCGCGGGCGATGGCGCCGCGCAGCTGCTGCTGCATGGCCAGGCGGGCGCGGATGTCGCTGCCCATGCGCTCGGTGAAAAACGCGTAATGGTCGCGCCCCATTTCCTTGGCGCGCACCAGCGCCGTGTCGGCGTGGCGCAGCACGTCGTCGAGGCTGTCGCCATCGGCCGGGCACATGGCGATGCCGATGCTGGTGGTCAGCGCCAGGCGTTCGCCATCGACGCTGAGCTCCCCGCGCAAGCCGGCCAGGATGGTCTGCGCCAGCGCCAGGGTACGTCCCAGCAAGGCATCGTCCTGCAGCAGGATCTGGAATTCATCGCCGCCCTGGCGCGCCACCGTGTCGCCCTCGCGCATGCAGCCGGAGAGGAAACGCGCCACCACCTGCAGCGCCTTGTCGCCCACGGCCTGGCCGTGCGAATCGTTGATGTTCTTGAAGCGGTCCAGGTCGAGGCACATCAGCACTACCTGCTGGCCATCGCGCACGGCCTGCGCGCGCGCCTGCTCGAAGCGCTCGCGCATCAGCACGCGGTTGGGCAGGCCCGTCAAGGCATCGTGGTAGGACAGGAAGTCGATCAGGTGCTGCTCGGCCTTGCGTTCGCTGATATCGAGGAAGACGCCGATATAGTTGACGACGGCGCCGTCGGGGCCATGCACGGTGGAGGCGCTGAGCAGGCAGGGATAGGTGTCGCCGCTCTTGCGCCGCGTCTGCACCTCGCCCGACCAGCAGCCGCTGCTGCGCAAGCCCTGGCGCAGGGCCAGCAGCACGGCTTCGCCCGTGTATTCGGCGTGCAGGCGCATGATGTCGGTGCCCACCACTTCCTGCGCCGCGTAGCCGGTAATGCGCGTAAAGGCGGGATTGGCCGTGACGATGACGCCGGCCGCATCGGTGATCAGGATGGCATCCTGCGTGGCTTCGAAGACCTGGCCCGACAGTCGCAGCAATTCCTCGTTGGCCCGGCGGATCTGCACTTCGCGCGCCAGGGTGCTGGCCACCTGCTCCAGTTCCGCCGTGCGTTCGGCCACGCGGCGCTCCAGGTTGGCCCGCTCCTGCGCCAGCTGCAGCTGCGCCCGCGCCAGGCGCACGTGGGCGTCCGTGCGGGCGAGAATCTCCTCGGCCTGGAAAGGCTTGGCGATGAAGTCGACGGCACCCAGCGCAAAGCCGCGCACCTTGTCGTCCGTATCGTACTGGGCCGACAGGAAGATCACGGGCACCTGGCGCAAGGACGGAATTTCCTTCAGGCGCCGGCACACTTCAAAACCGTCGAGGCCCGGCATGCGCACGTCGAGCAGGATCAGCTCGGGCGGACGGGCCTGCGCCGTCCACAGGGCCAGTTCGCCATTCGGCGCCTGGCGCACCGCATACCCGGCGCCGCCCAGCAGGTCACTCAGCAGCTTGAGCGAGGCCGGCGTATCTTCAACGATCAGTACTTCGCCCTTGGCGTTCACTTCCGAAAAATCGCGATGCATGTAGCAGTTCTCTCAGCTTTGGATGAGGCGCGGCGGTCGATTGCCGCGCTGGACAAGACATTTCTTTGCAGTGAACTACGTATTATCATCATAATCTTTATTGCAATTAAGCACCATCCATCGCCCGCATATTGCTTGCCTTTTTATCTAAACCGATGTTCGCCGTCCACACTTTCAGGCCGGCGCCTCCGCACCATCCGCCTCGAGCAGCGCGCACAGCTGGCGGTACTGGTGCTGCTCCAGCATGGCTTGCAAGGGCGCCATCAGCGGCTGTGCGGCCGGCGGCAAGGCGGCCAGCAGCGATGCCACGCGGGCCAGGTTCAACTCGCGCAGCGCCACCAGCAAGGCAGCCCGCTCACCCTGCGCCAGCGGCGCCAGGTCGTGCAGCTGCAGCGCTGGCCGCGCGCCTGCCGGCGCCGGCACGGATACGGGCAAAGGAACAGACGCCTGCGGCGGCAGGCGCGCCGCCTGCACGGGGATGGTGAAACGGAAGGTGGCGCCCTGCCCCGGCATCGACTCCACCGTCAGTTCGCCGCCCATCAGCTGCACGAATTCGCGCGAAATGGCCAGGCCCAGGCCCGTGCCATCCTTCGGCCCCGCGCTGTCGGCCTGCACGAACGGTTCAAAGATGCGCTGCTGGTCATCCATGGCGATGCCGATGCCCGTATCGCTGACGGCAAAGCTCAGGCGCCAGTCATCGCCGCCCAGCCGCTCGCCGCGCACGCGCAGGGTCACGCAGCCGCTGCCCGCGAACTTGACGGCGTTCGACATCAGGTTGAGCAGCACCTGGCGCAGGCGGGTGGCATCGAGCAGCGCGGCCGGCGGCGCGGCCACGCAATCGAGGCGCAGCAGCAGGCCCTGCTGCTCGGCGCGCATGCCCAGCATGTCCATCACCTCCTGCAGCAGCGGCGCCAGCGCCACCACGGCCGTCTGCGGCTGCAGCCGTCCCGCCTCGCCTTTCGACAGTTCGAGGATTTCATTGATCAAGGTCAGCAGATGATTGCCCGAGCGGTGGATGATGGCCAGGTTGCGCTTTTCATCGGCCTGCATGTTCGGCGAGGCGGCCATCAGGCGCGAAAAGCCGATCACGGAATTCAAGGGCGTGCGCAGTTCGTGGCTCATGTTGGCCAGGAAGACGCTCTTGGCGCGGTTCGCCGCCTGCGCCTGGCTGACGGCCACCGACAGCGCGCCCGTGCGCTCGGCCACCAGTTCTTCCAGATGATGGCGGTGGCGCAGCAGCTCCAGTTCCGCCTCGCGGTGCGCCGTGATGTCGTAGTTCGAGCCGACCAGGCGCAGGGGCAGGCCGGCGCCATCGCGGAAAATCACGGCATCGGCCTTGATGTAGCGGATGCTGCCATCGGGCCACAGGATGCGGTACTCGTGCGCGAACGCGTTCCCCGCACGCAGCGCGGCGCGGATGGCCTCCTTGGTCGCCGGCACGTCTTCCGGCACCAGCGCCGCGCGCCACAGCGCCGCCGGCGGCACGCCGCAATCCGGCTCGGCCTTGAACTGCGCGTACAGCTGCTCATCCCACTGCAGTTCGCCGCTGCTGACGTTCCAGTCCCAGATGCCGATGCTGGCCGCGCCCGTGGCCATCTGCACGCGCTCCTCGCTGCGCTGCAAGGCGCGGTAGCGGCTGTCGAGCAGCGCCACCATGTCGCGGATGGAGCGGTACAGGGTGCGCAATTCGCCCAGGAACCAGGCCTTCGGCGGCGTGGCAAACGCTTCGCTCTGCCCCGCCTTCACGCCCGCCGCATACTGGCCGATGGCCTTCAAGGGCTTGAGCATCAGCCACCACATCACCAGCCAGATGCTGGCCACCAGGATCACGTCGAGCGCCACGATCATGGCGCCGATGGCCAGCGCGCGCTGGCGCAGCTGCGCGTTCAGCAGGTCCGGCGTGGCGTACACGGTGACGCTGCCGATGACTTGCCCGCCCATCGTCACGGCGCGCCGCTCGGCCAGCCAGCCCGGTTCGCCCGGTTGCGAGGACAGCGTATCGAGCGTCCCGGCGGCGTTGCGGCGCAGGGCCAGCGCCTCCTTGCCGATGCCGGGCGTCAGCGCGCTGGCCACCAGGTCGCGCTTGCCCAGCGTGCTGCGCATGATGGCCAGCATCTGCCGTTCATCGAGGTTCCACAGCGGCAGTTCGATGGCCACGGCCAGCTGGTCTGCGCTGACGGCCAGGCTGCGGTACAGCTGCTGCCAGCGCTGCTCGCGCTCGGACTGGTAAAACAGCACGGCAAACACCAGCAGCAGCGCGGTGACGACAAAGGTCAGCGCCACGCTGACGGCCAGCACGATGGAGACACCGCCCAGGCGGGTGTCCTTGGGGGCGGAAAAAGTCATGCGTCCGCGCCTTGCGTTTCGCCGGCCAGCTGTGCCAGCAAGGCGCACAGCGGCTGGTACTGGTGCAGCTCCAGCATGCCGGTGATATGCGCGGCCAGCTGCGGCGCGCTGGTCGCCACGCCCGCCAGGACGATGGCGCTGCGACGCACATCGAGGGCCCGCACCGATTCGAGCAAGGCCTGGCGTTCGGCGGCGCCCAGCTGGCCCAGCGCCTGTTGCAGGTCGAAGGCCTGGACCGGTTCTCCCTGCCCGCCAGGCTCCCCGGTGGTGCGCTGGAAGCGCAGTCCCAGCTGCTGCTCCAGCATGGCAAACAGGTGTTCCTGTTCGATGGGCTTGCGCAGGAAACCGTCGGCGCCGGCGGCCAGCGCCTCCTGCTTTTCTTCCTCGAAGGCGGAAGCCGTCATGATCACCAGGCGCGGCTGCGCCAGCGCCGTCTGCGCGCGCAGCCAGTGCGTCAGCGCCAGGCCGTCGATGTCCGGCATGCGCCAGTCGCTGAGCACCATGTCGTAGCGCTGTGCCGCCAGCATGGCCTGCGCCTGCGCGCCGCCCGCCGCTTCCTGCAGCACGAAGCCCAGGGGCGCCAGCAGGCCGGCCAGCAGCTTGCGGCAATTCTCGTCATCATCGACCAGCAGCACCGTGCGGCCGCGCTGGGCCGGTGGCAGGCGCGCCACCCTTCCGGGCGCCAGGGCCGGCGCGGCGGGCCGCAGCACCAGCGGCGCGCGCACGGCGAAACGGAACACGGCGCCTTCTCCCAGTGCCGACTCGACGCACAGGTCGCCGCCCATCAGGCGCACGAATTCGCGCGAAATCGTCAGCCCCAGGCCCGTGCCCGCCTGCGCCACCGCGCTGTCGGCCTGCACGAACGGTTCAAAGATGCGTTCCAGGTCCTGTTCGGCGATGCCGCTGCCCGTATCGCGCACGGAAAAGACCAGCGCCATCTGGCCATCGTCCTGCGCCTCGCAGTGCAGGGCCAGGGTCACGCTGCCGTGCTCAATGAACTTGAGCGCGTTCGACAGCAGATTCAACAGCACCTGGCGCAGCTTGGCGCCGTCGAGGCGCACCAGCGGCGGCACGTTCGTGCGCTCCAGCCGCAGCGTGATGCCCTGCTCGCGCGAACGCATGCGCACCATCTCGAGCACTTCGTCGAGCAGGCCGTTCAAGTCCACCGGCCCGGCCTGCAATTGCATGCGGCCGGCCTCGATCTTCGACAGCTCCAGGATGTCGTTGATCAAGGTGAGCAAATGGTGGCCGGCGCGGTTGATGATGGCCAGGTTATGTTTTTCTTCCTCGAACATGCTGCTCGAGTCGGCCATCATCTGCGAAAAGCCGATCACGGAATTCAGGGGCGTGCGCAATTCATGGCTCATGTTGGCCAGGAAAACGCTTTTCGCGCGGTTGGCCGATTCGGCCTCCGTGACGGCAACGGACAGGGCCGCCGTGCGCTGCTGCACCAGCTCTTCCAGATGGTCACGATAACCGAGCAGTTCCTGTTCGCTGTGCTTGCGTTCGGAAATATCGACGATGCCGCTGCGCACCAGGCGCCGCCCTTCCATGGGCAAGCGGACCAGCCGCACTTCGCAGGGAAAGACGCTGCCATCGGCGCGCCGCACATTGCGCTCGACCAGCACGGGCTCGCCCAGCATGGCGCGGCGCAAATGCTCTTCCACCATCAAGCCCAGCGGCAAGGCATCGGGCTGCTCGGCGCTGTACAGGTCGAACGGTCCCTTCGCCAGCAATTGTTCGCGCGACAAGCCCAGCATGCGCTGCGCGCTGCTGTTGGCATCGACGAAACGGTCCAGGTCCAGGTCATACACGACGATGGCTTCGGGCGCGTGCTCGACCAGGACGCGGAAACGCTGCTCGCTTTCGCGCGCCTCGCTCTCGGCGCGGCGCAAGCGCCGCCGCTGCAGCAGCAAGGCGCTCAGCAGGACCGCCATCACGACAAAGACGGCGCCCACCGACAGCACGGCGACGCGGTGCTCATGCCACAGCTGCGGCGGACGGTTGACAAAGACGGTGTGCGGCGGCAGGCGGCTGATGTCGGCATCCCAGCGCTGCAACTGGTCCCAGTCATACATGGGCACGGGCGGCACGGGCGGCAGCAGGGCGCCGCGCGCGGCAGGCGCCTTGCCCGCCAGCACGCCCAGCGACATCTGCGCCACCTGCCGCGCGGCGTGTTCGATATGCAAAATGGAGCCGCCGAGGATACCCTGGCCCATGCTGGCGTTGTACATGCCGAAGGCCGGCACGTTCGCCAGGCGCGCCAGCTGCCCGGAAAATTGCACGGGCGTGGCGATAGTGCCGGCCACGTCGCGATTGACATTGCCCACCACCAACAAGGTATCCGCCGGCAAGTGCGACACGGTGGCGCGCATCTGCGCCAGGGTCAGGTTATCCAGATACCGCATCGCCACCTTGCCCTGCCAGGCCAGCGCCGCGTGCTGCATATTGCGCTTCAAGGCCTGGTCGGCCTCGCTGGCACCCACGGCCATGACGATGGTTTTGGTCTCGGGAAACAGCGCCATGGCCTGCGCCAGGGTGCCGGGAAAATCCACGTTCGCCTTCTGCTGCCAGATGACGCCGGTGCTGCCCGGAGGCAAAGGCTTGCCGGATGTATTAATCGCCAGCACGGGCACGCCGCGCGCCAGCGGCGCCAGCTCCGTCAGCAGATAATCAAGCGCCGGCTGCTGCATGGCAACGATCAGGTCGGCCTTGCGCCCCATCATGTATGTGTATCTTAAAAGCAACAAATCACGCATCTCGCCGCGCAGCGCGGGGTCGCCCTGGGTGTTCAGGTTCAGGTGCTCGACCATGATGTCTTCGCTGGCCAGGCCTGCGGCCACCATGGCGGCCACGTAGGTGCGCGTGTACGATTCGACGCCGGCGCGGCCGTAATCATAGGCATTGAGGAAGAGGACGCGCTGGCCATGCAAGGGCGCGGCGGTGCTTCTGGTGCTGCTGCTGGCGTTGGTGTTTGTACTGGCTATGCTGGCTGTGCTGCTGGCGGAAGCCGCCAAAACGGCCGGGGCCGCGGCAGCACATAGCGTCAACAGCAATGCGCGGCAGCAACGGCGCACCGCTGCCCTGCCCATCCCGCTACCAGGCCGCCAGCCGCCCGGCACATCACGCATCATTCGCCATGCCCATGCTCACTTTCGCCTGTCACCATGTTTCACCATCGCGCTGACTGATCAGCCACCGACACTTACAAAAACATGATAACGTCAACTGCAGGGGCAAGTCTATTGCTTCGGGCAAAGTTTTCCAACCCAGTCAACAGAACTGGGCCCAATACTGGCATGAATGAAATGCAGGCTGCGGCTATTCGGCGGCACTGCTGATGCCGAACAATTCCAGCTTCAATCCTTTTATTCCAGATGGTACATAAATTGCGATTGCCTGAGCCTTGATCATCGCATCATAAATGCTGCCCTTGTTCTCGATCGAAAAATAGTAGGTATTGGGCCGCACCGGTACCTCCGCTGGCACCTGCGCCATATGACGCAGTTCTGCCCCCGGCAATGCCCGCGCCAGCAGCAATTCGATATTATCCGGCGACGAAATTTTGAATTGCAGCGGTACCGTTGCCACCAATTCCAGCGCCGGCATATCTGCATTCACTGCCAGGCAAAGCTCCGTTTGGCGGTCGATACGCTTGGCGTCAAGCGGGCCATAATAGTGGGTGTTTTTCTGCACGTCGTTGGACAGTGGAATCGAGAAGTAACGTGACAGCAAGACAGTATCGATCAGATCACGGATGATGTAATCGAGCTTGCCAAAACCCGGGGCGGCATCTTCGTGCCGGTACATCGGCAGGTCGCCCAGCGTGTATTTTCTGGAAAATGTCATCAGCCCGCCGGCCAGAGCCATCATTTTCTCAAACAGATATACGGGATGGTGGCGCCGGTAACTGGCGCAATGACTTAGCGCGGCACTGGCCGTGCTCAATGTGTTGAGCATCCAGAACGACGAGGCATCGCCACCATGAAATTCCACCGTATTTTTACCGGGCTGACGGTGACGGCTATATAGCGCTTCAATTTTCGCACCCATGCGTTCGATCAGCGCGTCGAGCATTTTTTGCAGCGCGGGTTCTGCGCTGGTCGTCAGGCAAGGTGGAATGAAGGAGGTGTCGATATCAAAGCTTCCATTACCGCCACGGTGCAAGCGTACGAGTGGAATGGCAAGGTAGTCATGCAGCGGATCCAGTTGCGACAGCAGATAGACGCGCTTCTTCAGATAGGCCACGTCTATGCTGACCGCCTCGCTATACAAATCCGGCGTTTCGATATCCGCCTGAGCATACCGCGCGCCCGCGGAACTGACATTTCCGCCATGCGCCTGCATGGCTGGCAGCGCGGCATAAAAAGTAAAACTGTGTTCGTCCGGCGGCAATTGGGACAGGTCTATGGCACTCGGCAAGGCATCGCTGAGCGGAGCTTCACAAATCTCTCCATCCTGAAATACCAGTGACATGGTATCGGCACGCAAGCTATTGTTGGCAAGCGCATCCCTATTCCAGGTGACGGCATGCACGCCCCACAAATGTGGATTAATCAGGGAAACCAGCCGTTGCAAGCGCGCCTCGTGATAGCGGTCCAGTTGCTGGAATTGCTGCGGGCCGATGGCCAGACCCTCCGACCAAAGTAATTTTGCTGGCAAAGTCATTGCGCTCTCCATGGTGACCATTGGAATCTTCCTGCCTTGCCAGTCTGATGTTGCCAGCTTGAAAGCCCTTGATCTTGCGCAGCAACGCGGTTCAATTATTTGCGCAAACGCAATTTACTTCCGCACAAACACTCGGATACTGGCCATTCCGCAGAAAAATACCCAGGAGATTCCCATGTCCCCACACGACGCGCCGGTAATGCGCAACGCCACGCTGTGTGACTGGGCAAAATAGAGATGGACGATTTACTGCCCTATTTCGAGCGCGAGCTGGTCATGCTGCGGCGCCATTGCAGGGAGTTCTCCGAACGCTATCCGCGCATTGCCGGCAAACTGCAAATGTCTGGCGAGTCCTGCGAAGACCCGCACGTGGAGCACTTGATCGAATCGGTTGCCATGCTGGCAGCACGTATCTCGAAAAGGCTCGATGACGACTATCCGCAATTTACTGAAGCGTTGCTGGAAGCGCTATTTCCTCATTATCTGCGCCCTTTTCCATCATGCGCCATTGTCCAGCTGTCCGCACCGGCGCCTGATGCAGGGCTGCTACACCTGCCCGCCGGCAGCGAAATGGACTCGGTTCCCGTGCACGGTGTGCGCTGTCGCTTCAAGACAGTCTACGAAGTAAGCACGGGTGCATCGGTGCTGGAAAATGCGACTTTCGATGCCATGATCAAGGCACCGCCAGGCGTGCGCCTGCCGGCGTCGGTTAGCTCCTCGCTCAACATCAGTATCTGCCATCTCGACGCGGCGCCTGCGACGCTGCGCATTTTCATCGACGGTGAACCGTCCTTTTCCGCTGTTCTGCGCGATGCCTTGTTCACGCGCACAGCCTGCGCTTTTGTTTCAACCGACGCAGGAGCATGGTTCGCCTTGCCCAGCATCCCCGTGGCGCCAGTTGGCTTCGCCGATGCGGAAGCATTGATACCTTTCGGCGCACGTTCACAGCCGGCCTACCGCCTCCTCGGCGAGTATTTCGCGTATCCGGAAAAATTCAATTTCTTTGATATCGCCGTTACCGAAATGAGCCGCGCCCTGCCGCTCGGCTGCCAGCGCGTCACCCTGCATCTATGCATGGCGGGTTTACGGCCCGACTCCGATAGCGCACGCATGCTGGCCAGCCTGTGCGGCGACAACTTGCGGCTGGGCTGCAGCCCGGCGGTCAATCTATTTCGCCAGGAAGGCGTCCCGATCGCCGTCACGCGGCAGAAAACCGACTACTCCGTGCTGGCCCACGCCACCCACGCACATGGCTATGAAGTATTCAGCGTGGATGCGGTGCACATGCTGCGTCAACGGGGAGGCGAAAGCACCCTCACCGAATTTCGGCCGCCGTACAGCCTGCGCCATGGCGAGGGCGCTGCACAACAAGGCCATTACTGGGTCATGCGCCACGATGCGGCGCTTGCCATCAACAGTCCAGGCCATGAAAAAAGAATGACATTGGTTGACGGCGACTTCAATCCATTGATCAATGAAAAGGCCAGCTTGTCGCTGTCGCTGACATGCAGCAACCGGGATCTCCCGCTTGCGCTCAAATACGGCCAGCCGCAAGGAGACTTGCAGCCATGCGGCGGCGGGCCGCCACTGCAACTTCTGCGGCGTCCGAGCCAGCCAAGGCGCCTCTCGCCAGGCGCGGGCCTGCACTGGCGTTTGATTTCGCACCTGGCGCTGAACCACCATTCGCTGATCCAGGAAGGCTTGCCAGCGCTGCGAGAAATGCTGACGCTGTATGACCTGTCGCAATCAGCGACGTCGCAGCGCCAGATCAGCGGCATCGTCGCGCTGGCGCACTTGCCGACGACGACGTGGCTGCGGCACAAGCGCGGCACCTCCTTGGCACATGGCGTGGAAGTCCGTATCACACTCGACGAGGAAGCGTTCATCGGCAGCGGCATGCATCTGTTTGTCCAGGTCATTGACCACTTCCTTGGACTCTACGTACAAATCAACAGTTTTATTGAGCTGGTGGTGCTGTCCATGCAAAGCGGAGAGGAGCTGATCCGATGCAAACCAAGAAGTGGACTGCAGAATCTGGTGTAGTCCGACACTTGCTGGCCGAACCGTACCGCTATCAATTCGTGCAGGCGATACGTATTCTGCTGTGCTGCTTACGTCAGCAGAATGTCCCGCATCGGCAAGCGTTCAGCCAAGTGCTGCGCTTCACGAACAGCTTGTCCCTGCGTTTTCCGGCCAGTGAAATCGAACGGCTGTCGCTTGAAGAAAGCGGGCAAATCACCATGGTGCCGACGTTCATGAGCTTTCTAGGCGTCAGCGGCACTTTGCCTCTGCACCACTCCGAGCGCATCAATGCGTATCGTTTGTCAACGAAAGACGCCGGAGTATCGGCCTTCCTTGACATTTTTTCGCACCGCATGGTGTCGCTATTTTGCCAGGCGTGGGAAAAATATCGCACCGAATCGTCGTTCGAGACCCATGGAAAAGACCAGCAATTACCGTTACTGATGGCACTCGCAGGCGTGCAAGCCCATGCCCTGCCTTCAAACAGCGAGCCGGGTGCCGTGATGCCGGATGTCGCAGGATGGTACGCGGGCCTGCTGCGCTGTCGCCCCGTTTGCGCGCAAGCGGTCGGCCGTGTGCTGGCCGAGTATTTCGATGTCCCGGTCACATTGGAACAATTTGTCGGCGGCTGGAACCATCTCGAAAAGAACCGGCGCAGCCTGCTAGGCAGCAGCAACTTCACCCTGGCGCGCGGCGCCACCCTTGGCGGGCGTCTATGGCGCCATGACAGGCGAGTATGCCTGCATATCGGTCCCCTGGATCCAGCCGGAATGCTGCGTTTCCTGCCACGCAGCACGGCTGCCGCTGCCCTGGCAAGAATGCTGACCTTGTTTGGCGTACCTGACCTCGAGTATGAAATTCGGCTGATATTGAGTCCACCCTGCATTACAGCCCTTGTCCTGCACGCCCAGCCAGAGCAGCGGCGGCGCCTGGGCTGGAGCACATTCTTGCATACCCCACGAAGCAAACCGCGCAGTGCAGAAGTACGCTATCTATTGCCACTGCCTTCAACACTCCATGCAGCGAAAGCGAGACAGCCATGAAACATCAGGGACGCGGTGTCATCCGGCTCGGCGACGCAACCGACCACGGCGGAAAAGTGAGCAGCGCATCGTCCGGCAGCACGATCATGGGAAAGGCCGCTGCGCTGGCCGATGACATGACCATCTGTCCCAAGTGCAAAGGCAGCTTCCCGATCACGCCTGACGGTGCGGGTGCAAGACACATGGGCAAACCGTACGCCTATGATGGTGACACCACCGCCTGCGGCGCCCGCTTGATTACATCGTTATAACGGAGGCAGGCCATGCACGCAAGCATTCAGGCGGCATTGTCCGTCTTCGACCTTGCCGCGCAAGAGCGGCGACTGCTGAGGATAGATTTCCCCCATGGCGACGGACCGGCCGGTGCCATCCTGCTGGTTAATTCCCTGACGGCCAGGGAAGAGCTATCACGCGACTTCCGCTGCGACGCCGAATTGCTGTCCGATGATGCGCATATTGGCCTCAAGTCCATGATGGGGCGCATGGTGACCATATCGATGGTGCGCGATGATGGAACACTGCGCCACTTCAACGGCTACGTAGGCGAATTTTCTCTGCTGCGCGCCGATGGTGGCTTTGCCTGGTACCGCGTGGTGCTGCAACCATGGCTGGCATTCGCACGCCTACGCCAGGACAACGTGTCCTTTCACGGTCAGAGCCTGATGCAGCTGACCGAAACGACCTTTGCACATTACGAGCAGCGCGACTGGAAAACATGTTTGCATGGCGACGATCCTCAACTCAGCTGTGCCAACCAGCACAACGAAACGGATTACAACCACCTGCACCGGCGCTGGGAAGCCCTTGGCTGGCACTACTGGTACGAGCACCGCGCCGATGGCCACACGCTATGGCTCGCAGACAACAGTACGCTGGCCGACATGCTCCAGACAGCGAATGGCGATGGCGCCATCCGTTTTCATTCCGAATCGGGGTCGAAGGAAGATGATGGTCTGAAACAGTGGCTAGCCGTGCGACGACTAGGCTCCGGACAACTGACCTTGGCCAGTTTTGATTATAAAAACCCTAGACCACATCTTGCCAGCGGCTACTCGCTGAATCGCCAGGGAGATGTATTTGCCCATGAACTGTATGAAAATACGGGCGCTTATGGCTACAAGAATGTCGATGACGGAGAATCTCTGGCACAGCGCCGCATGGAGGAAAGCGACCACCTGCGCCAGTATTTCGAGGCAGGTGGCAATCATCGTGGTGTGCAGCCAGGATTTTGCTTCCGGCTCGATGGGCACTTCAGTGCCGAGGAAAAACGCTACCAGCCAGGCCAGGAGCGCCCGGACAGTATCGCCGAACGCGAATATCTGATTATCTCGGTTGAGCATATTGCCAGCAATAACTACCAGGCGAGTTCAAGCGCGCCCTCGCACTATGCAAACAAGCTCGTTTGCGTGCGCAGGGATATCCGCTGGCGTCCCGGCCGCGGCTACAACAGCACGCCGTGTGTGGTTGCCGGCGTGCAGACGGCGCTGGTGGTCGGTCCAGCCGGGGAGGAAATCCATACCGATGCACTGGGGCGTGTCCGGCTGCAATTTCACTGGGACCGCCTGGGTGAATTTGACGAACGCAGTTCGCCATGGATACGCGTCATGATGCCGATGGCGGGCCAGCAACTGGGGCACATTGCGTTGCCGCGCGTGGGCCAGGAAGTCGTCGTGCAATTCCAGGACGGGAATATCGACCATCCTATCGTCATCGGCACGGTCTACAACAGCGCCAATCCGCCGCCATGGCAACTGCCGCAACAGCGCGCCCTGTCCGGCTTGCGCAGCCGTGAACTGGGCGCCCGTAGCGCCAACCACCTTGTACTCGACGATACCAAGGCATCGATCCAGGCACAGTTGCGCAGTGGCCATCAGGACAGCCGCCTATCACTAGGCAATATCACGCGTATCGACGACAACGCTGGCCGCAAGGAAGCACGCGGTGAAGGCTTTGAATTGTCCAGCAGCGCCTGGGGCGCCCTGCGCGCAGCCAAGGGCATGCTGATCACCACCGAAGCGCCGGCAGGCGGCGGCTCGGTCAAGCAACTCGACGAAACACATGCTCGATTGGCGCAAGCGCGGCAGCTGCAGCAAGGACTGTCTAGCATGGCGGTGGATGCCGGCGCGCAAGACAGCGCCAGCCAGCAGGGCGCGGTAGCGGAGGCCATGCAACGGCAAAATGCCGCCATCAAGGGTGCGGCCGGCGATTTCCCGGAATTGTCCGAGCCACATCTGCTGCTGGCCAGCCCTGCCGGTATCGAGCTGAGTACGGCCCAGTCGATTCACCTGGCCGCCAGCGACCATGTGGCACTGAGCAGCAGCAAGCATATATCACTCGCCAGCGGCGACAGCGTCTTTGCCAGCATCGCAAAAACCTTCAGCCTGTTCGTGCACAAGGCTGGCATGAAACTGATCGCGGCCAGCGGCAAGGTATCCATCCAGGCGCATAGCGACGAGGTGGAAATCCTCGCCCATAAAGTGCTGTCGCTGATCAGCGAGGCGGACTGGGTCAACATCAAGGGCAAGAAAGGCGTACGCCTGCACGGCGCCAACCACATGCTGGAAATCAGCGACAAGGTGCAATTTTTTACCTCATCACCTGTGCTATTCAACGGCAACCTGGAAACCCTGGCGCCGAAGAGTGTTTCGCAGGAATTTAATGAGCGGCCACACAGCAGTTTCGATCAGGAGGTCTTGCTAGTGAATGCCGACGATACGCCGGCCGTTGGCGTTGCTTTTGAACTCCTGCGCGATGACGGCAACATGGCTGGCAAAAGCGCGGAAGACGGTTCCACACTACTACAAAAATCCACTGGCATGGATAGTTACATCATTCGCTATAAGGGAGAACTGCCATGAGCAAATGTGATGACTTGAATAATCGAGGCAATCATCCCGCGAAGTTTAGTCAGGGCGTCGGCGGCTGGGCAGAACTCGCCGTTTCGATGACGGAAACAAAGGATACCGCGCGACATGACGTCACCCTACCGCCAGGCAAGGTAATTCCTGTCATTTTCTTGCCAGGCGTGATGGGTAGCAATCTAAGGATGAGCAAGGTTCGCCAAGAAGAATTGCGCCGTCCAGACAATCGGGCGTGGCGGCCAGACGATATGATGGGTGCGGGAGGCAAGACGGCTGTCCTCACAGGCAATGGCTTGGGTGGCTGGTTCAAAGATGCGTCGCCACGGCAGCGTCAATTGGTGTTTGATCCAAATGAAACCGAAGTCGAGTACTACCATTACACCGAAAGCAACAGTCGTTTTGATCCAGATGGCGCGGAGACCAAGGCTGCAGATGCACGGCATCAAAATGTGCCGGACAGCTTTACACCTATTCCTCCTTTAATGGGAAGCAACAGGATCGCGACAACAACACGCCCAAATCAAGGTAAGGCCTGCTCATATCAAAGCCCAGCACAAATAGCCCGTTGGCGAGGATGGAGTGAAGTGTTATTTGCTGGTGCGTACGGGACAATGTTGCAGACAGCCGAATTGCATCTCAATAACTTGATTTCCGACAGGAGGCCACATCCTGTCTGGCGTCAACCGAGTGGTCTTGGCGCACTGCTTTTGCAAGATCCCAAAAATTTTGGTGCATCTTCTGGCAAAGCCATTACCGTCAGCGATTTAAAGAAAATTTCTCCTTGTTGGTACCCGGTGCATGCGATGGGCTACAACTTTATCAAGAGCAATGGGGTATCCGCCGTCACTATTGCAGAGCGACTGCGCGGCCTGGTCAAAGGCTACCAGGAACGCGGATTCAAATGTAACGAAGTCATCATCGTCACGCATAGCATGGGGGGCTTGCTGGCCCGTGCATTGATACACCCCAGCTATGGGAAGATGCTTGATGATAAAGATGTGAAAATTCTGGGCATTTATCACAACGTGATGCCAACCATTGGTGCCGCAGGGGCATATAAACGCATGCGTTTTGGTTTTCAGGAAAGAGAAAGCTCCATAGCAGAAATAGAGGCCAGCATTCTGGGCATCGACGGTATACATGCTACCGCCATTCTGGCTAACGCACCAGCGCCACTGGAAATGTTGCCAGGTGCGGCATATGGCCAGAATTGGCTGAAAATTGTAGATGCGCAGGATAAAGTTTTATGGAGCTGGCCTCGTGATAAGGCAACTGCACTGGAAAGCATTTACCTTCAACCAGCCAATGCGTGGTGGAGGCTAATCAATCCTAAATGGGTAAATCCCGCAGACCTCACTTATGAAAAAGGTGGAGGTATAGAAAGAACAATGGAGAGAATAAAACACGCCTCAAAATTTCTGTCGTCCATAGAGAAAAATTTCCACCAAAACACTTATGCAAGCTATTGTGCTTCCCGAAATTTTTTAAGTTACGGCGATGTCGTATTTAAATTAATTGACGGTCTTCACAGCGGCTCTAACGATCCGTGGAATAAATTTGAGCCGCTACCTGAAAAATGGAAATTACTTGAAGATGATAGCAAGGGGCAACTCCTCGTCCAGGCCGGAGGAAAAAACTTAAAATTAAAGCTACAGCCAGCCAGTGCGCACGGTGATGGGACAGTACCATCAGACCGTTCTGCCCGGCACATTACGGGTACACTTTTCGTACATGGCGCGGCCGAAGAAAACGGTTATGAGCATCAAAACAGCTACGCCGATATAAATGTCATGGCATCTATGCTGTATTCCATCGTACAAATTGCCAAGACTGCAAAATGGGATTAACCCATGAATAATAAGATAAAGAAAACAATTTTTCTCACGATCACAGTTATTGCGATGGGATTCCTATCGGCCTACGCGAAAAAAAATTCAGTCAAGGAGATCATAGTGCCTGAAAATTTCAAACTCAGCAAACGTCTGGAAACACTATTTTTAAAAACAAAAATTGTATGCTTCGGGCGCTATGCCCTAGAGGTTCCGCAAGAAGCACAACTCATATCAGGAGGAACAACAATTCTTTCAGAAATTAAAACCATACCAGGCGGAGTGACAGAAAAAAACAAACGCATTGCAGAAGAAATTGAAAAAATAAAAAAAAATAGCCAAACCTCTGAAATTACATACAATGGAAAAGGTCCCATAGAAAATAGCTGGCAACTTCAATACTATGATGGAGAATTCTCCAAAGAAGATGGGCGTTTAATCTTCAAGACCTACGCCATAAAAGGAAACCATATATTCATTCTTGACGGATCAACACGAAAAGGTGAAACAATAGCAGACTCCATAGGGAATCAAATGGTCCGCACTAATAACTTACGCCTGCGCGATGAAAATGAAGTTCCCAAGGAACCTGGTTATTGCGTCAAAAATGGCTTTATGAGTGACAACAAATATGATAGCCAGGAAATGGCGGATGCCGGCCTGTATTTCCCCAGCTTGCCAGACGTTACTTTTTCCATTACATCGAATAAAAATGCCTACGGCGACTATCCTCCTGCTGAATATGAGGCAAAGGTACGTGGGGAATTATCATTACTTGCCCGCATCCAGCGGGCGAAAGACCAGCAAGGCAAGAACTATCCCCCTCGCACCTTACTGCGCGAAGGCAAGCGTGACGTGCAGCACTGGCATGGCGAGGAGTCGTTAATACGGCGTACCGATGGAGTGCATGACTTTGAATGGACACTGGTGGGTACGCCGCGCGATATCGCCTATCCAGCGGTATTGGAAGCATCCATGTACACCAAAGTCGCCCACAACATGGTCGGTGCCGCCGAAGCTGCATCGCTCACCGACGAAGAAGCGATTGCCTTGTGGGACAAGCTGCTCTCCGGCCTGAAGTTCCGCGTCAAAGTGCCCGGGGCGCCGCCCGGTTCCTACTATATCGATCCGGACAAGCCTGCACAGCAGTGAGCTGGAAAAACGCACCCGTCCTGGCGTGACGCAATCTGCTGCGCTAGCATGGCCTTTTTTCCCGGAAACCATCCCAACCATGCCCATCACCCTGCGCCCCGCCCTGCCCGCCGACATCGACTCCCTGTGGGCCTTGCGCACGGTGGCCGTGCGCGTCAGCTGCGCCACGCATTATGCGGCGGAGCAAATTACTGTGTGGACGGCGTCGCCCGTGCCGGACGCATATGCCGCCATGCTGGCTGCGGGTGGCGGCATCGTGGCGATGCAGGACGAGGCTATTGCCGGCTACGCCATGCTGGATGTAGATAAACATGAAATAGACGCAGTCTTTGTCGATCCAACTCACGCGGGACTCGGCATCGGCAAGCGCCTGCTGGCGGCGCTGGAGCAACTGGCGCGCAGGCGCGGCATTGCTCGCCTACACCTGTCCGCGTCGCTGAACGCCGTGCCGTTCTACCGGGCCGCCGGCTTTGTCGCCTTGCGCGAGGAAGCATATGCACACCCCAGCGGCATCAGCCTGGCCAGTGTGGCAATGGAAAAGGCGCTGGCGGCCGCCTGAACCTTCAGTCTTTGCTAGCGGCAGCTTCGGACTCGGCCAGGCATTGCAGCAGTGTCGCGATCAGGGCGCGCACTTCCTCATCACCAAGGTCCAGCGGGTAGCCCTACGCGCCGACGGCGATCAGGCAAATGGACGAGCCGTCGTACCAGGCATCCAGGCGCTCTTCTTGATTACTCATATTGTGCGGTTTCATCTCGCAGGTCGGCAAGCAGATCAGCAGGCGCCGCGACGCTGGCGCTGCATTGCGGCACGGGGAACACGGAAGCCAGCTGGCCATTGCGCGCCATGCCGGGCAGCCATTTGTTCAAAAAATCGTCGAGCGCGATGGCGCGCGGCTGGAAGTTCGCCCAGTCGCCGCTGGCGCACGCTTGCGCAAATGCGGCTTCCGGCCAGAATGGTATCGCCACCTTGCCATCGACCTGTGCCGTCGCCCAGCCATCGTGGTGCAAACCCCAGACTTCTTGCGTATCGGCGACCCTGCGCACGCAATAGTCGTAGCGCTGCTGCGCCGGCAACCGGGTCACCTGTCTGATTTTTTCAGGATGCACGGTTTTCCCCCAGCCCGTCCCATACGCGCAACTCCAGCCCGCACCAGCCCGTCACCATGTCGAGGGCGTCGAGCGCGGCCAGCAAATCAGTGTCGCTCTCGACAGTGACCTTTGCGGCATCAATCCGCCTCCCAGGCGATGGCATCCGGTCGCGCGCCGCCTGCCTTGAAAAACGCGACGAAGGCTTGCTCGCAGCCCGCCACATCCACGCACCACGCTTCCGGATATTCATCCACCTGGCCGTTGCTCAGCAGGTAGCTGCAGCCGCCCTGCGCCTCTTCGTCGCCCAGCGAATGGTAGCTGAGGTCGTCCTGCCCCGACAGATACATCAGCCAGGCATTGCCGCCATTGCGCAGCATGCACAAGGCCGGGCCTTGCTCCGCATCCTCGGCCATGGTCAGCCACAGCTCGCATTGCGCCAAGGCGCGCGCCTGCAGCAGCGACTGCTCCAGCGCGGGCACGCTATCGACCACACGTGGCTCGCCATGCAGATTCAGTTCCATCGTCATGCTTTTTCTCCGTTCAAGTCATCCATGGCCAGCGCCGTGCTCAGATACAGCTTGCCGCTGAGGTCGTGCAGCAGGCTGCTCTGGCGCAGCCGGTCCATCACGGGTCCTTTCACTTCGGCCAGGTTCAGGCTGATGCCACGCTTGGCCAGAGCGCTGTTCAGCTCAATCAAGCCCAGCAAGGCCGTGCTGTCGATCTGATTGACGGCCGACAAGACCAGCACCAGGTGGCGCGCCGTCGGATGACCGCGCAACTCGTCTTCCACGCGCTCCGTGACGGCTTCGACATTGCCGAAAAACAGGCCCGCATCGATGCGCAGCAACAAGACTTCCGGCAAGGTTTTCGCTTCATAGCGCTCCACGTTACGGAAGTGCTCACTGTTCGGGATGCGCCCCAGCACGGCGATGTGCGGGCGGCTGGCGCGCCAGATCAGGGTGCCCATCGACAACAGCACGCCAATCACCACGCCCGCTTCCACGCCCAGCAGCAGCACGCCGGCCGTCGTCGCCAGCAGGGCCAGCGCATCGCTGCGGTCGTAGCGCCACGACAGTTTCAAGGTATCCCAGTCCAGCAGGCTGGCCACGGCAAAGATGATGGTGGCGGCCAGCACGGGCAGCGGCAGCAGGGCCAGCCAGCCCGTGGGCGCCACCAGCGCCAGCGCCAGCAAGCCTGCCGTGATGATGCTGGCCAGGGGCGTATTCGCGCCCGCCTGGAAATTGACGGCCGAGCGGGAAATGGAACCCGTCACGGGAAAACCGCCCGACAGCGCGCTGGCCACGTTGGCCGCGCCCAGGCCCAGCAGTTCGCGGTTGGTGTGCAGTTTTTCACCGCGCTTTTGCGCCAGGGTCTGCGCGGCGGACATGCTCATCAAAAAGACGATGAAGGCGATCAGCAGTCCCGGCGACAGCAGGGTGCGCCAGTGGGCGCCGGAGGTGGCCAGGTTCAGGCCCGGCAAGCCGCTGGGCACGTGGCCCGTCGTCTGCACGCCCATGCTGTCCAGGCCGCAATATGTGACCAGGACGATGCCGGCAAGCACCAGCGCCATCGGCGCCAGGCGCGCGCCGACATCGGCGGCCACCTTGTTCAGGCCGCAGCGCTGCAGCAGGCGCGACAGATAGCGTTTCGCCAGCCACAGGAAAGCCAGGCTGGACAGTCCCAGCGCGAGGCTGGGCGTGTGCCAGTGGGGCCAGCTGGCGCCCAGCAGCGGCGTGATCTGCCCCCAGATGATCAGGATCGCGGCGCCATTGCTGAAACCGCTGATCACGGGACGCGACAGGAAACTGGCCATGAAACCCAGGCGCAGCACGCCGCACAGCAGCAAGACGATGCCGCTGATGAAGGCCAGCTGGGCGGCCAGTACGATATACAGGGAAGAGCCGGGGTCGGCCAGCGGCGCCAGGGCGGCGGCCGTCATCAGCGAGACGATGGCCATGGGACCCACCGATTGCGTCATGCTGCTGCCGAACACGGCGTACAGCACGGGCGGCAGGATGCTGGCGTAGATGCCGACCACGGGAGGCAAACCGGCCACCAGCGCGTAGGCCATGCCTTGCGGCACCATCATCATGGCGACAACGATACCGGCAGTAATGTCCCCGGCCAACAGAGGACGCCGGTATTGCCTGAGCCAGAGCAGCATGATGTCATCCCAAAATCTGAAAACCGAAGCCTATCATGCGACGCGGCCGGCTGACAGGGGCGATGTGTTCAGTCCTGCAGCAATTGCGCCTTCACGGCGCCCAAGATTTCCTGCGACAGGGCGTCGTCGTCGATGGAGCGGGCCAGCACCATGGCGCCCACCATGGCGGAAAACGTGGCGATGGCCTGCTGGCGCCGCTGTTCCGGCGTGGCATCGGCAGTAGCATCGGGCATCAACTCCTCGAGCATGGCAAACTGCTGCCGCGTGGCGTGCGTAAAGGCGGGGCGCGCGCCGGGCGACATGCGCGCCACGTCGACGCCCATGGCCGCGGCCGGGCAGCCGCCGCCGGGCTGGTCGCGGTGCCGCGTGGTCAAATAGCTGTCGACGATGGCGGGCAGCGCCTGCTGTGGATCGCGCGCGACCTTCGCGCGCCAGCCTTCCAGCGATTTCTCCAGCGCATGCTGGCACGCCTCGATCATCAAGTCTTCTTTCGAGGCAAAATGGCCATAGAAGCCGCCATGCGTGAGGCCCGCGCTCTTCATCAGGTCCGCCACGCCGATGCCGTCATAGCCCTTTTCGCGGAACAGCCTGGCCGCCGTTTCGACGATGCGCTCGCGGTTCAGCGCCGCCTGCTCTCTGCTCACTTTCATTTGGCCTCCCACAATAATGTCAACCATCATATAACTTTACGCCAGATTGTGCCACTCTGTTAGCAAGCGCACCGTATGGCGTCCGCGCCGCGCCGATACTGGCTTTTCGTTTCCAGGGAGGCCAGCATGAACGAAAACAAGGATCAATCCGCCGGCAACTTGCAGCGCAGCATCCAGCAGGAACAGGATCAGCGCGACGCCGCCAGGCCAGACAAACAGCAAAGCCAACAACCGGTGCAGACGGGCAACCGCAGCCAGCCCGGCACGCCCCTGCCCGCCCAGCACCTGGACAAGCCCGGCATCGAGGCGCAGATGCAGCTCAAACCCCGTTTCCTGGCACCCGACTATTGCGGCAGCGGCAAGCTGGCCGGCATGGTGGCCATCATCACGGGCGGCGATTCGGGCATCGGCCGCGCCGTGGCCGTGCTGTATGCGCGCGAAGGGGCCGATGTGGCCATCATTTATCTGAACGAACATGAAGATGCCAACGAAACCAAGCGCTACGTGGAAGCGGAAGGCCAGAGCTGCCTGTTGATTCCAGGCGACGTGCGCGAGCAGCGCTTTTGCCAGGAAGCCGTCAGCCAGGTGATGTCCAGGTTCAACCATATCGATGTGCTGGTGAACAATGCCGCCTTCCAGGAACATGCGGAATCCCTGCTCGACCTGAGCGAAGAGCGTTTCGACCTGACCATGAAAACCAATGTCTACGGCTATTTCCACATGGCCAAGGCCGTACTGCCGCATTTGCAGCGGGGCGCCTCCATCATCAACACGGGTTCCGTGACGGGCTTGCAAGGCTCGAAACATCTGCTCGACTATTCCACCACCAAGGGCGCCATCCACGCGTTCACCATGGCGCTGGCCGGCAACCTGCTGGAAAAAGGCATCCGCGTGAACGCCATCGCGCCCGGCCCCGTCTGGACGCCGCTCAACCCGGCAGACAAGTCGCCGGAAGAGATCGAAAAATTCGGCGCCGACACGGACATGCGCCGCCCGGCCCAGCCCGAGGAACTGTCGCCCGCCTACGTCTTCCTCGCCTCGCCAGCCTGTTCCAGCTACATCAGCGGCATCGTCCTGCCCATCACCGGCAGCGTGGGGGAATAAGCGATGGCGCGTGCATTGTGGAAAGGCGCCATCAGCTTCGGCCTCGTGCACATCCCAGTCGAGCTGATTTCAGCCAGTCTCGACCATGAACTGGATCTGTCCATGCTGGACCGGCGCGACTTCGCCCCCATCGGCTACAAGCGCTACAACAAGCAGACGGGCAAGGACGTCGAGTGGGACGACATCATCAAGGGCTATGAATACAAGACGGACGAATACGTGGTGCTGTCCGAGGAAGACTTGAAGCAGGCCAACGTCAAGGCAACGCAAACCATCGATATATTGGCCTTTGTCGATGCGGCGGAAGTGCCGCTGACTTTTTACGAGCACCCGTATTACCTGCTGCCCGCCAAGGGCGGCGAGAAAGTCTATGCGCTGCTGCGCGAAACCTTGCGCAAGGCGAATAAAGTGGGCATCGCCACTGTAGTCATGCGCACCAAGCAGCATTTATGCGCACTCGTCTGCATCGGTGACGCCATCGTGCTCAACACCTTGCGCTTTGCCGACGAGATCCGCGCCACGGACGACCTGGAGTTACCGGGCAGCACCCTGAAAGCGGCAGGCATCACGGACAAGGAACTCAAGATGGCGCTGTCCCTCGTGGAAGGCATGAGCGAAGCGTGGGCGCCGGAGCAATACCACGACAGCTACCGCGAAGACGTGCTGGCGCTGGTAAAAAAGAAAATCAAGGCGAAACAGACCAGGACGATTACCCCGCCGTCACCCGAACCGGAAGAGGAACGCGGCAGCAACGTGATCGACCTGGTGGCGCTGCTGCAGCAAAGCCTGGGCAAGAAAGCGCCCGCCAAGGCGCCCGCTGCCGCACCGCGCAAGAGCGCGTCCACGGCCAAGACCACGCGCAAGGCCACGCCAGCCACGCCGCGCAAGCCGCCGGCGCCGCGCCGCAAGGCGGCCTGACGCAAAATGGCCTGACGCTTTTGCGCGGCGTCAAGCCGGCTACGCCTGCCCTTCCTCCGTGATCAGCGCATGGTGGGCGCCCACGGCCGCCATCACCCCATCGGCCATGGCAAAGCTGATATTGGCCATGGCGCGCGCCGCGTCGCCGGCCGCATGCACGCCCGGCACGGAAGTCATCTTCATGGCGTCCACTTGCACGATGGGTCCCATCATGCCCTCTTCCAATTCGCAACCCAGCTGCTGCGCCAGCGGACTGGCCTGCTGCACGGGGGCGGCCAGGAACAGCGCCCGTAGAGGGATCAAACGGCCATCGGCCAGGCGCACGCCGGAGATCGCCGGCGACTCCCCCTCGATGGCGGTGACGGCGCTGCCCTCAATGCTGACCTTGCGCCGCGCCAGCAATGCCAGGGCGTCATCGTCGAGCGGCGGCATGCCTGCCGTGAACAGGGTCACGTCGCCCCAGTCGGCAATCAGACTGGCCTGGTGTACGGATGCGGGCAGCCGGCCCAGCACGCCGATGGGGCCGCCGCCGATTTCATAGCCATGGCAATACGGGCAATGCAGCACGCTCCGGCCCCAGCGCTCGGCCACGCCGGGCAGCTCGGGCAAGATATCGCGCACGCCCGTGGCCAGAATCAGGCGGCGCCCTTGCACCACCGTGCCATCGTCCAGGGCCACCTGAAAGGCAAGCTTGGCGGAAGCAAGCGGCGCGGCCAGATGCACGGTGCCCGACAGCTGGGTCACGTTCGGATACGCGGCCAGCTGCGCGCGCGCCTCGGCCAGGATGGCGCTGCCGGGCTTGCCATCGTGCGCCAGCACGCCATGCGCGTGGGAGGCAAAGCGGTTGCGCGGCGTGCCGGCGTCGATGATGGCGATGGGACGGCGCGTGCGCGCCAGTTGCAGCGCTGCCGACAGGCCGGCAAAGCTGCCGCCGATGATGATGACGTCAAACATGGTGAACTCCTGGCAATTAGGGGTGGGAATGGGGAGGCGGCGGGCCGCCGGCAATAAAAGGCGCGCCGTCACCGATGTCATGCAGCAGCGCCTGCAGGCTGATGTCGCCCAGGCGCGCCACCAGCATGGCTTCGGCATCGCGGTAGACGTCGGCCAGCACCCGCGTCACGGCCCGCTCGACCAGGCATTGCGAATGCGGCGCGCCGATATCGACTTTCAGCGTCACGCTTTCCTGCAAGGCCGCGTAGACGTCGCGCAGGCTGATGGCGGACAAAGGCCGTGCCAGCGACCAGCCCCCGCCATGGCCGCGCAAGGATTGCACGATGCCGGCCTGGCGCAGGCTGGCCATCGTGCGCCGCACCACCACGGGGTTCGTGTGCAGGCATTGCGCCAGGGTGTCGGAAGTCATGGGTTCGACCTGCCCGGCCATGTGCAGCAGGCCGTGCAGGACAGTGGAGAGTCGGCTCGGTGTTTTCATGTAACAATTATAGTTACGAATAAAAGTAAACGCAAGTTAACTGCGTATGTAATGTGTTCAGGTTTTGAAATCGAGTTTTTTCATGGCCGCATCGATGCCCTTGGCGCTGCGCGCATAGCCCTCCCACGGCGCGTTGCCCACGTCGAGCCGGCTATGCACGTTACCGACATTCCATGCATCGCCCGCCTTCAGCTTGTCCAGTTCGTCCCAGCCCAGCGGCACGGAAATGCCCAGACCCGAGCGCGTGCGGGCCGACCACGCGCACACGGTGGTGGCACCGCGGCCGTTGCGCAGGTAGTCGATGAAGATCTTGCCGACCCGGTTGCTCGGTCCGCTTTTCACGACAAAGCGCTGCGGAATGATCTGGGCCATGTGCGCCACGATGGCTTGCGAAAACGCCTTCACCGTGTCCCAGTCATGCTTGGGGCGGATGGGCACGACCACGTGCAAGCCCTTGCCGCCGCTGGTTTTCAGCCAGGCGGGCAAGCCCAGCTCCGTCAAAAAGGCGCGCAGCAGCACGGCCGCTTCCTGGATGGCGGGCCAGGCCACGCCCTTGCCCGGGTCGAGGTCGAAGACCAGGCGGTTCGGCGTGTCATAGCTGCTGGCCAGCGCATTTTGCGTGTGAAATTCCACCACATTCCATTGCGCCGCCGATAGCAAGCCTTGCGCCGTTGCAACCTCCAGCATGGGCGGATGCTCGGGATCGAGGCGCGCATCGAGCTGTTTGACGCCGGGCATTTTCGACGTGTCCGCATGCTTCTGGAAAAACAGTTCGCCTCCCACGCCGGCCGGCGCGCGCACCAGCGACACGGGCCGCCCGCGCAGGTGCACGAGCATCAGCTTGCTGACCAGCGCGTAATAGCGCACGAGGTCGATCTTGCGCGCGCCACTGTCCCGGTCGATCACCCGCTCCGCATGGCTGACCTTGAAACTGGCCGGCAAGACACTGTCCGGCTCGGTATTCTTTCGCTGCATGGTTTTCTCCTTCTCGATCCGCTGCGCCCGCTCGCGCACGATGGCGGCTGGTTTCTTATCCAGGCGCAAGCCGTGAAATACGCCATGACGGATGGAACCGCCGCTGGTCCATTGCGCAAAGCTGACTTCGGCCACCAGTTGCGGCTTGACCCACAGGGGGGCGCGCACGCCGCCCGCCTTGCCCACAAACGGACTGGTATCCACGACCAGCGCGTCGAGGCGGCGCCGCAAATCGCGCAAGGCGGCATCGTCAAAACCGCTGCCCACATTGCCCGCATAGCGCAGCTGCCCTTCTGCATCATGGACGCCCAGCAACAGCGACCCCAGGCCTTCGCGCGCGCCCTGCGGCGCCGTATAGCCGCCGATGACGAATTCCTGGCGCTGCCCGCACTTCAGCTTGATCCAGTCGCCGGAGCGGCGCGAGACATACGGCGAACCGCGCCGCTTGCCGATCACGCCTTCCAGCCCCAGCTTGCAGGCTTGGGCCAGCAATTGCCGCGGCGCGGCGTCGAGTGTGTCACTGAAACGCACAAGCGGCGACGTTGGCAAATTCTGCAACAACTGCCGCAGCAGCGCGCGGCGCGCCTCGACGGGCTGGCCGCGCAGATCGTGGCCATCGAAATACGGCACATCGAACAGGTAATACACGATCTCGCTCGTCGTGTCCGCCTCGAACGCGCGCTGCAGGGCGCCGAAATCGGGCCGCCCATCGGCGCCAATGACGACGATTTCGCCGTCATACCAGCCCGGCGGCAAGCCCAGCTTTTGCAAGGCCGCATGCAGCTTGGTCAGCTTGTGCGTCCAGTCATTGCCATTGCGCGTGAGCAGGGCCAGCTGTTTGCCATCGCAGCGGGCGAGGATGCGGTAGCCGTCAAATTTTGCTTCGAACAGCCAATCCTGCGCATCGGGCGGCGGCGCGTCGGCCAGGGTGGCCAGTTGCGGCGACAAGGTGGCGGGCAGTTTCGCCGCTGGCGCTACCGGCGCTGCCGGCGGACTTTCGCTCTGCTTGCGCTTCGGCACAGGTTTATGTTTGACGCTGTCGGGGAACTCGTCGACGACGGAAAACTCCAGCGCTGGCCGGGCATACTCGTCTTTTTCCTTGATCAGCAGCCAGGCCGGCTGCTTTTCGCTGCGCTTGTCGCCCTTGCCTTTCATGCGCACCAGCACCCACTTGCCATGCATCTTGTGCCCATGCAAGGTGAATTTCAGCTCGCCGGCCGCCAGCGCCTTGCGCGCATCCGGCGTTGCCGCCTGTGGCTGCCACGTCCCCTTGTCCCAGATGATGACCTTGCCCGCGCCGTACTGCTTTTCCGGGATGGTGCCCTCGAAGCTGGAATAGGAAATGGGATGGTCTTCCACCTGCACCGCCATGCGCTTGTCGTGCGTATCGTAGCTGGGGCCTTTCGGCACGGCCCAGCTTTTCATCGTGCCATCGAGTTCCAAACGAAAATCGTAGTGCAGGCGGCTGGCCCAGTGCTTCTGGATGACGAAAGTGAGCGCAGCGCCAGGCGCCTCGTCGCCGCCAGCGGGCTTGGGCGTGATGGCGAAATTGCGCTTGGACTGGTAGGTCTTCAAGGCGGCTTTCATGGCGAACCCATGCAGTGAGGATGGCACCGAGTCTAGGCCGCCGGGGCCATCGGCGCGGTACGCCAGCTAACAGAGTGCCGACGAGAGTCCCGGCGCCAGCAAATGTAAGTGTTTGTAATTGCCCGCAATCCATGTCAACGCTATTGCCGCACGGCGCGTTTTTGCCTCAGTGACAGGGGAAATGCATCTCCTGAACTACAACCCCACTTCTCGAGGATCTGCATCATGAAAAAACGCATTGTCAATATCACTGCTACTCTGATCGCCGGCTTGTTCGCTACCGCAGCCTTTGCTCAAACGCCAGCCGTGCCAGCCAAGGCCGAAGCCAAGCACACCAAGGAAGTGGCCAACGCAGAAGCCAAGGAAAC
This sequence comes from Janthinobacterium amylolyticum, assembly GCF_051380655.1. Lineage (NCBI taxonomy): Bacteria > Pseudomonadati > Pseudomonadota > Betaproteobacteria > Burkholderiales > Oxalobacteraceae > Janthinobacterium > Janthinobacterium amylolyticum. The sequence continues at coordinate 196,261 of NZ_JBNYXL010000008.1, forward strand.
CAAGGCCGTCGTGAAAGCCGATGCGAAAGAAGCAGCCGTTGCCGCCGATGCCAAGGCCGATGTCGCCAGCGCCAAGGCTGACGCCAAAGCCACCAAGGCCAAGGCTCACCACAAGGCCAGCAAAGCCAAGGCCAAGGCCGCCGAAGACAAGGCTGAAGCGACCGCGGCAGCAGCCAAGTAATCCACCAGCCTTGCTCCACACAGAAAGACAGCTTCGGCTGTCTTTTTGTGCATGGAAAGCGGGGCCGCTACATCTGCCGGAACTGGCGCGCGAATGCCTCGCTGACCGGCAACGAGCCGCGCCCACCCTTCAGGCGGATATGCATCGCCGTGCCGTCCTTGTCGATGCGCTCGATCGCATGCAGATTGACGATGCTGCTGCGGTGAATCTGCGCAAACTGCCCGGGATCGAGCTGCTCCAGTAACTCCTTCAAGGTCAGGCGGATCAGCCCTTCCCCTGCGGCGCTCGCCACGCGCGTGTATTTGCCATCCGACTGGAAGAAATCGATCTCGCTCACCAGCAGCAGGCGCAAGGTATTGCCGGTCGATGCCTTGATCCATTTCAGGTAAGACGCCGGCCCCGCAAACACCTTCTGCCACACGGCAATTGCCGGCGGCGTGCACTCCCCGCCGCGCGCCTGCAGTCGCTTGACGGTCTGCAGCAGGCGCGCTGTCGCCAGCGGCTTGACCAGGTAATCGGCGGCGCCAGCATCGAACGCCGCCAGCGCATGCTCTGCATAGGCCGTGACAAACACCACCTGGCAGTGCGCGGGCAGATGCCGCGCCACTTCCAGGCCATTCAAGCCCGGCATCTGTATATCGAGGAAGACAATGTCCGGCTGCTGTCCAGCGATCAAGGCCAGCGCCGCGATGCCATCGCCGGCCTCGCCCGCAATCTGCAAGCCTGGCCACAGCAGCTGCAGCTGGTCGCGCAGTTCCGCACGCAGTAGCGGTTCATCTTCAACGATCAAGGCGCGCGGCATCACGCACCTCCTGCCGAAAGCGGCAGGCGCAAGATGGCCGTCACGCCGCCCGGACTTGCCTGTGCCACCTCCAGGATGGCAGCCCCACCGTAAAGCAACGCCAGACGGGCATGAATATTCGACAGTCCCAATCCATGACCATGTGCTGCGCTGCCAGCCAGGCCGGCGCCGTCATCGTGCACGGCCACTTCCAGCATGCCAGCCCGCAGCGCGGCGGCCAGGCGCACGCTGCCCGGCTGCGGCACGCCCTGCAAGCCATGCCGCAATGCGTTCTCCACCAGCGAAAGGAGCATGGCCGGTGGCATCGGCAAGGCGCGCAGATCGTCCTGCACGTCGATGGAGTAGGACAGGCGCTGGCCCATGCGGATCTGCATGAGGGCCAGGTAATCGCGCGCCAGGTCGATTTCGCGGCCCAGGGTCGACGATACCGAGCGCATGTCCGGCAAAGCATTCTGCAGGTAGCCAATCAGGTGGTCGAGCATCTCCAGAGCCGCAGGCGTATCCGTGCGTACCAGGTACTTCAGGTTGGCCAGGGTATTGAACAAAAAATGCGGTTCGACCTGTGCCTGCAGCGCGGACAGGCGCGCCTGCAAGGCTTCGCGTTCGGCGGCCTGTTCACGCAATACGGCATCCTGCGCACGCAGACGCCACGCGAGGCTGGCCTGCAGCTGCGCCGTCACCGCTTCTACGGCGCGCAACGCGCTACCGGTCTGCATGCACAGGCATTGCACGCTCAGGATGCGGCCCACGTGGATGCGTACACCCTGTCCCGGCTCCGCCCACAGGCGCACTTGCGTGGCGCCGAACAGGCAAAAAGGCCGCTGCCGCCCCAGCACGATGATGCGCTTGAACGGGTCATGCGCAAAGGCCGGCGGCCCCGTCAGGCCCAGTGCCTGGCCCGTCCCCAGGCCGGACAGCGCCTCCGCGCACAAATCAAAGCTGGTAAAAATGTCGAATGGCGACACCAGTTCACGCGAGACGCGCGCCGCCACCAGTTCCTCGCTCAGGGCAACACCTTCCTCGCTGAATTTGCGCAGCTGCTGGTGCACCATCGTGCGGGCACAGATGGCTGGCAACAGCAGCATGAACGCGCCATACGCCAGCTGCAACCAGCCCGCCGTGCTGCCTTTGAGCAGGTGCATCAGCAGCAGCAACATCAAACCCATCACTATCGCCAGTATCGGCAGCATCACGCCGTAGAGGCGCAGCACGGTCTGTTTCAGGTACGCGCGCACCAGGCGCGGATCGTGACATGGCGGAGCGGTGGAAAAGGCGATGGCGGACATGGGATGCGCTCGATATGAAGATGGCGCCATTCTAGCGTGCAGACCAGCCTGCCCGGCCAGCATGCGACAGGCGGGCAGCATCGCTGCATGAAGCACCGTCTGTGAAGCATGAATGCGGCATGCGACAGGCAGAGTGTAAGCGTTTGTAATGTCCGTCAACGCAAGCATTCCCAGCCGCGTTTTCTGCTCAGTGACACGGGAATCATCCCGCCACACCAGACAAACCACCACCGAGGACTGCACCATGAAAAACCGCATCGTCAATATCACCGCTACCCTGATCGCCGGCCTGTTCGCCACCGCAGCCTTCGCCCAAACGCCAGCCGCTCCGGCAGCGCCGGCAGCATCGGTACCGGCCAAAGTGGAAGCGGTCCACACCAAGGCTGTCGCGAAAGCGGACGCCAAGGAAGCGCAAGCCGTCGTGAAGGCCGATGCGAAAGAAGCCAAGGCAGTCGTCGCCGCGAAAACGGAAGTCGCCAGCGCCAAGACGGAAGCTGTCGCCACCAAGGCCAAGGCCCATCACAAGGCCAAGAAAACCAAGGCCAAGGCCGACGAAAAGCTGGCATCGGCCACCGCTGAAGCAGCGCCTGCCGTCACCAAATAATCGCCCTCGTACCCGCAGTCACCAGCCCACTTTACTACCAAGGATTACATCATGAAAAAAGTCATCGCTACCCTGATCGCCGGCCTGTTCGCTACCGCAGCCTTCGCCCAAACGCCAGCCGCTCCGGCAGCATCGGTGCCCGCCAAGGCGGAAGCGGCCCACACCAAGGCCGTGGCCAAGGCTGAAGCCAAGGAAACCAAGGCCGTCGTGAAAGCCGATGCAAAAGAAGCGGCCGTTGCAGCCGATGCGAAGGCCGACGTGGCCAGCGCCAAGGCCGATGCCAAAGTGACGAAAGCCAAGGCGCATCACAAGGCCAAGAAAGCCAAACTGGCGGCGGACGAAGCGAAAGCGGCGGAAGCCATTCCAGCAACGCCGGCGAAGTAATCCTCCGCGCTTCCAGAAAAAGACAGCTTCGGCTGTCTTTTTGCTTTGCGCGACCACAGCAACACCTGAAAGCACTGGCCCCCCTCTGCCAAAGTCCATGTAAAAGCATGTAAAGAAACGAAAAACAACGCTTTCCAGTCACAAAAAATTTGCCACCCTGACCACCGCTCAAATAGAATTGCGAATTATTCTCATTTGCATTCATCTATCAGGAGCCGTTTCATGCCAGGTCGTACCGTCCCCTCTTCCCGCCCCGCACTGTCGCTGCATCCGCTGGCCCTGGCCATTTCACTGGCGCTGGGCGCCGGCATGGCGCATGGTGCCGGCATGGCGCATGGTGCCGAGAGCACCGCGGCCGAAGGCGCCGCCGACGACGCGCCGGTAATGCAGACCATCACGGTCACGGGCAGCAGCGACGCGAACGCGTACACGACGCGCAAGAGCGCCTCCGCCAGCAAGTTCGACCTGTCGCTGCGCGACACGCCGCAAGCCGTCTCCGTCGTCACGCGCGCGCAGATGGACGATTTCAAGCTCGACAACGCCAGCAAGGTGCTGGCGCAAACGACAGGCGTGACGGTGGAAGCGGTGGAAACGGACCGCACCTATTACACGGCGCGCGGCTACGACATCACCAATTTCCAGTTCGACGGCGTGGGTATTCCTTTCGTCTTCGGCAACGTGATGGGCGACCTCGATACGGCGCTGTTCGAGCGCGTCGACATCGTGCGCGGCGCGAACGGCCTGATTTCCTCCACCGGCAATCCATCGGCCACCGTCAACTTCGTGCGCAAGCGCCCGACGGCCGGCCTGGCCGCTGCCGCGGGCGTCACCCTCGGCTCCTGGAATACGCGCCGCCTCGATGCCGACGTATCGACGCCGCTCAGCGCCGATGGCAAGGTGGCCGCGCGCTTTGTCGTCGCGCATGAAGAAGGCGATTCCTACCTGGACCGCTACTCGCCGCGCAAGGATGTCGCCTACGCCATCGTCGAAGCGAAACTCACGCCAGCGACAACCGTGGCCATGGGCCACAGCTACCAGAACAACCTGGCCAAAGGCGGCATGTGGGGCGCCCTGCCCATCGCCTACACGGACGGCACGCCGACCAACTACCCGATTTCCACCTCGACCTCGGCCGACTGGTCGCGCTGGAGTATTCTCAACAACAGCACTTTCGCCGAACTGGCGCACCAGTTCAATGCCGACTGGCGCGTGACCGCCACCGCCACCTACAACCGCTCCAGCTCCGACTCAAAGCTGTTCTATGTTTACGGCACGCCGGACAAGGCCACGGGCGACGGCTTGTTCAGCTATCCGTCGCGCTACGGCTCGACCAACAAGCAGCGCCTGCTCGATGTCGCCGCCACGGGAAAATTCACGCTGGCCGGGCGCCAGCATGACCTGAGCATGGGGCTGGCCTGGTCGAAATCCACGCTCGACGATATCTCTTATTATGGCCGCGGCATCGGCACGGCCCTGCCGAACGGCACGGCGTTCGACGGCTCCTACCCTGAACCGGCCTTTGACGCCTCGACCGATGGCAGCGCCTACCAGGACGAACGCAAGAACGCCTACCTGGCCGCCCGCTTCAACCTGGCCGACAATGCCAAACTGCTGGCAGGCGTAAACACCGTCAAGGCCGGCAGCACGGGCAGCGCGTATGGCGTCAGCCAGGCCAAGTCGCAAAGCGACACCACGCCGTATATCGGCCTGGTGTACGACATCAGCCGCCATGTGTCGGCCTACGGCAGCTACACGGAGATCTTCAACCCGCAAAGCAGCATCGACAGCACGGGCCAGACCCTGGCGGCAGCCACCGGCAAGAGCCTGGAAGCGGGCCTGAAAAGCGACTGGTTCGACGGCCGCTTGAACCTGTCCGGCGCGCTGTTCAAGACGCGCCAGAAGAACGTGGCCGAAGCGGCCGGCACCACGCCCGACTTCAAGACTTTCTACAAGGGCGTCGATTCGGAATCGCAGGGTTTCGAGCTTGATGCCTCGGGCGAACTGGCGAAGGGCTGGCAAGCCAGCGCCGGCTATTCGCAGCTGCACATCAAGGGCGACGACGGCAAGGATGCGCGCACCTTCATCCCGCGCAAGCAGTTCCACCTTGCCACCACCTACCATGTGCCGGCCGTACCGGCGCTGAAAGTGGGCGCCAGCCTGACCTGGCAGGACGCCATCTACAACCGCATCGACGACACGACCACCCTGCACCAGGGCGCGTATGCGCAACTGGGCCTGATGGCCAACTACGCCATCAGCCGCAATGTCAGCCTGTCGCTGAATGTGAACAACGTGACGGACAAGAAGCACCTGACGAGCCTGTACTGGACCCAGTCGCTGTATGCGGCCGGCCGCAATGGCAGCGCCACCCTGAGCTGGAAATACTAGGGAGCCGCCATGCGACTGCGTCCTTCAATGGTGGTTCTGCACCGCTGGTTTGGCCTGGCGGTGGCGCTTTTTCTCTTCGTTTCCGGTCTGACGGGTGCCGTGATCTCGTGGGATCACGAACTTGATGCCTGGCTCAATCCGCAGCTGTTCCACGCCGCCAGCGACACGGAAGCGGGGGTGGCAAAGTCGGGCCTGGAACTGGCGCGCCAGCTCGAGGCGCAGGACCCGCGCCTGCGCGTCAACTACACGCTCACGGCGATCGAGCCTGGCCACACGGCGCTGCTATCGGTCGAGAGCCGGCTCGACCCCGCGACGGGCAAGCCTTTTGAGCCGGGCTTCAATCAGGTGGCCATCGATCCCGTCACGGGCGCCATCCAGGGCACGCGCCAGTGGGGCGTCGTCTCGCTGACGCGCGAAAACCTGCTGCCCTTCCTGTACAAGCTGCACTACACCATGCACATTCCCGATGGCTGGGGCATCGAACTGGGCGTGTGGTTGATGGGCATCGTCGGCATCGTGTGGCTGTTCGATTGCGGCATCGCGCTGTACCTGTCGTTCCCGAACTGGCGCAGCTGGCGCAAATCGCTGGCCTTCCGCTGGCGCGAAGGCGGCCACAAACTGAACTTCGACCTGCACCGCTCGGGCGGCGTGTGGGTCTGGTTGCTGCTGCTGGTGCTGGCCGTCACCTCTGTCTCGATGAATCTGCAAACCCAGGTGATGCGCCCGCTGGTGGCGAAATTTTCCACCCTCAGCCCGAATGCTTTCGACAGCCGCACGCCGCAGCCGCCGGAAAAACCCATCGAGCCGCTGCTGACGCGCGAACAGGCGGTGGCGCTGGCAAAAACGGAAGCGACAAGACGCGGCTGGACGCTGCCCGCTGGCGGCGTGTTTTACTCATCCAGCTACGGCCTGTACGGCGTGGGCTTCTTCGAGGCGGACAACGACCATGGCGACGGTGGCCTGGGCAATGCGTGGCTGTATTTCGATGGCCGCGACGGCAAGCCGGCCGGCGGCGTGGTGCCGGGCACGGGCAGCGCGGGCGACATCTTCCTGCAGGCGCAATTCCCGCTGCATTCGGGGCGCATCCTCGGCCTGCCGGGACGCATCCTGATTTCCGCCATGGGCCTGGTGGTGGCCATGCTGAGCGCGACGGGACTGGTCATCTGGCTGCGCAAGCGCCGCGCGCGCATGCGGCAAGCGGAAAAAACGCCGACGCAGGAAGCGCCAGCACACCCGCTTCATGCAAACTTCAGCAAATAAACCAGGCGGATCGCCACACGGCGGCGCAATTGGGCGACACTGTCCGTCCGACCCATCGCCACGAAAGCTGTCCATGCGCCGCTTGTCCCTGCCACTGATTGCCTCCCTCCTCTTCCCCTGCGCCGCGCTGGCGCAGGACGCCTCCCATGCCGCCTTCGACCAGGTACTGCAAGCGCAGGACCGCGACACTCATGGCGACTTGCGCGCCGTCGTCGTGCTGCGCGATGGCGCCATCGTCGCCGAACGCTATTACAACGGCGAGACGGCCGATACCCTGCACGACATCCGCTCGGCCGGCAAGAGCATCACCGCGCTGCTGGTGGGTGCCGCCGTGGCGCGCGGCCAGCTGGCCACCGGCAAAACGGTGGGCGACTACTGGCCCGAGGTGGCCGGCAGCCCGGCGGGCAAGGTTGTCATCGACGACTTGCTGACCATGCGTTCGGGCCTGGCCGCCTTTGATGAAGACGAACACTCGCCGGGCAATGAAGACAAACTCGATGAAGCGCCCGATCCCGCCGCCTTCGTGCGCGCCGTGCCGGCCGCCACGGCGCCAGGCACGCTGTACCGCTACAACTCGCTGGGTTCCTACATCGCCGGGCGCGTGGTGGAAAACACCAGCGGCGCCGACCTGGAAACGCATGCGGCCAAGGTGTTGTTCGCCCCGCTCGGCATCACGCGCTGGAGCTGGGGCCGCGACGTGGCACACCATCCGAAAGGACAAGGCAACTTGTCGCTGCGCGCGCGCGACACGGCGAAGATCGGGCAGATGGTGCTCGATGATGGGGTGGTGGACGGCCAGCGGGTGATCGACGCCGCCTGGCTGCAAGCCGCATTGGCGCCGCGCGTGGCCATCGGCGCCACGGACCGCTACGCGGACAGCTACGGCTATTTCTGGTACGCGAAGACGCAGGACATCGGCGGCAAGAAGATCGCCGTGCATTTCGCCTCGGGCAACGGCGGCAACAAGATCTATGTGATACCGACCCGCCACATGGTGGTGAGCATCGCGTCCAGCGCGTATGGAAAAGGCTATGGACAACGCCGTTCGGAAGACATCCTGAAAGCCATCCTGGACGCGGATGCCGCGCAGATGTAAGCGTTTGTAATGGCCGTCAACGGCAGCGATCCGGGGCGCGTTTTATGCTCAGTGACACGGGAATCATCCCGGCACCAACAGACATGCCAGACAAACCACCACTGAGGACTGCACCATGAAAAAAGTAATTGCTACCCTGATCGCCGGCCTGTTCGCAAGCGCTGCCTTTGCCCAGGCGCCCGCAGCGCCAGCCGCCCCCGCAGCCTCGGTTCCCGCCAAAGTGGAAGCGGCACATACCAAGGCTGTCGTGAAAGCGGACGCCAAGGAAGCGCAAGCCGTCGTCAAGGCCGATGCGAAAGAAGCCAAGGCAGTCGTCGCCGCGAAAACGGAAGTCGCCAGCGCCAAAGCGGAAGCGGCCACCACGAAAACCAAGGCGCACCACAAGGCCAAGAAAACCAAGGCCAAGGCTGACGAAAAACTGGCATCGGCCGCCGCTGAAGCGGCGCCAGCCAAGTAATCCAGCACATACGTACCCGATTTGATACGCCACCCTACTTACCAGGACATCATCATGAAAAAAGTTATCGCCACCCTCGTTGCCAGCCTGTTTGCCACCGCCGCTTTCGCCCAGGCGCCAGCAGCTCCTGCCGCCACGCCAGCGACGCCTGCCGTAGCAGCCGCGCCAGCAGCCAAGGCTGAAGCGCCGGCAGCAGCCATCAAGCCGGCGGCGCACAAGAAAGCCAAGCATCACAAGGCGAAGAAGGCAGCTCCTGCGGAAAAAGCAGCACCGGCGGCAGCTGCGGAACCAGCTCCTGCGCCTGCACCAGCCAAGTAAGCAGCACGGCATCAAGCAAAAAGACAGGGTTTTCCCTGTCTTTTTTTCGCCCGCTTATTTAGGCATCAGCACCGTGTCGATGACGTTGATCACGCCATTCGACTGGTACACGTCATAGGTGCTGATGTTGGCGCTATTGCCGCTTTCATCCATCACCACGATGTTGTGCATGCCGTTCATGGCGAACATCAGCTTGCCGCCGCTGGCCGTCGGCAGGGTTGCTTTGCCGTCGTGCATCTTGATTTCCTTGGCCAGCGCCTTGAAGTCGTATTTTCCCGGTACCACGTGGTAAGTGAGGATCTTTGTCAGGGTGGCCTTGTTTTCCGGCTTCACCAGGGTGTCGACGGTGCCGGCCGGCAGCTTGCCAAAGGCCGCATTCGTCGGTGCGAACACGGTAAATGGCCCCTTGCCTTTCAGGGTATCGACCAGGCCGGCCGCCTTGACGGCAGCGACCAGGGTCGTGTGGTCGGCTGAATTGACGGCGTTATCGACGATGTCCTTGCTCGGGTACATGCTCTGGCCACCCACCATGGTGGTCATGTCGGCGGCAAAGGGAGCGCTGGCGGCCAGCATGGATGTGACAAACAGTGCTGCGGGAAGGAAGGTGCGCATGATGGATCTCCTGGATGACTGCGTGTGCATGATTGCAGGAGTACTTACGCGGTGGGGCGGGGATTGGATTCAACTTATTTTTTGATTTTGTCCTGATTGGGTGCGGGGGGTGATGTCGGCTTACGCGCCATGCGCTAAGCCGACCTACCGCGCCATGCGCCAAGCCTACCTGCCGCGCCGCGCGCCAGGCCGACCTGCGGCGCGGGCAGACGCAGGCATAAAAAAACGGCGCCATGCTGTGCACGGCGCCGTTTCAGGCAGGCTCCCTTGTCGCGGGCCGGAAAGGTTCCAGCCCGCGGTGCCGGGAAACTAGTTGGCCGCCACTTGCGGCTCCGTCTCGCCCCAGCCGCCGCCCAGGGCGCGGATCAGCGCCACGGTGGTGACGGCGCGGTTGCCGCGCAATTGCACGGCATTGCGCTCGATGGTCGCCAAGTTGCGCTGCGCGTCCAGCAAATCAAGGTAGCTGGAACGGCCGGCGTCGTACAGCTTTTGCGCTAGGTCGGCCGAACGGCGCGCCGAAACGACGGCTTCGTCGATCTGCTGCGTCTGACCCGACAGGATGCGCAGGCCGGCCAGGTTGTCTTCCACCTCGGCGAAGGCCACCAGCACGCTCTGGCGATAGGTCGCCACCGACTCTTCCAGCTGTGCTTCGCTGCGGCTCACGGCCGCCTTGTTGCGGCCACCGTCGATGATCGGCATCGACATCAGGGCGCCCAGCAGCCAGGAGCGGCTGCTCCACTTGAAGATGTCCGAGAAGGTGTCGGACGCGCCGCTACCGGACGCGTTCAGTGTCAAGGCCGGGAACATGGCCGATTTTGCCACGCCGATGCGCGCATTCGACGCTTCCATGGTGCGCTGCGCCGAGGCGATGTCGGGACGGCGCTCCAGCAGCGACGACGGCATGCCGGCCGGGATCACGGGCAGGAAGCCGCTGTCCTGCAGCGGGTTGACGGTCGCCGTGAAGCTGGCAGCCGGTTTGCCCAGCAGGACGGCCAGCGCATGTTCGCTGGTGGCGCGCTGGCGCTGCAGGCCGATGGCTTCGGCGCGTGTCGTCGACAGCTCCGTGCGGGCACGCGACAGGTCGAATTCACCGATGTCGCCCAGGTCGTAGCGGCGCTGGTTGACATGCACGCTTTCCTCGCGCAGGCGCACCGTCTGCTCCAGGGTCGCCAGTTCCGCATCCGTGGCGCGCAGCTGGAAGTAGGTCTGCGCCACGTCCGCCTGCAGGGACAGCAGCACGGAACGGTAGGTCGCTTCCACTGCCAGCGCATCGCTGCGCGAAGCACTGACGTTCGATGCGACTCTGCCGAACAGGTCGACTTCGTAGCTGGCCGTCAGGTTGGCCTGGTAGACATTCGTGGCCGCCACCGGCGCGCCATTCGGCAAGCCCAGCGACACGGCGGAGGCGCGGTTGCGCTGGCCGCCCACGTTGACGCCCACTTGCGGAATGCGGTCCGCTTCGGCGATGCCGGCAATCGCCCTCGCCTGCTTGACGCGGGCGGCGGCGACGGCCAGGTTGGCGTTGGCCTGCGTGGCTTCGCCAATCAGGCTGGTCAGGGCCGGATCATTGAAGGCCAGCCACCATTCGCCGCGCGCCTGGCGTTCGGCTGGCACGCCCTGCTTCCAGCGCGTGCCGTCGGCTGCCGTCTGCACGGCGGGCACTTGCGCTTCCTTGAACGCGGTTGGCGTTTCGATCTGCGGCTGCTTGAACTCGGGCGCCGCGCAGGCGGCCAGCAGCACGGCCGCTGCCATTGCCGTCAAGGCCGTGCGCAGGGCCGGAGCCGCGCGCCGCGCGGCGGTCCGCGCACTCAGATTGGTTTTCAATATATATCTCCTTCCAGGTCCAGCGCTGGCGCAGCTGTTGGCTTGGCGGCAGCGGCGGCTGGTTTTTTCTCAAAACGCTGCGCCAGGGTGCGCAGCAATACATAGAACACGGGCGTCAGGAACAGACCGAAGAAGGTCACGCCCAGCATGCCGGCGAACACCGCCACGCCCATCGCATGGCGCATTTCCGAACCGGCGCCGTGCGAGAACACCAGGGGCACCACGCCCATGATGAAGGCGATCGACGTCATCAGGATCGGACGCAGACGCAAACGGCACGCTTCCAGCGCGGCTTGCACGACGCTGCGGCCATGGTCTTCCAGCTCGCGGGCAAATTCCACGATCAGAATCGCATTCTTCGACGCCAGCCCCACCAGCACGAACAGCGCGATCTGGGTAAACACGTTGTTGTCGCCACCGGTCAGCTTCACACCCAGCAAGGCGCAAAGGATGGACATCGGCACGATCAGGATCACGGCCAGCGGCAGGGTCCAGCTTTCGTACTGGGCGGCCAGCACCAGGAACACCAGCAGCACGCACAGCGGGAAGACATAGATCATCGTATTGCCGGACAAGATGTCCTGATAGGTCAGCTCCGTCCACTCATACGAAATCCCCTGCGGCAGCACTTCCTTGGCGATGCGCTCCAGCGCGACTTGCGCCTGGCCGCTCGATACGCCAGGGGCTGCGCCGCCATTGAAGTCGGCTGCGGCGTAGGCGTTGTAGCGCTGCACGCGGTCCGGGCCATAGCTGTCCTTGACACGCATCAAGGAGGACAGCGGGATCATCTCGCCCTTGTCATTGCGTACTTTCAGCTGCGCGATATCCTGCGCATGCGAACGGAATGCCGCATCGGCCTGCACGCGCACCTGATAGGTGCGGCCAAACTGGTTGAAGTCATTCACATACAGCGAACCGAGGTTGATCTGCAAGGTCTGGTAAATCGTTTGCAGCTGCACGCCCATCTGCTTGGCTTTCACGCGGTCGACGTCGGCAAACAGCTGCGGCACGTTGATCTGGTAGCCCGAGAACACGCCCGCCAGTTCCGGCGTCTGGTAAGCCTTGGCGGCCAGCGCCTGCGTCGCGTTGTACAGCGCGTCGTAACCGAGGTTGCCACGGTCTTCGATCATCATCTTGAAGCCGCCGATGGTACCCAGGCCGTTGACCGGCGGTGGCGGGAAGACCATGATGAAGGCGTCCTGGATGCCGCCCAGGCGCTTGTTGATCTCGGCCGCGATGGCGCCGCCCGACAATTCCTTGCTGGTGCGCTCATCGAACGGTTTCAAGGTGGCGAAGACGATACCGGCGTTCGGCGCATTGGTGAAGTCGTTGATCGACAGGCCGGGGAAGGCAATGGTCGACTCGACGCCAGGCACCGACTTGATCACGTCCGACATGCGGCGCACGACATCTTCCGTGCGGTCCAGCGAAGCGGCATCAGGCAATTGCGCAAAACCCACCAGGTACTGCTTGTCCTGCGCTGGCACGAAGCCGGCCGGCACGGACTTGAAGGTGAAGATGGCGGCGACGACCAGCAGCGCATACACGCCCAGCGAGGCGCTCTTGCGGCCCAGCACACCTTTGACACCCGCTTCATAGCGGTGCGAAGCACGGCCGAAGAAGCGGTTGAACCAGGCGAAGAAGCGGCCGAAGACCTTGTCCATGCCGCGCGTCAGCGCGTCTTTCGGCGCATCGTGCGGCCTCAGGAGAGCGGCCGACAGGGCCGGCGCCAGGGTCAGCGAGCTGAATGCGGAAATCACGGTCGAAATGGCGATCGTCAGCGCGAACTGGCGATAGAACTCGCCGGACAGGCCTGGCACGAAGGCGATCGGCACGAACACGGCGCACAGCACCAGGGCGATGGCGACGATAGGACCGCTGACCTCTTTCATGGCCTGGATGGTGGCGTCGCGCGGCGACAAGCCCTCTTCGATATTGCGCTCGACGTTTTCCACCACCACGATGGCATCATCGACCACGATACCGATGGCCAGCACCAGACCGAACAGCGACAGGGTGTTGATCGAGAAGCCAAAGCCCAGCATCACGGCAAAGGTGCCGACGATGGAGACGGGCACTGCCAGCAGCGGAATGATCGATGCGCGCCAGGTTTGCAGGAAGATGATCACCACCAGCACCACCAGGGCGATGGCTTCGAGCAGCGTATGGATCACGGCTTCGATCGACGAGCGCACGAACTGCGTCGGGTCGTACTCGATGCGGTATTCCACGCCTTGCGGGAAGTCTTTTTTCAGTTCGTCCATCTTGGCGCGCACGTCGGAAGACAGTTGCAGCGCGTTGGCATTCGGTGCCTCGAAAATACCCATGCCGACGGCCGGATTATTGTTCAGCAGCGAACGCAGCGAATAGCTGTTGGCGCCCATTTCCACGCGCGCTACGTCCTTCAGGTGCGTCACGGCGCCGTCGGCATTGGTGCGCACGATGATGGCGCCAAATTCCTCGGGCGTCTGCAGACGGCCCTGGGTATTGACGGTCAGCTGGAAGTCCGAGTTTTTTGCCGGCGAGGCGCCGATGACACCTGCGGCCACCTGCACGTTCTGCTCGCGGATGGCGTCGACGACGTCATTGGCCGTCATGCCGCGCGCCGCCACTTTCTGCGGGTCGAGCCAGATGCGCATGGCGTAGTCACCCGCGCCAAAGATCTGGATATCACCCATGCCGGACAAGCGCGCCAGCTGGTCCTTGACGTTGAGCACGGCGTAGTTACGCAAGTACATGTCGTCATAGCGCTTGTTCGGCGACACCAGATGCACCACCATGGTCAGGTTGGGCGACGACTTGACGGTCGTCACGCCGATCTGGCGCACTTCCTCGGGCAGGCGCGGCAAGGCGCGCTGCACGCGGTTCTGCACCTGCGTCTCGGCCTGCTCGACGTTGGTGCCGATCTTGAAGGTCACGGTCAGCATCATGGCGCCATCGGAGGTGTTTTGCGAGGACATGTAGAGCATGTTCTCGACACCGTTGATCTGCTCTTCGAGCGGCGCGGCCACGGTTTCGGCGATCACTTTCGGGTTAGCGCCCGGATACTGCGCGCGCACCACCACGGATGGCGGCACGACGTCGGGATATTCGGAGATGGGCAAGCCGAAAATCGACAGTAGCCCAGCCACGAATATGACAATCGACAGTACCGCCGCAAAAATCGGCTTGTCGATGAAAAAGCGGGAAAAATTCATGTTTATTCCTTGGAAGTCGATGCAGCTTTCGCGGCGATCTTGGCGTCTTTTGCTTCAGGTTTTGCGGGGGCGGCCGGCGCGCTCGGATCGAAATCCATGGCCACCATTTGCGGCGTCACCGGGGCGCCGGGGCGCACGCGCTGCAAGCCGTTGACAACCACTTTTTCGCCTGCCTTCAGACCTTCGCGCACCACGCGCAAGCCGTCCGAGTTCGGGCCCAGCTTGACGGCGCGGTACTCGGCCTTGTTGTCGGCGCCCACCACGTAGACGTATTTGCGGCTTTGGTCCGTGCCGACGGCGCGGTCGCTGATCAGGAGCGCCGTGCTTTGCGCCTGCGGGCCATTGCCGCCATCGAGCTGGATGCGGGCGAACAGGCCTGGCACCAGCTGGCGCTCGGCGTTGGCGAAGGTGGCGCGCATGCGCACACTGCCGGTTGCCGGGTCGAGCTGGTTGTCGACGAATTCCAGCTTGCCCTCATGCGGGAAGCCCGTTTCGTTGGCCAGGCCTACCTTGACGGTGACGGGCGTGCCCTTTTGCGCCGTGCCGGCCACGCGCAGATAGGTATCTTCATCGCCGTCGAAGCTGGCGTAGATGCGGTCCGTCGACACCACGGAAGTGAGGATGGCGGAAGCGTCGATCAGGTTGCCGACGGTGATTTCCGCCTTGCTGACACGGCCGCTGATCGGCGCCTGCACCTGCGTGTAG
The DNA here is from genome assembly GCF_051380655.1 of Janthinobacterium amylolyticum. Classification (NCBI taxonomy): domain Bacteria; kingdom Pseudomonadati; phylum Pseudomonadota; class Betaproteobacteria; order Burkholderiales; family Oxalobacteraceae; genus Janthinobacterium; species Janthinobacterium amylolyticum. The sequence goes on from NZ_JBNYXL010000008.1 coordinate 211,375, forward strand.
GACAGGTTCAGCTTGGCCGCTTCATACGCGGCTTGGGCCGAGCGGGCGTTGGCGTCCAACTCTTTCAGGCCCGAGGCTTTTTCATCGAATTCGCGCTGGGCGATGGCTTTTTCGGCCAGCAGCTTTTCAGCGCGCGACAGTTCCAGCTTGGCCAGTTCCGCCTTGGCGCGGGCCGAAGCGGCCGTGCCTTCGGCGCGCGAGACTTCCGCCTGGAACGGGCGCGGATCGATGACGAACAGCACATTGCCCTTTTTCACTTCGCTGCCCGGCTTGAAGTTGACGGCGGTGATGAAGCCGCCGACTCTCGAGCGGATTTCCACGCGCTCGATCGCTTCCAGGCGGCCCGAGAATTCCTGTGTTTCCGTGATCTGTTTTTCCACCACGGCGGCGGCCGAGATGGGCGGGCCGCCGGCCGCTGGCGCGTCGGGCACCTTGCTGTTGGCCGAATCGCAGCCGGCCAGGCTCACCGCCACCAGTCCTGCCAGCGCGAGCGAGGCGGCCAGGGGCTTCAGTAGAGTGGAAAATTGTTGAACGTTTTTCATTTTATTTCCCTGTTTTATGAAAATTTCTAATGGTATGGGCGGCAGGAAGCAACCCAGCTAAAAAGAGTGAATGGTGGTGCCATGGCGCCCGACGGCGCTCGATCAAAGGTAAACAGGCCGCCAGCCGGTTAAAAGCAGACGGGGACGACGAAGCTGGCTGTGCGAACGCACAACGCAGACAAGATGGGAACTACACTATGCAGTGTAGCAACCGAAACTCAAAAAGTAAACTGATTAGTGTAAATTTTTTATGGCGCCGCAGAAAGCGGCTTCATGACTCGGGTTCCTGGCCCAGTCCGGCAACGAAACTGCTGATTTCGCTCAATACCTGCACCTTGCAGGCACACTCATTGCGGGCGGTAGCATCTTGCAGGGGCGCGGCGGCCATGCGCCGCACGGTGGTCTTGATGCCGCAGGCAATTAATTTGCTGCCGTATTGTTCAGCTTCATCGCGTAATGGATCATCTTCGCTCGACAGGATAAGCGCCGGCGGCAGGTTCTTCAGACGGCTCGACTGCAATGGCGACGCATACGGATGGGTACGGTCAGCGGCATTCGGCAGATAGCCACGGTAGGCGGCGGCGCATTGATCGGCCACTTCCGCCAGGTCCGGGCAGGTCGGCAAGGAACGCATCGAGCACGTCGACAGGCCGGGATCGAGCATGGGCATGATCAGCACCTGGCCCGCGAGGGGCGGGCCGCCCCGGTCGCGCGACATCATGGCGCACACGGCAGCCAGGTTGGCGCCCGCCTCGATGCCCGACACCAGCATCTGCTTGCCCGTCCAGCCCAGCTTGGACTTGTTCTTTTTCGCCCACAGCAAGACGGCATGCGCGTCTTCCACGGCGGCGGGGAATGGCCGCACCTTGGCCAGGGTATAGTTCGAAGCCAGCACCACGTGGTCGGGGTTGCTCAGCACCAGGCAGCGCAGGAAGTCGTCAGCATCTTCCAGGTCGCCATCGACAAAGCCGCCGCCATGGAAGAAAACGATCAGGCTGGCCTGCTTGGCGCCTGGCACGCCGGCCGTGTAGAGACGCGCAGCGAGCGCATCTTGTGCGCCCTGCACTTGAATGTCGCGTATCTTCAGCGCCTGCCCTGGGGCAAGCTCGGCAGCGGTGCCGGCAATGCTCATTGCGCCACCACCGGCTGCACCGCAGCATCGATGACCGTGTCGTTCAGGCACAACAGGGTACCGCCTACTTCATGAGTCAGGGCGCTATAACCGCTGGCTTCGCTTTGCGCCGCCAGTGAATATGCATCCGTCGATACCATCGCGGCCAGAGCCAGCACACTCGCCACGAGGGCGAATACTGCAAAGTTTCCATTCCGATGAGCCATGATCTTTCTCCTGTTGTGCTTCCTGCGGCATCACATTTATGCTGCAGTACAACAACTATAGACTTGTTCTACAATCTGATAAAGAGTGCAATGCCGAATTGATTGTTCAGGATTTTGAATAATCGCGCATAAAGTGATAGGAATTCAAGTGAACAAGCTGCAAGCCATGGAAGTTTTCATTCAAGTCGTCGACGCGGGCGGCTTTACGCGCGCGGCGGAAAACATGCAGCTGCCGAAAGCCACCGTCTCGACCCTGATCCAGTCGCTCGAAGCGAGCCTGTCGGTTAAGTTGCTGAACCGCACCACGCGCCACGTCAGCATCACCTCGGATGGCGCCGCCTATTACGAACGCTGCGTGCGCATCCTGTCGGACGTGCGCGAAGCGGAAGAATCGCTGTCGCGCACGCGGCTGAGCCCCAGCGGGCGCCTGCGCGTGGACGCGCCCACGGCGCTGGCCAGCGAGCTGATCATCCCTGCCCTGCCCGACTTTTTTGCCCGCTACCCGGATATCTCGCTGGAACTCGGTTGCAGCGACCGCCCCGTCGACCTGATCGAGGAAGGCGTCGACTGCGCCGTGCGCGGCGGCGAACTGGGCGATTTGAACCTGATCGCGCGCCGCGTCGGCGTGCTGCACTTCATGACCTGCGCCTCGCCCGGCTACCTGGCCTACCACGGCACGCCGCAGCATCCGAACGACTTGCCGCGCCACCGCGGCGTGAATTTTTTCTCCGCCAAGACGGGCAAGACCTTCGAATGGGATTTCACGCGCGCCGGCGAACGCATCCAGATCGCCATGCCCAGCCATATCGCCCTGAACGACTCGAACGCCTACACGGCCGCCGGCCTGGCGGGCCTGGGCATCGTGCAAATGACGCACTTCATGCTTGCGCCCCTGATAGAACAGGGCAAAATGGTGGAATTGCTCAGTGAATGGGAATCCGACCCCTTGCCCATCCACGTGATCTATCCGCCCAACCGCCACCTGTCCGCCAAGGTACGCGTGTTTGTCGAATGGGTCGCCGACATGTTTACCAACCACCCGGCCACGCAACTGAAGGGCAAGAGCAGCCTGCCCGGCGCGCGCGCCAACCTGACCGAGGCACAGCCATGACCGTAGCAGCAAGCATATCGCCGCACCCGCACCGCATCGTCTTTCTCGACCGCGACAGCCTGATCGCCAGCGTGCGCCGGCCCGCCTTTTCCCACAGCTGGGAAGAGCATGCGCACACCAGGGGCAGCGAGCAGACGGTGGCCCGCCTGCAAGGCGCCAGCATCGCCATCACCAACAAGGTGCCGCTGCGCGCGGCCGAGCTGGCGCAACTGCCGGACCTGCAAATGATCGCCGTGGCCGCCACCGGCACGGATATTGTCGACCTGGCCGCCTGCCGCGAACGGGGCATTGTCGTGGCGAATATCCGCGACTACGCGCGCGCCACCGTGCCCGAGCATACCCTGGCCCTGATGCTGGCCCTGCGGCGCCAGCTGATCGCCTACCGCGCGGACGTGGAAGCGGGCCTGTGGCAGGCGTCCGACCGCTTCTGCCTGTTCGGCCACCCGATCCGCGACCTGGCGGGCAGCCGCCTGGGATTGCTCGGCTACGGCGCGCTGGGCAAGTCCGTGGCGCAGCTGGGCCGCGCCTTCGGCATGCAGGTGCAGGTCCACAACCGTTCCCCCATCCACGAAGACGGCGTGACGCAAGTGAGTCTTGACGACTTGCTGGCCACCTCCGACGTGCTGAGCCTGCACCTGCCGCTGACGGAGGCCACGCGCAACATCATCGGCGCGCAAGAACTGGCGCGCATGCAGCCGACCGCCCTGCTGATCAATACGGCACGCGGCGGCCTGGTCGATGAAGCGGCGCTGGCCGATGCCCTGACACGCGGCGTGATCGGCGGCGCCGGCTTCGACGTGCTCTCCAAGGAGCCGCCCCTGCCCGACAACCCGCTGTTAAATTTGCGCCTGCCCAATTTCATCCTCACGCCGCACACGGCCTGGGCCAGTGGCGAAGCCATGCAGAAGCTGGCCGACATCCTGATCGGCAATGTGGAAGCGTTTGAGCGCGGTGTGCCCGTGAACGTGGTGGCATGAGCGTCTTGCGCGAGCTGGATGAACTGCTGTGCGGCGACGAAGAGGACTACGCGCGCCTCGACCTGTTTCACGAAGCGGACGAGCTGATCGGGCAACTGCAGCCTGGCGAGGTGCCCGCCCTGCTGGTCCTGTGGCAGCGGCGCGGGGCAGGCTGGCAGCAACGTTTTACCCAGGCCAGCAGTTCCATCGACGGCGCCGTCTTGCGCGCGCTGCTGGCGGGCTTGCTGCGCCTGGGTGACACCGTGCACGGCATCTGCGCGCTGATGACGCGCTTGCCTGCGACGGCCGATTCCTCGCCCCTCAGCGACGCCCTGCTCGATTACGCGCAGCGCGCCTGGCAGGCGCACCCGGCGCGCCAGCGGCAAATCCAGATGAGCTGCTGGAGCTGCGGGCTGTCGGGCCGGCTGTTGAAGCGGCTGGGACTGGCTTCGTGGAAAGAAGCGGGCCTCTAGCCCTTCAGGCGACTCAAGCCGCCGCCGGCCGCTCGAAGGAAAACCCCGGCGCATACGCGTGATAGCCATCGAAATCGCCCTTGCCGATGGGTGCGCCATGGCTGCGCGCAATCGCATACGCCATGCTGAAGTGAAAGTAAAAATTCGGCAGGATATACAGATTCAAATACGCGTCGGCTGGCAGGGCGATGTCGGCAAAGCCGGCGCGGTCGCGGCAGATGCGCTCCGGCGCGCCATCGAAGCGCGCGGCGGGAATCTCCTGCAAGTAGCGCATGGTCAGCGCGATCTGCTCCTGCAAGCTGGCGGCGGCGCTGAAATCGGCCACGGCCAGCCCCGCCAGCGGGCAGCAGCCGCGCAGGGAAAAACTCACGGCTGCGCGCACCTGCTGGGCGAACGGCAGCATGTCCGGGTGCAAGCGCGCCGCCAGCAGCTGCGGCTGGCCATCAAGCTTGTCGAGCATGGCGGAGAGCTGGGCCAGCGAGCGGCAAAAGACGGGAACGGGGTGGCTGTTCATCAATTCCTTGTGCAAGATTCAAGATAACAGGAGTGTGCCACAGCCACCCGCGTCGCCAAAGTGCTAGCGCCGCTGCCTGCTGAAAAATTCCCAGATGATGTCATTCGCATCGATGGCGCGCGTCGTCTTGCCGATCGGCAGGCCCATATTGAACGCATCGGCACCGGGCCACGTATGGCCGCCTTCCTTGACAGTGATCAATGCCACTTGTTGCGCACCATTGCTTTGTTCCACCTGCGTCACCTGCGTATCGTCGCCGGGCACGCCAGAAAGCAGGCGCGCTGGCGGTACAGCGCCGTCGATGCCATTGTGCTTGCGCCAATAGGCAAACGTTTCCTCGGCGGACAGATAGCCGCCGCTCTTGCCGCCGTTCTTGCCTCCATACAAGACCACCTTGTCGGCCGTGCCGTGTATCAGCAGCATGCCCACCGGCGAAGGCACGGCATGGTGATCGATGACGGGCACGGGCATCGGCGCGCCCACGGAGGCGACGGCCGCGAACTGCCTGGGCAATTCAGCCGCCAGGCGCAAGGCAAAGAAGCCGCCGCGCGACAGGCCGGTGGCATAGATGCGCTTGTCATCGACGCGGTAGTCCTGCCTGAGCTTACTCAGCATGGCTTGCGTGAAACCGACGTCGTCCGTGCCCGCCAGGTAATCCATGCCGAACCCCACGTTCCAGTCCTGCTTGATGCCTTGCGGATAGACGACGATGAACTGGTGACGGTCGGCCGCCCTGTTCATCTGCGTGTACAGCATCTGCTCGGCCATGCTCATGCCGCCGCCATGGAAATTGAAGACGACGGGAAACGCTTGCTGTGGCCGGGATTGGTAAGACGGCGGCGTGTAGACGATGTAGCGGCGCTTTTCATCTTTATGGACGAGGCTGCTCACCTGGGCCAGCGCGGGGAAACTGCCAGCGGCCAGTACCAGCAGGCTGATCAGAAATTTCATGCGGTGCTCTCCTTGGGTCAATGGAGAACACAGCTTACGCAGGCGCCGGTGAAATCGCGGTGAAATCCAGCCGCTTTATGCGGGCAGGCGCGGCAGGATATCGACCCGGTAGTGCGTGACGCCAGGATGGAAGGCGATGCTCCACTGCATGGCCTGCGCCACGCGGGCCAGCAGGCTTTGTCCATGCGCAAAACCCTGGATGCGCCGCGGCTGGCCCGCCGCCACGGTATTGACGATGCTCAGGCAGCCTTGCGCATACGCAATCGTCAGCTGGCAATCCGGACCGCCGTGGAACAGCGCATTCGCCAGGCAGTTATTGACGAGTAACATGGCCAGCTGCGGATTGCCGACAGCGTCCAGCCGCCCGGGCAAGTCCAGGGCCAGCCCGCTGGCATCCCAGCGGTGCTCGTCGAGCAGGCGCAGCAGAGATTGTTCGATGCAGCCGCGCAGCTCCAGCGGCTCGCCCGGCAACTGCTCCGCACGCGCCAGCGCGAACAGCACGTCGATGGTGGCGCGCATCTCGTCCGTAGCTTGCCGCAGCTGCGCCTGCGCCTGGCTATCCAGGGCCTGCGCTTGGGCCAGTGCCAGGGTGTTGTGCAGCAAGGTCAGCGGCGTGCGCAATTCATGGCTGATGTCGCGGGCGAACGCGTGTTCGCGCTGCAGGGCTGCCTGCAGTTCCATGAACGTGGTTTCCAGGCGGCGCGCCAGGAAACCGATCTCGTCAGGACGCTCCCGCTCGCTGAAGCGCACCGTGGCGCCAGGCGCCAGCAGCCTGGCTTCCTCTGCCAGCCGCTGCAACGGCCCCACCTGGCGCCGTGCCAGCCAGTACGCGAGCAGCAGGGCCAGGGCCACCAGCGCCAGCGCGACACCGGCCACGACACCGCCCACCTCCTGCGCCAGCCGCTGCACCACCAGCACGGGCGCCACGTCGGCCAGCAGATAGGCGCGCACCGGCTTGCCACCGGTCACGAGCTCGAGTGCCAGCGCGTGATAGTGCTGGCCCGTGCCGGTAAATACTTCAGCGCGCGGCGCTGCTGGCGGCAATTGTTCACGCACCACCTGCGGCAGGTCGGCGTAGCTGGCGTAAGTCTTGATGAGATCGTTACCGGATGGCGTCAGCTTGCCGTCTTGCTGCCAGCGCGCGCTGACGGCCACCGCTTCGCGCTCGAGCAGGCGCTGCACCAGCATGTCTTCCGTCACATAGGCGATCACCAGCGCCAGGCCCGTGTAGCACAGGCACAGCAAAACAGCAAAGCCGGCCAGCGCGGCAAACAGGCTGCGGCGGATCGTTTTAGCCACCGTCGCCACCTTCGGCATCGAAGGCCAGGCGGTAGCCCAGCTGCGGTATCGTCACCAGCACGCCTGCGCCGCCGGCCAGGTCCAGCTGCCTGCGCAGTGCGTAGATGTGCGATTTGAGGGCGTCGCTGTCCGGCGGCTGGCTGCCCCACAAGTGTTGCAGCAAGGCCGAGCGCGAGACGGCGTGCGGATGTTCGCGGCACAGCAGCAGCAAGATGTTGAAACCCGTCTGCGTGAGGGGCAGCGCCACGTCACGGTACAGGGCGCGTCCTTCGCGCGTCAGCAAGGTGACCGCGCCCACGCGCATTTCCTGCCGCACGTGCAGCTGCCGCCGCCGCGCCAGCGCCTCGCAGCGCAGGGCCACTTCGCGCAGGTCGAACGGCTTGGTCAGATAATCGTCGGCGCCATCGCGAAAGCCGCGCGCCTTGTCTTCGTACGCGTCGCGCGCCGTCAGCACCAGGACGGGCACATTGCTGGGCGCGCCGGCCTTGATGGCGCGGCACACTTGCAAGCCATCCATGTCGGGCAGGTTCAGGTCCAGCAGCACCACGTCATAGCTGTTCTGCGTTGCCAGCTGCACGCCCAGCGCGCCCGTGGCCGCATGGTCCGTCTGCCATTGCAAGCCATCAAGAAAATCAAGCACCTGGTGCGCGATGCCTGTATGGTCTTCCACCAGCAGGATGCTCAGGCGGCGTGTCATGCCAGGCTGGCGATGCGCGCATACAGCCAGAAGTTGCCGGGCTTGCCGCGCACCAGGCGGTAGCTGCGCAGATAGCCTTCGCGCGCGAAAGCGCAGCGTTCCAGCACGCGGATCGAACGCAGATTGCTGTCCAGCACGGTGGCCTGGATGCGCAGCAAGCCAAGATGTTGCATGCCCCAGTCCGTCACGGAGTCGACGAGGGAACTGGCGACGCCCCGGTTCCAGATGGCCGGCGCCAGGTCGTAGGCGATTTCCGCCGTGCGGTTTTGCGGGGACACGGCATTGAAGCCGACGGTGCCCACCAGCTGGCCGCCCTCGCGCAACACCACGGCCAGGCGGATCGGCGACGCCGGGTCGTCGGCCTCGTAGGCATCGAAATTGGCCTGCAGGTCATCGATGGAGCGCAAGTTCCAGCTCGTGTGCTCGACGACAGCGGGCTCGGCCAGGTAGGCATACCAGGCAGGCGCATCGCCGCGCACGAGGTGGCGCAGCGTCACCAGCGGGTGCTGGCAACTGGGCAACTTGTCAACGATCATCGCTGTCTCCTTTCAGTCAACCGGGCAATCGGCGACCAGCCAGGCGTGGAAATCCTCGGCGGCCAGCTCGAAATCGTCGCGCTGCATGGAACCGTGGCCAACCAGGTACACGGCGCGCTCATCCTCGTCCAGCGCCAGCATCACGGCGCGCCCGCCGCCATCGTCGCCGATGGTGATGAAGCCGGGACAGAATTGCCGCGTCTCATAGGTTTCGTTGCGCTCCATTAAGCTCTCTGCGCCGTACAGAAATACCTGCTCGCCGCGCATGTCTTCGTCCCAGTCCTTGAGGAAGGCCACGTAGTAAGCGGGCAGAGCGTGGCCCAGCCATTCTTGGAACGCGTCGACCGCCTGCTGGCTCACGCCACGCCCTTGCGCCGCGTTTCCCACGTGCGCCGCAGCAAACCGTACAAGGCCGAGTCGCTGACGTGGCCGCCGACGATCCAGCGTTCGGGCAGGAAACCTTCGCGGTTGAAACCCTGGCGCTCCAGGGCGCTGGCCGAGCCGGCGTTGAGCGGGTCGATGTCCGCTTCCAGGCGGTTCAGGTCGCGTTCCATGAAGGCGTATTCCAGCAGCGCCGACAGGGCTTCGTGCATATAGCCCTTGCCCCAGTACGGGCGGCCCAGCGCATAGCCGATCTCGGCGCGGCGGTTCAGGCGATGCTCGGAAAACAGGCTGCAGCTGCCCAGGTATTCCCCGGTTTCCTTCAGCTCGATGGCGAAACGGAAGAATTCCTCTTGCTCGAAGGCGGCGATATCCTCGGCGATCTGTTTTGTGGCGCGGCCCGCATCTTCCCATGGCGGTTCACTGAAATAGCGCATCACCTCGGGATCGCTATGCATGGCGAACAGGGCCGCCTCATCGGATGGCTGCGGCTTGCGCAGGATCAGGCGGTCGGTGGTAATGGTTTTGGCGTAAGTCATGAATGCGAATCCTGGTTGAAACGGACAATCCTTATTATTCCATGCAACTATACGAATGTGGCAACTTTGTAACCGTGCTTTTAATGTAGTATGGCAACATTTTTACCCTATCTTTGACCCAACTTCATGATTCGCCCATGCACGCAGTAAAGACCGCAGCAGACGCTGGCCCGCCCCAGCCCGACGACTTGCACAGCCACAAGCGGCCTGCGCTCATCTGGGCCAGCATCGCCTTTTTCTCCATGTGCGCGCTGCTGCTTGGCATGACCGTCTGGATCGTCTGGTCCTCGCACACGGTGCGCCTGCGCGAAGCGGGCGCGACAACGGAAAACATGGCCCGCGCCCTGGCCTCGCAAGCCTACATGGAACTGGAAGTGGCCGACGTGATGCTGGAAGATATCGCCGAACACGTGCGCAACGAAGGCAATAACGACCATACGGGCGAGCGCCTGGAGTCCCATCTGGTGCAGCTGTCGCGCAATATCGTGGAAATTGCCGGCATCTTCATTTTTGACAGCCACGGCGACTGGCTTGCCACCTCGGCTGGCACGGGACAGGAAGGCAACAATGCCGACCGCGACTACTTTATCTATCATAAGACACACAAGCAGCTGGGCAGCCGCATCAGCGCGCCGGTGCTCAGCAAATCGACGGGTAAATGGGTCTTGCCCGTGTCGCGCCGGGTCGAGTCGGCGGACGGTTCTTTTGCCGGCGTGGTGCTGGTCACGCTGGGGCTGGCTTCCTTTGAGCGCATCTACGACAGCCTGAACCTTGGCAATACGGGCACGGCATTCTTTGCCCTCGATGACGGCACGCTGATTTACCGGCGCCCGTTCCAGCCCGAGATCATCGGCATGGATATTTCCTCCGGCGCCCTCTTGCGCGCCTACCGCGAGAAAGGGCCGGTCGGCACGGCCATGATGACGGCCAAGGTGGACGAAATCGAACGGCTGTACAGCTACCGCCACCTGGAGCGCTTTCCCGTCATCGTGGCGGCGGGCTTGTCGAAGGAGGACATTTTCGCCGAATGGCAGCGTCTGAGCATCCAGATCGTGCTGGCCTCGCTGGTGGCGGGGGCGGCATTGCTGTACCTGTTCCGCAAGCTGATGCTGCAGTTCGCGCTGCGTGACCGCATCGAGGCCAGCCTGCGCCTGGCTACGGCCGAGCTGCAGCACGCGAATGCCGACCTGGCGGCGCGCGCCTCGCAGGACGGCTTGACGGGCCTGGCCAACCGCCGCTGCTTCGATGAAAAACTGGCAGATGAATTGCACCGTGCGCAGCGCGGCGGGCATGACGTCTCGCTGATCATGATGGACGTGGATTTCTTCAAGAAATTCAATGACCAGTATGGCCATGTGGCGGGCGACGCCTGCCTGCAAGCCGTGGCCGGCGCCGTGGCGCGCAGCGTGGGACGAGAAGAAGACCTGGCGGCCCGCTACGGCGGCGAAGAGCTCGCCGTGATCATGCCGCAAACCGATGCCGCCGGCGCCCTGCAAGTTGCCGAAGCCATCCGCATGGCGGTGGAAGCCTTGCAGATTGCGCACGCTGCCAGCGCCAACGGCGTCGTGACCATCAGTCTGGGCGCCGCCACGCTACGGCCGAGCCAAGACCGGCAAGCCACCAGCAGCGATCTGATACGCCAGGCCGACGCGCTGCTGTACCAGTCGAAAAACAGCGGGCGCAACCGCGTCAGCAGCCACATGCCACACGCATAAAGCCAGCTACTCCATGCCAAGAATCCATATCACCTTGCCCGTCGCTATCGCCGCACTGGCCGTCTGGCTGGGATTGACTTTGGGCGTGCGCTGGTTCGCCTCCGCCGGCCACCTGACCGTGGAGGCGGCCGTCAGCAACGGCATCGGTCTGTCATGGGCATTGGCCGCGCTGTTCTCGCTGCTGCTGGTGCTGGCGTCCGACCGGCGCCGCGCCGTGGGCCTGTACCCACCGCAGCCCTTGAAAACCTTCTGGCTGGTCTGGCCGCCCTTGCTGTATGCGCTGCTGATGCTGTTGCTGGCCTGGGCCGGCGGCTGGCCCATGCCGCGCGTGCTGCTGATGGTGGCGTGCAATGCGGCCCTGGTGGCCGTGTCGGAAGAGCTGATGTTCCGTGGTATCTTGCTGCAAGGCATGCTGGAGCGCCATGCAGTCTGGCCGGCCGTGCTGATGTCTTCGGCGCTGTTCGGCGTGGTGCACACCACCAATGGCCTGGCCACGGGCGACTTCAGCGGCGCCTTGTGGCAGGCCGTCGCCGCCGCCTTGCAGGGCGTCGGCTATGCGGCCATCCGCCTGCGCACCCGCTCGGTCTGGCCCATGGTCCTCGTGCATGGCGTCTGGGATTTCGCGCTGGTGACGGCGACCTTGTCCGATACGGCCGAGGACGGCATCTCGATCCTGCCATATGCGGCCCTGCTGGCCGTGCTGCCCCTGTGCCTGTACGGCGTCTACCTGCTGCGCCCCAGCCAGCGGGCCGCGCTGGCACCAGCCGATGCCGCCGCGTAGCAGCAAGATTTTTCCACTGTCCCTGCCTGAAAGGATTGCCGCGTGACGTACTTTGCCCGTGATTATGCTGTCTACCTGCTGCTGGCCGCGCCCGATGCGCCGGGACTGTGGAACGCGGCACAATGGATGCCGTTCGCGGCTGCCATCACGCCCGTCGTGGCGCAGGCACGCGGCGGCAAGGCTGCCGTGCGCAGCCATCAATACAATCCCAAGGGCAAGTCGATCCCGTTCGGACGCCTGGGCTGGAATGATAAATCGCATGCCAAGTGGGCGCACACGCCAGCGACCAGCGACACGCGCTTCATGAGCCTGGAAGCATGGGCGCCCGCCTGGACCGTCTGTGAAAAGGAGAGTCAGGCGCCCGACCTGTTCCTGGCCCTGGCCAATGAATCGCTGCTGGGCCTGCCGGGCAAGACCCTGCAGTTCAGCCAGCGCCTGGTCTGCGCCAATGCCACGGACATGGGCGACGATGCCGCCGCCACCTTGCGGCTGGCGCTGGCGCAGCTGGCCACGCAGCAGCAGGCCGTCCTCTTCGCCCACACGCGGTGCCAGTGGGGCCACCCCTCTGGCTACGGCGGTTTCACGCGCGCCATCCAGGACATGCTGATTGGCGGCCTGTTCCGGCAAGACGACCCGCATGCGCAGCCGCTCGATGCGGCGGCGTTCCAGCAGACGTGGACCCGCATCGACCTGTCGCCAGAGCAATCCTGAGGGTACTGCCATGCAACGCCTGTCACGCCTGCTCTTCATTCACCTGCTCTGCATCAGCGCCCATGCGGATGCCGTTGAGCTTAGCGGCACCATCCACAGCAACGGCGCGGCGCTGCCGCCCGCCATCATCATCATCATCATCATCATCATCATCATCATTGCCGAACTCAGCCCTGGCAAGACGTACAGCGTCGGCCAGGTCGAGAACGGCCGCTACCGCATCGACGTGCCGGAACGCACCCGGCTGGCGCTGCTCGTGCGGGCACCGCAATGGGAGGCGGAGCCGAAGATGATTCATGCTGCGTCAACGGCCGGCGCGCCGGACTTCCTGCTGTATCGCACGGCGGTGCCGGAAGCGGCGCTGGCGCAGGAGTTGCTGGCCATGGAGAAAGACGACCTGGCAGCCCGCGCGGACTGGCCGGCAAGCGGGCCCGACCTGCCGGCGCGCCAGCGCATGCGCGAGGTGGACGCGAGGAACGGAGCGCGATTGCGCCACATCATCGCCAGCAAAGGCTGGCCCACGCAGATGATGGTCGGCTACAAGGCGGCGGCCAGCGCGTGGCTGATCGCCCAGCATGGCTCGGACGCCTTCCTCAAAAGCAGCCTGGCGCTGATGTGCGCGGCCGCCGCGCAAGGTGAAATCACGCCGTCCAGGCTGGCCCTGGCGATCGACCGTGACTTGACCAATGACAAGCTGCCGCAGCTGTACGGCAGCCAGTTTCAGACGGGCAGCGATGGCAGGAGCGTCGCCTTCCCCATCGCCGATCCGCAGCACCTGGAGCAGCGCCGCGCCAGCATGGGCATGGAGCCGTATGCGCAATACCGGCAGTCCTTCGAGTAAGCACGCTGGCATTGACAAGGCCATGTCCGCATGGCATCGTTACCCCATGCACGCGACCACCACTTCCCTGCCCGCCATTATTGCCGCCATTTCAACGCTGGTGGCTTAGCAGGATAGTCGTTGCCAAAGCCGCCTGAGAGGCGGCTTTGATGTGCAGCACCCGTCAAGACGTCTCGCAGGTTTTATTTCTTTTCTAGCGAGCGAACATGACCTCTACTTCCAGCACCAGCGCGTCCCCTACCCTGCACCTCGTCTGCGGCAAGATTGCCTCCGGAAAATCCACCCTGACAGCCCGGCTGGCCAGCGCGCCACAGTCCGTGCGCATCAGCGAAGACAGCTTGCTGGCGCAGCTGTATCCGGGCCAGATTGCCAGCCTGGCCGACTACGTTGCCTGCGCGGCGCGCCTGCGCGCGGCCATCGCGCCACTGGCCCTGCAGCTGCTGCGCGCGGGCGTGTCCGTCGTGCTCGATTTCCCTGCGAATACACCGGCCAGCCGTGCCTGGATGCGCGAACTGTTCCAGCAGGCGGGCGTGCCGCACGTGCTGCATTACCTCGACGTGCCGGACGAGGAATGCAAGGCACGCTTGCGCCAGCGCAATGCAAGCGGGCTGCATCCGTTCTCCACCAGCGATGCTGATTTTGACGCCATCACGCGCCACTTCGTGCCGCCCGCTGCTTCGGAAGGTTTTTGCATCGTTCAAACTGGCAGTTAATCCTTGCCGGCGGCCTGGCGGCAGCAGCTTGTGCAATTTCGACCAGGATGCTTTTTTTGACATGTCTTCGTTTCGGCTGATACTCTGCATGTCTCACAATAAGAAACAGGACAGCATTCCGTGAAAATAATAAAGTTCGCCGGCAGCGGCCTGGCCATTCTGCTTGCCTTGCTGGCTGGATCCGCCCAGGCGCAATATGCGCCGGTCGATGCCGAGCGGACAAAGAACGAGGCAGCGGCCAAATTGATGCTTGAATCCTTGAAAGAGACCAGGTATTGGATCGTTCCCAATCCACAAGCCATCTCGCGCTATGAGTTCCAGGAATTGGACGAGGACGGGAATCCCGCTGGAAAAAAGTTTGTCGTCACGGAAACGACGAGTTTCACCGTGCATAGCTATGTAGATAAAGACTTCCGGCACTATGCGCGGATCGTCTTCGAAGATGACAAGGACGCGGCGCTGGAGATCTCCAACTATCTATTCGATTCCAGGCCGGGACCGCTGACGCTATTTCGCAATGTCTACGATCCGGCCAAACGCTCGCGGTTGGACTTTGTCGAGTATCTTTTCACCTCGCCGCCCAAAGATATCGAGATAGCAGAGGCGAAAGAAGGCATCCTGGAAATAATCTTCGAGAGCGCCCTGCGAGCAAAAGGCGACGTCAACATTGGCATGAGCGCGAAGCAGGTACGCGCCTCCGGCTGGGGAAAACCTGTCAGCATGCACAAAAAATCCGATGCGGCCGGCGCGCACGAAGAGTGGTTATACGAAAGCAGGCGTTCCTTGCTTTTCACAAATGGCAAACTGGCCTCCATCCGGCGCTGAGACGCGACAGCAAGGCCAGGCCATTGCCGCCGCACCAGCCTTAAAACGTACCTGGCAGCAGGATTTTCTTGTCCACCTGCTGCAAGTCGCGCAAGCCGCAAAACGCCATCGTCAGGTCGAGTTCATTGCGCAGGATATCCAGGCATTTGGTGACGCCCGGGCCGCCCATGGCGCCCAGGCCATATAAGAACGGGCGGCCGATGTACACGCCTTTCGCGCCCAGGGCCACGGCCTTGATCACGTCCTGGCCCGAGCGGATGCCGCCATCCATGTGCACTTCGATCTGGCTGCCGACGGCGTCGACGATGGCCGGCAAGGCTTCGATCGACGATTGCGCGCCGTCCAGCTGGCGCCCGCCATGGTTGGAGACGATCAGCGCGTCGGCGCCGCTTGCCACGGCCAGGCGCGCGTCTTCCGGATCCATGATGCCCTTGATGATCAGCTTGCCGCCCCAGCGCTGCTTGATCCATTCCACGTCCGCCCACGACAGGCTGAGGTCGAACTGCTGCTGCGTCCAGGCCGACAGCGACGACATGTCGGAGACGGAGGTGGCATGGCCGACGATATTGCCGAAGCCGCGGCGTTTCGTGCCCAGCATGCCCATCACCCAGCGCGGCTTGGTGGCCATGTTGAGGATATTCGGAATCGTCAGTTTCGGCGGCGCCGACAGGCCGTTGCGCAAGTCCTTGTGGCGCTGGCCCAGCACCTGCAAATCCAGCGTCAAGACCAGCGCGCCGCAGTTGGCCGCCTTGGCGCGGTCGATCAGGCGGTTGATGAATTCGCGGTCCTTCATCACGTACAGCTGGAACCAGAATGGTTTTGTCGTGTTCGCCGCCACGTCCTCGATCGAGCAGATGCTCATGGTCGACAGGGTGAACGGCACGCCGAATTTTTCAGCGGCCTGGGCCGCGAGGATCTCGCCATCCGCATGCTGCATGCCCGTCAAGCCCGTGGGCGACAGGGCCACCGGCATCGTCACGTGCTGGCCCACCATGGTCGAAGCGAGGCTGCGGTTTTCCAGGTTGACGGCCACGCGCTGGCGGAACTTGATCTTGGCGAAATCGCTGTTGTTGGCGCGGTACGTCGATTCCGTCCAGGAGCCGGAATCGGCGTAGTCGTAAAACATGCGCGGCACCCGTTGCTGGGCCAGCACGCGCAAGTCTTCGATGCAGGTGATGATACTCATGCGTTTCCTCGGTCGATGGCAAGTCGGACCATGATCGTGCATTTGCCCGCAATTGTCTATCCGGCAGGCAAGTCTGACTGGCAAGCCGTGGCTTACCAGTCGCGCGCGCCAAGGATTTTCTCGCCCAGCTCGCTCAAACGCGCCTGCGGGTAGCGCAGCTTTTCCTTTTCCTGCGGGTCGCCAGGGAACGCATAGCCCTGCGGCGCACTGCGTTCGCGCCAGCTTTGCACGCGCCAGTCGCGCAGGGACTGATTGTCTTCCTGGGCCGGCGTAAAAGAGATGTATTGCGCCAGGCGCACCTGATCCGTAGACGTGTTCGGGCGGATGCCGTGCGCCAGCAAGCTGTTAAAGATCAACAACTCGCCTTTTTTCATGGCGATGAATTCCATCGGATACGGCACCGTCGCCAAGTCCGGCTGCCATGGATTGCGATCCGCCGGCACCGTCTTGCGCCACGCCAGCAAGTTGTTGAACAGTTCCGGATAACATTGAAAGCCGCCGCTTTCTGGCGAGGTATCGGACAGGGCCAGCACGCCCTGCACATTGACGGGCAGCGGGTCGAGCGTGGTGTCGGCATCCCAATGGATGAAGCCGCCAAACTTGCGCTTGCCATTGTTCGGCGTGTTCAGGTTGGCGCGATCGATGGTCACCCACAGGTCTTCGCGGTCCCAGATATCGACAAAGGCGTCAACCACGCGCGGGGTCTGGCGGTTATCCCACAGGGTCTGGTTGTGATAGGCCTCGACCATGCCGGAACCGTTGAGTTCCTTCATCGCGTGGTCGCGCAACTGCTCCTGGTTCCAGGTGGCGGGGTCGTGCTGGTCGAGTCCCTGGAATTCCCACAGAAAATCGGTGGTGCGCCGCACCTGTTCCGGCGGCACGGCATCCTTGACGATGACGTAGCCATACGTTTGCCAGTGTAAAAAATCGCTTTCGGACAATACGCGCAGCGGCAGCTGTTTTTGAATGTCGCGCAGCTGGGTTTGTTCCATGTAGGCCACGGAAGGGTTGCCTGGACGGTCTTCGCCGTACTGGTATTTGTCTTGCATCGCTGTCTCCTGTGTTGATGTGAGACAGATTGTGCACTGCCTGTGCGGGGCAAAATGCGCCGCTGGCGGCCAATACTGGTACTATCCTGAATATTCAAACGCAAAAAACGTCACAATGACGCCTTTATTTGAACAAGTCACGATACCGTCAGGCCACTCCTGGGGCTTGTTGTGGCGCGAACTCGAGACCATTCCCTTCATCTGGCACTACCACCCGCAATTCGAGCTGACCCTGACAGTCAATGCGCGTGGCCAGCGCTATATCGGCGACCATCTCGGTGATTTCGAACCGGGCGACCTGGTGCTACTGGGACCGAATTTGCCGCATACCTGGTCGGCCAGCGAACGCATCGACAGCAGCCGGCCCATGCTGGCCGTCGTCGTGTGGTTTTCCCTGGAGTGGCTGGAACAGCTGGCGGCCTGCTTTCCCGAATTGCAGGGCTTGCGGCAACTGGCGGGCCGCGCAGGCCCGGCCCTGCACTTTTCGCCGGAGACAAGCGCGCGTTGCGCCGCACAGTTGCTGCAATTAAATACGCTACCCGTGCCACAGCGCTTGCCGCTGCTGCTCGACGTGCTGCTGGCGCTGGCCGCCGATGGGCACGCGCAGCCGCTGGCATCGGCCGCGCAGGCGCCCGTGCATGGCGATGGCCAGCAAAAACGCATGGCCAGCGTGCTGGACTTCATGCATGCGCATTTCCGCGAAGAGATTGCACTGGAGACCCTGGCGCAGCGAGCCGCCCTGTCGCTGGGCGCGTTCCACCGTTTTTTCAAGCGCCACGCGCATTGCACGCCGGGCGAGTATCTGGCGCGGCTGCGCATCGGCCGCGCCTGCCAACAGCTGATCGAAAGCGAACTGGCCATCGCCGTCATCGCGCAGGAAGCCGGCTACCGCAACCTCGCGCATTTCAACCGCCAGTTCCGCGCCGCCAAGGCGGCCACGCCGCGCGCCTTCCGCCGGCACTACCGGCGCGGCGCCAGAGGCGCAGCGTAAATCCTTCCGGAAACGAAAAAGGGGATCAGATTTTACAATCTGACCCCCGATATTCTGGTGCGGCTGGCAGGAATTGAACCCACGACCCCTTGGTTCGTAGCCAAGTACTCTATCCAGCTGAGCTACAGCCGCCTAAGACAAGATTATAGCAGGGCTTTGCAGAATGGCAAAGGGCGTAGCGTGGAAATGTCACAATTGAGACGGCAATATGGCACCAACCTGAAATCGACTACCTGCAGCAATGCCATCATCATCATCATCATCATCATCATCATCATCAGCAGCAGCAGCATTTACGAAGGCAGCTTTGCCGGCGGCGGCGTGCCGGGCAATGCAGGCAAGTACACGACGGTGCCGGGCACCTTGCTGACGACGGGCGGCATGATGTCGGGGCGCTCGGCATCTCGAATCACGAAGGGAAATTCCTCTCGGTCAACAGAGACGCCAGCCACAGCGCGAATAGCGCCACGTTGGGCAAAATCCTCAGCCTGTCCAAGCTGGTCAACGTCACGCCATCAGTACGCGGGCGGAAACGAAAAAAAACCCGGAAAGCGAACTTTCCGGGTTTTTTCACTACTGCTGATACTGGTGCGGCTGGCAGGAATTGAACCCACGACCCCTTGGTTCGTAGCCAAGTACTCTATCCAGCTGAGCTACAGCCGCAAACTCTTACATACTTCACCGAACGGCGCGAAGCTTGAAACTTTCGTCAAAACGAAGCGGACTTCATTTTGGTGATACTGGTGCGGCTGGCAGGAATTGAACCCACGACCCCTTGGTTCGTAGCCAAGTACTCTATCCAGCTGAGCTACAGCCGCAAAACTTCTACAACATCTCCGCTACTGCATGGAGGTCAAACTTTTTACAACAAAACCAGACAAAGTCTGATTTCCAGTATTCTGGTGCGGCTGGCAGGAATTGAACCCACGACCCCTTGGTTCGTAGCCAAGTACTCTATCCAGCTGAGCTACAGCCGCGCAGGCAAACATTATAGCGTATTCATTTCGCTTTGAAAAGTTCGATTTTTCAATCGCTTAGCTGATTTTGCAGAATGACGCCCCGCTCCATCCACCATCTTTTCATTGCCAAAAAGCTTGCGCCTTGCATCGATGAACACTTCTGCTTTCACAGTGGCATCCAGCGAATCGAGAAGTTGCTGTCTCGAAAGAAGCGGGATTATAGGGACTGGTTTCCGGCCTGTCCAGTACTATCTGCAGCAGGGCAGAAAACAGCTGTCGCGCCATGGCCGCACGCAAACGGCAAGCGTGCGGTGGCGCCCTGCCGCTTGGAGCTACAATACCAGCCATGCAGGGAGCGCTTGCGGCGCGCGACGGTGTGCGGCGCACGCTCCCCGCCATGACCACTCACTAACTGAACTCAGCGACGGCACCACGGCCTGCCGCCCCGGCATGAGACGGCGGCCCGTGCGGCAGGCCCATTGTTGCAGGAGTCCCGATGGCCAAGCATGAACGCAAGCAAGACCTGCTACCGCCAGCGGCGCCGCTGGGCCTGTCGGAAGAGCGCCTCGCCAATCTGCTCGAGGGCATCACCGACGGTTTCAGCCTGCTCGACCGCGACTGGACCATCCGCTATATCAATACGCGCGGCGCCGACATGCTCGCGCCGCAGCGCCCGCTGGGCGTGAGCCTGGCCGGCAGCAGCCTGTGGCAAGCCTGCCCCGCCCTGCTGGGCACGGAAATGGAAACGCAGTTCCGGCGTGCCATGACCTCGCAGCATAGCTGCAGTTTCGAGCTCTACTATGAAGCGCTGGGCTGCTGGCTGGAAATGCGCATCTTCCCTTCCAGCGACGGCTTGACCACCTACATCCAGGACATCAGCCAGCGCAAGGCGGCCGAAGACCACTTGCGCCAGAGCGAGGAAGACTTGCGCGCGCTGGCCAATTCCATCCCGCAACTGGCATGGATCGCCAGCTTCGACGGCACCATCGCCTGGTACAACCAGCGCTGGCACGACTACACGGGCACTACCGCCCAGCAAATGGCGGGCGACGGCTGGAGCATCGCCTACGATCCACAATATCTGCCGCAAATGCTGCTGGACTGGAAAGCCGCCTTGCGCGACGGCACGCCTTTCGAGATGGAGTTCCCGATCCGCAGCGCCGACGGCCAGTACCGCTGGTTCCTGACGCGGGCCAACCCCGTGCGCGACCGGGGCGGCCAGCTGCTGCGCTGGTTTGGCACGAGCACCGACGTCGACCAGGTCAAGCGGGCCCAGGAAGCGCTGCGCGACGAGACGCGCGTGCTCGAATTACTCAACAGCACGGGCGCCACCCTGGCCAGCACCCTCGACTTGCCGTCCCTGCTGCAAGCGGCCGTCGACGCGGCCACGCGCATCACCGGCGCGCGCTTCGGCGCCTTTTACCATGACGACGAGAGCGATCCCGAGATCCATGGCGACTTGCCGCCGGCGCGCGCGGTGGCCGGCATCCGCCTGGAACAAGCCGACGCCATCGCCGCCGAACTGCGCGGCGGGCCGGCCCTGCGCAGCAATGAGCTGCAGGTGGCACCGGATGCCAGCGACGCCGAACTGCCGCTGCGCAGTTGCCTGAGCCTGCCCGTGCCCGCCCGCACGGGGCAGCGGCCGGGACGCTTGCTGCTGGGCCACCCGCAGGCGGGCATGTTCAGCGCGCGCAGCGAACGCATCGTCTCGGCGATTGCCGCCCAGGCCGCTGTCGCCCTCGACAATACGCGCCTGTATGCGGCCGCCAGGCGCGCCGCGGAGGAACGCAAGGTGCTGCTCGACAGCGAACGCGAGGCGCGCGCCGAGGCCGAACGCACGAACCAGCTGAAAGACGATTTCCTCGCCACCTTGTCGCACGAACTGCGCACGCCGCTGTCGGCCATCCTGGGCTGGGCCCAGGTGCTGCGGCGCGGCACGCGCGACCAGGCCGACCTGCACCGTGGACTGCAAAGCATCGAGCGCAATGCGCGTGCGCAGGCGCAGCTGATCGAAGACTTGCTCGACATGAGCCGCATCACTTCCGACAAGGTCCTGCTCGACTTGCAGACCATCGAGCCGGCCGCCATCATTGCCTCGGCCATCGACACCTTGCGCCCGGCGGCCGACGCCAAGCACATCAGCCTGAACACGGCCATCGCCGACGACGCGGGCACCATCACCGGCGACCCCAGCCGCATGCAGCAAGTCATCTGGAACCTGCTGTCGAATGCCCTGAAATTCACGCCGCAAGGGGGGCGGGTGACTATCGACGTGCGCCGCGACGGCGCGCGCCTGGCCATCACGGTGACCGACAACGGCGTCGGCATCCGCAGCGACTTCCTGCCGCACGTATTCGACCGTTTCCGCCAGGCCGATGCCTCGACGACACGCAAGCATGGCGGCCTGGGCCTGGGGCTGGCCATCGTCAAGCACCTGGTCGAGCAGCATGGCGGCACCGTCACGGCCAGCAGTGCCGGCGAAATGCAGGGCGCCTGCTTCAGCGTGCGCCTGCCGCTGAGCATGCCGGCCACAACGGCACGCAAGCTGGGCAGCGCAGCGCCCGCCTTGTGCGACTTGCGCGGCATCAAGATACTGCTGGTCGACGACGAAGCGGACGCGCGTGAATTGACGGAGCGCATCTTGCGCGACAGCCATGCCGAAGTGCACTGCGCCGCCAGCGCCGAACAGGCGCTGCTGTTGCTGCCCAGCGTGCAGCCGCATGTGCTGGTGAGCGATCTCGGCATGCCCGGCACCGACGGCTTCGCGTTACTGGCGCAGCTGCACGCCCGTCCGCCCGAACACGGTGGCGCCCTGCCCGCGCTGGCCCTGACGGCGCTCAGCCGTCCGCAAGACTGCCAGCGGGCGCTCGACTGCGGCTTCCAGGCGTGTCTGTCGAAACCGCTGGATCCCCTGGCCCTGCTGGCCGCCGTGGCGCAGCTGGCCGCCTCCGGCGCACTGGTTCCTGAGCATGGATGCAATGTAAATACTTAATGCAAAGAAATAAATAATTGAGTACAAAATGACCATCTACAGGGGTTGGCCTTCCTACTTTCAGACGCGGCACTGTCCTACAAGCAACATCCAATAAATTTGCTACACTGAAATGAAGAAGTACACCTGTACGGCAGGCTGGAGACAGGCAACCTTGGCTGCCAGGAGAGGCTAGCAGCGGCCTCGTGCGCTGTTGTGCGCCCTATCTTATTGCAAGGCGCTACTATCGTCCCCACCCGACGTCAGCCGATTATTTGCGGTAGTAGCCAGCATTGCATAGACCGTATTCACCGAGACCACACATGCCCAGCCAAGATGAGATTTTGAAAGCCAAAATTTTGGTCGTCGACGACTCCCCCGACAATGTCGACCTGATGCTGGAAATCCTGCGTGATGCCGGTTATAGCAATGTCACGGCCACCATGCGCCCGGCCCAGGTATGCCCCTTGCACAAGGAGCATTGCTACGACCTCATCCTGCTGGACTTGCAAATGCCGGAATTGAATGGTTTCCAGGTCATGAAAGGCTTGAAGGAAATCGAACATGGCGGCTACCTGCCTGTGCTGGCGCTCACTGCCCAGCCCAGCTTCAAGATCGCCGCCCTGGAAGCGGGCGCGCGCGACTTCATCAGCAAGCCGTTCGACCTGATGGAAGTACACAAGCGCATCCACAACATGCTGGAAGTGCGCCTGCTGTACAAGGAGCTGGCGCAATACAGCAAGCAGCAGCAGGAACTGGCCTTGCACGATCCGCTGACGGGCCTGCCGAACCGGCGCCTGCTGGAAGACCGCATCGAACACACCTTGCAGCAATCGGCCCGCAACCGGGGCAAGTCGGCCATCCTGTACCTGGACCTGGACGGCTTCAAGGCCATCAACGACAGCTACGGCCACGGCTATGGCGACGACATCCTGAAAATGGTGGCGACCCGCCTGGTGGGCGCCTCGCGCAAGGAAGACACGGTGGCGCGCATCGGCGGCGATGAATTCGTCATCGTGCTGGGCAACCTGGCCGGCAAGGGCGACGCGCGCGAACCGGCCGCCAAGCTGATCGAAGTCATTTCCGAACCGTATTTCATCAATGACCTGACCCTGCGCCTGTCCACCAGCATCGGCATCGCCATCTATCCGGACGACGCCACCTCCGTCGAATCACTGCTGGGCGTGGCCGACACGGCCCTGTACGAAGCCAAGCGCGCCGGCAAGAACCGCTATTGCTGCTCGCCCCACGAAGTGATCGTGCCACAAGTCAACATGCAAAAAAGCAGCATTCCCTCGATCGCCTGAGGCGATGCGCACTGACGGTCGCGCCCTGCCATGCATCGGCAGGCGAATAAAAAAACCGGCACGCCCCGCAAGGCATGCCGGTTTTTTAATGGCCGAGCGGATTACTTCTTGCCGGCAGCGGCGGCGTGCTGGCCCGCATGCTGGTGATCCGTCTGCGCGTCGACAGTCTCGGGCGGCACCTCGATGCGCGTGATGCCCGCATCGACGGAAATCGGATCGCTGGCGGGGAAGGTCATTTCCACGGCGTCATCGAGCAGCTCTTCCTTGGCCCGCTCTTCGCCGCTCATGCCCTCTTCATCGGCCAGTATCGCCAGGGCGCTGGCCCACTTGACGAAATTGAGGTTGGACAATTCGCGCACGGTGGTCACGCCAAACGCCTGCTGCAAGGCCTTGGCATCCTTCGGGCTGACGCCACGCAAGGCGCTGATGGGGGCGTTGACGATGTCGCGGAAGCTTTTGTCGGCATATTCCTGGTCGACGATGGTATCGATATTCATGGCATGTCCTTTCATTACGGTAAAGGGCCGGGGGCACCCTGCGCCAGATGGCGTCTTTGCTGCATGGAGATAATGCACGCCCCCACTATGGCAGGGCCGCGCGGGCCGGTATGTGCGCAGCCGTACGTAGCACGCGCAAAGCCTGGTGCCACCCGCACATGACACGACGGTTAATATTGTGCATAGCACAAAAAAGATGGAAGGAGATTAAAATTGCCTAAAAGACAGAAATTTTCCATCCATGCGCCCTGTGATGAAATCCTCATGTATGATCCACCACTTGAATTTGGTCTTTCCTTTCACCATTCACGGGGCGCTATGTCCGCACAAACAGATCCGAACAAGGAAACGGCCCAGGCCGATGCGGAACGCGCCGCCGACCTCAGCGAACTGCTGGGTCACGTCAATACCAGTTGGGATAACGAACGGCGCGCCCTGTCGCGCCAACTGCATGACAGCCTGGGCTCGTCGCTGACGGCGCTGACCATGCACCTGTCGCTGCTGACGCAAAAGATGCCGCAGGAAGCGGCTCTGCTCGACCGCGCGGCAACCATGAAGCAATTGCTGCTGAATGTCATCGAAACCAACCGCCAGATGCAAATGAAGCTGTGGAATGACAAGCTGGAGTTTCTTGGCGTGAATGTGGCGCTGGGCGAACTGGCCGCGCAATTTGCCGAGCAGCACAAGATCACCGTGCGCTGCAGCCTGCCTGAAGATGAACTGATCTGCCCGCGCAACGTGGGCGTGGCCCTGCTGCGCACCCTGGAAGAAGCGCTGAGCAACATCGCCACGCACGCCCAGGCCAGCGAAGTGGACATCATCATCGATGACAACGACGACGCACTGATGATGACCATCAAGGATAACGGCGTGGGCTTGCCCGCCAGCGAGCCGGTGGAAATGAGCAAGCACGGCCTGCGTTCCGTGCGCGAAAGAGTCCACTACCTGGGCGGCACCCTGAGCCTGGCAGCCAACCCGCAAGGCGGCACTGCCCTGACCGTCATCCTGCCGCGCGTGGCCCCCAAGGAATAAGCGCTGCCCCGCTCAGCGCGGCAGCGGCGCCAGCCCTTCAGGCAATACCAGCAGCGCGCCCAGCACGGCACGGCGTTCGGCGTGGCCGGCCAGGCTGCACAGGCCGCCATCGAGCACGCGCAGGAAGTGTCCCACACGCAGTACATCCGTCAATTGCAGCATCAGTGCCGCCTCGGCCAACTGGCCCGACGTCAGGGTCAGCGCCAGCAGGCTTTGCCAGATATCGGCTTGCGCCGTTTTCCAGCCAGTCGAAGCGAGGAAAGCGTGGAGCGGCTGGCCCAGCGCTCTCTGCACGCGCTCGAGCAAACTGGCAGCAGGCAGGTCGCCGGGCAAGCCTTCCAGTTCCGTGCGCCACAAGGGGAAACGCGCCAGCGGCGCCGGCAGCGCGTCCAGGTGGGCGACGAAACTGGCCCTGCCGCAGCCATTCATGCGGAAATGCATGGCATGGCGGTGCATCTGCGCGGCCGCATCCTCACCAGTACACGACAGCAGCAGCTGGTAAAAATCCAGACTGGCCGCCTCCAGGCCCAGGCTTTCCAGGGTCAGATAGCGCCATGGGGGCGTGACCGAAGCGGATTCTGGCGGCAGCTGCGTGGAAGTGTCATGCATGGCGGACTTTCGGCAAGTAGGTAAATGGAAAAGTGCGTGAAATGTTGCCGTGAGTATAGATGCTTTTGCATGCCGCGCCCCATTGCCGTGCTGGCTGGCGCCACCCGCGACGCGCATCGGCTAGACTTGCGCGATCTGAACGACAAAGGGAGATGGCATGCAACGAACCGCAAGCACCTTGCTGGCAGCGCTACTGGCCATGGGCGCCGCGCAGGCCGCCGACAAAGCCGTGCCACCGCCCGACACGGTCGACAAACTGGCCTGGCTGGCCGGCTGCTGGCTGGTCGATGGCGCCGAGCCCGGTTCCGGCGAGCAATGGAGCACGGCCGCCGGCGGCACCCTCCTCGGCACCAGCCGCACCGTCAAGGGCGGCAAGACCACAGCCTTTGAATTCGTGCAGATCCGCATCACCGAGCCGGGCCAGCTGGCCTACATCGTGCAGCCGTCGGAACAGCCGCCCGTCATCTTCAACCTGCTGCGCCAGGACAAGCCGAACGAGTTTATTTTCGCCAACCTGGACAATGATTTTCCCAGCCGCATCATCTACCGCCACGACAGCGAACGCATCTTGCACGCCAGTATCGTCGGCACCTTGAAGGGCAAGTTCACCACCATCGACTTTCCCATGACACGGGGCCGCTGCGAGGCGGCGCCCGTCGCGCGCAGCAAATAAAAAGGGGCCTCGCGGCCCCTTTCAGCGGTGAAACAATTGATTGCTTAATGCAGCTTGACCTGCGGCGTGCTGCGCTTGATCAGGAAACGCCCCATGGCCATGACGGCCGTGCGCACGCTGCCCAGCACGGCGTTATGGTGCATCAGGTGCAGGCTCACATACATCATGCGCGCGACAAAACCTTCGACGAACCAGCTCAGGCCCTTCAGCGAACCCATCAGGGTACCCACGGACGTGGTGCGGCCGAACGACACCAGCGAGCCGTAATCGAGGTATTCATACGCTTTGGTTTGCGGCGGCTTGCCCTTGGCTTGCAGCATAAATGTTTTCAGCAGGTAATCGGCTTGCTGGTGGGCAGCCTGGGCGCGTGGCGGCACCAGCTTGCCATCCGGCCCGGCGCAGGCGGCGCAGTCGCCCAGCGCAAAGATGTTCGCATGGCCTTGCACATTGAGCATGCCCGTCACTTCCAGCTGGCCGGCGCGGTTGGTCGGCAAACCCAAAGTCGACAGGAATTCCGGCGCGCGGATGCCGGCCGCCCACACGCAGATATCGGCCGCATAGCTGGTGCCGCTGGCAACCGTCACCTTGTCGCTGTCGATGGCCGTCACGCGCGTGTCCGTCACCACCGTGATGCCATGCTTGTGCAGCAGTTTCGAAGCGGCGAGCGAGACGCGTTCAGGCAGCGGCGCCAGGATGCGCGGCGCGCCTTCGAGCAAGGTGATGCGCACGTCCTTGATGGCATTGAGGTTCTGGAAGCCATAGGCGGCGTAGACGCCGCTCGCTTCGCGCAGCTCGGCCGCCAGTTCCACACCGGTGGCGCCGCCGCCGATGATGACGATATCGACGCCCGGATGGCCCGCGTCGCCCTGGCGCTGCTCGGCCATGGCCAGCAGCTTGAGCAGGGTCAGGCGAAAACGTTCCGCGTCTTCCGTGGCATTCAGGGAAATCGTGTTTTCCTTGGCGCCGGGCACGCCGAAGTAATTCGAGGTGCTGCCCACGGCCAGCACCAGCTGGTCGTAGCTGACAGTACGCTGCGGCAAGAGTTGCTCATCCTTGTCCGTGGCGATGGCACCCACGGTCAGGCTGTTCGAAGCGGCGTCGAGCGCGATCAGGGGTCCGTAGACATAGGTAAAACCATTGTCATGCGCCAGCATCTGGTATGACAGCCCTTCCTGGTGGATGTCCAGGGTGCCTGCCGCCACCTCATGCAGCGAGGGTTTCCAGATATGGTAGAGACGGCTATCGACCAGGGTCACCTGGCCGGCGCCGAGCTTGCGGCTAAGTTTGCAGGCCAGCTCCAGGCCGCCTGCTCCGCCACCGACGATTACGATTTTACTATGCAAATATCCTCCTGATTGCTTGTTTAGTCCCTGTGCCCGTTGCCGTTACCTTTGCCGTTGCCGTGACCATTGCCATTGCCATTGCCTCTGCCCGGCTTGTTGTCATGCTTGTCGCGCTTGTCGTCATGCTTGTCAAAGTGCTTGTCATGCTTGTTGTCATGACGGCCGCGGTCACCGTAATCGGGACGGCCATGGTCGCCATGCTGCTGGCGATAACGGGGCACATACTGGTTGTTATACCAACTATCCTGGACGAAATATACCTCTTGGTTACAGGCATTATACTTGCGGCAGTGCTTGGACCAGTTTTTCGCATGGCCAGGCGGCACGCGCAAATAGATGGGACGGGCCGAATAGTATTGCGGGCGCTGCACGATGACAGGCTGGGCATAGATCAGTTGCGGCGCGGGATAGTCGCCGATGTCGAGGCGTCCGTAAAAGCCTGGCTGGCCGACGGTAACAGAGACGCCGACCTGGGCGACGGCAGCGGTGGCTGCCGACAGCAAGGCGGCAGCAAGGATCAGGGTTTTCATGAGGACACTCCTTTTATCAGTTATGCCGCAATTGTAGTCCTTGTTCGGCCGGCTGTTTGTTCGCAAGGACACATAAGGAAAGTGTCACAGTCTCACCACAATTTGCCTAGAGGCACGACAAAACCGCTGAACAGCGACCAGTCCGGCGAGGCGCCTGTCAGTCCTCTGGCCATGCCGAGATCGATGGCCAGGCGCGGCGTGGGACTGTAGCTGGCCGCCAGCAAGAGCTGGGCCGTGGCCGGCGCGCCGCGCAAACGCGTGCCCGACACTTCCACCGTGGCACCCCAGCGCGCACTGACAGGTGTGGAAAATGACGCCGCCCAGCCCGTTTGCACGCTGCCCGTGCCGGGGTCCGGCGCGCCCAGGCGCGTGGCGTTCAGGTTGGCATCCATGTGCACGGCGCCCAGGTCGCGGCTGAAGATGCCATTCAACGATACATCGCTCTTGCCGCTGCCGATCGTCTCCCTGGCTGTCGGCGCCTTCCAGCCCAGCTCCAGGCCCAGGGCCGTGGCACTGTCGAGCAAAAACGCCCGCTTGAGCACCACGGTGGTGTCGCCCACGCCACTGTCGCGCCGGCCGGTATCGTCGCGCGCCCGCACATAGCCCTCGCCTTCGAGCAGCAGGCCCCATTCCGGCGTGAACGCCAGTTTCAAGGTGTACGGCAGGCTGGCGCGCCGTGATTCGTCCGTTTTGGTCGACAGGCCGCCCAATTCGAACTCCAGCTGGCCCGGCACGGGCAGCTGCGCGGGACTGGCAACGGAGGGCCGATAAGGCAGCACGGGCTCGCCATCCTGTGCCTGCGCCAGGGGCGCGAGCAGCAGGGATAAGCTCAGGAGCGGCAAGGCGAGGGACGACGGCATGGGTAACTCGGCAATAGTAAGCAACAGCATCAGCCTACCACCACCGCGACTGTCTTGCTGGCGGCGGCCCTGGTCAGGCCAGGCGCCGCACGCCTTGGCGCACCACGCTGGCGGGCCGGCGCAGCGGCGTCACATTGCTGGCCGGCGGCACGGCGATGCGCTCGGCCTGGGCATGCAGGCGGAACACGCCCACCAGTTCCGTCAGGGTCTGCGCCTGGTCCTGCAGCGATTCGGCGGCAGCGGCCGCCTCTTCCACGAGGGCCGCGTTTTGCTGCGTCACCTGGTCCATCTGCAGCACGGCCTGGTTGACTTGCTCGATGCCGGCGCTTTGCTCGGCGCTGGCGGCCGTGATTTCCTGCATGATATCGGCCACCTGGCGCACGCTGGTGACCACTTCGTCCATGGTCTTGCCCGCGTCATGCACGAGCCTGGAGCCGATTTCCACCTGCTCGACGGAGTCGCCGATCAGGGTCTTGATTTCCTTGGCCGCTTGGCTTGACCTCTGCGCCAGGTTGCGCACCTCGGCCGCCACAACGGCGAAACCGCGCCCTTCCTCGCCCGCCCGGGCCGCTTCCACGGCCGCGTTCAAGGCCAGGATATTCGTCTGGAAGGCGATGCCGTCGATGACGCTGATGATGTCGACGATCTTGCGCGAGGAGGCATTGATCGATTCCATGGTCTGCACCACCTGCCCCACCACGGCGCCGCCCTTGCCCGCCACTTCCGAGGCGGCGCCGGCCAGCACATTGGCCTGGCGCGCGTTATCCGCGTTCTGGCGCACGGCCGAGGTCAGTTCTTCCATGGACGATGCCGTTTCTTCCAGCGAACTGGCCTGTTCTTCCGTGCGGGAAGACAGGTCCAGGTTGCCCTGGGCAATTTCGCCGGACGCCGTATTGATGGTGTCCGTTCCCGAGCGCACCTGGCTGACAATGCCCACCAGCTTGTCGCGCATGGTTTTCATCGCGAACAGCAGGCTGGCGCTGTCGTGGCTGGCCGTGCGGATATCCACCGTCAGGTCGCCCTCGGCGATGGTGCCGGCGATCTGCACGGCGTACGCCGGTTCGCCGCCCAGCTGGCGCGTCAAGCCGCGCGTGATCAAGGCGCCCAGGGCCAGCCCCGCCGCCACGCTGCCCAGCACCAGCGCGATCATGAAAGTGCGGCTGGCCTGGTACACGCCGGAGGCCTGTTCGGCTGCCGCCTTGGCCCGTTCTTCTTTCTGCAGGGATAATTTATCCAGCACGCCGTCCAGCTCGTCGGCATGCTGGCGCGTCTTGGTCAGCAGCGCCGTCAGCTGCGCGCTGCGCTGCGCCAGCGGTTCGGCCGCCGCCAGCACCAGCGACTGCTGCAAGGTACTCACGTATTCCGCTTCAACGGTGGCAAAGCGGGCAAACAGTTCCTTGGCCGCCGGCGTGACGAACAGCGGCTGGGCCTTGGCCAGGTTGCTCTTGTTCTGTTCCAGGTATTTGGCGATGTCGGCCTGGCGCCCCGCGCGCTCCTCGTTGCTGGTGGCCAGCAGGAAATTGCTGCGTGCGCGGCCCACCTTGATCAGGGCGATATTCGCTTCCTTGATGTACGACAGGCCCAGCAGTTCATTGTTGTACATCTGCCCCGCCATGGTATCGATCTTGCCCATGTTGAAGATGCCGATGCCGGCCACGATGGCGCCCATCAGGGCCACGCAAAAGAAGGCCGCGAGCAGGCGCGTGCCCACTTTCATTTGATTCAACATGTTTCCTCCCAAGCCAGGTGGTGGCTGATAAACACAGCGTATGCCTTGAATATAGGGAAAAAACAGCTAAAAAAATGCTCGGATTGTCACTAACCAACAATTCCTTGATGTAAAGCAACATGCGCAAGGGCTTGCCATGCTAGGCAAGCCCTTGAAGAAAACGATCAATGCCCGCTATGACCTGCCGGCTTGCGCACCGTCATTTCGACGCCACCCTTGGCCGCCGGCTTGCCCGCGCCCTGGCCGCGCACCGGTTCCGGCAAGGCGCCCGTCCATTCATAGGCCACGCTGCCGGCAGGGTGCTTGTACCAGCCCGGGTCGCGGTAGTCGCCCGGTTTCTGGTCCTTGCGCACTTTCACCGTGGTAAACATGCCGCCCATGCCGATGGCGCCGAAGGGCCCGTCGCCGGCCATCATCGGCAAGGTATTGTCGGGGATAGGCATCTGCATTTCGCCCATGTCGGCCATGCCCCGTTCGCCCATCACCATGTAGCCGGGCACCAACTGGTTGATCTTTGCCGCCACGCCCTGGTGGTCGACGCCGATCATGGTCGGCACGTCATGCCCCATGGCATTCATCGTGTGGTGCGACTTGTGGCAGTGGAAGGCCCAGTCGCCCAGGTCCGTGGCCGTAAACTCCACGGCGCGCATCTGGCCCACGGCCACGTCCGTGGTGACTTCGGGCCAGCGCGACTCGGGGCGCGTCCAGCCGCCATCCGTGCCTGTCACCTCGAATTCATGGCCGTGCATGTGGATCGGGTGGTTCGTCATGGTCAGGTTGCCCACGCGCACGCGTACCTTGTCGCCCTGGCGCACGACCATCGGGTCGATGCCGGGGAAGACGCGGCTGTTGAAGGTGAACAAATTGAAATCCGTCATGGTCATGATCTTCGGCGTGTAGCTGCCGGGATCGATGTCGTAATTGCTCAGCAGGAAGACGAAATCGCGGTCCACCTTCATGAAATTCGGGTCTTTCGGGTGCGTCACCCAGAAACCCATCATGCCCATGGCCATCTGCGTCATTTCATCGGCATGCGGGTGGTACATGAAGGTGCCGGGCCGCTTGGCCACAAACTCGTAGACAAAGGTTTTACCGGGGGCGATGCCGGGCTGGGTCAGGCCCGTGACGCCATCCATGCCGTTCGGCAAGCGCTGGCCATGCCAGTGCACGCTGGTGTGTTCCGGCAATTTGTTGGTGACAAAAATGCGCACGCGGTCGCCCTCCACCACTTCGATGGTCGGGCCTGGCGACTGGCCATTGTAGCCCCACAGATTGGCTTGCATGCCGGGCGCCAGTTCGCGCACGACGGGCTCGGCCACCAGATGGAATTCCTTGACGTTGTTGTTCATGCGCCAGGGCAAGGACCAGCCATTCAGGGTGACGACGGGGTTGTACGGGCGCCCGTTCGGCGGGGGCGGCGGCGCTTTCGTCTCCGCGCCGGCCATGCTGACAGCTTCCGGCAGCGACGCCGCACCCACGCGGCTGACGGCGGCCGCACTCAGGGCGACGGCGCCCGCGTTCATGAAAAAGTTTCTACGTGTGATCATCATTATTCCTTTGCCGCAGTGGCCGCACCTGGGCCGCTGCCATTGATGGCCGATTGCAATTCGGTTTGGGCGATCCAGAAATCGCGCTGGGTCTCGATGGCGCCATTCACGCTGGCCACCTGCTCGCGCGCGTCGGCCAGCAGCTCGAAGACGCTGGCCAGCATGCCGTTGTAGCGCAGCAGCACTTCATGCGAGATCGTCTTGCGCAGCGGCACGACTTCATCGCGGTAGTGGCGCGCCAGGTCATACGCCGTGCGATAGCTGGAATACGCCTCGCGCACTTCCGAGCGGGCCTTGACGGCCGTGCCCGCCGTACGCTGCAGCGACTGCTCGTACAGCGCTTGCGCCTTCGCATTGCGCGCCGAACCCCAGTCGAACAGGGGCAGCTCCAGCGACACTTCATAGCCGTTCTCGCGCGGCGCCTCGCTGCTGCTCTTGTTGGTGTAGCCCACGTCGAGCACGTTGACGAGCCCCGTCACCTTGGACAGACCCAGCGCATCGGCCGTCGCATGCGCGTCGAGTTTCGCTCTTTGCACGTCAAGGCGCTGCTCCATCGCCTGCGCCTCGATATTGCCTGCCTCCACGGCCTGGGCCGGCAAGTCGGGCAGACGCTGCGGCAAGGTAAACGCCGTCTGCCGGCCCCACAGGCCCAGCAGCCGCGTCAGGTGTTCGCGCGTGGCGGTGGCCTGGTGGCGGGCGCGCGCCAGGTCGCTCACGGCATCGGCATAAAACACTTGCTGGCGCGCTTGGTCGAGGCGGCTCCAGTTGCCCGCCTGCTGCAAGCGCGTGGCCAGTTCGGCGCCCGCCTCGGCCGATACGAGCGCCCGCTGCATGAACTGTTCCGTCTGCATGGCGGCGACGGCGTTGAAATACGCGCGGCGCGTGTCGGCCGCCAGTTGCACGGCGCTGCCGGCCGCCTGCAGCTTGGCTTGCTCGAAACGGCCGCGCTCGATGTTCAGGCGCATGGGCATGGTCAGCAAGCCGGCCAGGTCGAAACTCACGCCGCGGTCGATTTCATTGCCGTGGCTGCCGTGCGAGCGGCCAAACGACAGGCCCGGATTACGCAAGCGCCCAGCCTGCACCAGGTCCGCTTCCGAAGCGCCCAGTTCGGCCAGCGCCACTTTCAGGCCGTGGTTGTTCATCAGGGCGATGCGCACGGCGCTGTCGGCATCCAGGGGCTGGGCCAGCAGCTGCGCCAGCTTGTCATCCGTATCTTTGACGGCCAGCGCGTCGGGCGTGCCCGTGCGGGCGTCCGCCAGCGCGGACACGGCCTGCATGCCGCCATCCTGGCTGAAGCTGGCGCAGCCGCTCAGCAGCAGGACGGCCGCCAGCGCCAGCGGCGTCAAGCACGTTGATTTGTTGAAACGGGCCATCTCAGTGTCCTTCATGGTGGTGTTGCGGGGCGGGCTGGCCGGCCGGCTTGGCGTCGGGCTGGGGCATGGCGTGCTGCGTCGGCACCTTGTCCATCGGCATGGCGTGCGCATCCCTCTTTTGACTTTCCATCTTGTGGCCTTCCATCTTGTGGCCTTCCATCTTGTGGCCATCCATCTTGTGACCGGGCATCGTGTGGCCATCCATCTTCATCATGCCCATGTGGCCGCCGGCGTCGCCGACTTTCTGGTTCAGCGCGCGCCAGGTCTGGTCGGGCGTGGCGTCGTCCTCGGCGGCGGGACGGTAGCCATCGAAGGCGGAACGGTACTGGGTGGCGGGCACAGGCGCTTGCACCTCTTGCGGGGCGGCAACGGATTGGGCAGAGGCCGGCGCAGCGGCGGCCAGCGCAACACCGGCAGCCAGCGCGAGGCTGAATATTTGCTTCATGGTCTTCCTTGAATGACAGGTATGGCGCGGCGGGCGCGCGGTGGAACGCTGGCATGCAGCAGCGGGCGTGGACGCACGGCTGCGGCACCGCCGGGTTCACGGGCGGTCAGGCGGAGTGCGTGCTTCTGGGGGGACGTTCAGGGCCGGACGGAATGTGTCCGGCAAACAGGGAGTCGGGCGCCAGCGCCGGTGGCGGCGCGCGCAGGGTCAGGGCATGCAAGGCGGGCATGCCGGGCGGTGCCGTGGCGCCCACGGTACACGCGCCATGGTTGCTGCAATCGTGGCCGTGATGGCTGGCGCCACCATCGTCCATGGCCATGTTCATCGGCATCGGCTGCTCATGCGCCAGCATGTCGGCCATGTCATGGCACATTGGCGCTGGTACCTGTGCATGCACGGCCGTCACCGCCACCGCAAGCTCATCCACGCAGCAGCTGCGCATGGCCGACGCAAAGCCCTGCAAGGGCAGCGTCAGGGCCAGCAGGCACAACAGCGAGCGGGCAAGAGAGCGGAAAAAGGCACGGTTCATGGCACAACTATAAACCTTCCCACATGAGGAAGGTCAAGTCCCTATTTGCGCCGGCAGCCGTGCGTCAGCCAGATGACGTAGACGCCGTAGTAGCCCTGCCCTTCGAATATGACCTGGCCGTCGGCGAAGGAGACTGTCTCTACTTTATTGACGATGAAATACGCGCGGTTGTCCGCCGCCTCCACATCGCCCCAGTAGCGTGGAACCTGGCTCCGGTAGCCGCTGGCTCGCCCGATCGCGTCCATCAAGTCGCTGATCATGAAGTCGACCAGCATGCCGGCCAGCAGCGGCCGGTGGCCCGCCAGCATGGCCGTGATGTCGGGATAGCCGGCCTGCATCAGCTCGGGCAAGTCGCTTTCCTCGTCCTGCAGGTCGTCTTTGCGGCAATCCTGCACGAAACTGTTGAAGGGTTCGTCGAGCAGGCACGCCAGCGCCGCTTCCGGCACGCTCAGGCGAAACGGGTGCAGCGGCAGCACGCTGTGCTGACCATAGTTGAGTCCGCGGCAGCCGAGGAAGGCCAGCGGGTGCAACTGGCCAGCGACCTCGCAGCGGATGCCAAGTTCTTGCTCAAACGTCATTAATTTCCAACCTTGCCATGTCCATGGTTCCCGTTATGCTTCTCAAGGCCACATGGTAAGCGCTGGCGGGCAAACCGGACAGATTCAGATGCAACAGAAAACAGCGGATCAGTTTATGCCGCACGGCACGCCTGTCAGGCCGGCTCCGTGATGCCCACGCAATTGCGGCCATTTTCCTTGGCCACATACAGGGCCGCATCGGCCGCCAGCAGCACGGCCTCCGCACCGCCAGCCTTGCCGGCATCTTGCTCCGACGACACCACGCCCAGCGAGACCGTGACGGCGCCCGCGCCGGGAATCACGGCGGCCGCCACCTTGGCGCGCAGGCGCTCGGCCACCTGCAGGGCCACGTCCAGGTCGGCATCGGGCAAGAGCATGATGAATTCATCGCCGCCGTTGCGGCACAGCACGTCGGCATCGCGCGAGCAGGCGCGCATCAGCTGGGCCAGGCGCAGGATGACATCATCGCCCACGGCGTGGCCCCACCGGTCGTTGACTTGTTTGAAATGGTCAATATCGATGGCGATGACGGAGAACGGCCGTGCGTGCGCCTGCCAGGCATCAAGCGCCGCCGCCATGCCGCGCCGGTTCGACAGGCCCGTCAGCGGGTCCGTCTGCACGTCGGTCTTCAGCTTGCCGATCTTGTTCTGCAGCAGCGCCAGGCCTTTCAGCAGGGCTTTCTTGATCTGCGCCGCTTCCACATACCAGGAGCGGATGGCGGCGATGTGCTCGGCCGTGCCGGGCGCATCCATGCGCCGCGCACCCTCGGCCAGCTGCACCAGGGGCCGCGAAATCAGGTTCGCCAGCCACCAGATGAATGGCAAGCTCAGCAAGGCGATCGGCAGCGACTGCCAGACCGTATTGGCCATCAGCTGGTTCAGCGGCGCCAGGGTCATGGCCGTCGGGCGCTGCGCCACGATGCCCCAGCCCGTCGATGGCATGACGGCATAGCCGGCCAGCATGTCCACGCCCAGGCTGTTGTCCATGCGCCGGTTGCCGCCGCCCTGCCGCGCGATGATGGCATCGATGACTTCATTGCTGCCGGCCAGGTTGCCAAGGCGCGCCGGATCGGGGTGGTACAGCAGGCGCCGCTTCTGGTCCACCACATACAGGTAGGAACCGTCGCGGTAGTAATGCTGGCCCAGCATGGTGTACAGGATATTTTTCTGTTTCAGGTAGATGCTGCCCCCCACATAGCCGAGGTAGCGCCCATCCTTGCCGACGATGGGGTGCGAGATGAACACCACCAGGTTGCCTGCCGAGGAAATATACGGCTGCGTGACCAGGGGACGGCGTTCGCGCAGCGCCTGCGCGGCGCCGGCCGAATCGAGGTGGCGGTGCTTGAGGGCCAGGGTTTCCGGCGAGACGCCCAGCACCTTGCCCTGGGCATCGACGATCAGCACGGAATTAAAACTGTTGGTTTGCAGGCGCAGGCGCTGCGCCTCGTCCGTCAGCCAGGCGTCGTCGTCCATGCGCGACGGCAGGCTGCCTGCGCTATAGGCCAGCTGCTGGCGCGCCGACTGCAGAAAATCCTCGGCCGTGCTGGCCAGCTTGCTCGCATACGCATGGTTCGCTTCCAGCGTGGTATCGATCAGCAGCTGGCGCTGCACGCGGTAGCTGGCATAAAAAGTATTAGCCAACGACACCAGGGCGCTGGCGAAGGCCACGAGCACGATCAAACGGCGCAAGTTCATGCGCAGAACAGGTTTAGTCCACATGGCGTCAGCAGAGAATGGAAAGTATTGCGCTAAAGAAAGGGCGCATTATACCGAGTAAAACGTGCCAAAATGGAAATTCTGACAGCCAGGCAAGAGGATTGTGTACAGGCGGCAACGGCATGCGTTGCCGCCTTGATATGCATCAAGGGTGACGCTTCAGGCTACGTGCATCAGGCGTGGATGGCATGCTTGCGCACCCAGTCGACATAGCGCTGCATCCAGCCCTGGAAGAAGCCCAGGCTGGCGGGGCCGATGTTGCCGTGCTCGTCAAACAGGCCATCCTTGGCCTGGATAAACATCTCCGGCTGGCCCAGCAGCGGCACGTCGAGGTAGGCCAGCACATTGCGCAAATGCTGCTGCGCCAGCGCCGTCCCGGTGGCGCCCACGGACACGCCCAGCACGGCGCCCGGCTTGCCGCCCCACACGCTCTGGCCGTACGGGCGCGAACCATGGTCAAGCGCATTTTTCAGCACGCCGGGAATCGAGCGGTTGTATTCGGGGGTGAGGAAAAGCAAGGCTTGCGAGGCGGAAATGTCCGACTTCAGGCGCAGCACCTGCTCTGCCTGCGCGCCATCGTCGTCCTGGTTATACAGCGGCAAATCGCCAATTTCAATATGCTTGAAGGAAAATTCGGGTGGCGCCAGCTTGACAAGCGCGTCGGCCAGTTTGCGGTTGAAGGAATCCTTGCGCAGGCTGCCGACGATGATTGCAACGTTATATTGACTCATATAAATCCCCGATATGGTGAAAAAATAGCCCTGGAGTGAAGCTCACTACAGGGCTATCTTGCCATACGCATCAGATTTACGCTTCTAGCGTGCGCCGGCCAGGCCCTGGTATTCGCGGTAGTAGCGCCCGCCCAGGTTCGTCAACACCTCGTAGCCGATGGTGTTGGCCATGGCCGCCACGGCGTCGACCGGGTGTTCGGCGCAGATCAGGTCCACCAGGCTGCCCGGCGCCACGCGTTCGCCGGCGATGGCGCTGACGTCCAGGGTGATGGAATCCATGGAAATGGCGCCGATCTGCGGCACCTTGACGCCATCGACGATGGCCAGGCCCTGGTTGCTCATGCTGCGCAGCCAGCCATCGGCGTAGCCGACGGAAACAGTGGCCACCTGGCGCGGTTCGCTGGCCGTGTAGCGGCGGCTGTAGCCCACGTGGTCGCCGGCGGCAATCGTGCGCGTCTGCAAGATCTTGCCCTGCAGGCGCACCACGGGACGCAGCGGATTTGGCGCGTCGGCGTGCGGCGCGATGCCGTACAGGGCCGCGCCCGGGCGCACCAGGTCGAAGTGATAATCGGGCGACAAAAAGATGCCCGAGGAATTGGCCAGGCTGGCGCGGTATTGCGGCAAACGGGCACGGATGGCCGTGAAGCGGGCCAGCTGCTCGCCATTCATCGGGTTGTGGCGTTCGTCGGCGCAGGCCAGGTGGCTCATGATGTAGCGCACCTTGATACCGTCAAGGAAATGTTCATCGGCCAGCCAGCCATCGATTTCCCGCGGCGACAAGCCCATGCGCGACATGCCCGTGTCCACCTGCACGATGGCGTCCAGGGTCGTGCCCAGCGCCTGCGCATGCTTGCGCCAGCCCGCCACCTGCGGCTCGCTGTTGAGCACGGGTGTCAGGCCATGCGACGTGAATTCGCCTTCCGTATCGACGGGCGGACCATGCAATACGAAGATGGCCGCGTCGGGCGCCACGTGCGGACGCAGGCTGATGCCCTCTTCCAGGTGGGCGACAAAGAAATGGCGGCAGCCTTCTTCATACAGGGCCGCGCCCACTTGCGCGGCGCCCAGGCCATACGCGTCGGACTTCACGACGGCCGAACAGGCGGCCGGATGCGCCTTGTCGCGCAGCAAGCGGTAGTTGGCGCGCACGGCATCGAGATCCACCGTCAGGATGGCGCCGCTACGCTCTTTCGGAGGCATGCTGGCCGCCATCTCAGGCCACCGCGTGTTGCAGTTTGGTATTGCCCTGCGCGCCGCTGTAGCGGCTGACGGACAGGTCGTCGGCCAGGATGGCTGGCTTTTTCGACGACATCAGGTCTGCCAGCAATTGCGCCGAACCGCAGGACATGGTCCAGCCCAGCGTGCCGTGGCCCGTGTTCAGGAACAGGTTGCGCAGCGGCGTGCGGCCGACGATGGGCGTGCCGTCCGGCGTCATCGGGCGCAAGCCCGTCCAGAAGGTTGCTTCGGCCGTGTTGCCGCCGCCGGGGAACAGGTCGTTGACGACCATTTCCAGGGTTTCGCGGCGGCGCGGATTCAGGGCCAGGTTGTAGCCGGCGATTTCCGCCATGCCGCCCACGCGGATACGGTCGTCGAAACGCGTCACGGCGATTTTATACGTTTCATCGAGGATGGTCGACACGGGCGCCTTGGCCGCGTTGACGATGGGCACGGTGATCGAATAGCCCTTCAATGGATACACGGGAATGTCCAGCAAGGGCTTGATGAAGCCCGTCGAGTAGGAGCCCAGTGCCACCACATAGGAATCGGCCTTGACGATTTCCGCGCCGCACTGCACGCCGGCGATCTCGTCGCCCTGCGTCAGCAGCGCATCGATGGACACGCCATAGCGGAACTTCACGCCCAGCGCCACGGCCATTTCCGACAGGCGCGTGGTAAACAGCTGGCAGTCGCCCGTTTCATCGTTCGGCAGGCGCAAGCCGCCAAACAGCTTGTCCTTGACGGCTTCGAGGGCCGGTTCCGCGCGCGACAGCTCGTCGCGCTGCAGCACTTCAAACGGCACGCCCGCATCCTTCAGCACTTCGATGTCTTTCGACGCGTCGTGGTACTGTTTTTCGGTACGGAACAATTGCATCGTGCCTTGCTGGCGGCCTTCGTAGCTGATGCCCGCCTCGGCGCGCAAGACCTTGAAGCAGTCGCGGCTGTATTCGGCCAGGCGCACCATGCGTTCCTTGTTGACAGCGTAGGCTTCCGGTGTGCAATTACGCAACATCTGCCACATCCATTTGAGCTGGGCGGCGCTGCCGTCGAGCGAGATGGCCAGCGGCGCGTGGCGCTGCATCATCCACTTCACGGCCTTCAAGGGAATGCCGGGGGCGGCCCACGGCGAAGCGTAGCCGGGCGAGATCTGCCCTGCATTGGCGAAGCTGGTTTCCAGTGCCGGGCCGGGCTGGCGGTCGATGACGGTCACTTCATGTCCTGCCTTGGCCAGATAGTAAGCACTGGTGACGCCGATGACGCCGCTACCCAGAATCACAATACGCATAGTTTCCTCAATTATATTTATGGCTAGTGCCAGATTAACCGCTATCATATTGGGAAAGAGCCAGTATTTGTTCACGTATAAATCGAGATATTCAGCAATAAATCATGAGAATCCTTAAAGAATCGGCACGTGGCCTCGACAAGCTGGACCGCCACATTCTGCGCATCCTGCAACAGGACGGCCGCATCTCGATGAAAGACCTCGGTGAACAGGTAGGCTTGTCCATCACGCCCTGCATCGAGCGGGTCAAGCGCATGGAGCGCGACGGCGTCATCACCGGCTACCACGCCAAGGTCAACCCGGCCGCGCTGGGCGCCAAGCTGCTGGTCTTTGTCGAGATTACCTTGAATCAAAAATCCGCATCCGCCTTCGAGCAGTTCCGCCGCGAAGTGCTGCAGATTCCCGAGGTGCAGGAATGCCACCTGGTGTCGGGCGACTTCGATTACCTGATCAAGGCGCGCATCCACGAAATGGCCGAGTACCGCAAATTGCTGGGCGACATGCTGTTGCAGCTGCCCGGCGCCGCGCAATCGAAAAGCTATGTGGTAATGGAAGAAATCAAGGAAACGCTGGCGCTCTCGACCGAGGTGCTGCAGAAGCGCTGAACGTACCGCCTGCCAGTACCGATGGCATCGCATTTTGCGACTTTGTATAATCTGGTAGCACATTGCCTGCTTCGCAAGCACACTCCAGTCCTGACATCACGCCCGTCCCCTCTGAGATTGGAAGCAGTGATGCACACTGGGAGTCCGTATGAACACATTCATGAAACTGGCATTTTCCTGCCTCGCGGGCCTGGCTGTTGCCATGTGCACCGCCAGTGAATACAAAGTCAACCGCGCGCCGGACAATGGCGCCATCTATCAGAACATTACCGTCGGCAAGACCACCCGCCTCGACCTCGATGCGGCCCTGGGCAACGCCACCGTGGTCAGCTTTGATCCCGGCTATGAAGTCTGGGTCTACAAGAACCAGCTGCAAACGCCCAGCGTGACGCGCCTGATCCCCCTGCTGGGCCAGAAAGGCACGCGCGAAGTGGCCGTCATGTTCGACCAGGCGGGCATCGTCAGGAAATTCCGCATACACGAGCCGAGAAAGTAGCTGCCCATCGGTGCAGGCCTGGGGCGGGCGGTGGTCCGCGCACGACAGCGCAAGCAGGCTGCCAGCCAGGCTGGCTATACTGGCTGCGGCTCCGGCGTCCCGCCGTCCACCACCCCAGCAAGGAGTTTGCATGCGCCTGCCCCTGATCGCTCCGCAAGACCTGACACCAGAACAACAGCCGCTGTATGACGCCATGCGCCAGGGCATCAGCAGCAATTTCAACGATTTCATCGCCGTGCGCGACGACGGCGCCCTGATGGGTCCGTGGAATCCGTGGCTGCACGAACCGGCCATCGGCAAGGCCATCTGGGACCTGACCCTGGCCATGACGGCCAATGCCAGCTTGCCCGAGAAGGTGCGCCAGATCGCCATCCTGGTGGTGGGCGCGCGCTACAACGCGGCCTATGAAATCTATGCCCACATCGCCGTCGCGGAGCGCGAAGGCATGCCGGCCGAACGCCTGGCCACCTTGGTGGCCGGCGTCAAGCCGGTCGACCTGGACAAGCAGGAAAGCATCGCCTACGACCTGGCCTATGCGCTCAGCGGCGGCGGCACCTTGCCGGAGCCGCTGTACCGGCTGGCACTGGCGACCTTTGGCCAGCACGGCACCAACGAGCTGATCTATCTGGTGGGCCTGTATGCGCTGGTCTCGACCACGCTGAACGGTTTCAACGTGCCGGTGCCGGAGCGCGACTGAAGCGTCTCGCCCTTCCCCCGCCACGACAGGGGTAGCAGCGTCGCAAGCGCCCGGGTCGTCGCCGCGCCGGCCAGCAGCGTCCATGACAATCAGCCAGCCTGTGGCGCGGCGACGGCGCCAAGCCCGAGCTGGCGCGCGCCACTGCCCCTGGCAACCGCCTTGAGCGCCCCGCCCTTCCCATCATGCACATCGTCGCCGATCCGGAACGTGCCAACCAGCGCCGCCATCTGTATGGCCTGGTCCTTCAGCTGATCGGCGGCCGCCGCCGTTTGCTCCACCATCGCCGCATTCTCCTGCGTCATGCGGTCGAGCTGGCTCACCACCACATTGACCTGGCCGATGCCATCGCTCTGCTCGCTGGCAGAAGCGCTGATTTCGCCGATGATGGCCACCACATGGCCGACGCTATCGACGATTTCATCCATTGTCACGCCCGCGTCCTGCACCAGGCGGCTGCCCGACGCCACGCTGGCCACGGAGGCGTCAATCAAGACCTTGATTTCCTTGGCTGCCACCGCACTGCGCTGCGCCAGGTTGCGCACTTCGCTGGCGACCACGGCAAACCCCCGTCCTTCCTCGCCCGCGCGGGCCGCCTCGACCGCCGCATTCAAGGCCAGGATATTGGTCTGGAAGGCAATGCCGTCGATGGTGCCGAGAATATCGGCAATGCGTTGCGAGCCAGCATTGATCGCAGTCATGGTCTGCACCACCCGGGCGACCACGTCGGCACCACGGCTGGCCACTTGCGATGCGGACGTGGCCAGTTCCGCAGCCTTGCTGGCCGCGTGCGCAGTGTTGCTGACCGCGCCCGTCAATTCCTCCATTGACGCCGCCGTCTGCTGCAGGCTCGATGCCTGCTCCTCGGTACGCAAGCTCAGGCTGGTATTGGCCATGGCGATTTCCGCGGACCCCGTAGAGATCGTCTGCGATGCCTGCCGCACCTGCCCCACCATCGCCGCTAGGGCAGCCTGCATCGCCACCAGCGAATGCATGACGCTGCCGGCCGGCGCCACGGCATGGTCAACGGCCAGGCGCAAATCGCCGTCGGCGACCTTTTGCGCCGCGGCGCCCAGCAGTGCCGGCTCGCTGCCCAGCGAGCGGAACAAGGTGCGGGCGATCCACACGCCGGCGGCGCCGGCGGCAATAAATGCCAGCAGGCAAACGCCCACGAGTATGTTGCGCTGGGCGGCAAACGCCTGCTTGCCTGCCAACAAGCGCACTTCGGCCCGGCTCTCGGCATAGCGCGCATATTCACCGGTAGTCTTTTCCAGGCGCATGAGCAGCGGCTGGCATTCGCGGTTCAGCTTGTCGATGGCGGCAGCCTGCTGGCCCGTTAAGGCCAGCTCGACAATGGACAGGGCCACCGGGCCATACTGGGCTTCCACCGCTTCCATTTCGCGTATCAGCCGGGTAGCTGTCTCTGTAATTTCCGTCGATTGCGCCGCAC
Organism: Janthinobacterium amylolyticum; assembly: GCF_051380655.1. Lineage (NCBI taxonomy): Bacteria > Pseudomonadati > Pseudomonadota > Betaproteobacteria > Burkholderiales > Oxalobacteraceae > Janthinobacterium > Janthinobacterium amylolyticum. The sequence goes on from NZ_JBNYXL010000008.1 coordinate 254,700, forward strand.
TGCGCTGCAATTGCCCCAACGACGCTTGCACCCGGGCATGAGCGTCGGCAACCCGATCTTTTTCCTGTGCGATATCTTGCGCATTCGTAAACAGCAGCAGGTTGCGCGCGGAAATCGCCCGGTTGTCGACCGCCTCCTGCAATTTGGTGACCAGCACCGAGCGGGCATTCGTTTCGCTCAGGTAGGAATCAAAACGCGCATTCGCATCGAGCAGCGATGTGATGGAAAGCCCGGAAACGGCCAGCACCATCAGCGCCAGTCCGGCGAACGCCATGGCCAATTTACCCTTGATCGTACGGATGTTCATATCATTTTCCCTGTGTGGAGTGGCGGTTACCCGCCTGATTTCTGATGCATTTCCCTGCCTGCGCTGGCCTGTCCCTGGCCGGACGCGCCGCCATGAAAGACGACGCAATCCTTGCCGGACAATTTCGCTTCATACAGCGCCTCATCGGCGTGCCGGAAGCTGTCCGCCAGGACAGGCCCCTGCACACGCGCGATGCCGACGCTGATGGTCACGCCCCGCTGGACCACGGCCAAGCGCCGCACCGCCTCCAGCAGCTGTTCCGCCACGCGCGCCACGCAGGCCAGGTCGCCATCGATGAGCATGGCAAATTCCTCGCCGCCGATGCGCCCGTGCGGAAAAGTGCCCGCCGCCGCGGCGATAATCTGCCCCAGTTCGCGCAAGACGATATCGCCGGCCTCGTGTCCCAGTTCATCGTTGATCTTTTTAAAATCATCGACATCGGCCATCAGCAGATAACCGTGCGGGGGCTTGCCATCATTCATGACCGCATGCAGCGCATCGAGAAAACAGCGGCGGTTCGGTATGCCTGTCAGATAATCGCGGTAAGCCATATCTTCCAGGCGCGCCGTGGCGACATGATTCGAATAGCGCAATCGAAAAAAACAGCTGCTGAAAAGCAAACCGGTCACCACCGCCGCTGCCGCATACAAGAGCGACCAGTCGCCGCTGGCCAGCAGCGCCTGCTCGAAACCACCCAATCCCAGTAACAGCCACGCCACCAGGATCAGGATCAGATAGGTCAAGGGATCGCTGGCGATGGCGGAAATGGACAAGGTCATCAGTACACCCAGGGGGAAGACCCAGTAATCGCCGAGACCGCTGGCCGACAGCAGCATGCGAAAAGCGATAGATGAAAAAATGGTGGTCACCAGTCCGCCGACATTCAAATAACGCAAATTGCGCGCCATGCTGCTGATTGCAATTCCCAGCAAAACACCGGTGACACAGACAACAAATTCCATTCCCAGCGCATACAACAAGCTGCTGGCCATGGCATAAGTTGCCAACACGCCAATCAAGGCCATGTATTGCAATGCAAGACTCGGCGACTTTAATTCCCGATGAAAATATCGTTGCTGCGAAGTATCATGTGCGCCGGCATGTACCACCCTGCCTATTTCCGCCATCTTCCTGTGCAATGCACGCATCCCAACTCCCCGCATGGTCATGATCGATAACAAAGCCATACTTCCCATTTAAGCAAGCATGTATTTAAGTAAATTAAATTTTATTAATATTTTCTTATTCACCATAGCCAGAAAATATTTCCACTTGGAAATTCAATTACTACACGGTACATTTGTCATCAATTAAGTGGTACTACACCTTGGTTCTATTGATAAAGGCACACGGAAGCCGTACGATCACACGCTGAGCTTTCAGCTAAATCGCTTCATGCATGGGAATAAATACAATGTTGCTTTTTAGGGAATGCAAGGAAAATACCTGCAATAAAAATTACCGCCTGCTTATTCGTTGCTTCATCTTTTATCTACTGATCGGCATATGCGCTTTGGCGGCGCATGGCCGGGTGCCGGAAGCGGCCTCGCTGGATGTCGCGCAAGCGGCGGACCTGGGCAGGCTGCGGCATTACCAGGTGCTGGAAGACAAAACATGCGAGCAACAATTCGATGAGACCAGGCACAGCGCCCACTGGACCACGGTGACGGGCCAGGCGTCCAATTTCGGCTTCACCGGCGCCTGCTGGTGGATCAGGTTCAATCTGGACAACTCAGGCCAGCAGGCGCTGCCAGTGACCATCGACCTGGGCACGCCCCTGCAGGACTACGTAGACTGGCATGTGCTGGACCGGACCGACGGGCGGCTCCTGACAAGCGTCCGCAGCGGCGACAGGCGCGATTTCAATTTCCGCTATCAAAAATCGCTGACCTTGTCACTGCCCTTGACGATGGCGGCCGGGCAACGACTGGCCGTATATGCGAGGCTGGCCAGTTTTGACGGCTTTCAGGAACCCCTGAACCTTGCCGTGCAGACCAGCGATGCGTTTTCCCTGGAAAAGTCCAGGGAGCACCTGTTGACAGGCATGTATTTTGGCTGCCTACTGGCCTTCTGCATTTACAGCGTGTTTCTATTTATTTCAACCAAAGAGAAAATCCACATTATCTACGCAGTGTTTCTCATGCTGCTGATTATTAACACCTGCGTTTATTATGGCGTCAGCACGGAATTCATTCATCCAAAACAACCGGATTTCAATAATCCCCTGCTGCCATTCTCCTTTGCGCTATGCATGTTCTTCTTTTTTGTTTTCGCAAAAATATACCTGAAAATGTCGGAGCAGCCGCCCAACATTCTGATGGAAATTTATCACATCATTACCATCATACTGTTGCTCATCTCCCCGCTGGCATTCCTGCTTGGCCATGCGGCGGGCCATGCTGCCAATGCCGTGCTAGTGCTATTTAATATCGGCATCTTGCTGATACTCACCATACGCCTGTGCCTGGATAAAAATACGCATGCCATTTTCTTGCTGGTCGCCTTTTTGCCGCTCGGCACTTCGCTGTCATTAAAACTGCTCAGCCTGGATAATCTCTTCAGCTCCCAGCATTTGTTTGAACGTAATTTCTATCTGGCGGAAAGCACGATTTTTTCCGTGGTCGCCCTGAGTTTCTCCATCGCCCATGCCATGAAAACCATGCGGCGGGAGATGGAACTGGCCAGGTCGCGCGAACTGGAATCGACCATCGCGCTGCAGGACAACGAACTCAAGCTGCTGCACCTGTCGCGCGTCACCCTGGCCGGTGAATTGTGCGGCGCCATCGCCCACGAGTTAAGCCAGCCCCTCACGGCGATCCTCAGCAATGCCCAGGCGACCGAGTTCATGCTCAGGAACCGGCATTTGAATGAATCGGCGCAGCTGGCCATCACGCGCGACATCATCGACCAGGCGAAGCTGGCTGCCACGGTGATCACGAAAATCAGGCGCCTGCTGTACCCCGGCAAACGCGTGACCGGCAGCATCCCTGTCAATGATGTGCTGGCCAGTGCGCGCCAGTTTCTGCAGCATGACTTGCGCCTCAAAAACATCCGCCTGAGCGAATATGGCGACCATGCGCTCTCCATCAGTGGCGACCTGGTGCAGATTCAGCAAGTCATGATCAATTTGCTGTCGAATGCGATTGAAGCGGTCAAGGACCAGCCGGACGAACGCAAATGCGTCTACCTGTCGGTCCGCCGCTATCTGGGGAAATATGCGCTGTTTACCGTCAGCGATACGGGCGTCGGCTTGCCGCCCGAACATCACGAGAAAATATTCGATGCCTTCTACACCACCAAGGAGGGCGGCATGGGGCTGGGCCTGAACATCTGCAAGAAAATCATCGTGGCCCATTATGGCGAGATCTGGGCCCGCGCCTCTTACCCCTTCGGTTCCATCATTGAATTCACCATTCCCACCGATGAATAACGCCACCACCGCCACGCCCTGCGTTTTCCTCGTCGATGACGACCCGTTCATTTTGCGGGCGCTGGAAAGAATCCTGTCGTGCGGCAGCTACCATGTCCAGGCATGTTCTTCGGCGGAAGATTTTCTCGCGAGCGCCGACTTGCAGCAAGCGGGCTGCATTGTGCTTGACCTGTCCATGCCCGCCATGTCCGGTTCCCTGTTGCAAGAACACCTGCTACGTTGCGAGTCGCTGCTGCCGGTCATTTTCCTGACTGGCGATGGCGACGTGGCCAGCAGCGTCAAGGCCATGAAACTGGGCGCGTTTGATTTTCTGACCAAACCCGTCGACGCCCTGCGCCTGCTCGACGCCGTGAAACTGGCGCTGGCGCTAAACCGCAGGCTGATCGCGGATCAGACGCTGCTGCGCTCGATCGAATTGCGGCTGGGCAGGCTGACAAAGCGCGAACGCCAAGTCATGGAACTGGTGGTATCCGGCCGGCTGAACAAGCAGATCGCAGCCGAACTTGGCACTGTGGAGCATACGGTCAAATTGCACCGCGCCAGCGTCATGCGCAAGATGCACGCCGAGTCCTTCTCCGACCTGATGACCACCATCACGACGCTGCGCCTGCTGAACGCGCATGGCAGCGGACGCTGATCACGGGCAGACAGCTGCGGCCGGCTGCTCCACCCGATGCGCCAGCGCGCACGCCAGCACGCCCGCCAGCAGCAGCATCGCCGCCGCCGCTTCCACCGGCGTGGGCCAGCGCTGCTCCCAGACATAGCCATACAGCAAGGCAAACAGGAATTCGAAGACGATCATCTGCCCCACCATCGTCAGCGGCAGCAGGCGGCTGGCATGGTTCCACAAGCCGTTGCCGACGACGGAACACAGCAGTGCCACGCCCATGACGACACCCGTAAACCGCAGCCAGGCCGTGGCGCCATGCTGGCCGGTGGCCGCCATGGAGACAGGAATGGCCAGCAGCAACGCCACGACGCCCGTGACCACGCCCGTCAACAGATTCCATTCCTGCGCCGAGACCGCGCGCAGCTGCCCCAGCCAGCGGCTATTGCCGACCGCATACGCCGTCCACGACAGCAACGCCGCCAGCGCGCACAGCAGCCCCAGCCAGGATGCATGGCCGGGAGCGGCCAGCGACTGCCAGCTGATACAGGCCAGCCCGCCCGCGCTCAGCAACAGCGAAGGGATCAGTTTGCTCAGCGGCACGGCATGGCGGTCGCGGCTGCCGACCACGGTGACGACCAGCGGCAGCAGGCCGATCACCATCGACGTCATCGCCACCCCGCCCGTCTGCACGGCGCTGGCCAGCAGCACGTAATACACGATATTGCCTGTCAGGCTCAGCCAGACCAGTGCGCGCCACTCGCGCCAGGTCAATGTGCGCAGCAGGCGCCGCCATGCCGGCGCGATCAGCGCGGCCGCGATCAGGCCGTACGCCAGGTAGCGTCCCACCGATAATTCCAGCGGCTGGAAGGCGGGAAGCAGTGCCGGCGCCAGGAACACCAGCCCCCACAGCGCGCCCGCGCCGATGCCGGCCATGATTCCCAGCCCGGTCTTGTTCTCTTGAATCATTTTCTATCTCCTGAAAAGGAGATTGTGGCGGGTCCGGCGCGCCGTTTCTTGGCGGAGTCTATTGCGTTTTTGACGGCGTCTCGCGAGATTGGCGCCGGTAGGCTGCCGGCGTGGCATCGATGCTGTCGCGCATGGCCCGCGTCAGCGCGCTCTGCTCGGAAAAGCCGGTGGCCAGCGCGATCTCGGCAATGCTGGCGTCGCTTGTCGCCAGCAAGTCGCAGGCGCGCGCGATGCGCTGCTGTTGCAGCCAGGCATGCGGACTGGTATCCATTTCCTCGCGGAACAGTGCATGCAAGCGGCTAATACTGAGGTTGGCGAAACGCGCCATCGATGCCGTCGACCACGGCAAGCCCGGCTGGGCCTGCACGCGAACCATCAGCGCAGCCAGCCGCGAGCGGGCCTGCGGCCCTGGCAGCAGCAGGGTATCGAGCAGCAGCGGCGTCCAGCCATGGATGACGGCCGGCGTCAGCGCCTGCTGCTGCGCCATCAGGCCCAGATATTCGATCAGCTTGCGGGCGCCTGGCCCGATCGCCGTGTAGGGCCCCTCCAGCAAGCGCTGCCAGCCGCCGCGCGCCACGGCCGCCGCCCCCACGTCGAGGATGATGGAGTGGTTGGTCACCTGGCTATGCTGGGCGTGCCAGGTGCTGGCGGCGATCACCACGCCCCGCTGCGCATCGACTTTCCCCTGCCTGCCATCGATGTCCAGCTGCAACTGGCCGTACACGGGCAGCACCAGTTGCACGAAGTCATGCCGGTTCGGCGCGCCGATGTCCCGATAGCTGCGAAAGCTGAGGTCAATTGCTGGGTGTGCTGTGCTGGACATGGGGAAATCGCCTGGCGCGAAGAAGCCCGTATTTTAGCAGTTCCGCCATCGGCCATCGGCGCGGCGCCGCATGCCGCTATGCCTTGCCATGGGGAACGCCGGTGAGCGCGCACTTGTTTTACACTGGCATTTTTTTCACACCCGACCTCAATGCAACTCCCTGCAAACCTGGCCCACATTTCGTTGGAGCAAGACTGGCACCACAGCACCGCCTACCCGCCCCTCGGCTTCATTCCCTTTGCCGAAGGCGCACTGGGCAATGGCGATACCTTCGGCCTGTACTGGCCCATCGGCCACGAGGCCAGCGAACCGATCGTGGTCGAAACGTGGCACGACGAATGGCGGCTGCAGCCGCATTTTTCCAGCCTGGCCGCGTTCCTGCAAGGCTATGCGGCAGCGGACGACGAGTATGTCGGCACGCCAACGCTGGCCGACGACCCCGCCTCGCCGCGCGGCGCCTGCCTGGCAGCGAAAGAATGGATTGCGCAGCAAAACCCGGCAGCCGCCATCGCGCTGCTGGAAGCGGCGCTGGCCCTCTTGCCCGAATACACGGAAGCGCTGGTGCTGCTGCATGGCCAGTACGTGCGCGCGGGAAGAATGGATGACGCCGTCAGGGTAGCCATCCAGGCCATCATTTCCCCCCCATCGTTTGGCGGCCCGCCGTTGAAAGCCCTGCAATGGCTGCGCACGCAAACGATGCCGGACACGGCGACTGACCCCATCTGGCGCGCCTGCGGGCAGCTGTCGTTCCACTTTGGCGGCAGCAAGGAAAACGCGGATTATCGCGTGCTGCTGGCCGCCATCGACACCTATCTAGAGCAAAACAATGTGCGCTGCGCCTTGACCCTGATGCAAACCTATGCGGAACTGATGGGCGCGGAAACTGTCTCGTTCCAGGAACGCTATGGCTTTGATGCGGCCACCTTCCTCGCGCGCCAGATCGCGGTCAGCGCGCAGCTGGCCGAAGGCGGCCGTGACCCGGCACGGCTAGCTTTCCCCGACCGGCCCTAGCTGCTGCCGGAACAGCTTGCGGTAGGCCGAGGGCGAGGTCTGCAAGTGCGCGCGGAAATGCTGGCGCAGCGACAGGGCCGTGCCAAAGCCCGCCTCCTGCGCCACCACATCGATGGAGGCCGCGCTTTTTTCCAGCAGGCCCTGCGCATGCGCCAGGCGCTGGTTCAGCAGCCATTGCTTGAAGGACGTGCCCGTCGCCTGGCGGAAATGGCGGGTAAAGTTGCGCCGGCTCATGGCGGCCCGCTCGGCCAGCGCATCGATGCTGTGCGCCTGGCCCAGGCTGGCCGTCACGCCGGCCAGCACCTCGGCGAAGCGCCCTTCGCTGCCGGACACGGGCAGCGGGCGCTCGATGAACTGCGCCTGTCCGCCCTGCCGGTGCGGCGCCACCAGCAAGCGCCGCGCCACCCGGTTGGCCACCTCGGCGCCGGCCAGCTGGCGCAGCAGGTGCAGACAGCAATCGAGGCCGGCGGCCACGCCAGCGGACGTCAGCACGCCGCCATCGTCCACGTACAGCACCTCGCGCGCGACCTTGACTTTCGGATAGCGTGCCGCCAGCTGATCGGCCATGCCCCAGTGCGTGGCCGCGCTCTTGCCGTCCAACAAGCCCGCCTGCGCCAGGGGAAACGCACCCAGGCACAGGCCCACCATGCGCGCACCGCGCGCGCTGGCCGCTTGCAAGGCCGCGACCAGGGCTTCCGGCGCCGCGCTGCAATCGTCGCGCCAGGCCGGCATGATGACGATATCGGCGCCATGCAAGCCTTCGAGGCCGAACTCGGGCGTGATGTTGAAACCCGCAGGCGTGCGCAGCGGCAAGGCATCGGCCGCGCACACCCGCACGCTGAAGCGCGGCAAGCCAGGCTCGTCAAATTGTTCGCCGAACACCAGGCAAGGCACGGACAGATGAAATGGCGTCATGCCGTCGAAGGCGATCACGGCCACGGTCAGGGGGGCGCTAGGGGCAAGAAAGGTAGTCATGGCCCGATTTTATCGCAGATAGGCCTTCGGGCCACTTTTTGTTTGCGCCGCGCGGGCCGAAAATGGCTGTATCGAGGAGCTGTTTCCTCTTTCAACCACTCAAGGAGAACCCATGTCCAGCACCCCACGCCGCGCCCTGCTCGTCATCGACGTGCAAAATGAATACTTCACGGGCGACATGCCCATCGAATATCCGTCCGTCGACATTTCCCTGCCTAACATCGTGCAAGCCATGGCCGCCGCGCGCGCCGCCAGCGTGCCCGTGATCGTCGTCCAGCATGACGCGCCGGAAGCCTCGCCCATCTTTGCCAAAGGCAGCGATGGCTGGCAGCTGCACCCGCAAGTGGCCGCCTTCCAGGCTGACCACCACATCAACAAGGCCATGGGCAGCGCCTTTGCGGGCACGGACCTGCGCGCCTGGCTGGAGGGCCGCGGCATCGACACATTGACGGTGATCGGTTACATGACGCACAACTGCGACGCTGCCACCATCTACCAGGCCGCGCACGATGGCTTGCAGGTGGAATTCCTGCAGGACGCCACGGGCACCCTGTCGTACGCGAATGCGGGCGGCAAGGCCAGCGCCGAGGACATCCACCGCGTATTCAGCACCGTATTCCACTCGAATTTCGCCGCCGTGGCCAGCACGCAGGACTGGCTCGATGCCGTGCGCGAAGGCAAGCCACTGGAAATGGACAATATTTATCTGTCGAACCAGCGCGCGCGCAAGGCTGCTTCCGCTGTCTGATAGCGTGACTAAAAGCGCCGGTGCCCGTCATCGGCGTCGCAGCGCCCGCTGAACTTGATCATGCCGTCGACCGTGATCACGCCGCTGCGGCGGTTGATCACCACTGTGGGACGGTTCAGGCTATTGAGCTGGAAACGGCCACGTATCTCGTCGTGGCCGACGACCAGGTCCATCAAGTCCCACCAGCCATTGTTGCTGTCGCCGTGGATAGGCGGCACCAGCTGTTTCGGCAAGCGGATCTGCGCCGCGCTGCCCTGCACGCTGACATTGACGGCCGTATCGAAATGACTCTTGCCTGTCTCCAGGGTGGATTTCTGCACATACTTGTGCTTGTCGTCATCCCATTCCATGCCGGAGTGGTTTTCCAGCGTGGTCTTCTCCGCCTCACCGTAACACACAAGCTGGATATCCTCGCCACGCTGTGCCCGCTCCTGGCGCCCATACTGGCCCGCAGCTTCATACTGGCCCGACTGTGCGGCAAAGGCCATGGCGATCAACAGGCTGGAAATGGCTGTCATGCGGGTTCTCCAATGCTGGGTGGGCAGGCCAAGCTTGCCTGATCGCCAAGCTTAGCACGGAAGGCAGGCCGTTTGCGCCGGCTTGGGAACAGTCAAACCGGCACGCGATCTGCTACAGTCGCGCTCACGAAAAAACTTGCCGGATGCATGACGATGCGTAGATTGAAAATAGGCGCCCTGCTGGCGCTAATGATTTTCCTGCTGGCTACCGCCACCCTGGTGCTGGCAGGACTCAACGACAAGGAAGCCCACGCCGACGTCATCGTCGTGCCGGGCAACACCATCATGCCGGACGGCACGCCCAGCCCCCGCCTGCAGGCGCGGCTCGACGCGGCTGTAAAGCAGTTCCAGGAACACAGGGCGCCGCGCATCCTCGTCAGCGGGGCGACGGGCAAGGAAGGGTTCGACGAGGCCGCTTCCATGGCGCGCTACCTGCGGTCGCGCGGCGTACCGGCCAGCGCCATCATCGAGGACAATCAAGGCTGGACCACGGAAGCCACGGCGCACAACGCGGCCATTCTGATGCGCGCGCAGGGCTGGCGGACGGCCATGGTGGCCACGCAGTATTTTCACGTCCCACGCTTCCGGCTGGCCTTGGAACGGGCCGGCATCGCCGTCAGCGGCAACGTGCACGCGCCCTACTTCGAACTGCGCGACCTGTATTCCGTGCCGCGCGAAACCGTCGGCTATGCCGTCTACTATGTGAAAGCAGGAAGATGAGACCACTGTTGTTTGCCGCCGGTTTTGGCGTGGTAGCGGCCTGCGCCGTACCGTCGATGGCCGCCACCGATGCGGAGCCGATCGGCGCCGCTGCCACCCTGTATCTATTTGGCGCGCTGGTGCTGGGCATATGCATCGCCGCCTTTGGCGCAGTGGCGCAGCGCCGAAATGCAACAATCGGCCGCCTGCCATCGGCCTGCGCCGGTGCGCTGTGCGGCGTGGTGCTGTACGGCAGTTTCGTGCTGGCATTTGCCACGCCGTCGATCACGCCGATCCTGGCCTACGCCGCCAGCGCTCTGTGCGCCAGCGGCGCGGCCCTGCTGCTGCCGCGCCTGTTAAAAGCCGTGGCACGCCAGTAAGCTGTCACTCGCTCCAGTCGCGCGAGCGTTCCACGGCGCGCTGCCACTTGTGCAGCCGGCTCAAGCGTTCGTCGGCCGCCATGGCCGGTTCGAAACGGCGGCCCACCTGCCATTGGGCGGCGATTTCTTCTTCCGACGCCCAGAAGCCCACGGCCAGGCCCGCCAGGTAGGCGGCGCCCAGGGCCGTCGTTTCCGTCACCACGGGGCGCACCACGGGCACATTTAATATGTCGGCCTGGAACTGCATCAGCATGTCGTTGCGTGCCGCGCCGCCATCGACGCGCAGTTCGGAAAGCGCGATGCCCGCATCGTCCTGCATAGCGGACAAGACGTCGACGTTCTGGTAGGCCACGCCTTCCAGCGCCGCGCGCGCGATGTGCGCCTTGCCCGTGCCGCGCGTGATGCCGATCAGGGTGCCGCGCGCATACGGGTCCCAGTACGGCGCACCGAGGCCAGCGAACGCCGGCACGAAAACCAGGCCGCCCGAATCGGGCACGCTGGTGGCCAGCGCTTCCACTTCCGACGAATCGCGGATGATGCCGATACCGTCGCGCATCCATTGCACGGCGGCGCCGGCGATAAAGGCGCTGCCTTCGAGCAAGTAATCGGTCTGATTGGCAGCGGCACCCAGGCTCCAGCCCACCGTCATCAACAGGCGGTTTTTCGACTGCAGGGGCCGCTTGCCGACGTTCATCAGCATGAAGCAGCCCGTGCCGTAGGTATTCTTGGCCATGCCCGGTTTCAAGCAGGCCTGGCCGAAGGTGGCCGCCTGCTGGTCGCCCGCGATCCCGGCAATGGGCACGGACACGCCCAGCAAGGCCGCATGCGTGTACGCGGCCACGCCGCTCGATGGCACGACGTCGGGCAGCAAGGACGCGGGAATGTCCAGCAGCGCCAGCAAATCCGTGTCCCACTGCAGGGTGTGGATATTGAACAGCATGGTGCGCGCCGCGTTGCTCGTGTCCGTCAAGTGGGCGCCGCTCATCTTGTAGATCAGCCAGCTATCGACGGTGCCGAAGGCCAGCTCGCCCCGTTCGGCGCGCGCGCGGGCGCCGGCCACGTTGTCGAGCAGCCATTTGAGCTTGGTGGCGGAAAAATACGCGTCCAGTACCAGGCCCGTCTTTTGCTGGATCAGCTCCGCCTTGCCCTGCTCGACCAGCTGTTCGCAGAAGGCGGCATTGCGGCGGTCTTGCCAGACGATGGCGTTGGCGACGGGTTCGCCCGTGGCACGGTCCCACAGCACCGTCGTTTCGCGCTGGTTGGTGACGCCGATGGCGGCCACGTCGGCTGCGGCCACGCCGCTGTCGCGCAAGACCTGGTGCAGCACGCCCTCTTGCGAGGCCCAGATTTCAGCGGCGTCATGCTCGACCCAGCCCGGCTGGGGGAAAATCTGGCGGAACTCGCGCTGTGCGCTGGCGTGCGGCCGGCCCGCATGGTCGAACAGGATGGCGCGCGAACTGGTGGTGCCCTGGTCTAAAGCAAGTATGTATTTGGTCATGGTCTGGTGGTGCGGGATTCGGTAAAAACAGGCACGGAGCCATAGCGCTCCGTGCCTCAGGACAACGGCGGCAGAAGTTTACACGACTACCGCACCTTGCCTTCCTTCCAAGCCTGCAATAATTTATCGTAGGCAATCGTTTCACCCTTCGGCTTTTCATTCGCCAGCTTTTTCCATGGGGCGTGCTGGTCCGACAGATACTGATTCGGATCAACCTTCGGATTGAGCTTGGGCGCGCACGCCTTCATGCCGGCCCGCTGCAGCCGCGCCATGACCTGGTCCATTTCCTCGGCCAGGTTGTCCATGGCGGCTTGTGGCGTTTTTTCCGCCGTGATGGCCGTGGCCACGTTTTTCCACCACAGCTGGGCCAGCTTCGGATAGTCGGGCACGTTGTTGCCTGTCGGCGTCCACGCCACGCGGGCCGGACTGCGGTAGAACTCGATCAAGCCGCCGTATTCGTTCGCATGTTTCGTGAAGTAATCGTGGCGGATGTCGGAATCGCGGATAAACGTCAGGCCGACAATCGATTTCTTCAGCGACACGGTTTTCGACGTGACGAATTGCGCGTACAGCCAGGCGGCGGCCTTGCGGTCATCCGGCGTGGACTTGAACAGGAACCAGGAACCCACGTCCTGGTAGCCGTTCTGCATGCCCTCTTTCCAGTACGGACCGTGCGGCGACGGCGCCATGCGCCATTTCGGCGTGCCGTCCTTGTTCACCACCGGCAAGCCCGGTTTCGTCATGCCGGCCGTAAATGCCGTGTACCAGAAAATCTGCTGGGCGATTTCACCCTGCGCCGGCACGGGCCCCGATTCCGAGAAATTCATGCCGTTCGCCTGCGGCGGCGCGTATTTCTTCATCCAGTCGATATATTTCGTCAGCGCAAACACGGCCGCCGGCGAATTGGTGGCGCCGCCGCGCGACATCGAGGCGCCCACGGGCGTGCACTTGTCGGCCGCCACCCTGATGCCCCATTCATCGACAGGCATGCCGTTCGGAATGCCTTTGTCGGCCGCGCCAGCCATCGACAGCCACGCATCGGTGAAGCGCCAGCCCAGCGACGGATCTTTCTTGCCGTAATCCATGTGGCCATAGACTTTCTTGCCGTCCAGTTCCTTCACGTCATTCGTGAAGAAATCGGCGATGTCTTCATACGCGGACCAGTTTTGCGGCACGCCCAGCTCGTAGCCGTACTTGGCCTTGAACTTGGCCTGCAAATCCTTGCGGGCGAACCAGTCGGCGCGGAACCAGTACAGGTTGGCGAATTGCTGGTCGGGCAATTGATACACCTTGCCATCGGGCGCCGTGGTAAAGCTGATGCCGATGAAGTCCTTCAGGTCCAGGCCAGGATTGGTAAATTCCTTGCCCTTGGCGGCCATGTAGTCGGACAACGGCTCGACGGCGCCGTAGCGGTAGTGGGTGCCGATCAGGTCGGAATCGGAAATCCAGCCGTCATAGATGCTCTTGCCCGACTGCATGGAGGTCTGCAGCTTTTCCACCACGTCGCCTTCCTGGATGATGTCGTGGCGCACCTTGATGCCCGTGATTTCCTCGAAGGCCTTGGCCAGGGTCTTCGATTCGTAGACGTGGGTGTCGATGGTTTCCGAGACAACAGAAATTTCCTTGATGCCCTTGGCCTTCAGCTTGGCGGCCGCATCAATGAACCACTGCATTTCAGCAAGCTGTTGCTGCTTGCTCAGGCTGGATGGCTGGAATTCCTTGTCGATCCAGGTTTGCGCCTGCTTGGCGTCAGCCAGGGCCGCACTCGACACGAGCATGGCCGCAGCCGCGAAGACCGTGAACTTCAATTTCATCGTGAATCTCCCTTATAGTTATTGCCGGATGCCTGCTGGCGATCCGGCCTCCATCAACACCGGCAAGCCGGTCATCCCCAACGCATCAAAATCAACAGCAACACAAAACTGATGGCGGCACCTATCGATTGCTGCATTTCCGTGAATCCCGCCCACGCCAGGTTCACATACGCCGCCGTGAGCAGCCCGATGAACAGGCGGTCGCCGCGCGTCGTCGGCATCGGCAGGAAACCCTTGCGCTCGATGCTGGGCGAGCGGATTTGCCAGATCGTCATGCCGGCCAGCATCAGGCCGATGCAAATGAAAAAGACGGCCACTTCCGGCGTCCACGCCATCCAGCCGAACAGGCTGGCTGTGCTATCCGTATTGTTTTCCATGTCACACCCTCCCCATCGCGAAACCCTTGGCTATGTAATGCCGCACGAACCAGATCACCAGCGCGCCGGGCACGATGGTCAAGACGCCGGCCGCCGCCAGCACGCCCCAGTCCATGCCGGCCGCCGATACCGTGCGCGTCATGGTGGCGGCGATCGGTTTGGCGTTGACGGATGTCAAGGTGCGCGCCAGCAGCAATTCCACCCAGCTGAACATGAAGCAGAAGAAGGCCGTCACGCCCACGCCCGACTTGATCATCGGCAGGAAGATGCGAATGAAAAAGCGGGGAAAGCTGTAGCCGTCGATATACGCCGTCTCGTCGATTTCCTTCGGCACGCCGGACATGAAGCCTTCCAGTATCCATACGGCCAGCGGCACGTTGAAGACCATGTGCGCCAGCGCCACGGCCAGATGCGTATCCATCAGGCCGACAGTCGAATACAGCTGGAAGAAGGGCACGAGGAAGACGGCAGGCGGCGTCATGCGGTTGGTCAGCAGCCAGAAGAACAGATGCTTGTCGCCGACAAAGTTGTAGCGCGAGAACGCATACGCGGCCGGCAAGGCCACCGTGACCGACATGACCATGTTCAGCGCCACGTAGATCATGGAATTGATGTAGCCGCTGTACCACGACGGGTCCGTAAAGATGGTCTTGTAGTTGGCGAACGTCAGCTGCTCGGGCCACAGGCTCAGCACGCCGACGATTTCCTCGTTGGTCTTGAGCGACATATTGAGCATCCAGTAGATGGGCAGCAAGGAACCCAGCAGGAAGACGATCAGGATGACGCCACTGATTTTGCGGTTCATCATTTCTGGTCTCCCGTGCCGACGCGCTGCATCCACGTGTACAGCACAAAGCAGAACAGCAGGATGATGAGGAAATAGATCAGCGAGAAGGCCGAGGCCGGTCCCAGGTCAAACTGGCCTACGGCCTTTTGCGTCAGGTACTGCGACAAAAAGGTGGTGGCATTGCCCGGACCGCCGCCCGTCAGCACGAATGGCTCCGTGTAGATCATGAAACTGTCCATGAAGCGCAGCAAGACGGCGATCATCAAGACATTGCGCAGTTTCGGCAGCTGGATGTAGCGGAACACGGCCAGGCGCGAGGCGCCGTCGATGCGTGCCGCCTGGTAATACGCGTCGGGAATGGCGCGCAAGCCCGCATAGCACAGCAGCACCACCAGCGGCGTCCAGTGCCAGATATCCATCACCATCACCGTCAGCCACGCGTCGAGCGAATTGCCGTTGTAGTTGTAGTCCAACCCCAGCTGGTTCAGGGTATAGCCCATCAGGCCGATGTCGCCGCGGCCAAAGATTTGCCAGATGGTGCCAACCACGTTCCAGGGGATCAGGAGGGGCAGCGCGATCAGCACCAGGGCCAGCGACGCCTTCCAGCCATCGGCCGGCATGCACAGGGCGATCAGGATGCCCAGCGGAATCTGGATCGCCAGCACGGAACCGGAAAACAGCAGCTGGCGCAGCAAGGCGCTGTGCAGGTCGCCATCGAGCATGACCATGCGGAACCACTCGGTGCCGACGAAGACCTTTTGCGTGGGGCTCAAAATATCCTGCACGGAATAGTTCACCACCGTCATCAGCGGCAGGATGGCGGAAAAGGCCACGCACAGCAGCACGGGCAAGATCAGCAGCCAGGCGCGGCGGTTGTTATCGGTTTTACCGTTATTGATCATCATGCCACCCGCTTATCGTTGACGTAGTACAAGGTGCGTTGCTGGGGAAAGCGCAGCCGCACATCCGCGCCCGCCACGGCATCGATGGCGCGCAGCTTGGCCGCCACGGTGGCACCGCCCAAGCGAAACTCGGCCAGGTAGTGCGTGCCCATGTTGCGCACGGCGCTGACGGTGGCGGCCAGGGTATTTTCCGCATCCGCTTCGCCGCCCTCTCCCGTCGCCAGGCATTCAACGAATTCGGGCCGCACGCCGACCGTGATTTTGCCTTGCGCGCCCGACAGCGCCGCGCGGGCGGCAGCGGACACGGCCAGCAGTTGCCCCGCCACGCGCACGCCGCCATCGTCCACCGTGCAATCGAGCAGGTTCATGCCCGGATTGCCGATGAAATAGCCGACAAACGTGTGTTCGGGTTCTTCGAACAGCGCCTGCGCGCTGCCCGTCTGCACCACTTCGCCCTGCGTCATGACGACCACCTGGTCGGCAAAGGTCAAGGCTTCCACCTGGTCGTGCGTGACGTAGATCAGCGACAGTTTCAGTTCGTGATGGATTTCCTTTAACTTTCTGCGCAACAGCCATTTCAGGTGCGGGTCGATCACCGTCAGCGGTTCGTCGAACAGCACGGCCGCCACGTCGGGACGCACGAGACCGCGTCCCAGCGAAATCTTTTGCTTCGCGTCCACGGACAGGCCGCTGGCGCGCAGCTTCAGGTCGCCCGTCAATTCCAGCATCTGCGCCACCTGCTGCACGCGCTTGCGCACTTCGGCCTCCTTCCAGCCGCGATTGCGCAGTGGAAACGCCAAATTATCATGCACGGTCATGGTGTCGTAAATGACGGGAAACTGGAACACTTGGGCGATATTGCGCGCTTCCGTGGGCAGTTGCGTCACATCCTTGCCGTCGAACAGCACCTTGCCATGCGACGGCTTTACCAGGCCGGAAATAATGTTGAGCAAGGTCGTCTTGCCGCAGCCGGACGGCCCCAGCAAGGCATACGCGCCACCGTCATGCCACGCCATGCTCATCGGCCGCAGCGCGTAGTCGGCCGGTGCCGTGGGGTTCGGTTTGTAGGCGTGGGCCAGGTCGAGCAGTTCAATGCGCGCCATGTCAGGCTCCCCCTGCCGTGGCGTGCACTGGCGCATACAGGAGCGCGCCATCGTCGCCGAAGATCAGCAAGGCATGCGGCTGGCAATACACGGTGCAGGCGCTGCCGATTTCCAGATTGTGCACGCCACCGAGCTGGGCCACCAGCGCCAGCTCGCCACGGCGCGCATGCACATAGGTTTCCGAGCCGCTGATTTCCGCCAGGTCCACCTGCGCGGCGATGGGCACGTCGCCATCGGACTGGGGCGACAGATGCAGGCTGTGCGCACGCACGCCGAGGATCACGTCTTGCCGCCCGCCCAGGCGCGCGCGCTGTGCGCCGCTCAAGTGGATGGCCAGGCCGTCCGCCGCCTGCGCCACGCCGTGCGCATCGACACGCGCGGCGATCAGGTTGATGGGCGGATCGCTGAAGGTGCGCGCCACGGCGATGGAATTGGGCGCATTGAAGACATCCAGGGTCGGCCCCTGCTGCAGCAAGCGGCCTTCATGCAACACGGCAACGTGGCCACCCAGCTGCAGCGCTTCCAGCGGTTCCGTGGTGGCGTACACGACCGTCGTGCTGCCGCTGGAAAACAGTTCCGTCAGTTCGCGGCGCAATTCCTCGCGCAATTTGTAGTCGAGGTTGACCAGCGGTTCGTCGAGCAGCAGCAATGACGCATCCTTGATCAGCGCGCGCCCCAGCGCCGTGCGCTGCTGCTGGCCACCGGACAGCTCGCCCGGCGTGCGCTGCAGGTACGGCGTGATATGCAGGCGCTCGGCCAGCGCCTGCACTTTCACGCGGATCTGTTCCTCGGGGACCTTGCGCAGGCGCAAGGGCGAGGCGATATTGTCGTAGACGGTGAAGGCCGGATAGTTGATGAATTGCTGGTACACCATGGCCAGGTTGCGTTTGCTGACGGGCACGCCCGTCACGTCCACGCCATCGGCCGTGACCGTGCCGCTGCTGGGCTTGTCCAGGCCCGCCATCACGCGCATCAGGGTCGTCTTGCCGGCACGCGTGGTACCCAGCAGCACATTGATGGCGCCCGGCACGAGGGCCAGCGACATCGGATATAAATAGTCGTCAGCACCCTGCTTCCTGCTGATCTTGTCCAGTACCAGTTGCACGCGCTTCTCCTCCAGTGATGTGTTCTTATTCTTCGCCGCGTCCTCTGCGGGAAGCGGTCGCCAGCACGATCTTTTCTCGGGCTACAACGGGTGCCGCGCCAGCCAGGCATCGAGCGTGTCCGCCGTCGCGCGCGGCAGGTGCAGGCCCAGCTTCGAGCGCCGCCACAGGATGTCGGCCGCGCTGACGGCCCATTCATGGCGCCGCACATAATCGACTTCCGCCGCGTACAGCCCGGTGGCGATTTCCTCGCCCATGGCCGCCACGTCCGTTCGCCCGTCCAGCAGCACGTGGATGCGCGTGCCATACGCGCGCGCATAACGGGCCACCAGCGGCGCCGGCAGCCACGCGTATTGGCGCTGCACGCCTTGCACGAACTGGCCGAATTCGCGCACGGCGCGGTTTTGCGGCGCACTGCCGAACAGGTCGCCGCCAGGCAGGCAAGCCTTGGCCGTCCACGCCCCCCGCGTTGCACCCTGCTGCAACAGCGGTGCCAGCACATCCACCGCCTCCTCGGCCAGCTTGCGAAACGTGGTGATCTTGCCGCCGAAAATGCTCAGCAAAGGCACCCCATCCTGCTCCAGCTCGAAACGGTAATCGCGCGTCACGGCCTTGGCATCGGCCGCCGCATCTTCCACCAGCGGGCGCACGCCCGCATACGTCCAGACCACGTCGGCAGGATCGACAGGCTTGCTGAAATAGTAACTGGAAAGTTCGCACAAGTAACGAATTTCCTCGTCGTCAATTTCCACCTTGCCGCTGTCGCCCTGGTAATCGAGGTCGGTGGTGCCGATCAGGGTGAAATCGTGCTCATAGGGAATGGCAAACACGATGCGGCCATCGGGATGCTGAAAAATGTAGGCATGATCATGCGCGAACAGGCGCTTGACGACGATATGGCTGCCCTTGATCAGGCGCAAATGCCGGTGCGGCGCGGCGGGCGCCGCCTGGCGCAGGAATTGCGCCGTCCATGGCCCGGCCGCGTTGACGACGCTGCGCGCGCGCACGGCCGTTTGTTTCCCGTCGGCATCTTGCAAGGTGGCCAGCCAGGAAGCGCCCTCCCCCTCGCCTTCGCGCGCCAGGGCCGTGCAGCGCGTGCGCGTCAGGATGCGCGCGCCGTGCTCCGCCGCATCGATGGCATTGAGCACCACCAGGCGCGCATCGTCGACCCAGCCATCGGAATACACGAAGCCGCGCTTGAACTCGGGTTTTAAGGGTTGGCCCGCCGCATGGCGCGCGAGGTCGATGCCGCTGGAGGCGGGCAAGAGTTCGCGCCGCGCCAGCATATCGTAGAGAAACAGGCCGGCGCGTATCAGCCAGGCCGGACGCTGGCCTTTCGCGTGCGGCATGACGAAACGCAGCGGCCACATGATGTGCGGCGCCGAGCGCAGCAGCACTTCGCGTTCGATCAGCGCCTTGCGCACGAGGCCGAACTCATAGTATTCGAGGTAGCGCAGGCCGCCGTGTATCAGCTTGGTCGAGGCGGACGAGGTGTGCGCGGCCAAGTCATCCTTTTCGCACAGCACCACGGACAGGCCGCGCCCGGCCGCGTCGCGCGCGACGCCGGCGCCGTTGATGCCGCCGCCCACCACCAGCACGTCGCATGCGAGCGTGCCGTCTGCCGCTTCCTCGTCCTGCAGTGCTGCCGCCATCGGGACTCCGTCACTGTGAAGTACCGGTGCGCCAGGAAAGACTAGGCACTGCCGGCAACTGCCGTTAAGATCAAGTTTGATGTGATACGCATGCAATATGAATAAGGTTACGCCAGAATACGAAAACATAGCAACATATTTTCAATACTATTTGTTCGTTTCTGTTCGTTTATGATTTTAAAAGAGACATGCCCATGAATTTGAATCCCCGCCAGCGCCGCCTGCTGGAAGTGGTGCGCCAGAAGGTCACGATGTCCGTCGAAGAGCTGGCCCAGCAGCTGGAAGTGACGCCGCAGACCGTGCGCCGCGACGTCAAGCAGATGGAGGCAGCGCGCCTGCTGGCCCGCTACCACGGCGGCGTGGGCTTGCCCTCGTCCGTGGAAAACATCGATTACAGCCAGCGGCAAGTGTTCAACAGCGAGGCCAAGCGGCGCATCGCCGCCGCCGTCGCCACGCAAGTGCCGCACGGCTGTTCACTGCTGATCAATATCGGCACGACCACCGAGGAAGTGGCGCGCGCCCTGGGCCGCCACACGGGCTTGCACGTGGTGACGAACAACCTGAACGTGGCCGCCATCCTGGCTGACAACGCGGCCTGCGAAGTGATCGTGGCCGGCGGCGTGGTGCGCGGGCGCGACCGCGGCATCGTGGGCGAAGCCACCATCGACTTCATCCGCCAGTTCAAGGTCGACATCGGCATCATCGGCATTTCCAGCATCGACGAAGATGGCAGCCTGCGCGACTTCGATGCGCGCGAAGTGAAGGTGGCGCAAGCGATCATCGAGCAGTCGCGCGAAGTGTGGCTGGTGGCCGACCAGCATAAATTCGGCCGCAAGGCACTGGTACGCCTGGCCGACCTGGCGCAAGTGGACATCCTGTTTACAGATGCGCCGCCGCCGCCCCGCTTTGCCGAAGTATTGCGCGACGCGCGCGTCAAGGTGCTTGTCGCGGCGTGAGGCGCACCGGGGCGGCGTGGCACGGCAGCTGTCGCGAGGGCAAGACGCCTTATGTGGGAAAGCACACTGAATGATATGAAATATTTATCTATTCACCAGAAATGCTGTTACCATTGATGCAACATGCGTTATTTTTTTAATCTTCCTCTCCGGCAGTACGATTATTCGCCTGATATTGCTTTTTATGCACTTAAAGCAATAGAATGAAGAAGACCGCGAAGACGAGCGCATTGCAGCTAAATGATTTCCAGTGAAAACAGTGTTAGAACTACCTCACGCAAGACGATTATTCCCCAACAAACCACTCGACAGCAAGCGCCAAGGCCTTAACCATGCCGGCAGCGCCGCCCAGTGAAGGAAAAGAAATGAGCCATAATTTTGAAGCGGCCGCCATGCCGCAAGCCTCCCATCCCAACAGCGCTCACGTCAGCGAACTGGAAGCACATCTCGGTTACTGGCTGCGTTTCGTTTCCAACCATGTTTCTCACAGCTTCCAGAAGAAGGCCGAAGCCAATGGCGTGACGGTATCCGAATGGGTGGTGCTGCGCGAAATGTTCCGTCTCGGCTGCACCTCGCCCACCGTGCTGGCGCAGGTAGCCGGCATGAGCAAGGGCGCCGTCTCGAAACTCATCGACCGCCTGGAAAGCAAGGGCATGGTCAGCAAATCGATCCTGCTGGCCGACCGCCGCCAGCACTCGATCGAGCTGACCACCGAAGGCGAGGCCCTGGTGCCCGTACTGGCAGGCATGGCCGACCAGAACGACGAGGAATTCTTCGGCAAGCTGCCACGCCAGCTGCGCGACGACTTGCTCGAAGCCATGAAGGAAGTGGCGCGCGCACATCAGCTCAAGAGCGCGCCGCTGAACTGACGGGTGATAAAAAAAAGGCGCCGCAGCGCCCTTGGAGGAATCGCCAGCCGATGGCTCAGGCAGTCGGCGATGGCAGGGCGATGCCGATGGCAGCGGCCGCTTCTGCATTTTCGCTTGGCGAACCTGCCAGCACGTAGCCGCGCTCCAGCAGCTTGCCCGTGTAGTATTTGTTGTACAGGAAGGCCCACACCACGCCGACGATGAACATGCCGAAGCCGGCGGTAAACAGGCCGATGATTACCGTGACGACAAAGGCGCCGATAAAAGTAATGAAATCGCCGCGGAACAGGGCAGGGAAAAAGCCGAAGAAGAACGTGGTCCACGAAAAGCCGTAAAAGCCGTCTTTCATCAGGCCCGTGTCCTTGTGTTTCATTGCAATACGAGTTGCCATTACTTTTCCTTTGTTTTTTAAAGTAGAAAAAAATTTAATTTAGTTTATCAACTTTGCAAATTGTCGTGTGGAAATTTTTCGTGCTCAGCGGGACACCGCCATGACTGTCATCCGGGCTAAGATACTGGTCTGATTGTCTACATGGAACACGCATGGCCCTGCACATCGAAACCCCTCTGCTCAACTCGCGCGCCCTGAGCCTGCACAGCGAGCGCGCCATCTGGCTCAAGCTGGAAGCCTTGCAGCCGCCTGGCTCCTTCAAGATCCGCGGCATCGGCCTGGCGTGCGAAGAATATGCGCGCCGTGGCGCCAGCCGCTTCATCTCTTCCTCGGGCGGCAATGCCGGCATCGCCGTCGCGTATGCGGGCCGCCAGCTGGGCATCCCCGTCATCGTGGTCGTACCGGAAACCACCAGCGCCAGGGCCAGGGCCCTGATCGCGCAGGAAGGCGCGGAAGTCATCGTGCATGGCGCCGCCTGGCAGGAAGCCAACGCGCTGGCGCAATCGATGCTCACGCCGCAAGACGCGTTTCTGCACCCGTTCGACGACCCGCTGCTGTGGCAAGGCCACGCGGGCATGATCGACGAAGTGGCGCAGGCGGGCCTGAAACCGGACGCCGTGGTGCTGTCGGTGGGCGGCGGCGGCTTGCTGGCCGGCGTGGCGCAAGGCTTGCAGCGCAATGGCTGGGATGACGTGGCCCTGGTCGCCGTGGAAACGCAGGGCGCCGCCTCGCTGGCGGCCGCCGTCGCCGCGCGCGAACATGTGGCCCTGCCCGCCGTGAGCAGCATCGCCACCTCGCTGGCCGCGCGCCAGGTCTGCGCCCAGGCTTTCCACATCAGCCAGACACGCCTGCTGCACAGCGTGGTGGTCTCGGACCAGGCCGCCGTCGACGCCTGCCGGCGTTTCATCGGCGACCAGCGCCTGGTGGTGGAGCCGGCGTGCGGCGCGGCCCTGGCGGCCGTCTACGGCAACGTGCCGCAGCTGGCGCCGTACCGCAATGTGCTGGTCATCGTCTGCGGCGGCGTCACCGCCACCACGCAGCAGCTCGACCAGTGGGCCGCCAGCCTGTAAGGGCTACTGCGGCGTGGCCGCCTCGATCAGCGCCACGCCATCGCGGCCCTGCCCCTTGGCCTGGTACAGGGCCTGGTCGGCCAGGTCCAGTAGCTGCGCCGGCGTGAGTTCGCCGGCGCGGAAAATGGCGATGCCGATGCTGGTGGTGACGGGCAGCGCGCCGCTGGCCAGGTCGAATGGCGCGCGGATGGCATCGATGATCTTGGCGCCGATCTGCCGCACTTCGGCCGCGCTCTTCACGCCCTCGAAAATGATCACGAATTCATCGCCTGCCAGGCGCGCCACCAGGTCGCTGGCGCGCACGCTGCGTGCCAGGCGGCTGGCAAACTCCTTGAGTACCTCGTCGCCCGCATGGTGTCCCAGGCTGTCATTGATGGCCTTGAAGCGGTCGATGTCGAGGTAGGCCAGCGCCATCGGCGCCTGCGTGGCGCGCGTGCGCTGCATGCTCTGCGCCAGCTGTTCGTCGAAGCGGCGGCGGTTGGCGATGCCCGTCAGGATATCGGTGGCGGCGGCAAACTGCAGCGCCGTGTGCACCGCCTTGACCTTGGTGATTTCATGGATCAGGCCATACACGCCGGCCACCACCCCGCTCTCGTCCACGTCGGGCACATAACTGGTCTGGAAGGCGCGCCGCGCGCCGCCCCCTTCGCCCTCGATGGTAAATTCGTACTCGACTTCCTCGCCCGCGAAGGCGCGCAGCAGGTACTCCTCGCGCAGCTGGTACGCTTCCTCGCCCAGCACGTCGCGGATAGACTGCATCATGCTTTCCTGCCGCGACCTGCCGAACCATTTTTCAAACGTCGCGTTGATGAACTGGTAGCGGTGCTCGCGGTCGATATACACGATCACCACGGGCACGTGGTCCGTCAGCAGCTTCAGGCGCCGTTCGCTGTCGCGCGTCTGCGCCTCGGCGATTTCGCGCTCGGCCACCAGCGAGTAAAAGTCGCGGCTCAAGTCGCCGATCTCGTCGCGCCGTTCGATCTGCAGCGCTTCGATGCCCAGGCGCTGGCGGCGAATCTGGTGTACCTGCCGGCGCAGCCGTTCCAAAGGCTGCAACAGGCGCAGCACCACGCGCCAGCCGGCCAGGCCGGCCAGGCCCGCCAGCAGCACGGCGGCCAGCAGGATCTTGCTGCGCATCGCATGCAAGGGCGCGAACGCCGCGTTCATCGGATACACGGACGCCAGTATCCAGCCCGTGCCGGCGATGCGATGGTAGGCGAACAGCGCATCGACGCCCTGCGCCGTGGTGCCCGCCATCCAGCCTTCGAAACCCTGCATGGCGCGCCGCGTGGGCAGGCTGATCGGACCATTTGCCTCGATATGCTGCATGATGCGCGACTTGTCCGGATGTTCGACGATGACACCCTCATTCGTCATGATGTACAGATAGCCGCCCTTGCCCGGCTTGAGCGCGTCCAGGCGTCCCAGGAAATCGGGCTGGCGCAGGTTCACGCTGGCCGCCAGCACATAGCGCACGCCACCGTGCGCGTTGAAGACGGGCTGCGTCACGACGACGACGGGCATGCCCGAGATGCTGCCGTTGAGCGGCGCGGAGATGACGGAGCGCCTGGTTGCCAGCGTCTGCTCGAAATACGGCCGGCCTTTCAGGCTCATCCCCGCCTGCGCCTTGAACGGGCTCACGCTGGCCAGCAGGACGCCGTCGGCCGCCACCACGCCGGCCGAATAAAACTCGCTGGCCAGCACCGTTTGCGCGGCCAGGAAGCGCTGCAGGCTGGCATCATCGTGCGCGCCGCCAGCCGCCAGGCTGTCGGCGACGACGCGCAGCACATTGCGCTTGGCATCGAGTTCCTCGTCGATGAAGACGGCGGCGCTGGACAGCGACACATATTGCTGGCGCCCCGTGACGTCGCGCATGCCCCGTTCGGCCACGGCCAGGGTGGCCAGCGCCAGCAAGGCGACGGCGCCGAGCACCAGCAGGAAGACGACCACGCTCATGCGCGCCTTCAGGCTGGCGGGCAGGCGCCGGCGCAGCCGTTTTCGCCAGCTCGTCACTGCTGCTGCCTTTGCCACAGATACTGGCAGATGCGTTCGACCGACTCCTCAAGTGCCAGCGCCTGCGTATCGAGCGTCAGGGCGGCATCCAGCGGCGCTTCATACGGCGCCGACACACCCGTAAATTGCGCGATCTGGCCCGCGCGCGCCTTGGCATACAGGCCCTTGACATCGCGCGCCTCGCACACGGCGACAGGCGTGCTGACATGGATTTCGATGAATTGGCCGGCACCGATGACCTGCGCGGCCATGGCGCGGTCGGCGCGGTACGGAGAAATGAAGGCGGCGATGACAGTCAGGCCCGCGTCATTCATCAGGCGCGCCACTTCGGCCGTGCGGCGGATGTTTTCATGCCGGTCTTGCGGCGTAAAACCCAGGTCGCGGTTCAGGCCATGGCGCAACTGGTCGCCATCGAGCACCGTCACGGCCCTTCCCTGCGCCTTCAGCGTCTGCGCCAGTGCCAGGGCGATACTGGTCTTGCCTGCGCCGCTCAAGCCCGTCAGCCAGAGCGTCGGGTGTTGTGCTGCTGTCATCACACTGCCTCTCCCTTATAGAGCTGGCAATATAGCAAAGCCGCGCGGGAAAGGACAGAATATCAGGCCGCGCTGCGCGCCTCAAGCAGCAACTGTCGTATCTCCGGTACGCAGGAGCCGCAATTGCCGCCCGCCTTGAGGCAGGCCGTCACCTGCGCCGTTGTCGTCATGCCTTGCTCGCGGATGGCCGCGCAGATGCTGTTGCGTCCCACGCCAAAGCACGCGCACACGGTGGGGCCGGCATCCGCGCCCTTGCCGATGGGCTGGCCCAGCAGCACGCCGGCGCGGTCCGCCGCATCAAGCTGCGCATGCGCGAACAGGCCGGCCAGCCAGCTGCGCGACGGCAGGTCGGGCCGCGGCGACACATACACGCATTGCGCGATGCGTCCGTCTTCCAGGTGCACGGCGCGGTACACGCCGGCGCTGGCGTCCGCGTAATCGAGCCAGTCGGCGTTGTCGTCCGTGGCGCCCAGCAGCGCGCGCGCCCAGGCGCCCAGGTCACTGATGCGCTGGCGGCCAGCCAGCTCGTAGCGCAGGAACTGTTCGCCCTGGATGCGCGTCCAGTGCGCCACGCCGTCCAGGTTCAAGGGCGTGCGGCTGAGCACAAATGCATGCCAGTGCACGCGGAACTGCTCGATGCGTACGGGCGTGTGCTTGAATTCCGGTTCGCCCGAGACGGGATCGACCACCGGGTTGACGACGGCGCCCACGCGCGCGTCGGACGCATTCGCGCCGCTCCAGTGGATCGGCACGAAGACCTGGCCGCGCGCGATGCCGCCGCCATGCACGACCCGCGCCACCATCGCGCCCCAGGCGCTGGAAACGCGCGCCAGCTCGCCTTCGCGCACGCTGTACAGCAGCGCGTCCTGCGGGTGGATGTCGATGAAGGCTTCGGCGACGTGGCCCGACAGTTTTGCCGCCTTGCCCGTGCGCGTCATGGTATGCCACTGGTCGCGCACCCGGCCCGTGTTGAGGATCAGCGGATAGTCTTCGTCGGGCACGTTGCGCGGCGCGCGCGGCGGCGTGGGAATGAAACGCGCGCGCCCGTCCGCATGCGCGAAACGGCCGTTGCCGAACAGGCGCGCCTGGCCCTGCGGCCACTGCTGCGGCGGCAAGGCATCGTACTGCGCGCCATTCAGCGCCACCAGGTGCGACAGATTGAACAGGCGCTTTGTGGCTGCCGCGTTGCGGAAGGCGGACAGGCGCGCGTGTTCATCGAAAATGGCGTGCGGCGAGGTGAATGCAAAGCCCGCATAGCCCATGCGCGTGGCTACCTGGCACAGCACTTGCCAGTCGGCCCGCGCTTCGCCCGGCGCCGGCAGGAATGCGCGCTGGCGCGAAATGCGCCGCTCCGAGTTCGTCACCATGCCATCCTTCTCGCCCCAGCCCAGCGCTGGCAGCAGCACGTGCGCATGCGCATTCGTGTCCGACTGCGCGCTGATGTCCGACACCACCACCAGCTCGCACTGATCGAGCGCGCGGCGCACCTGGTCGGCGTCCGGCATGCTGACCAGCGGATTGGTGGCGATGATCCACACGGCCTTGACCTTGCCCGCTTCGATGGCCTGGAACAGCTCCACCGCCTTCAAGCCAGGCTTGCTGGCGATGCGGGGCGCGTCCCAGAACGCTTGCACGGTATCGCGGTGCAGTGGATTATCCAGCTCCAGGTGGGCAGCCAGCACGTTGGCCAGGCCGCCCACTTCGCGCCCGCCCATGGCGTTGGGCTGGCCCGTCAGCGAAAACGGTCCCATGCCCGGCTGGCCGATGCGCCCCGTTGCCAAGTGGCAGTTGATGATGCTGTTGACCTTGTCCGTGCCGGAAGACGACTGGTTCACGCCCTGCGAAAAGGCCGTCACGACCTTGCGCGTGGCGACGAACGCCTGGTAAAACGCCAGCAAGGCGTGCGGGTCAACCTTGCAGATTTTCGCCACCTGCAGCGGATCGCCGCAATCGACATGCGCGGCGGCCAGCGCCGCATCCAGCCCGGAACTGTGCTGCGTGACGAAGGCGTCGTCGATCACGCCCTCTTTCGCCAGATGACACAACAAGCCGTTGAACAGCCACACGTCCGTGCCCGGCTTCACGGGCAAATGCATATCGGCCAGTTCGCAAGTGGCCGTGCGGCGCGGGTCGATCACCACCAGTGTCATTTCCGGCCGGCTTTCCTTGATGCGGGCGATGCGCTGGAACAGGATGGGGTGGCACCAGGCCGTGTTCGAGCCGACCAGCACGATCATGTCGGCCAGTTCCAGGTCTTCATAGCAGCCAGGCACGATATCCTCGCCAAACGCCCGCTTGTGGCCGGCCACGGCCGACGACATGCACAGGCGCGAATTGGTGTCGATATTCGCGCTGCCCACATAGCCCTTCATGAATTTATTGGCGACATAATAATCTTCCGTCAGCAGCTGGCCCGAGACATACAGGGCCACGGCGTCGGGGCCGTGTGCATCGATGATGGCGCGCAGGCCGCCAGCCACGTGCTCCAGCGCCGCATCCCAGGAAGACGGCTGCAGCACGCCGTCGACGCGCACCTGCGGTTGCAGCAGCCGCTTGTCGAGGCCCAGCGTATCGCCCAGCGCAGAGCCTTTCACGCACAGCTTGCCCTGGTTGGCCGGGTGGCTGGCATCGCCGGCGATGCGGATGGCGCCACCGGGCAAGGTTGTGGCTTCCACGCCGCAGCCGACGCCGCAATACGGGCAAGTGGTTTTCACGGGTGTGCAGCTAGTCATGAAAGTGTCCTGTTGGTGGCTGTCAGGCGGCCTGGGCGCACAGCGCCTGGCCAAACAGCAAATGGGAGCGCAGCTTGCCGATATCGCGGCGCTGCTGGATCAGGTCGAAATACCAGGGGCCGTCCTGCACCTCGCCATACAGCACGGCGCCGACCAGGCGGTTGCCCTGCACCACCAGGCGCTTGTAGATGCCGCGGCGCGGGTCGCGCAGCACCAGGTCTTCGCTGCCTTCGCCGCCGAGGATGTCGCCGGCCGAGTACAGGTCGATGCCCGTCACTTTCAGTTTGGTGGCGCTGGCCTGCTGCACGTAGCGGCGGTGGCCCGCGCCCGCCAGGTGCGCGCCGCACACGCGCGCCTGCTCCCATATCGGTGCCACCAGGCCAAACGTGGCGCGCCGGTGCTGCACGCATTCGCCGACGGCGTACACGCGCGGATCGTAGCTTTGCAGGCAGTCGTCGACGACGATGGCCCGTTCGCAATGCAGGCCGGCCGCTTGCGCCAGCGCGATGTTGGGGCGCACGCCGGCCGTCATCACCACCAGGTCGGCGGGGATCGACGTGCTATCGGCAAAGCGAACTCCCTGCACGCGGTCGGTGCCGAGGATTTCCGCCGTCTGCGCGTGCATCAAAAACCGCAGGCCGCGCGCTTCCAGCGCCGTTTTCAGCAGCATGGATGCGGGCGCGTCGAGCTGCTGGTTCATCAGCGAACCGCTCATGTGCACCACCGTCACATCCATGCCCTGGCGCTGCAAGCCATTGGCCGCTTCCAGCCCCAGCAAGCCGCCGCCGATGACCACCGCGTGGCGGTGCCGGCGCGCCGCCTGCAGCATGGTATCGACGTCGGCGATATCGCGAAAGCCGATCACGCCCGGCAGTTCATGACCCGGCACGGGCACAATGAAGGGCGTCGACCCCGTGGCCAGCAGCAGCCGGTCGTAGGCAACCGTGATGCCCGACTGCGCCTGCACGGTGCGCGCCTGGCGGTCGATGCGCACCACCGGGTCGCCCGCGTGCAGCGTGATGCCATGCTGCGCATACCAGGCGCGCGTGTGCAGCATGATGTCGTCCACCGTCTTTTCGCCGGCCAGCACTGGCGACAGCAGGATGCGGTTGTAATTGCCATGCGGTTCGGCGCCAAACACCGTGATGTCATACAGGTCCGGCGCCAGTTTCAGGAGTTCCTCGACCGTGCGCATGCCCGCCATGCCGTTGCCGACCACCACCAGCGAGGGACGCGCGCTGGCCTTGCCCGGCGTGCTCACAGCGCCACCCACACCATGTCGGCAAACACGCGCGCGGGCCAGGTGGCTACCGAGTGTTCGGGCGCTTCGATGCATTCGCCGCTGGCCAGGTCGAAGTGCTGCTTGTAGATGGGCGACGCAACGACGATGCGCTCGCCGATGCTGCCCACGAGGCCGCGCGACAATACGGAGGCGCCCGCGTTCGGGTCGACATTGTCGATGGCGAAGATTTTTGGGCTGGCATCGCCGACGCGGAACACGGCCACGTGGCGGCCACCCAGCAATGCGCACACGCCCGTGTCGGGCACGATATCGGTCAAGGGACAGATGGCCACCCAGTTGTCGGCGCTGGCGCCGGAAAGTTCATTCATCGCATTCATGGCTCACGCCTCCACGGCAAGGATGGGGATCACGGTGCTGCGGCGTTCAGTTTCAGTGGCGGGCCGGATCTGGCCCCGCTCTTCGACGAACACCACGTTTTCATCGTTCTTCTCGCTGTTGACGAAGTGGCGGAAACGCTGGCGCACGGCGGGGTTGGACACGGCTTCCTTCCATTCGCAGGCATAGGTGTCGACCACGTGCTGCATGTCCGCTTCCAGTTCCGCCGCCATGCCCAGGCTGTCGTCGATGATGACGCGCTTGAGGTAATCGAGGCCCCCTTCCAGGTTGTCGCGCCACACGCTGGTGCGCTGCAGGCGGTCGGCCGTGCGCACGTAAAACATCAGGAAGCGGTCGACATAGCGCACCAGGGTGGCTTCATCGAGATCGGAGGCGATCAGTTCCGCATGGCGCGGCTTCATGCCGCCATTGCCGCACACGTACAAATTCCAGCCCTTTTCCGTGGCGATCAGGCCGATGTCCTTGCCCTGCGCTTCGGCGCATTCGCGCGTGCAGCCGGAGACGCCGAACTTGATCTTGTGCGGCGTGCGCAAGCCCTTGTAGCGGTTTTCCAGCTGAATCGCAAAGCCCACGCTGTCGGCCACGCCGTAGCGGCACCAGGTGGAACCGACGCACGATTTCACCGTGCGCAAGGATTTTCCGTAGGCGTGGCCCGACTCGAAGCCGGCCGCGATCAGTTCTTCCCAGATGGCCGGCAACTGGTCCACGCGCGCGCCGAACAGGTCGACCCGCTGGCCGCCCGTGATTTTTGTATATAAACCGTATTTTTTCGCCACCATGCCCACGGCGATCAAGCCGTCGGCCGTCACTTCGCCGCCCGGCATGCGCGGCACCACCGAGTACGTGCCGTCCTTCTGGATATTGCCAAGGAAGTAGTCGTTGCTGTCCTGCAGGCTGGCGTGGACGGGAGAGAGCACGAAATCGTTCCAGCACGAGGCGAGGATATTCGCCGCCACGGGCTTGCACACGTCGCAACCGAGACCCTGGCCATGCGCCGCCAGCAGCGCGCCGAAGCTGCGGATTTTGCCGACCCGCACCAGGTGGTGCAGTTCCTGGCGCGAGTAGGCAAAGTGTTCGCACACGTGATTATTCACGGCCAGGCCCTGCTTCTGCATCTCTGCCTTCATGATCTGCGTCACCAGCGGCACGCAGCCGCCGCACGCCGTGCCCGCTTTCGTGCAGGTCTTCAAGGCGCCGATGGTCGTGGCGCCGCCGGCGACGGCCGCGCACAGCGCGCCTTTCGAGACGTCGTTGCACGAGCAGATCTGCGCCGACTCCGGCAAGGCATCCACGCCCAGGGCCGCCTTTTGCTGGCCATCGGCCTGCGGCAGGATGAGGAATTCGGGGAACTCCGGCAGCTCGATTTTATTGAGCATCATCTGCAGCAAGGTGCCGTACTCGCTGGCGTCGCCCACCATCACGCCGCCCAGCAAATACTTGCCGCAATCGGAAACGACGATTTTCTTGTAGATCTGCTTGCGCTCGTCCATGAACTGGTAGGAACGGCTGCCCGGCGCATTGCCGTGCGGGTCGCCCAGGCTGGCCACGTCCACGCCCATGAGTTTGAGCTTGGTGCTCATGTCGGCGCCCTTGAACGAGGCTTCGCCCTCTTCCTGCAGCACATGGCGCGCCGCGATGCGGGCCATTTCGTAGCCGGGCGCCACCAGGCCGAAGACCAGGCCGCCCCACAGCGCGCATTCGCCGATCGCGTAAATATCCGGGTCGGAGGTGACGCAGCTGTCGTCGATGGCGATGCCACCGCGCGGTCCCACCTCCAGGCCGCAGGCGCGCGCCAGTTCGTCGCGCGGACGGATGCCGGCCGAAAAGACGATCATGTCCGCTTCCAGGTGGCTGCCGTCGGCGAACTGCATGCGGTGCGTGGCCGCTTCACCGTCGACGATGGCCAGCGTGTTCTTTTGCGTGTGCACGGTCACGCCCAGTTCCTCGATCTTGCGGCGCAGGACGCGCGCGCCGCCTTCATCGACCTGCACGGCCATCAGGCGCGGCGCGAATTCCACCACGTGGGTGTCGAGTTTCAGGTCGCGCAAGGCTTTCGCGCATTCGAGGCCCAACAGTCCGCCGCCGATCACCACACCCGTTCTGGACTTTCCACCCCAAGCCAGCATGGCTTCCAGGTCTTCGATGGTGCGGTAGACGAAGCAGCCTTCCCTGTCCTTGCCCGGCAGCGGCGGCACGAACGGCGTCGAGCCGGTGGCGAACACCAACTTGTCATAAGCCAGTACTTCACCCGTGCTGGCGGTGACGGTTTTCGCCGTCCGGTCGATGGACGCGGCGCGCGCGTTGAGCTTTAGAACCAGGTTGTCCTTGTCGAAGAATCCGGGCGCCACCAGCGACAGCTCGTCCGCCGATTTGCCGCTGAAAAATTCGGACAGGTGCACCCTGTCGTAGGCGGGGCGCGGCTCTTCGCACAGCACGGTCACGCGCAGGCGCGTATTGTTCTCCAGCGCCAGCCGTTCGAGGAATTTATGCCCGACCATGCCATGGCCAAGGACGACGATGTTCAAAGGGTGAGTCATTACTGTCTCCTCAGGCCGCGGCCATGCTTGGTTCGGCCGCCTCGCGGGTAAAACGCACGGCGATGGCGCACAGCGCCGAGATCACCACCAGCACGCTCAGGATGATCAGGGTCTGGCGGATGTCGCCCGTGCCCTTCATCAGGAAACCGGCCGCCACGGCGCCCACGTTGCCGCCGGCGCCGATAATCCCTGCCACGCCGCCCAGGGCGCGGCTGTCGATGAAGGGCACCAGCGCATAGGTGGCGCCGCAGGCCATGTGGGTGAACAGGCCGAAGACCAGCATGGCGATGACGGCCCAGGTGACGCTGTCGACCTTGGCAAACCACAGCAGGCCCACGCCTTCGCCGATCATCAGCATGAACAGCAGGGTGACGCGGCTGTTCAGGTTGCCGCGCAGCGCCAGCTTGTCGGACATCCAGCCGCCCAGGGCGCGGGCAAACAGGGCCAGCAAGCCGAAGCTGCCGGCGGCCAGGCCGGCCGATTTCAGGGACAGGCCGAAATGGTCGACGTAGTACACGGCGGCGATATTGTGGATGAAAATCTCGATGCCGAAACAGGCGCCGTAGGTGACGAACAGCAGCCACACGCGGTAGTTGGAACTGGCCGCCTTGAAGCTGTCCCAGCCACCTTTCTTTCCACCCTCGATAGACACGCCAGCCTTGCGCAAGTCCGAGTAATTGCCTTCAGGGCAATCCTGCGTATAGCGCCAGTAGAGGGCCGCCATCACCAGCATCAGTACGCCCGGTACCAGCAAGGCCACGCGCCAGCCCATCGATTCGGACACGCCCAGCATCAGCACGGCGCCCAGCAATAGCGGCATCAGCGCCTGCGCCGCGCCGCCGCCCGCATTGCCCCAACCGGCGGCGGCCGCATTCGCCGTGCCGACGACACGCGGGGCGAACATCACGGAGGTGTGATATTGCGTGATGACAAAGCTGGCACCGACGGCGCCGATGCCCAGGCGAAAGAACAGAAAGCTTTCATAGCTCTGCGAAGCCGCCACGCCCAGCACGGGGATGGCGCCCAGCAATAGCAATCCCGTGTAGGTCTTGCGCGGGCCGTAGCGGTCGCACAGCGGCCCCACGATCAGGCGCACGAGGATGGTGATGGCGACGGCCGCGATATTGATATTGGCCACTTGCGCCAAGGAAAGACCAAACTCGCCCTTGATGACCGGCATCAGCGGCGCGCAGGCGAACCAGGCGAAGAAACACACGAAAAATGCCATCCACGTCAGGTGGAATGCGCGCATGGGCGGCGTGGCGAGGGAGAAGAGCGCGATGCGCGTTGCTTTTTGGCTGGCCATGATTGGTTCCCGAAGTATCCCGTTGATAAAACAAAACGGCGCCCGCCCCTGCCGATGAAAAATCAGCCAGGGCGGACGCCGTTGTCCAGGTGGTCCGTCGTTGGACCGTTGTGCGTTTATTCAGGGGATCGCCGTTGATCCGTACCTCCTGTGTAGCAAACGCCGTGCCAGCTCACCGCAGGGGCTAGGGTCCTTATCAGCACTGCCTTTGCGCCAGATCATGGTAGCTGACGGTGCACGCACGCCACTTCCTGGTGCAAGCGGGAACTGGCGGGGTTGCTGGCTGGTCTAAATAGTTATTGGATAACTTGCCGGGAGGATCAGGTGAGCGATCAGAGCGGCGATCAAGCAAGCAATCAGGTGCGCGAGCCAGTAAGGAGGCGAATCAGCAAGTGCATGAGCAAGCCGTCAGAAGGCATGTCCTGGCGGCTAGCTTGGCAGCAACATCGGCGCCAACATTACCGCCAAATGCCACGGATGGCGTGCGCGTGCGTCGGCGCCGTCCTGTTTGCCTGGAGCAGCAGCGCGGCAGCACAAGCCCAAGCCGGTGCCGAGCCGAAGGAACACAGCGAACTCGATGCCACCGTGCAAGCGCCATTCCGCGCCACAGCCGGTGCACGGGCAACGCAGGCACGCACCTTTATCGTGCGCCTGGACTTTCCCGATGGCGGGCGCCTGCATGCGGTGCGCTGGAGCCTGACCTTGTCCGGTCCCGGTCCGCAAGGCGCCGTGCTGCGGCGCTGGTCGGGCACGGAGCAGGTGGGCGCCAGCGGCCGCAGCATCCGCCTGCCCTGGGATGGCCGCGCGGACGCCGATGCGCGCGAACGCCGTGCCTTGGTCCCTGACGGCATGTACCAGCTGCGCTTGCTTGCCGTGGCCGATGCGGGCACGCCGCAGGGGACGCATGAGGAGCAAGGGGAGCAAGGGGAGCAGGCGGCGCAAGCGGAGCAAGTGGAGCAGCGATGGCAAATCCAGGTGCAGCGGGAGCGCAGCGCGGCGCCCAGCGTTCCCGCCTTCCAGGCCGGCATGCAGCAACTGCCGGGCCTTGAGGGCCAGGCCGACTACCGCATCGTTCATGCCAACCTGCACAGCCAGACGCGCCACAGCGATGGCGGCGCGGCGCTGGACGCTTGCCGTGGCGCGCAGGAACCGCAAACAGCGCCGTTCGGTCCCATCGATGCCTATCGATATGCGCAGCAGCATGGCCTCGACGCCCTGCTGACGTCCGAGCACAATCATATGTATGACGGTTCCGACGGCACCAACAGCGCGGCGGAACCGTCTGAAGCGAAGGCCCTGTACCAGACTGGACTGGCCGAAGCGGCCGCGTATTCGGCCGCCCACCCTGGCTTCCTGGCCCTGTACGGCATGGAATGGGGCGTCATCAACAAGGGCGGGCACCTGAATATTCTGAACAGCGACCAGTTGCTGGGCTGGGAAAGGAACGGGCGCGGTGAACTGCTGGCCGATATCGACACGCCGAAGGGCGGCTACGCCGCCCTGTACAGCTTGATGCGCACACGGGGCTGGCTGGGCCAGTTCAACCATCCTGCGTCTGCGGGACAGTTTCTCGTGAATGGCCAGCCGCTGGGTTTCACGGCCGATGGCGACGCGGCCATGGTCTTGTGCGAAGTGATGAACACGTCCGCGTTTTCCACCAACGACCACGAAACGGAAACACGGCACAGCAATTACGAGGCGGCCTGCAACCGTGCGCTGGCGGCCGGCTACCACGTGGCACTCAGCAGCAACCAGGACAATCACTGCGCCAACTGGGGCGCCGCGTATGGCAACCGCACGGCCGTGCTGGTGTCCAGCATGCCAGCGGGCGCCACCGGCACCGCTACGCCGCAGGCATTGACACGCGACAGTTTCCTGGAAGCGCTGCGCGCACGCCGCGTGTTTGCCACCATGGACAAGCATGCACAGCTGCTGTTCACGGCCAACGGCAAACTGATGGGCGAACGCTTCGACAACCGGGGGCCGTTGCACCTGGCCACCCATTTCAGCAACAGCGCCGGACGCGAGGCGGCGGCCGTCGCCATCTTCCACGGCGTACCGGGCGGCAACGGTTCCGTCACGGCCATCGCCGACCAGGCCAGCGTCACCGTCACGCCGGCGCCCGGTCCGCATTTCTATTATGTACGCCTGACGCAGGACGACGGCAATCTCGTCTGGTCGGCGCCCGTCTGGGTCAATCAGCTGCCTGTTCAGCGGTCTGATCAGCAGCCGTGGAAGGAGCCGCCGATGTAGCACGCGAGGCCACGGCGGGCGGCAACTGCGACACTAGCGGCGCATGCTCTGCCATCAATTCCAGCACCCAGTCGATGAAGACGCGCAGCTTCTTGCTGACGTGGCGCTTGGGCGCATACGCCAGATACAGCGGCATCGGTGCAATCTGCCACTCCGTGAACAGGGGTAGCAAGGCCCCGGTTGCCACATGGGGCTTGGCCATGTAGTCGGGCAGCCATAACGCGCCCAGGCCCGCCAGCCCTGCCGCCAGATAGGCGTTACCATCGTCGATGGACAGAATGTGCTGGCCTGCTATCGTTACCCGCGTGCCGCCGTGCTGCATCACGGCAGGGAAAGTGCCATCGCGCCCCCAGCGAAAGCGCACGATGCGGTGCTGTGCCTCGTGCAGCTGCTCCGGATGGATAGGCGTGCCTGCTCTTGCCAGGTAGGCGGGCGCCGCATACACGGCCAGTTGCAAGTCGCCGATCTTGCGTGCCACCAGCGACTGGTCGCGTATCTCGCCGCCACGGATCACGCAGTCGACATTGTCGCCAATCACATCGACCATGCGGTCGCTGGCCCCCAGGTCCAGCTGGATGTCCGGGTAGCGTGCGTGAAAGCGCGGCAGCGCCGGCACCAGCAGCAGGCTGGCGAACGGACTGGGCACATCTACGCGCAGCTGGCCACGGGGCAGCGCGGCGGCGCCGGGCAGGGTGGTTTCAATCTCGTCCAGGGTGGCCAGCACGGGCACGATGCGCTCGTAATAGGCGGCGCCATCGGCCGTGACATTGACCTTGCGCGTCGTGCGGTTGAGCAATTTCAGGCGCAGCCGCGCTTCCAGCTGCTGCACCAGCTGCGTCACGCTCGTGCGGCTCATGTGCAAGGTCTGGGCCGCGCGGGTAAAGCTGCCCGTCTCGACCACCCGCACGAACACCCGCATCGCATCCAGCTTGTCCATCGCCACCTCCTTCACTCGATTGTTTGAATTATACAAACAGTCTTGAGGGCACTTGCCTGTTTATCTGCACGGTGCGGAAGGCTACAGTGTGTTCCAGGCGGCCAGTCTGGCCACAGACGATCGCCATCAACACAGGAGCAATACAATGAACGATAGCAAGACAAACACGCGCAACACGCAGCAACGCGACGTGGTGTTCCCGCCAGGCCGCCAGGCCTTGTATGAAAAGAACCGCTATTCCCCCGCCGTGCGGGCCGGTGGCTTGCTGTTCGTCTCGGGCCAGGTGGGCAGCCGCGCGGATGGTTCGCCGGAACCGGAACTGGAAGCGCAAGTCCGGCTGGCCTTCGAGAACCTGAACGCCATCCTGCACGCCGCCGATTGCACCTTCGACGACGTGGTCGACGTGACGGTGTTTATCGTCAACCCGGAAGCGACTTTCCAGCGCATCTGGGATATCGTGCAGGCCGAATACTGGGGCGTGGCGCCGCATCCCGCCGTCACGGCCGTGGGCGTCACCTGGCTGTACGGTTTCCAGTTCGAGATCAAGGTGGTGGCCAGGCTGCCGGGCTAGTACTTTCCTGTAGGCACGAAATTAACATACGCCGCCTGCGCCCCTTGCCGCAGAAAATACGGTCTGGCGCAGGCATGGCGAATATTATAGGAAAAACATGCCACTCCTTTACTGATATCCACCTGACACTGGTTCCCTTGAGCAATCCATGGCACCATGAATGCGCCGTTTTGATCAGCAACACGGCTTCCACCCGGACCATCAAGGAATCCTACATGTCGTCATATCGTACCTTCGCCAGCAGCATGCTGCTCGGCCTGGCCGCAGCGGGCATTGCCCACGCACAAGCCCCCTCCCCCGCCGCCGCCAATACCGATCCCCATCAATGGCTGGAAGAAGTCCTCGGCGACAAGCCGCTGGCCTGGGTCAAACAGCACAATGCCGTCACCGTCAAGGAACTGGAAAGCCAGCCTGGTTTCGCGGCGCTGCAGGCGAGTCTGAAAACCATCCTCAATTCAAAAGAGCGCATTCCCTTCGTCAGCAAGGAAGGCGAGTATTACTATAATTTCTGGCGCGATGCCCAGCACGTGCGCGGCATCTGGCGCCGCACGACCCTGGCGCAGTATCAGCTGGCCGAGCCAGCCTGGGAAACCGTGATCGACCTCGACCAGCTGGCCGCCGGCGAGAATGAAAACTGGGTCTGGGGCGGCGCGTCATGCCTGTATCCGAAGGGCGAACGCTGCCTCATTTCCCTGTCGCGCGGCGGCGGCGACGCCAAGGTGGTGCGCGAATACGACGTGGCCAAGCGCGCCTTCGTCGATGGCGGCTTCACCTTGCCCGAAGCGAAAGGCAGCGTCAGCTGGATCGACCAGGATACCCTGTTCGTCTCCACCGATTTCGGCCCCGGCTCGATGACCAGCTCCGGCTACCCGCGCATCATCAAGCAGTGGCAGCGCGGCACGCCACTGCCGCAGGCGCAAACCGTATATGAAGCCAAGGCCGACGACTTGAGCGCGGCAGCCTACAAGGATTTCACACCCGGCCACGAACACCAGTTCATCGAACGGCAGATCGATTTCTACAGCGGCGAGATGTTCCTGCGCGACGGCGCCAAGCTGACAAAAGTGCCGAAGCCGGACGATGCCACGGCCTTCACCGTGCGCGACCAGCTGATCATCACCTTGCGCTCGGACTGGAAAGTCAAGGGCAAGACCTATCCGCAAGGCGCCCTGCTGGCCACCGATTTCAAGGCCTTCATGCAGGGCAAGCAGGATCTGGAAGTGCTGTTCGCGCCCACCGCGACGACGTCGCTGGACAATGTCACGCCGACCAAATCGGCCATCCTCGTGACCATCCTGGATAAAGTGAAAAACCGCCTGACGGAACTGCGCCACGTGAACGGCAAGTGGCTGCGCCGCGAGGTCGACGCGCCGAAACTGGGCACCCTGGCGACGAACGCGCTCGACCCGGTCGATTCGGACCAGTACTTCCTGACGGTGACCGACTTCCTCAACCCCACCACCCTGTACCTGGGCACGGCGCAGAGCGACAAGCGCACGAAAATCAAGTCGCTGCCGGCCTTCTACGACGCCACGCCCTACAAGGTGGAACAGTTCGAATCGACGTCGAAGGATGGCACCAAGGTGCCGTATTTCGCCATCATGAACAAGAAGACGAAGTTCGACGGCAGCAATCCCACCGTGCTGTATGGCTACGGCGGCTTTGAAGTGTCGCTGAAACCAAGCTACAGCGGCACCACCGGCGTGGCCTGGCTGGAAAAAGGCGGCGTGTACGTGCTGGCGAACATCCGCGGTGGCGGCGAATTCGGCCCCCGCTGGCATCAGGCGGCGCTGAAGGAAAACCGCCAGCGCGCGTATGACGACTTCATCTCCGTGGCGCAGGACCTGATCGCCCGCAAGATCACCACCCCGCGCCACCTGGGCATCATGGGCGGCAGCAATGGCGGCCTGCTGACGGGCGCCGTGCTGACCCAGCGTCCCGACCTGTTCAACGCCGTCGTCAGCCAGGTGCCGCTGCTTGACATGCGCCGCTATAACAAGCTGCTGGCGGGCGCCTCGTGGATGGGAGAATATGGCGACCCGGACGTGCCGGAACAATGGGCGTACATCAGCAAGTACTCGCCATACCAGAACGTCTTCAAGGACAAGAAATACCCGCGCGTGCTGTTTACCACATCCACGCGCGACGACCGGGTCCACCCCGGCCACGCGCGCAAGATGGTGGCCAAGATGGAAGAGCAAGGCCACGACGTGCTGTACTGGGAAAACACGGAAGGCGGCCATGCCGGCGCCGCCAACAACGACCAGCAGGCGCTGATGTGGGCACTGACCTACACCTTCCTGCAGGAGCAGCTGAAGTAAAGCGGTGGATCGCCATCGGTAGGCGTAGGTCGACATAAGCCGACAACATTGTTGGCCTGCGCCCGTGGTGTCGTCGGATTACGCGTACCGCTAATCCGACCTACGTACCCATCGCATCTCACACCGCCATCGGCCGTAGGCCAGCGTAGGCCAGCGTAAATCGGCGTAGGTCGGCTTAGCCCAACGGGCGTAAGCCGACAACATTGTTGGCGTACGCCCGTGGTATTGTCGGATTACGCGTACCGCTAATCCGACCTACGTGCCCATCGCATGGCACCGCCATCGGCCGTAGGCCGGCGTAGATCGGCGTAGGTCGGCTTAGCCCAACGGGCGTAAGCCGACAACATTGTTGACCCAACCCGGTGGTGTGATCGGATTACGCAGCTACGCCGCTAATCCAACCTGCGTACCCTCGCATGGCACCGCCAACGGCCGTAAGCCGACAACATTGTTGACCCAACCCGGTGGCGGTATCAGATTACGCGTACCGCCAATCCGGCCTGCGCGACGACAAAATGCCCTACTTTGCCTGCGCGCTGGGGCGCTCGGCGATGCGGTCGCGGTAGGCTTGCAGGTGCGCGAGTCCTTCCGCGCCCGGTTTGTATTTCATCAGGCCGCGCGCGAATTCCAGCGCGCAGAAGGCCGTGATGTCGGCGATCGTAAACCGTTCGCCGGCGATGTAGGGCTGGCTGGCCAGCAGCTGGTCCAGCCATTGCGCCGTCTCGCGCATCTTGCTGCCCTGCGCCGCGCCAAAGTCGGGGAACTGCGGGTTTTCCAGCGCCACCAGGGCCGGATGGCTGTGGCGGATGCAGTTGGCGATGCCCATGAACAGATGCAGTTCCACGCGGCGGTCGGCCATTTCAATGAAAGCACGCTCTTCAAAGCCCTCGCCCATCAGGTTTGGCTGCGGCTGCACGCCTTCCAGGTAGGTGCAGATGGCGCGCGTCTCGGCCAGCACGCGGCCGTCCGGCAACTCCAGCGCCGGCACGCGGCCCATGGGATTTTTTTCCAGGAAAGCGGGGTCGCGGTGCTGGCCCGCCATGAGGTCGAGCGCCACTTCCTCGATGCCGGTGATGCCCTTTTCGGCAATGAACATGGTGACGCGGCGTGGGTTCGGCGTGCGGGGGCTGATATACAGTTTCATGTGCTGGGTCTCGCTTTATTATGTTGGTTGAAAATCAGGATGGCTGCTTGCCCGTTTCGACGATGGCACGCGCCTGCGCGGCAAAGGCAGCCGTGCTGGCGGCATCGGCATCGCTGTCGATGGGCGACGGCGGCAGCAGAATGCCGCGCTGCGCCGCCGGGCGCGCGTAGATGGCGGCCAGCCAGCGCCGCAGATGCGGCATGTCGTCGATGGCCACGCCCGACCATTTGTGCGTGCGCACCCAGGCCCAGTTGGCGATGTCGGCAATCGAATAATCGCCGACCAGGTATTCGTGCTGTTCCAGGTGCGTGTCGAGCACGCGCAGCAAACGCCGGCTCTCGCCCTGGTAGCGGTCGATGGCGGGCTGGATCTTTTCCGGGAAATAGCGGTAAAACACATTCGCCTGCCCCATCATGGGACCGACGCCGCCCATCTGGAACATCAGCCACTGCATCACGCGCGAGCGGCCCTTGGCATCCTGCGGCATCAGCTGGCCCGTCTTTTCCGCCAGGTAGACAAGGATGGCGCCCGACTCGAAGACGGCGAAATCGTCATTCGCGCGGTCTACGATGGCCGGGATGCGGCCATTCGGGTTGATGGCCAAAAACCACGCTTCCTTTTGCTGATGCTGCGACAGCTCCAGCGCGTGCAAGGTGTAGGGCAGCGCCAGTTCCTCCAGCGCGACGGAAATCTTGTGGCCATTGGGCGTGGCGGCCGTATACAAATCAATCATGCGTACTCCCGGCGGATGATCAGGCGCCCATCATACCAGCGCCCGGTCGCGCTGCGGCGCCCCTGGCGCGTTGACTTTGCCCCCATTTCGCCTTAGATTGCTGGACGGGAACGCTGGCCGACAGCTCCAGCGAGGTCCCGCCACCGTCAGCCACGCCTGCGGCCTGTCCGGCCAGCGGGCGTTAATTCCATGTATTCAGGGCCTACCATGCATCGCACTCCGACTCCCCGTATCCGCCGCAGCCAGCTGGCCGCCGCCGTCCTGGCACTGACCGCCACCGCCATCAGCGGCGCCAGCGTGGCCAATGCGGCCCACGCCGCACCCGTCAAGGCCAGGTACCTCTCGGCCAGCCATGCCCCCGGCACCACCACGCAGCTGCCGCGCGGCGTGCGGCCTTTGCACTACATCGTGTCAATCATGCCGGATGCCGCCGCGGCCACCTTCAAGGGCCAGGTCGCCATCAAGGTGGCCATCGACAAGCCGACGGCCAGCATCACTTTCAACGCGCTGAACCTGGCGTTTCCCGCCGCCGCCATCGAAGGCGCGGGCGGCAGCAAGCAGGTGACGCGCAAGATCGATTTCGATGCGGACAAGCAGACGGCCACCGTGCATTTCGCCGCGCCGCTGGACAAGGGCGAGTACCTGCTGCGCATCGACTACAGCGGCAAGATCGGCACGCAGGCGACGGGCCTGTTCTCGCTCGACTACGATACGCCAGAAGGCCGCAAGCGCGCGCTGTACACGCAGTTCGAGAACTCGGACGCGCGCAGCATGCTGCCATCGTGGGATGAACCGGACTACAAGGCCACTTTCGATCTCGACGTGGTCGTGCCGAGCGGCCAGATGGCTGTCGGCAACATGCCGATTGCCCGCAGCGAGGAGATGGGTTATGGCATGAAGCATGTGTACTTCGCCACCACGCCGCGCATGTCGACCTATCTGCTGTTCTTCGGCCTGGGCGACTTCGAGCGGGCCACGGCAATGAGCGAGGGCACGGAGATCGGCGTCATCACCAAGAAAGGCGCGCTGGCGCAAAGCCGCTTCGCGCTTGACGAGTCAGCCGCCCTGCTGCGCGAATATAACGATTATTTCGGCGTGCGCTACCCGCTGCCCAAGCTCGACAACATCGCCGCGCCTGGCCGCAGCCAGTTCTTCGGCGCCATGGAAAACTGGGGCGCCGTCTTCACTTTCGAATACGGCCTGCTGCTCGACCCGGCCATCTCGACCCAGGCGGACAAGGAAAACATCTACACCACCCTGTCGCATGAAATGGCGCACCAGTGGTTCGGCGACCTGGTCACCATGCGCTGGTGGGACGACCTGTGGCTCAACGAAGGCTTTGCCTCGTGGATGGAAGGGCGCACCACGCAGCGCTTGCACCCAGAGTGGAACACGGCCCTGGCCAACGTTGCCGGACGCGAGTCGGCCATGAGCCAGGACGCGCTGCGCACCACGCACCCGGTGATCCAGCGCATCGCCACGGTGGAACAGGCCAGCCAGGCCTTCGACGGCATCACCTACCAGAAGGGCAAGGCGGTGATCGGCATGCTTGAAGCCTACGTGGGCGCGGACACCTGGCGCACGGCCGTGCGCAGCTACATGCGCAAGCACGCGTATGGCAATACCGTCTCCGACGACCTGTGGCGCGAAGTCGACGCGGCGGCCCGCAAACCCGTCAGCGCCATCGCCCATGATTTCACCCTGCAGCCCGGCGTGCCGATGATCAGGGTGAGCGACGCCGTGTGCCGCAAGGGCAGCACGCGCGTGACATTGCGCCAGACGGAATTTTCCAAGGACCAGGCGGACAAGAAACCGCTGTCGTGGCAAGTGCCCGTCATCGCCTCGACGGTCGGCAGCGCCAAACAGGCCAGGGTGCTGGTGAAAAATGGCAAGGCGACCTTGAACGTGCCGGGCTGCGGCGCCCTGCTGGTGAACGCGGGCCAGAGCGGCTACTACCGCACCTTGTACGCC
Source organism: Janthinobacterium amylolyticum (assembly GCF_051380655.1). NCBI lineage: Bacteria > Pseudomonadati > Pseudomonadota > Betaproteobacteria > Burkholderiales > Oxalobacteraceae > Janthinobacterium > Janthinobacterium amylolyticum. Next base: position 298,379 of record NZ_JBNYXL010000008.1, read on the forward strand.
CCGGCCAACACGCGCGCACTGGCAGCCAGCTTTGCGCGCCTGGCGCCCATTGATCAACTGGGCCTGCTGGCGGACAGCCAGTCGCTGGGCATGGCCGGCCTGCAGGCGCCGTCCGACTTCCTCGAGCTGGTGAAAGCCACGCCGCTGTCGGCCGACCCGCAAGTGCTGGGCAAGGTGGCTGCATCCCTGAACAGCCTGTATGAGCAATATGCGGGAGACGACGCGCGCCAGCAGGCGTTTGGCCGCTACGCCATGGCGCGCCTGGCGCCGATGATGGCGCAGACGGGCTGGGAAGCGCGCGCCGGCGAAGCGTCCAGCGTGGCCACCCTGCGCGCCCAGCTGATCGCCATCCTCGGCGACATGGGCGAACCCGGCGTGCTGGCCGAAGCGCGCCGCCGCTACACGGCCAGCGAACAGGCCGGTGAGCAAGATGTGGCCGCCATGCCGGCGCCGCTGCGCCGCGCCATCCTGGGCGTAGTGGCGCAGCATGCCGACAGCGCCACGTGGGAGCAACTGCACGCCAGGGCGCGCGAGGAAAAGACGCCGCTGATCAAGAACCAGCTGTACGACTTGCTGGCGTCCAGCGACGACACGGCACTGGCGCAGCGCGCCCTGGCCCTGGCGCTGACGGATGAGCCGGGCGTGACCAACAGTCCCGCCATGATTTCGCGCGTGGCGCGCACGCATCCGGAACTGGCTTTCGATTTCGCGCTGGCGCACCTGGAGCAAGTCAATGCGCGCGTCGACGCCAGCTCGCGCAGCCGCTATTTCCCGCGCCTGGCCGCCGGCTCGGCGCAACCCGAGATGATCGCCAAGCTGCAAGCCTATGCGCAAGCCAACCTGCCCGATGGCGCGCGCGGCGACGCCGACAGCGCCGTGGCCGGCATCGCCTGGCGCATCAAGCTACGTACGGAGCGCCTGCCGGCCATCGATGCGTGGCTGGCGCAGCAGTCGAGTTGAGCGGCTTGGGCCAACAATGGTGTCGGCTTACGCCCGTTGGGCTAAGCCGACCTACGCCGACGTATGCCGACGTACGCCAGCAGCCGGGTAGGTCGGATTAGCGCGAGCGCGTAATCCGACAAGGCCAGCGGCTTGGGCTAACGATGTTGTGGGCTGACGGCTTGGGCCAACAATGTTGTCGGCTTACGCCCGTTGGGCTAAGCCGACCTACGCCGACCTACGCCGACCTGCACTGATCTACGGCAACCTACGCCGACCTGCGCCGACGTATGCCAGCAGCCAGGTCGGATTAGCGCGAGCGCGTCATCCGACAAGGCCAGCGGCATGGGCTGACGATGTTGTCGGCTTGCGCCAGCAGGGAGAAAACGGCAGGCAAAAAAAAACCGGCTTCGCTAGTCGCGGCAGCCGGTTGAAACGCTGTTTCAGAGCGCAGGGATAAACTGGGAACGCTGGTAAAACCAACACAGCGGAAATCGTGCCGGTCATTGAGGTGTCCGGCAACCTTGGGCCCGGGGTTTCCGTGCGCCATGTATCCACTATGCCAGCCCTTCTTCGCGGCAGGCTTAGGACTTCATTAAATCCCCGGCCTGATGTCCGTTTTTCCTGTTCCCTGCCCTGCATTCATTGCTGTCAAAACAAGTTTGACGTGTCTGGTGCCGATGGTTGAGCTCACCGGCTAAGCTGTTGAGTCATGCCTGCATCCTATCGCTCCCGGAGCGTAGTAATGTGCGCAATGCATGCTGTGTGCCAACGAAAGCATCATAACAGCGGCATATGACGGGCATATGACGCAGGCTAAACATCGGCGCTTTCATTGCCAGTTTTTCAGAAAATCAGTCATCGCGCATGGAATTGCTGCCGCTGCCCCGCGCCACGCACGGTGTCCACCAGCGCCCGCACGGCCGACGTATTGTTGCGCGGGAATGCGTAAAAGCGCGCATCGGGCAGCGCCGGCAAGCCCTCTTCCGTGCCCAGCACGCGCAAGCCGTCGCGCAGCTGGCTGCGCGCCACGGGCGTGACGGCAAAGCCGGCCAGCGCGGCCGCCACACAGCCGGCCATGCTGCCGCTGTCAAACGCCAGCCGCCAGGCGCGCCCCGCCTGCGCCAATGCGGCCAGTGCCGCTTCGCGGTAGACGCAAGGCGCGGGAAACAGCGCCAGCGGCACTGGCAGTCCGGGATCAGGCGCACGCCCGGCCGCGTAGGCCCACACCAGAGGTTCTGCCCACAGCAATTCGCCCGCAGCTTCCGTACGGCTGCATTGCTTGCCGAAAATCACATCGATCTGTTCATGCGCCTGGCGCCGCAGCAAGTCGGCCGTGATGCCCACCTTCAATTCGATCGACGCCTGCGGATGCCAGCGCTGGAAGGTTTGCAGCACTTGCGGCAGCCAGGTGCCCGCGAAATCTTCCGACGCGCCCAGCACCAGCCGTCCCTGCACGGCGGCACCGCTGAGCCGGGCGCGCGCTTCGCGCTCCAGGTCGACGATATTGCGCGCATACATGTACAGCACTTCGCCGGCGGCCGTCAGTTCCAGGCTGCGCGTCGTGCGTGTCAGTAATTGTTTGCCGGCACTGTGTTCCAGGCGCTTGATATGTCCGCTGACGGCCGACGGTGTCAGCGCCAGGTTTTGCGCAGCCAGCGCGAAGCCGCCCGCATCGACCACTTCGAGCAGGCTGCGCAAGAGGACGATGTCCAGGGTGATTGCCGGCAAGGCGTGCATCAGGCTCCCCAACTCATCAAGATATGTGCATAATATCGATGAATTCCTCACGAATCAAACAGTTTACCGGGACTACCATGAATTCCTCACTTCAATTCGTCAGGAATGCCATGCAAGACTATCATTACATCGCCACCCCGCTGCTGGATGTGGCCTATCTGGAATGGAACCCGTCCGGCAGGCGCTGCGCCGTGCTGGTGCACGGCTGGCCGGACAGTCCGGAAAGCTGGGCCGCCACGGCCACGGCGCTGGCCGCCGCCGGCTACCGCGTGCTGGCGCCCGCCCTGCGCGGCTTCGCGCCCACGCGCTTTCGCCACGCGGACACGCCGCGCAGCGGCCAGCTGGCCGCGCTGGGACGCGACTTGCTCGACTTTATCGATGCCATGCAACTGCATCAACCCTTGCTGGTGGGCCATGACTGGGGCGCGCGCGCCGTCGCCAACGCCTGCGGCCTGCGCCACGATGCGGCCTGCGGCCTGGTGATGCTGTCGGTTGGCTATGGCACGAATGACCCGCGACAAGCATTGTCTTACCGGCAGGCGCGCAATTACTGGTACCACTGGTTCATGGCAACGCCCCGGGGCCGGCAAGCCGTCGAGCTTGACCGCCACGCCTTTGCCCGCATGATGTGGGACAGCTGGTCGCCCGCCGGCTGGTATGCGCCAGCCGATTTCGCGCAGGCCAGCCGGGCGTTCGACGGACCCGACTGGGCCGAGGTGGTGCTGCATTCCTACCGCCACCGCTGGGCCTTCGTCGAGGGCGACCCAGCCTACGCTGCCGACGAAGCGCTGCTGCAGCCGGCGCCCGTGCTGCATCTTCCCACCCTGGTGCTGCATGGCGCGGCCGACAGCTGCAACCATCCGGACAGCTCGGCCGGGCGCGAACACCATTTCAGCGGAGCGTACCAGCGCGTGCTGCTCGAAGGCATCGGCCACTTCCCCCAGCGCGAAGCGCCGCAAGCCGTGGCAGGCGCCATCCTGATGTTTGTCGAGGGAAATTTGTAATCGCCCAGCCGCGCGCGGCGCACTCGGGACTATCGCCTGGCAGGGTGGATCGCTTACTATGGCCGTATCGCGCCTTGCGCCTATCGAGCCTTTGCCATGCCACGCCAGCAGCCGTCACCGATGCAACATGTCCACCCCAGCGCGCTGCGCGCCTGGGTCCATGCCTGCGCTTATGCCTGTGCCGGTGCTTTGCTGGCGGCCTGCTCGCCGTTCGCCACGCCGCCCGCCGCGCAGCCGCCTGCGCCCGCGGCCGATACAACAGCCATGGCGGCCACGCAGACGCCAGCCTGGCTGCGGCGCGGCACGCAGGCGCTGCACATCGTGCCGCAGGAATCCCTGCTGACCATTACCGTGCGCCGCAGCGGCGCGCTGGCGCGCCTGGGGCACGACCATGTGATCGCCAGCCGCAGCCTGCAAGGCGTGGTGGCGCCCGCGCAGGGACGCGCCGCCTTCCAGTTCCGGCTCGATGAAATGCGTGTGGATGAAGAGGGCCTGCGCCAGGCGGCTGGGCTGACGAGCACGCCATCGGCCGACGCCATCGCCGGCACGCGCCACAACATGCTGGTGCGCGTGCTCGATGCGGAGCGTTATCCGTGGGTGCGTGTCGACGCCCGGCGTGTCGACGCCCGGCGCGCGGGCGACAGCGCGCTGCTGGACGCCGACATCACCCTGCATGGCGTGACCCGCTCGGTGCAGCTGCCCGTGCGGATCGAGGAAACGACTGACGGAAAAAGCCTGCAGGCCAGCGGCAGCCTGCTGTTGAAGCAGAGCGATTTCGGCATCGTGCCGTTCGCCATCCTGGGCGGCGCCATGGCCGTGCAGGACCAGATGGAACTGGCGTTTCGCATCACGGCACGGCGGCAGATCAGCGCGCCAGGATCAGGCGCAAGCCCAGGGCAATGAAGATGCCGCCGGCCACGCGGTCCAGCCACAGGCCGGCACGCGGGCGGCGGTTCAGCCAGGTGCCGACGGCGCCGGAAAAGTAGCCGAGCAGGCTGAACAGCACGCAAGCCTGCGCCGTAAACACCAGGCCCAGCTGCGCCGTCTGCCAGCTGGCATCGCCCCGTCCCGCGACGATGAACTGCGGCAGGAACGACAGGAAAAACAGCACGACTTTCGGATTGATACTGTTGGCGAACAGCCCCTTGCCGAACAGGCGCAGCAGAGATTCGTCAGGCAAGGCCGCCGCGCCATCGACTTTTGCGCCGCCCCGGCTGCGCAGCGCGCCGATGCCCAGCCACACCAGGTACAGGCCGCCTGCCACCTTCAGCGCCGTAAAGGCCGTGGGCGAAGCGGCCAGCAGGGCCGACACGCCGATGGTCGCCAGCAAGGTATGCGTGAGGCAGCCAAGGGCGCAGCCCAGGCCGAACGCCATGCCCTGGCGCCGCCCGCGCGACATGCCCACGCCCAGCACCATCAGGTTGTCGGGACCGGGGCTGGCGGTGATGAGGACGGCGGCGGCCAGGAAGGCCAGGAACTGGTCGGGACTAAGCATGCATGACTCGCGGACGAAAAAGCCACATGATACCGGAGCCGGCCGCGGTGGCCATCGGCAGCCTGCCTGCAGGCGATGAAATTGAGCGTGCGTCACCAAGAGTCGATTAAAATGAGCGATCCCAAGCACAATCGCCGCCCTGCCTTGCGCGACCACCAACCGACTCCCCGATGCCAGCCCATCCGCCACCGTCCAGCCACAGCGCTTCCAGCTTTCGCGTCAGCGCGTGGCTAGGCCGGTGGCTGTGCCTGTTCGGCCTGTTCGGCCTGCTGGGACTGGTCAGCGCGGCGCAAGCGCCGGGCCTGCCGCTGTCCCTGGGCATGCAGGGCATCCACAGCCTGGGCAGCGGCGCACGGCTGTTTCTGGCCAGCGACACGGCCGCGCCCGCCGATGCGGCCGCCCTGCCCGCGTGGCTGGCGCAGCAGCGCCCGACCACCGACATCGACCTGTTCGGCGGCGCCTACTGGCTGCTGGCGCAGGTGCGCAACGAGACGCGCGAGACGGCCTGGGTCATCGATCCCAACGATACCCTGATCGACCTGGTCGACATGCATGTGTATGGCCCCGGCCAGCACGACGCACCGCGCACCCTGCTGACGGGCTACCAGCGCCCGCACGAGTACCTGCTGCACTATGGTAAAAACGTGCAGCTGCAGCCGGGCGCCACGTACACCATCCTGATCCGCTTTTCCAGCCCGTATTACGCGCGCGCGCCCATGTTTGGCGTCAAGACGCAGCAGGACTACCGCAAGCTGGTAGGAAAAGAGAATTTCCTGATGGTCGCGTCCATCGGCGCCCTGCTGGCGCTGGGCCTGTTCAACTTCTTCATCTTTTCCATCACCCTGGAAAAAGCCTCGGCGTATTACGCGCTGTATGTGCTGACCTATGGCCTGGCCTGGGCCATGACTTTCCATGTCTTCGCCGACCTGTTCGACTGGCACATGCTGCAGCTGCATTACGTGCCGTTCTTCCTGCTGCCCGTCTTCAGCACCCTGTTCTACATGCATTTTTTGCACCTGCGCAATTACTCGCCGCTGCTCTACCGCATCAGCAAGATCAACCTGGTGCTGCCCCTGCTGCTGCTGCCCAGCTGTTTCTTCGCCCTGCAATATGCGCATGCGCTGGCCACCATCGCCATCACCATCTGGATGCTGCTGGCGCTGACCTGCGGCATCGTTGTCTGGCGCCACGGCTACCAGCCGGCGCGCTTTTTCGTGCTGGCCTTCGTCGCCCTCATGCTGCCCGGTTTCCTGATCCTGCCGGCCAACCTGGGCCTGATGCCGGCCATGGTGGCCAACGCCCAGCTGGTGACCCTGCTGGGCGGCACCCTGGACGGCCTGCTGCTGGCCTTTGCCCTGGCCGACCAGATCCGGCTGCTGCGCAACAACCTGGAGCAGCGCGTGCGCGAGCGCACCCTGGCCCTGACCCTCAGCAACGACGCCCTGCTGACGGCCAAGGAGCACGCGGAAGTGGTCAGCCGCCACCGCATCGATTTTCTTTCCGCCATGAGCCACGACATCCGCACGCCGCTGGCCGGCGTCATCGGCATGCTGAAATTCGCCCTGCGCGACCAGTCGGTTCGCGGGCGCACGCAGGAATATTTGCGCATCGGCCTGCACAATGGCGAATCGCTGCTGACCATCCTCAACGACATCCTCGACTTCTCGAAGATCGACGCGGGCAAGCTGACCCTGGAAACGCTGGACTTCGACTTGCTGGCCCTGGTCGGCGACGCGGCCGGCATCGTGCAGGGCCAGGCCGACGCCAAGAGCCTGCTGCTACGCCGCGAACTGGCGCTCGACCTGCCCCGCTATGTGCGCGCCGATCCCACGCGCCTGCGCCAGATCCTCATCAACCTGCTGGGGAACGCCTTGAAATTCACGGCGAACGGCGAGGTACTGCTGGAGGTGCGGCGCGCGCGCACGCCGCCGCGCGGCGATGGCCGCAGCCAGATCGAATTCATCATCAGCGACACGGGGCCAGGCATCGATGCCGACACCTTGCCGCGTCTGTTCCAGAAGTTCGAACAGGCCGACCATTCCACCACGCGCCGCTATGGCGGCACGGGCCTGGGCCTGGCCATCTGCAAGGAACTGGTCGAACTGATGGGCGGCAGCATCGGCGTCGAAAGCCGGGTCGGCATCGGCTCGCGCTTTCATTTCAGCCTGCCACTGCTCGATGGCAGCGCTCCGGCCGCGAATGCGCGCCAGCTGCCGCGTCACGCGCGCCACGCCTGCCGCCTGCGCATCCTGTGCGCAGAAGACGTGCGCACCAACCAGATCATCATCGGCACCCTGCTCGAAGCCATGGGCCATGCCGTGAGCATCGTTGACAATGGCGAAGAAGCACTGCGCGCGCTGGGCTCCGGCGCCTATGACTGCGTGCTGATGGATGGCCGCATGCCGCTGATGGACGGCGAGCAGGCCGCGCGCCTGGTGCGCGACGGCGGCAATGCGCACTTCCCGATTCCCGACGCGCACATCCCCATCATCGCCCTGACGGCCAACGCCAGCGAACATGACCGCCAGCGCTACCTGGCGGCCGGCATGGACGACTTCCTCAGCAAACCTGTCGATGAAGCGCTGCTGTTTGAAAAGATCGACGCCATCATCGACCTGCTGCTGGCGCGCGGCCAGGCGCTGCCACCGGCCCTGCCGGCCGAAGAAGACGCGCTGGCGCGCCAGTTCGGCCTGGATACGGCCAGCGCCGCGCCACCGGACACGCCGCCGCCCGTCGATCCGATGAGCGTGCCCGTGCACATCCTGCCGCTGGCGGGCCTGTCGCCGCAGCACTTGCAGCGCATCGCGCAAGCCTTCTTGATGGAAGCGCCACGGCGTCTGGACCTGGCTTGCCACGCCGTGCGCAATGGCAACGCCAGCGCCGCGGCCGCCGCTTTTCATGCATTGAAAGGCAGCGCCGGCTACCTGAGCCGCCCCACCCTGCACAGCCTGTGCCACCAGATGGAAACGCTGGCGTCGAACGGCCAGCTCGATAACGTCGAGCAGTATCTGCCGCAACTGCAGGAAGCGCTGGACGTGGCGCGGCGCGACCTGGAAGAACACGCCGGCAGCACGTCTTAGGGCGCCGTCATCCAGCCGTGCGCTTGCAGCCACGCCAGCAGCAGCTGCGGCCAGGCGGCCGGTTCGCTGCCCGGCTTGCCCAGGCCCCAGCCATGGCCGCCGTGCCGGAACAGGTGCAGTTCCACGGGCACGCCCGCGCGGTGCAGGGCGCTGGCCATCAGCTGGCTGTTTTCGAGCGGCGCAATCGGATCATCGAGGGCTTGCGCGATGAAGGCGGGCGGCGTTTGCGCGTCTACCTGCAGCTCGACCGACATGGCGTCGCGCGCGGCCTGCGCCGGATGCGCGCCCAGCAGCTCCTTTTTCGCATGCGTCGTGTCGAACGGCGGCTGCATGGTCAGCACGGGATACAGCAGCACGGCAAAATCGGGCCGCGCCGACACCTTGTCCGCCGCATCGACGGGCGCATAACGCACGGCGTGCGGCTGCACGGCCGTCATGCCGGCCAGGTGCGCGCCGGCGGAAAAACCCAGCATGCCGATGCGCGCCGGTTCGATTTTCCATTCGGCGGCGCGCGCGCGGATCAGGCGCATGGCGCGCTGGCCATCCTGAAACGGCGCGTCCACCCCGCCGCCTTCCTGCGGCAAGCGGTACACCAGCTCAAAGGCCGTGATGCCCTGCGCCTGCAGCCAGGCGGCGGCCGGGCCGCTTTCCTTGCCCGCCTCGATATGCGCATAGCCGCCGCCGCTGGCCAGCAGGATGGCCACGCCGTTTGGCCGCGCCGGGCGGTGCACGAGCAGGTAGGGCTGCTCGACCTGGGTGATCGAGCCTTTGGCGCTGTCGCGCTGCGGGCCGGGCGCCGCGCCACCGGGCGGCGTGCCGGGCCACAGCAGAACCGCGCCGGCCGGCGCGGCGCCGGCGTGCAGGGGAAGGAAGACCAGACAAAGCAGCAGGCGTTTCATGGGCAGGCTCGCGCAGGGACGATGAAACGCCATCATAAGGGCAGGTTAAAAATCCGTCTCGCCCTGGATCACGGCCGGATAGCCCGTCATGGCGCGCGAGGTCTGCATGCCGGCCATAACGGCCGCCTCCACGCAGCCCGCGTTGATGCCCGTCCTGATCCAGTCGCCCGTGAGGAACAGGTTGCTGAAGCCCGACTGGTCGGTGGCCAGGCGGTACTGCGTGCTGCCCACCACCGACATGACGTAGCGCTCGGACGGGTCGACGTTGGCGCGCCAGTACTGGCTGTCGAAACGCGCCGGCCCCGTGCCGGCCTTGGCATCGACCAGCCATTGCCACGGAAACGCGCCCGGTGCCCCTGCCTCGGCCCACAGGGCACCGATTTCCCGCTCCAGCTGGTGCAGCGCGCCCTGCTTGGCCTTTTCCGCACAGCGGGCCGGAAAGCCCGTGTCCGTCACGGGTGGATAACTGTCGACGGGGAAGGCGCTGCAAAAGTAGGAAACGTTTTTTGGCTCGAGCCCCGCCGGCCAGTCTTCGTGCGCCAGCAACTGGTCCATCGGCGCCCACGTGTCGTACGGCTCCGTGAAGGCCGACAGCACGGGCTGCTGGCCTTGCGGCTGCGTGGTCCAGCCCATCTGCGACAGGTTCTTGTTGAGCCACACCTGGTAGGCTTGCGTGGCCACCGTTTTCACCTTCTCGGTCGTCAGGCGCAGGGCCGGGCTGTGCGCCAGCAACTGCGGGCACAGCGCCTCCAGCGAACCGATGGAAATGCCGAACACCACCTTGTCAAAATCGACGCCCTTCTTCAGGACGGTGACAGGCAGCGGCTGGCCGAACGCCTGCTGGTACTGCTGCGGCCAGTCGCTCCAGTACGACTCCAGGTTGACGCCTTTTTCCTGCAGCAGGGCCGCCTGCGCGGGATCGAGCTGCGCGTAATCGGGCGCGCTGGGCCAGCAATCGAGGCCTTTCACATTCACCAGCGGCGCGTAGCCTTCGGCCGGATCCTTCAATTGCACCTGCTCGGTGATGCGGATGCTGGCTATGTCGCCCGCGCCCGGCACCAGTTCTTCCACGCGCTGGAAGAACTTGAATTCCACCCCCCGTTTTTGCAGCACTTCGTACAGCGGCGTGAAAATCGTGTCGCCCATGCCGGCCTGCATCTTGAACATGATGCCGCCCTTGTAGGCCAGGCCGATGCGCGCCATCGCCCGCAGCAGGGTGCCTGCCTCGATGTTCGGTTTGGAAAAATCGCCGCCCTCGTAGGCGAACACCAGGTCGTAGAAGCCGCGCACGGGCGCCGAGTTGACGCTGAACTGCTCGTCGCCGCCATGCTTGCGCAGCCAGTCGCGGAAGTCGATATCGTTGATGACGTCGAAGCCGTTCTTGAACACGCCATCCTGGAACATGCCCTTCATGACGGTGATGCCCAGGTCCAGGCAGATGAACAGGCGGCGCAATTCATCGTCGCCGTCGATCAGCGCGCGGTAGCGCAGGCGCAGCCAGGCGCGGATGCCGTTCAGGGTGCTGGCCAGCAGCTGGTGGCGGGCCTGGTCATGGCGCGTGGAATCGGGCGCCAGGTCGGCCACCAGCGCCACCAGCGCGCCCACGGACAGACCCACGTCCAGCCCCAGTTCATCGGCCTGCCCCACCACTTCATCGGCCAGGCGGCGCAGCCAGCCCGGCCACACTCCCTCACCTTGCGAGGCGCTGGCGCGCACGATGCGCGCGTCGGCATCGGCCACTTGGCGGATCTGGCGTATCCACTGCTCGATCCAGCCCACCATGGCCACGGCCATCTGCCACAGGGTGATGTCTTCGCCGCCCTCGCCCGGCTCGCCCGGCAAGGTGGGGAAGACGATGGACCAGTTGCGCCACTGCCCCTTCACGTCCTCGGACAGGGCCACGTAATCGTGCTGCTTGAAGGCGTCGCGCCAGGTGGCCAGCGGCGCGCCGGGCGGACGCTCCAGGCTGGCGTAAGCTTCCTTGATCATCTTGAAGGCGTTGGCATAAAAGCCGAACCAGATATGCAGGCCGTGTTCCTCGATGCGCTGGCCCGCTTGCGCATTGCGTCCGCTGGCGCCCTTGCCGCCCAGGCGCCAGCCCAGTTGATACACGGTGATGGCATGCTGGTTTTGCCAGCCCGGCTGGTTGGTCAGATAATATGCGGCCGTCATGGCCGCCACGCCGCCGCCGAGGATGGCGATCTTTTCTGGTGCGATCTGCGAATTGTCGACCAGCTCCTCGCCCGGCATGGCCGTGAAATCGAAGTTCACGTTGAACGGCAGGATGGCCGCCTGCGGTCCCAGCTGCAAGCCCAGGGTCTGGTCCAGCGGGAAGCTGTCGAAGGCGTGCACCGTGCATGCATATTCATAGCCGAGCAGGCGCGCGCTGTGCAGGCGGTTGATTTCGGCCGGCGCGGCCACCAGCGCCTGGTACACGGCCTTCACGCCCGCGCTGTCGGGGAATTGCTTGAGGAAAATCTGGTCGATGCGGGGATTGCGCAGCAGGGACAGGATATCGGCCCAGCCGGCCTGGTCCATGTCGAAAAAGTCGGGGATGGAAAGGAAAATCTTGAAGGCCTGCTCGATCAGTTCCAAAAAACTGTTGACGGGCTTGTGCGGCCCCGTCTGCACGGTGGCATTGACTTCCAGCAGCGGGTGCAGGGCCAGTTTCGTTTCCGGTGAGAAATGCTGGAAGCCCTTGGCGGCGACGGAACAGCGCAGCGGCTCGCTGCCCGCGGCGGGAATCTCGTATTCGCACAAGTATTTCGGGTAGCCAAACAGTTCGCGCCCGTTGATCAGGGCCATGGCGTCGTCGACGAAAATATGGCAGGGGTACCAGTAGATATGCGCGAGCTTGCCCGCGTCATCCATCTGGCCGACCATGATCCAGGTGACGATGTCGACTTCCGTGATCCAGCCCTTGGCCTGGTCGACGGGGTTGGCGGAGTCCGCATGGTTGACGCGCGTAAAGGTCAGCATCACATACGGCGACAGGGCTTTCAGGGTCATGCGCTGGCCCGCCACCTGGTTCAGGGTAGTGTTGACGGTAGCCTGCAGCTTGGCCAGGTCGCCCTTGACGAAATACCCGTACATTTCCGACTGTTTCAATTGCAGCGGCGAGTGCATCATCACCGAACCGCCCTGGTAGATATACGAAGGTCTTGCCGAAGGTTTCGCCGTCATTGCCCTGCTCCCTATTTAAGTTTCAGACAAACAAGATTGAGATAGTGTATTTGAGAAAGAACAATGAATGATATGAAATAAATTAAAGGATATGCCAAGATGCATAGGCTGCGACGCCAAGCGGCGGGCGCACGGCGGCCGGGGCAAGCTGCCGGCATCGGGTGTACGATGCAGCATCGTCAGCGTTCCGAGCACCCTGTCATGGCAATGATTACCACCGATTATGTTTCCACTTATTCAGGCAACCGTTTTTATCCCTTGCGCCCGCATATCGACAAGGTCGCCATCGAAGACATCGCGCATGGCCTGGCCTACCAGTGCCGTTTCAATGGCCAGACGCAAGTGTTTTATTCGATCGCCCAGCACAGCCTGATCGTCGCCAGCCTGGTGCCGCCGCGCATGCGCCTGGCGGCCCTGCTGCACGACGCGGCCGAAGCCTATCTGGGAGACATGGTGAAACCATTGAAAGTGCTGCTGCCGGAATTTGCCGCGCTGGAAGACAAGGTGAGCGCCATCATCGCCGCCACCTACGGCCTGGACTTTTCCGACTACGCGCCCATCAAGCAGGCCGACCTGATTGCGCTGGCCACGGAAAAGCGCGACCTGATGCCGCATTCGGCCGAGCGCTGGGCCTACCTTGACGGCATCGCCCCCTTGCCCGGTATAATTGACGCCATGGGTCCGGCCGAAGCCAAGCAGCGTTTTTTGCAGGCGTTTGCCGAACTGAGCGGCGAAGGCATGGCCGCTTGAGTGCCGCGCGCCACACTGCCAGCCGCGCCCTAAGCCACGGTTTTTGCACGGCTTTTTTAGATATCCACAGCAACTGTGGATAAAGTTGTTGATAAGCCCCTCTTGACAAGCCGCAACACCAGTATTGATGCGGGTTTCAACAATTTGCTGATTTCACAGGCAATTTTTTATCCCAATGAAATCAACGACTTGTGATGCCGCATTTGCGCTTGAACAAACTTTCTCAAGCAACACCAAAATATATTTTTTGACGCCCTGAGCATCAAGGGCAAGCATGGCCTTGCAAGAACAGCATTGTTTTGACAAACCTTGCGGACTGGCATAGTGTGGAGTGAATGGGCACCATCAACGCTGGATAATGGCATGACTATGGATACCGATAACGGCGCCAAGGCACCGGACGAACCCGACTGGCTGGTCGATGAACCGCTGGCGCGTGGCGGCGCGGCGTCCGACGCGGCCAATGCGCCGGCGCCGTGGCGCGTGCTGATCGTCGACGACGATGTCGACGTGCACGTGGTCACCAAATTCGCCCTCAGCCAGGCCAGCTTCCAGGGGCGCCGGCTGAGCTTTCTGCATGCCTATTCGGGCGCCGAGGCGCTCACCGTGCTGCGCGGCACACCCGATATCGCCGTGGTGCTGCTGGATGTCATCATGGAAACGCAGGATGCCGGCCTGCAAGTGGCGCGCCAGATCCGCGAGGATCTGCACAACAGCGCAGTGCGCATCATCCTGCGCACGGGCCAGCCTGGCCAGGCGCTGGAGCACCGCATCATCATCGATTACGACATCAACGATTTCTGGTGCAAGACCGACCTGACGACACGCAAATTGTTCACCACCGTGATCGCCTCGCTGCGCACCTATGCCACCCTGCGCGAAGCGCAGCAGCAACTGGCCGACCTCGCCGCGGCGCTGGCCCAGCGCGACGGCACGCCACCGGCGCCACCGGCAGGCACGCCCTGAACCATCCGCCTACTTTCAGTCATAAAACAAGAGCACTGGATAGGCATACAGGCTTGCGCGATGCCCCATTTTGGCGCTTCGCCATGGCCGCAGGCGCGCGCGGATTTGCCAAAATAATCTAAGTGGCGGATTGTTAAGCGCTTTTTCAGATATCCACACGGACTGTGGATATCTTTGTGGATAAGCGCCTATTGACAGGCCTCAAAGCCACAGCCAGTGCGGCTTTCAATAAACTGCTCAATCAAACAGCAAAAAAATAACAGAGTAAAATCAATGACTTAGAATCTAACAGATAATCACGAGAAAATAATTTCAGCAATTTCGCTAGCCCATCATTTGTGCATAACTGAGCTGTAATGATCAATTCAACAACGTACGACAGTGACCCATGGCAACACAGTTGCCACGGCAACCAGTCAGTGCAGTAGCTGGCGGCGCTGCTCCGGATGCAGCAGCACTCTTTCGATCAGTTCGGGTGCGACATTGTATGACTTCAGGTATTCCAGCGCGCACAAGGTACTGAAGGCCGCCTGGACGGCAATGCCCAGGTTGACGATATCGCACATCTTCTGATCGACCCGCACATGGCGCACCATGGGCGTGACGGGCATATGCAAGGTTTCGGTGGAACTCGGCATGATGGATGACTCCTGAGAAAATGCAGACATGGCGGGAAGCGGCTGCGGGGACCGGCACTGGGACGCCAGCGCGGAAGTGACAGCGAAAGTATTGCCGATAAACGCACGATGTCAATGCCAGCCAGCCATTGCAATGCAGTTTTTTTCTGATATTCAAGGCCGCACGTCTTATGCAGATCAAACACGGCGCATGGCGCCCGCCTACCATGGGATAGCGCCGCCGTCGCGCGGCGCAGGCATGAGGAGACGCACATGGAAACCAAGCCGAATACACCACCCGACCCTGCCAAAAATCCCGGCGACATCGCGCCGCCCGGTACCCCGGGCACGGGCGAAAACGTCTGCACGCACTGCCAGGGCCGGGGCGCCATGGCGGACGGACAAGCCTGTCCCATGTGCGCCGGCACCGGCGTGGTCATTGCCGGCATCGGCGGCGCCTGATGCGCGGGCATGGCGCGAAAAACCGGCTGCAGGAATAGACATGGACAAGGCGAAGCCGGCACGGCGATAATCGGGCATGACCGCCCCCGACGCTCCCGCCCTGCCTGACGGCACCGACTTTCCCCGCCCCCGGCCCAGTTCGCTGGCCGACCTGTTTTTCTCGTTCACCTGGCTGGCCCTGCAGGGGTTTGGCGGCGTGCTGGCCGTGATCCAGCGCGAGATGGTGGAACGCAAGCGCTGGCTGACGCAGGAAGAATTTCTGGAAGACTGGGCCGTGGCGCAAATCATGCCCGGGCCCAACGTGGTCAACCTGTCGCTGATGGTGGGCGGGCGCTATTTCGGCTTGAAGGGCGCGCTGGCGGCGCTGGCCGGCATGCTGGCCGTGCCCCTCGTCATCGTGCTCGTGCTGGGCGTGCTGTACACGCGCTTTGGCGACAATGCGCAGATGGCCGGCGCCTTGCGCGGCATGGCGGCCGTCTCGGCCGGCATGATCGCCGCCACGGGCGTCAAACTGGCCGCCGCGCTGGGCAAGCATCCGCTGCCCCTGTGGCTGACCTTGTCCATCTGCGTGCTGGGCGTGCTGATGGTGGCGATCCTCCGCTGGCCCCTCATCTACATCCTGCTGGGCCTGGGCGGCATCGGCTGCCTGTTGACGTATAGAAAGCTTTCCACATGAATCCACCGCTGCAGCTGGTGCTGAGCACGGGCGACTGGCTGAACCTGTTTAGCCATTACCTGATGCTGTCGCTGATGTCGATCGGCGGCGCCATCTCCACCACCTCCGAAATGCACCGTTTCCTGGTGGAGCAGCACGGCTGGCTGACGCAGGCCCAGTTCAATGAATCGATCGCCATCGCGCAGGCGGCGCCCGGCCCCAACGTGCTGTTCGTCGCCCTGATGGGCTGGAACGTGGGCATGAACGCGGGCAGCTATGCGGCCGCGTATCTGGGCGTGCTGGTGACAATGGTCGGCATCATGCTGCCCAGCACGACCCTGACTTACATGGCGGCCCAGTGGGGCTACCGCAACCGCGACTTGCGCGCCGTGCGCGCCTTCAAGCAAGGCATGGCGCCCATCGTCGTCGCCCTGCTGATTTCCACCGGCATGATCCTGGGCGGCGCCAACCACAATCTTGCCACGGACTGGCCCGTGTGGAGCCTGTCCATCGTGGCCGGCATCCTCATCTGGCGCACGAAAATTCATTTGCTGTGGCTGCTGGCGGGCGGCGCCGTGCTGGGCTGGCTGCAGCTCATCTAGCCGCGGCAGCGCCCCGCTACACGGCCAGGTGGCGTTTCACGTCCTCGCCATCCATCTGCTCGGCCTTGCCGCTGGCCACCACGCTGCCGCGCGACAGCACGATGAATTCATCGGCCAGTTCGCGGGCGAAATCGAAATACTGTTCACACAGCACGATGGCCATGTCGCCGCGCTGCTTCAGCAGGGAAATGACCCTGCCGATATCCTTGATGACGGACGGCTGGATGCCTTCCGTCGGCTCGTCAAAGATGATCAGCTGCGGTTCGGCCAGCAGGGCGCGCGCGATGGCCAGCTGCTGCTGTTGCCCGCCGGACAAATCACCGCCGCGCCGCTGCAGCATCTCCTTTAGCACGGGAAACAGTTCATACACGTGGGGATCGATGCGCGAGGCGTGCCTGCCGCGTTTCACCGCCATGCCCATGAGCAAATTCTCCTCCACCGTCAGGCGCGCGAAAATGTCGCGCCCCTGCGGCACGTAGGCGATGCCCAGCTTTGCCCGCGCATGCGGTGCCAGTTTGGTGATGTCGCGGCCGTTGAACACCACCTTGCCCTGCGCCACGGGCAGCACGCCCATCAGGCATTTCAACAGGGTCGTCTTGCCCACACCATTCCTGCCCAGCAAGGCCAGGCATTCGCCCTTGCGCGCCGCCAGATTGACGCCGCGCAAGGTGTGCGAGGAGCCATAGTATTGATTCAGTTGTTCGACTTCCAGCATGTGTGCTCACCTTCCCAGATAGACTTCGATGACGCGTTCGTCGGCTTGCACCTGCTCCATGCGCCCCTGCGCCAGCACGGCGCCCTCGTGCAGCACGGTGACGATGCCTTGCTGGGCGATTTCCGTCACGAACCCCATGTCGTGCTCTACCACCATGATGGAATGCTTGCCGCGCAACTCATTGAGCAATTCCGCCGTGCGCGCCGTTTCCGCATCCGACATGCCGGCCACGGGTTCGTCGAGCAGGATCAGCTGCGGCTCCTGCATCAGCAGCATGCCGATTTCCAGCCATTGCTTTTGCCCGTGCGACAGCAAGCCCGCCAGGCGCGCCTCCTGGCCATTCAGGCGGATCAGGCGCAATATCGATTCGATCTTGCCCGCCTGCTCGGAAGTGAGGCGGGCAAACAGGGTCGGCGCCACGCGCTTGTCCATCTTCATGGCCAGTTCCAGGTTGTCGAACACCGTGTGCTGTTCGAACACCGTGGGACGCTGGAACTTGCGGCCGATGCCGGCGTGGGCGATCTGCGCTTCCGTCATCGTCGCCAGGTTCATGGTCTGGCCGAACCAGGCCGTGCCGGACGTGGGCCGCGTCTTGCCGGTGATCACGTCCATCATCGTCGTCTTGCCGGCGCCATTCGGGCCGATGATGCAGCGCAGCTCGCCCACGGAAATATCGAGGCTCAGCTTGTTGATGGCCTTGAAGCCGTCAAACGACACGCTGATGTCTTCCAGGTAGAGGATGGCGCCATGCGTCGTGTCGACGCCCTCGCCTTTCACGCGCGAATACGTGGCGCCCGCTTCGGCGCTGGCCATGCCGGGCAACATGCGGATACTCATGCTGCCCCCTCTGCCGCGGCAACGGCTTTCTTGCGTTTGAGCTTGCTCAACACACCGAGCATGCCCTGCTGCATGAACAGGGTCACGCCGATGAACAGCAGGCCCAGCGCAAACAGCCACAGTTCCGGCAAGGCGGCCGTGAACCAGCTTTTCAGTCCGTTGACGGTGAAGGCGCCCAGGATGGGACCGATCAAGGTACCGCGTCCGCCGACGGCCACCCACACCACCATTTCGATGGAATTGGCCGGCGACATCTCGGACGGGTTAATGATGCCCACCTGCGGCACGTACAGGGCGCCGGCGATGCCGCACAGCACGGCCGACAGGGTCCAGACAAACAGCTTGAACCACAGCGGGTTGTAGCCCAGGAACATCAGCCGTGCTTCGCTGTCGCGCACGCCCTGCAGCACGCGGCCCAGTTTCGACGTGACAATGGCGCGCGCGCCGATCAATGCCGCCAGCAGGATGGCCAGGGTCAGCAGGAACAGCACGGCCTTGGTGGCGGGCGCCGTGACGTCGTGGCCGAGAATGGTCTTGAAATCCGTAAAACCGTTGTTGCCGCCAAAGCCGGTGTCATTGCGGAAGAACAAGAGCATGAAGGCATACGTCATCGCCTGCGTGATGATGGAAAAATACACGCCCTTGATGCGCGAGCGGAAGGCGAAATAACCGAAGACAAAGGCCAGCACGCCCGGCACCAGCACGACGAGGGCCATGCAGTACCAGAAATGCTCCGTGAAGGCCCAGTACCAGGGATAGGTTTTCCAGTCGAGAAATACCATGAAATCGGGCAAGCTGCTGTGGTACTGGCCCTGCTCGCCGATGGCGCGCATCAGATACATGCCGTGCGCATACGCGCCCAGCGCAAAGAACACGCCGTGGCCCAGCGACAGGATGCCCGTGTAGCCCCACACCAGGTCCAGCGCCAGCGCGGCCAGCGCGTAGCACATGAATTTGCCCACCAGCGCCACCGTGTAGGCGGACACGTGCAAGGCGTGCCCTTCGGCAAACGCCAGATTAAAAATCGGCAACAGCGCCGCCAGCACCGTGCATGCGGCAAGCGCCAGCCAGACGGGCCGTGTAAACAGGCCCTGCTTGGTTTGACAGGAGGTAATCATTCGACGCTGCGTCCCTTCATGGCAAACAGGCCCTGCGGCCGGCGCTGGATGAAAATGATGATGAACACGAGGATGGCGATCTTCGCCAGCACGGCGCCCGCCACCGGTTCGAGGAATTTGTTGACTTCACCCAGGCCCAGCGCGGCGATCACGGTGCCGGCCAGCTGGCCCACGCCGCCGAGCACCACCACCATGAAGGAGTCGACGATGTAGCTTTGGCCCAGGTCCGGCCCCACGTTGCCCAGCTGCGACAGGGCCACGCCGCCCAGCCCGGCGATGCCGGAACCGAGGCCAAAGGTCAGCATGTCGACCTTGCCCGTGGCCACGCCCACGCAATCGGCCATGCGGCGGTTTTGCGTGACGGCGCGCACGAACAGGCCCAGGCGTGTCTTGTTGAGAATGAGCCACACGGCCACCACGACGATGACGGCAAAGGCGATGATGGCCAGCCGGTTGTACGGCAGCACCAGGCCGCCCAGCACCGTCACGCCGCCCGACATCCACGCAGGGTTGGCCACTTCCACGTTTTGCGCGCCGAAGACGGTGCGCACCAGCTGCATGAGGATCAGGCTGATGCCCCAGGTGGCCAGCAGGGTTTCCAGCGGCCGCCCGTACAGCCAGCGGATCACCGTGCGCTCGAGCACCACGCCGACCAGGCCGGCGACAAAAAAAGCGGCCGGCAAGGCGGCCAGCAGATACACATCCTGCATGCCGGGCAGGTAGGTGCGGAAGAACAGCTGGCACAAATAAGTGGTGTAGGCGCCTATCATCAGCAGTTCGCCATGCGCCATGTTGATGATGCCCATCAAGCCGAACGTGATGGCCAGCCCCAGCGCGGCCAGCAGCAGCACGCTACCCAGGGAAATGCCGTAAAACACGTTGCCGGCGAATTCCATGCGCGCCACCCTGCCCTTGATCTGGCCCATGGTGTCGATGGCAGCCAGCTGCACGGCTTCGTCGGGCTCGCCCCCTTTTTCCAGCATGGCTTGCAGCACGGGCAGCAGGCGCGCGTCGCTGCTGCCGGCCAGGTCCCGCACGGCCTGCTTGCGCGTGGCCGCATCGGGCGCGTGCAAGTTGGCGCTGGCGATCAGCACCTGCAGGACTTGCTGGATGTCGGCATCGGTTTCCTGTGCCAGCGCCTTGTGGATCAGCGGCAGCTGCGCGGGATCGACGGACTGCTGCAGCGCCTGCGCGGCGGCCAGGCGCGTGGTCCGCTCGGGCGCCAGCAGTTTCAGCCCCGACAAGGCGCCCGCCACGGCCGAGCGCAAGCGGTTGTTGACCATCACGCCATCGATGCCGTCCGGCAGCGGCACGCTCTTGTTTATTGACGGATCGTAGGCCTGTTCGCCATCGACGATGTAGACCTTGCCATCGGGCGCCGCATACAGGGCCTCGTCCTGCAAGGCTTGCAGCAGCTTGGCGGCCTCGGGCGTGGCCAGGGCGGCGATCTGCGCCACGGCGGCAACCCTGGCGTCGGGATCGTCGCCGGACAGCGGTTTGAGCAGATCAGGGGGAATGGCTGCCTGCGCCAGCGGGGAGAACAGCAGGCAGGCGAGGACGAGCAGTTTGGGAATGAACCTCATTGTAAGTTCCAAGGAAAGGCTGCACGGGGCAAATTGCTTACCCCAAAGGCGAGGACTGGGGTCGGCCCCTCAGGGTCCGACCCCGGCATTTGCTGGTGAAGGACAGGGGTCAGACCCCAGCTCTTTGCCCGGGGTTGCGATAACGATTCGACGCACAAGCGCCTACAACTTCTGCTTGCCCTCATTACCCTTGATAAACGGGCTCCACGGCTGGGCGCGGATCGGTTCCTTGGTTTTCCACACGACATTGAATTGCCCATCGGCCTTGATTTCGCCGATCATCACGGGCTTGTGCAAATGGTGATTGGTCGCATCCATGGTCAGGGTGAAGCCCGATGGCGCCTTCACGCTCTGGCCCGCCATGGCGGCGATGACCTTGTCCGTGTCCGTCGACTTGGCCTTTTCCACGGCCTGCGCCCACATGTGGATGCCGACATAGGTCGCTTCCATCGGGTCGTTCGTCACCACCGAAGCCGCGTTCGGCAGCTTTTGCGCCACGGCGTAGGCTTTCCACTGCTTGATGAATGCGGCATTCACAGGGTTCTTGACGGATTCAAAATAATTCCACGCCGCCAGGTGACCGAGCAGCGGCTTGGTGTCGATGCCGCGCAGCTCTTCCTCGCCGACGGAAAACGCGACGACGGGCACGTCCGCGGCTTTCAGGCCCGCATTGCCCAGTTCCTTGTAGAAAGGCACGTTCGAATCGCCATTGATGGTGGAAATGACGGCCGTCTTGCCGCCCGTGGAAAACTTCTTGATGTTGGCGACGATGGTTTGATAGTCGGCGTGGCCGAACGGCGTGTAGACCTCGCTGATATCGCTATCTTTCACACCCTTGCTTTTCAAAAAGGCGCGCAGGATCTTGTTGGTGGTGCGCGGATACACATAATCCGTGCCCAGCAGCACGAAGCGCCTGGCGCCGCCGCCATCCTTGCTCATCAGGTATTCCACGGCCGGGATCGCCTGCTGGTTGGGCGCGGCGCCCGTATAAAACACATTCTTTTCCAGTTCCTCGCCCTCGTATTGCACGGGGTAGAACAACAGGCTGTTGAGTTCCTTGAACACCGGCAACACCGACTTGCGCGACACGGATGTCCAGCAGCCAAACACGACGGCGACCTTGTCCTGCGCCACCAGCTGGCGCGCTTTTTCCGCAAACAAGGGCCAGTTCGATGCCGGATCGACGACGACCGGCTCCAGCTTCCTGCCCAGAACGCCGCCCTTCGCATTGATCTCGGCGATCGTCATCAAGGCCACGTCTTTCAGCGACGTTTCCGAAATGGCCATGGTGCCCGACAAGGAGTGCAGGATGCCCACCTTGATCGTGTCGGCGGCCCAGGCCGTCTGCGTGTAGATGGAGGTGGTCAAGGCCAGTGCGCCTGCTGCTGCCGCTTTCAAGATGATGCGTCGTGACATGTGGACTCCTGAGTGAAGAACTGCATGAGTATCAATGGATGGGCATACGATGTTGTTAAAGCAGAATGCATGCCAGCATCAGCAGCGCAAGGCCATGCCACGCGTGCCACGCTTTGGTGCGTGTGAGAGATTGCCGCACGAAAAAAAACCTGGCTGCACAAGGACTGTGCAGCCAGGTTGATTCATGCGGCAAAACGGTGCGTGCGCGCCGTTAATCCTTGCGCGGCGCGCCTCTCAAGCGGCGCCAGCCCTTGCGTCCCAGCGGGAACAGCAGCACGAAAGCGATCAGCCATGGCAGGATGTAGGCCATGGCCGTGATGGCGTTGGCCACGCCTTCCGACAGGTTATCCGTGAAATTGCCCAGCGCGCGCTTGACGGGCGTCCAGAACGATTGCTTGCCTTCCGCGCTGATTGCCACGTTCAGCAAGTCCGTGTCGATGCGCTGCATCAGCAGCGCGTTGGCCGCCGTCGCCTGCTCCAGTTCCACCTGCACGGTGGCCAGTTCCTTGGTTACCTTGATCAGCGCGTCCACATTCGTGCCCGAGCGCTTTTCCAGGTCCTGCAATTGCGCCTGGTATTGCTTGAGCATTTCCAGGCGCTTCTTGCTGTCGAGCACGGGACGGCCCAGGTCTTCCACCTTGGTGCCCTGGCTCGTCACCTCGCCTTCGGCGGCGACCAGCGCGACGAGCTTCCTGATGCCGGCCGGCTTGGCGCGCATGCTGATGCGCGCATGCACATAGCGGCCGCTGTCGAGGCTGGAATCGAGCAACAGGCAGGCGTTTTCCGTATCGGCCTTGCAGGCGGCCACGACTTTTTCATACAGGGGGCGCACCTGCGCTTCGCCGGCGTCGACACTCACATTGTGTTCATAGGCCAGAAACTCGCTGCCTTTTTCCTTGCCATCGAGGCGCGCGGCGCTGGATTGGCCGCCGCTCTCGCCCTTGCCGGCGCAACCGGCCAGCACAACCAGGCCAGCCATTGCCAGCAGCCGCAGGCTTGTGTGTAGACGCTTGTTCATAAAATCCTTCATTAAAATGATGCGGGTTCCTGCTGGTGCCAAGTTTATTGCCACATGAAAACCATAAGGAAAAAACAAGGGGCGATTTTAGTCGAAAGACAGGTCTATCCGCTGTTCTTCTGCGCCAGCGCAATAAAAATGCCGACTTTTCCCCGCAGTAAGCGGCCGCTGCGGCTTTGGCAGCGGCGCCGTAGCTGGTATCATGCGGGCAAACGCCAGCCGGCGCCTGTGCAACAGGGCCGGCGCATGCACCATCTTGCGAAGCGGCCCGGCCACCCGGCGGCCGCCGACGCCTCCCTACAGATCAGAGAAACGAGTTCCTATGAGCACATCATCGTCCCACCCATCGTTCTGGCGCCGTGTCCCGCTGGCCTTCGGCGCCTTCTTCAGCACCCTGTCGGACGCCGCCTATGCGGCCCGCGTGGAAAAGCTGTCCTTGCCCGAGGTTACCCCTGTCGCTCCGGTCGCGCCCGTGGCCCCTGCCCCGGCGCCAGCCCCCGTGCCGACGCCGGCCGCCGCGCCCGTCATTTTGAAGGAAGCCACGCCCGATGCGGCCCTGCAGTTGCTGGCCCTGCTGCAGCGTGAAGCGCGTTTGATCGACTTTACCCAGGAAAACCTGGGCAGCCATGCGGACGCCGACATCGGCGCGGCGGCCCGCGTGGTGCACGAAGGCTGCGCCAAGGTCATGCGCGAATACTTCACCATCGCCCCCGTGCGCCAGGAGCTTGAGGGCAGCCGCATCGTGCTGCCGGAAGGTTTTGACTCCGCCCAGGTGCGCCTGACGGGCAACGTGGTCGGCTCCGCGCCGTTCACGGGTACCCTCAGCCATCGCGGCTGGCGCGCGTCCAGTGTGCGCCTGCCGAAACTGAGCGAACAGCACGACGCGAGCATCCTGGCGCCAGCCGAGGTGGAACTGTGAACGGCACCACAAACACCGCGCGCTACGCCATCGGCATCGACCTGGGCACCACCCACAGCGCCCTGTCGTATGTGAACCTGACCGAGAGCGACGGCGAAAAGTCCAGCCACGGCGTGCTGAAAGTGCCGCAGTTGTCGGCACCGGGCACGGTCGAAGAACTCTCCTTGCTGCCATCGTTCGTCTACCTGCCGCACGCCGATGAAGTGGCGGCGGGCGACCTGGCCCTGCCCTGGGTCACCGAGGAAGCCGAAGCACCGTTCGTCGTCGGCGAAATGGCCCGCAGCCGCGGCGCCACCACGCCCATCCGTTTAGTGTCGAGCGCGAAAAGCTGGCTGTGCCACCCTGGCGTAGACCGCCGCGCGGCCATCCTGCCGAACGACGCGCCGGCCGAAGTACCGCGCATTTCGCCCATCACGGCGGCCACGCGCTACCTGACGCATTTGCGCCAGGCCTGGGACAACGCCCACCCGCAAGCGCCGTTCGCGCAGCAGGAAATCACGGTCACCATTCCCGCCTCGTTCGACCCGGCCGCGCGCGAGCTGACGATGGAAGCGGCGCAGGCGGCAGGCTACACCTCGCTCACCTTGCTGGAAGAGCCGCAAGCGGCGCTGTACAGCTGGATCCAGACCAGCGAAGGCCGCTGGCGCAAGGAAGTCAAGCCGGGCGACATCATTTTAGTGGTCGACGTGGGCGGCGGCACCAGCGACTTTTCGCTGATCGCCGTGCTGGAACGCGACGGCGTGCTGGAACCGCACCGCGTGGCAGTCGGTGAACACATCCTGCTGGGCGGCGACAATATGGACCTGGCACTGGCCCACCTGGTGGCCCGCAAGCTGGCCGCCAACGGCACCCAGCTGGACGCCTGGCAAATGCGCGCGCTGACCTACGGCTGCCGCAGCGCCAAGGAAAGCCTGCTGGCCGACAGCGGCATGGAAACGGCGCCCATCGTCGTGCCGAGCCGCGGCTCGAAACTGATCGGCGGCTCGATCCGCACGGAACTGACGCGCGCGGAAGTGTCCACCTTCATCCTCGACGGTTTCTTCCCGCAAGTGGAAGCGTCGAGCCGCCCTGCCGTGCGCACGCGCGCCGGCCTGACGCAACTGGGCTTGCCGTATGCGCAGGACGCGGCCATCACGCGCCACCTGGCCGCGTTCCTGGGCCGCCAAGTGGCGGCAACGGCCGAACTGGAAGGCTTTGCCGGCCGCCAGGCGGAGGGCGCCAGCTTTTTGCACCCGACGGCCGTGCTGTTCAACGGCGGCGTCTTCAAGTCCGACCTGCTGGTCCAGCGCATCATGGCGACCGTCAACGACTGGCTGTACATGGAAGGCGCGGAACCGGCGCGCATGCTGGCCGGGGCCGACCTGGACCTGGCCGTGGCGCGTGGCGCGGCCTACTACAGCTATGTAAGGCGCGGCCATGGCGTGCGCATCCGCGGCGGCACGGCCAGCTCGTTCTACGTGGCCATCGAATCGGCCATGCCCGCCATCCCCGGCATGGAGCCGCCGATCCAGGCCCTGTGCGTGGCGCCGTTCGGCATGGAAGAAGGCAGCGAACTGGAACTGCCCGGCCAGCAATTCGGCCTGGTGGTGGGCGAACCCGTGCACTTCCGCTTCTTCGCCTCGTCCACGCGCCGCAACGACCAGATCAGCGACCTGCTCGATTTCTGGGGCCCGGACGAATTGCAGGAACTGAGCGAAATCCAGGCGACCTTATCCGCCGAAGGCCGCTCGGCCGGCGACGTCGTGCAAGTGAAACTGCATGCGCGCGTGACGGAAGCGGGCACCCTGGAACTGCTGGCCGTTTCCCCTGATGGCGCCGAGCGCTGGAAAGTGGAATTCGACGTGCGCGGCACGCCACAGCACTAGGCATGGCCAGCGCGGTGGACAAGCCGGCCTTCCTGGTCGGCATCGACCTGGGCACCACCAACACGGTGGTCGCCTATGCCAAGGCCAATGATGCGCAGGCTGAAATAAACCTGTTCGCCATCGAGCAGCTGGTCGCGCCCGGCGAAGTGGGCGCACGCCCGCTACTGCCTTCCCTGCGCTACCACCCCGCCGCCGGCGAACTGGCGGCGGGCGACTTGCAGCTGCCGTGGCGGCAGGATGATGTGGCCGGCGCGGCGCAGCCCGTGCTGGGCGCCCTGGCACGCCAGCTCGGCGCGCAGGTGCCGGGACGGCT
Source organism: Janthinobacterium amylolyticum (assembly GCF_051380655.1). NCBI lineage: Bacteria > Pseudomonadati > Pseudomonadota > Betaproteobacteria > Burkholderiales > Oxalobacteraceae > Janthinobacterium > Janthinobacterium amylolyticum. The sequence continues at coordinate 324,555 of NZ_JBNYXL010000008.1, forward strand.
CGTGTCCAGCGCGAAGAGCTGGCTGTCGCATGCCAGCGTGGACCGCCAGGCGCCCATCCTGCCGTGGGGCGCGGATGCCGATGTGGCCAAGGTATCGCCCGTGGCGGCCAGCGCCAGCTATCTGGCCCACGTGCGCGCCGCGTGGGACCAGCGCTTTCCCGACGCGCCCCTGGAAGCGCAGGAACTGGTGCTGACCATTCCCGCCTCGTTCGACGAGGGTGCGCGCGCACTCACCCTGCAAGCGGCGCGCATGGCCGGCCTGCCCGCCTTGCGGCTGGTCGAAGAACCGCAGGCGGCTTTTTATGACTACCTGCAGCGCCGGCGCGCCAACCTGCGCGCGGACCTGGCCGCTACGCGCCGCATCCTGGTGTGCGACGTGGGCGGCGGCACCACCGATTTCAGCCTGATCGACGTGGCTTTCGATGACGACGGCGAACCGCAGCTTGAACGCAGCAGCGTCGGCAATCATTTGATACTCGGCGGCGACAATATGGACCTGGCGCTGGCGCACCTGGTGGAAACGCGCCTGGCCGCCGGTGTCGAAGGCGGCATGAAGCTGTCCGCCGCGCGCCTGTCGCAGCTGATGGAACGCTGCCGCGCCGCCAAGGAACTGCTGCTCTCCAGCGACGCACCCGACAAGGCGACCGTCACCTTGCTGGGCGCCGGCTCGCGCCTGGTCAAAGGCAGCCGTTCCGCCGACGTCACGCGCGAGGAAGTGGCGGCCATGGTGGTCGACGGCTTCTTCCCGCAGGTAGCAATCAGCGAGACGGCGAAAAAGGGCCGCGCCGGCATCGTCGAATTCGGCCTGCCCTACGCGCAGGACGCGGCCATCACGCGCCATCTGGCCAGCTTTTTGCAGCAGCATCAGGGCGCACTGCCCGATACGCTGCTGCTGAACGGCGGCGTATTCCGCGCCGACGCGCTGGCCCGCCGCTTGGCCGAGACCCTGGCACACTGGCGCGGCGCGCCCCTCACCATCCTGCACAACGACAATCCAGACGTGGCCGTGGCGCGTGGCGCCGTCGCCTACGCGCTGGCCCGGCGTGGCCAGGCGCCGCGCATCGGCGGCGGTTCGCCGCGCAGCTATTTCCTCGTGCTGGGCGAGCCGGGCAAGGACAACCGCGCCGTCTGCATCCTGCCCCGTGGCAGCGCCAGCGGCGAAGAAATCCGCCTGCACGAACGCCTGTTTGCGCTGCGCCTGGGCCGGCCCGTGCGCTTTCACCTGGCCTCTTCCATTGCGGAGGCAGGCACGCCGCCCAAGCTGGGCGACATCGTCGACCTGGGCGAAGGCGAGTACCTGCGCCTGCCGCCGCTGGCCAGCGTGCTGCACGACAAACAGGATGCCAACGACAAACGCGAAATCACCGTGCAGCTGGCCACCGTCATGACGGAGGTGGGCACCCTGGAAGTGCATTGCGTGGCCGAAGCGGATGCCAGCCAACGCTGGCTGCTGGAATTCCAGTTACGCGGTAGCGAGGAAGAGCAAGGTCCCGGCGGTGGCGACGGCAACGCCCCCGCAGTCTCGCCGCGGATAAAAGAAGCAGTCGACAAAATCGAGCGCATCTTCGGCGGCAAGGCGCAGAAAGTCGAAACGAAAGAGGTGCGCCAGCTGCGCCAGCACCTGGAGCGGGGACTGGGCGGGCGCGACAGCTGGGACACGCCGCTGCTACGCCAGCTGTTCGACGCCCTCATGCTGCGCGCGCGTGGCCGGCGCCGGTCGGCCGAACATGAGCGTGTCTGGCTGAACCTGGCCGGCTATTGTTTGCGTCCCGGCTACGGCGACGCGCTCGACCCGTGGCGCATCGAGCAGCTGTGGGCGATGTTCGACGCGGGCGTGCAGCACCACAAGGATAGCCAGGTGTGCGCCGAATGGTGGACCCTGTGGCGCCGCGTGGCCGGTGGCTTGAGCGTGGAGCAGCAATTGCGCCTGCTCGACGATTTCGCCTTCAACCTGCAAGCCGATGCGGCGCAGCGCGGCAACCGCCCCGTCACCCTGGTGGGCGGCAGCGACGACGACATGCTGCGCCTGGGCGCCTCGCTGGAACGCATCCCCGGCGCCTACAAGGCGGAAGTGGGGGCCTGGCTGCTGAAGCGCCTGGACAAGGCCAGTAAAAAAGGCGAAGCGGCGGACACCAACACCCTGTGGGCGCTGGCCAGGGTCGGCGCGCGCCAGCCCTTCCACGGCAGCGCGCATGAAGTGGTCGACAGCGCCACCGTGGCCGAATGGCTGCAGGTGCTGCTGGCGCTGGACTGGAAGAAGACCGAACCGGCCGCCTTCGCCGCCACCCACTTGGCACGCATGACGGGCGACCGCTCGCGCGACATCGCCGACGAGCTGCGCGCCACGATTCTCGGGCGCCTGAAGGCCGTCGGCGCCCCGCCCCTGTGGCACGCCATGGTCAGCGAAGTGACGCAGCTGGACGAGGCGGCCACCAAGCGCATGCTGGGCGAAGCGCTGCCGCCGGGGCTGAAGCTGATCGGCTAAGAAAATTCATCGCGTAGGTCGGATTAGCCCAGAGGGCGTAATCCGACAATATTGTCAGCGGCGCCTGTCGGATTACGGCCTGCGGCCTAATCCGACCTACCGGTCGCTGCGCGTCGCAATACGGCAGCTAACCATCGGCCAACCGTACCCACCCTGGGCGCGTAGGTCGGATTAGCCCGGAGCGCGTAATCCGACAATATTGTCAGCGGCGCCTGTCGGATTACGGCCTGCGGCCTAATCCGACCTACCCGTCGCTGCGCGCGTAGCCTCCAAACCGCCCCTTTGCGCTAGATCACGGCCACCAGAAACAGCAGCACCGCCAGCGGCGCCTGCACCAGCACGATGCCGGGATGCGTGCGGCGCAGCTGGGCCCACACGTTCAGGCCCGGTACCTCCTCGTGCGGATGGTGCGCCTCGTCGCGCAAGGACATCGCGTGCAGGAACATGCCGGCGATCAGGGGGCCGGGGTTGACCCACCAGCCCTGCTCCAGCAAGCCGCGCGACAGATAGATGGCCAGCGCGCCGATGGCAAACGGCGAGGCCCACACCAGCACCAGCATCAGGCGGATGCCATAGAATTCGGCCAGAGTGCCCATGCGGTGCAGACGGCTGAAATCGTGGTCTTCCATGCGCTTGTCGATGGCCAGTTCGGCGCGGCCATACAAGGTCCACAGGCCGCCGAACAGGCAACCCAGCAGCACGCCGAAGATGATATCGGCGACGAAGACCACGTATTTATTCACGTCGGCCGTGCCGATGCCCAGCGAGGTATAGGCCGCCGCATGCAGGTGCAAGCCGGCCTGCTCTCCCTCCGCCGTCGTGTAGCGGTCGCGCACATCGTAGGTGGCGCCAACAAACAGCACTTGCTTGCGCGGCGCATCGGCCGCCACCCCCGCCTTGCCGTCAAGCAGGCGCACGCCGCTGCGCGTGGGGTCCAGAAAGGCGGGCGCCACGGCGGCCGGATGAAATGGCGCCGTGACGGCGTTCTGCTCCGCCGCATCCTTGGCGTCGCCGTGGATGACGGGTTCGAAGGCCCAGCGCGCCAGCTGCTTTTCGCTGCGCGTGCGCTGCGCCAGCTGGCAAACCCTGTCCGCCAGTCGATAGCCGGCCTTTTGTTCGGACAGCGCTGCAGGCATGGGCTGCGCGCGCTCCTGCTGCTGCGCGCCATGCGCCAGCTCGAACGCCACGGCCGCCAGCACGGGGCTTTTCAGCTCGATGCGCGTAACGGCACCCATGCGCTCGCGGATGCGCGGGCTGGCGAAATGCACGCCCGCCGCGCAGCGCGCGCGTATCCACGGCAGGTTCGCGTTCCGGTCAGACTGTTCGGGCAGGATCAGCACCAGCTGCCGGCCATCCGCGGCCAGACGGTCGAGCAACTGGTCCAGCGGCCGCGCGCCGGCATCGTGCTGTTCGTAGACGGCCGGCGCCAGATCCAGGTCGATGGCCAGCACCCGGGCATCGCGCCGCGCCACGTTGGCCAGCAACTGCTGCAGGCGCGCCCGTTCCAGCGGTTCGCGCTCGTCGAACACCTGTTCGAACGCAGGCTGGTCGATCTCGATGATGCCGGGCCGGTAGGCGGCGCCCGGGTCCTTGCCCCGCTCCAGCAACTGGCCCTGTTCCGCGCTGGCGCGCAGCATGGCCGCATCCAGCCATTCCAGCACGTGCAACCCCTCCAGGGCCAGCATCAGCGAGGCGATCAGGCTGGCGCCGATCACATGGTGCAGCAAATGCGTGCCTGTCAGCTTGAATGCCGATCCGACCTGGGCGACGGGCCACAGCAGGCGCCGCCAGAGTGGCAGGGGCGCGTTTTCAGGATGGCCGGTATCCACGGTGCATTCCCCTCGGGTGGTGCTGCCAGTGTACTATCTGGCAACTGTTAATGACGAAAGCATATGGTAGGGCAATTATGCCCGGGCCGCCGCACGGCTGGCGCCGCTTTCCCTCACGGCATGCTGGCCGCAGTAAGCGATGAATTCCACCGGCGGCAAGGCCCTGGAAAACAGCCAGCCCTGGCCATAATCGACGCCGCGCGCGCGCAGGTAGTCGGCCTGCTGCGGCGTCTCCACGCCTTCGGCGATGATTTCCAGCTGCAAGGTCTGCGCCATGGCGATGATGTGCGAGGTCACGCTGCTCGTCACCGTCTCGCCGCCGATGGTGTCGATGAAGGACTTGTCGATTTTCAGCGCGTCGACGGGCAGATTCTGCAAGTAGGCGAGGCTGGAATAGCCGGTGCCGAAATCGTCGATGGCGACGGAAAAGCCCATGGCTCGCGCACGCTCGAGCGCCTGGCGCGCCGCCGCCACGTCGATGAAGCCGCGCTCCGTCGCCTCCAGCCATATCTGGCTCACCGCGATGCCGCTGCCATCGAGCGCCCTGGCCAGCACGTCGAGCAGCCTGCCCGTCTGGATATCGGACGCGCAGACATTGATGGCGATGTGCAGCTGCGGCTGGGCCAGCAGCAGCTCGCGCATTTCGCGCACCACTGTTTCCACCAGCTGGTCGGTAATCGGTTCGATCAAGCCGCTTTCCTCGGCTTGCGGAATGAAATAGTCGGGACGCATCATCGTGCCATCGGGTCGCGGCCAGCGTATCAGCGCTTCGGCGCCCACGCAAACGCCATCCTGCAGCCGTACCAGCGGCTGGTAGTGCACGATGAATTCACGTCTTTTCAGCGCCTGCGCCATTTCTCCCTGCAGCGACAGGCGGCTGCGCGTCAGCCAGACCAGCAGGCTGATGGCCACGGCGGCCAGCAGGAAGCCGAAGGGCAGGATGTACAGCTGTTCGTTGCGCAGCTGCTTGCGCATGCTGCTCTCGGGTGCCAGGCCGACTGTGGCCAGTTCGCCCTTACGCGCCACGGCAGCCTGCATCTTGTCGGCGCTGGCGATGGCGCGGTCATTGCCCTTGTCGCGCACCAGGCGGCCCACCAGTTCCGCGTTCGGCGCGTTCTGGCTGCCCAGCATGGCGCCGCCCGCCGTGGCGACGGCGACCTGCACGTCGGGATCGGCAATGATATCGGCCAGGTGGGCCGGATCGACCAGCACCCGGTGCTTGTCCTTGAACAGGCCGAGCATCGGCTTGCCCATGCCCTTGCCTGCCGACGGTGGCGTGCGCGTGTTGATGTCGACGCCGCCCTGGGTGGTGAATTCGGGCTTGTCGAGGGAGATGGAGCGTCCCTTCTCGGCCATCCCCCAGGAAGAGCATTTCAGCTTGCCGTCCTCGAAATAATCGATTTCCGCGACGCCGCGCGCCTCCAGGGTCGACTGCCGCATCAGCGCGATGTGCTCGTCGGAACAGGGGCGCATCGTCAGGCTCGCAACCGATTCCAGCGCAGTGCCAATCTCGTCAAACGATTTGCTGGCGCGTGCCATGGCATTGTCGGCCACGCGCTGCAAGCGTAGCTGTTCCACTTCCCGCGCCCGCATGCCGGAAAAATGCAGGCTGCCCCAGAAGGACAGCAGCACCACCGCGCTGGCGCAAACGACTGCCAGCGCAACGACTTTTTGACGACGATTCAATCCACCTCTCCCGTTGAATGTGCGAATGGCCCGCACGCGCGGGCCATTCGGCGTTGCGGCGTTCCTTACTTCGGCTTGGCCAGCAGCAGCTTGCCCAGCGCTTCAAAGGCGGGCGTGGTGGTCGGGTCGTTGGCCGCGTTGGCCGCCGTCGGCGTGGAGGCGAAGCGCACGATCACCATCTCCGCCTTCGGATCGACATAGATGCGCTGGCCGTACACGCCGCGCGCCATGTAGGCGCCGTGGTCGTTGTGCGTCACCCACCACATGTCGCGGTAGCTCCAGCCTTTCAGCAGGTCGTAGCCGCCCTTGGCGAACAGCTGCTTGTCGCCGCCGCCGCGGATATCCGCCACCGCCGCCTTCGGCAGGATCTGCTGGCCGTTATAGCGGCCGTCGTTGCGCAGCATCTCGCCAAAGCGCGCCAGGTCGCGCAGGCCGGCGCTCAAGCCGCCGCCGGCAAACGGCGTGCCCGTCGAATCGACGCTCATGTAGCTATCCTGCTCGGCGCCGAGCTTTTTCCACACATGCTCGGACAGGTAGTCGTTGACGTTCTGTCCCGTGACCCGGGCGATGAGCCAGCCCAGCACATCGGCATTGACCGTGCGGTAGCCGAATGCCTCGCCATGCCGGCCCTGATGCTGCACCGTTTGCAGGTACTCGAAATAGCTGCGCGGCCCCGTGTAATCCTTGGGCTTGGGCAGCGGATTGCCGGCCGCCGCGTGCTGCCACACTTCGGCATCCGGATCGGCATAGTCCTCGCTGAATTTCAGGCCCGTGGTCATGTCGAGCACCTGGCGCACGGTGGCGTCGCCAAACGCCGACTTGCCCAGTTCGGGAATGTACTCGGCCACCTTCCTGGCCGGATCGAGCTTGCCTTCGGCCACCAGCGCCGCGCCCAGGGTGCCCATGACGGACTTCGTCACCGACATGGCGCCATGCTGGCCATTGTCCTTCAGCACGCCGAAATAACGCTCGTACACGATGCGGCCCCGGTGCAGCACCACGATGCCATCCGTGTAATTGGCACCCAGCGACTGCTCCCATGTCATCGTTTCCTTCGCTCCCAGCGGCGTGAAACGCAGGCTGTCGATGTCCTTGCGCAGCGCGCGCTGCAAAGGCAGCGGCGCACCCAGGCCGCGCGACACATTCACCGTCGGCATCAGCTCGCGGAAATGCGACACGCTCCAGCGCAACTGCGGAAACATGAAATAGCTGCCGTCGTCGAAACGGATGATCTTGTCGGCCGGCGGCGGCGAACCCACCATCCATTTCAATGCAGCGGGATCGCTGGCGCCCGCCGACAGGGGCGCGGCATTCGCCGTGGCAGCCGCTTCGGCCGCATGCGCGCCCGTCGGCATGCCGCCCGTCGCAAGGGCCATGCAGCTGGCCGCCAGGGCCATGCGTTTCATACGCGGCAGTAAATTCGGCAGTACGTTCATGCGGTGTTCTCCTGTGATAAAACCAACTACAACTGTCTCAATACATCCAGACGACATTCGCCAGCCAGCCCGTCCAGGTCCTGGCCTGGCCGCCCACCAGCTGGTTGACGCCGGACTGCGCGAACGATGCGCTCACGCCCACGGTCAGGTAGGTATTCGTGTTGATGACGCGCACGTACTTGAGGTAAACATCGTTCGCCAGCATCGGGCGCAGCACGCCCGAGATGACCACCGGCGCATCGCCCGGCACGTCGAGGCGCGTGGCCTGGCCGAACTGCAGCGGGCTGCCCATCTGGTTGGCGCGCACCTGTGCCAGATAGGCGATCACGGTATCCTTCGGCGTCGGGTGCAGCTCGAGCGTGGCCTGCAGCGCATTCACGTTGGAATTGACGAAGACCCAGGTGGCCTTGCTGCCCGAGGCCCAGGCACCCGGCGTGCCTTCGTAGAACAGGGGGTCGAAGCGCTCGTTGCGCGCAGTGCGCGGATCATCGCCGGAAAAACTCTGGTAGCCCAGGGTGAATTTCGGCGTCCACGCCACATCCGGCAGCGAAAAGCCCCCTTCCGTGCGCCAGCCCCAGGCCCGCATCGGCTGGCGCGTATTCCATTCGCGCGCGGCGTCGACGCCGAACCAGCCTTTCGGCAGTACGGCAGGCAGCAAGGGCACGCGCGCATAGCCGTACACGAACTGCAGATCCTTGCGCGCGTCAGGCACGGCCAGCGGCGCGCCGATGCCGCCCGGTGCCGCCTGCGGATAGGCGGCGCGCGAACGCGGCACCTTGCCGTACGCGATGCCCGCCTTGCGGTCATCGGCCAGCGTGTAGCTGGCATCCACGCCCACCAGGCGCGTGCCGCTGTCGTTGTCGTGGTTTTCATTCGGGTCCAGGTAAAACGCCTGGGCGCTGAAAGCATCCTGGCTCACCTTGGCCACGACGGAATTCTGGAAGGCCTTGCGCGGCCCCAGTTTCAGCGCGCCCCGGTCAAAACCGTTCGAGCCGCCATTGGCGATCAGCATGCCGGTGCCGAGGGTGAAATTTTGCGCGCCGGCCGACAGGTCCAGAAGCGCACCGGCGCCGCCGAGCGGCATGCGGATGCCGGCGACAAATTCCTCGATCGAGATGCGGCCCGTGTCGCCCGCGCCAAACGGATCGTGGCGCACGGTGCCCGAAGCGACGGCGGACACGCGCGCATACAGCTGCCTGCCATCGGCAAAGTTACGCTTGAAGCCGAGTCCCGGCTTGACGTAGAACTCGTACCAATAGGGCCTGAAATCAAAATCGGGATCGCGCGCCGGCGTGTTCGACAACTTCCAGAACAGATTGCCTTCGCCGGCGATCTGCACGCCCGCTTCGACGGAGCGCGTCAGCTGCCAGTCGGCGCCGATGGACGGTTCGACGGCGGCACGCCGCGCCGCCTCCTTGTCCATCGCGCTCAGGCCATCCGGATCGAGCTGGCCGGCAGCGCCGCACAAGGCACTCCACCCCAGCAGGGCCAGCGCGGCCGAGCGGCGCCGCAGGAACATCGCTTGCGTTGCCATAGGATTCCCTTGCGATAGCGGCCAGTCAATGTGAGCGAATGTTATCAGAGATGCTTTATTTTATTGTTGTAAAGCATCCTATTGTGCGGAGCCGTCCCGTGAGACGACTGTCTCACGGCAAGTCGATGCTGCAGCGCGCCATGCATGGACGGGCGCTTCGTGCTACAAACTGGAAGGACCATAAAAATACCAAAGAGACGGGAGAGTGCCATGCCATACGTCCGCCAGACCAGCCATCTCGACAGGGTGCGCGACCTGATTGCCGGCAGGGTCGTCAATCCGGGCGCCGACATCGCCCGCCTGGCGTCGTCGTATCGCCGCGCGCTGGACGACTACCGCCTCGACCCCGCCTCGACCACGGGGCCGCGCATCCTGACTGGCGCCGAACTGCGCGCGGTGCAGCAGTCAGAAGAAAATTTCTTGCGCTCGACGGGCCAGTGCCTGCCGCAGCTGCACGCCATGGTGCGCGAAGCCGGCTACTGCGTCATCCTGGCCAATGCGCATGGCGTGACGATCGACTACGCGGTTGATGCGGACCAGCGCAAGGAGTTCAAGAAAGCGGGCCTGTACCCGGGTTCGTGCTGGTCGGAAGACGAGGAAGGCACGTGCGGCATCGCCTCCGTGCTGCTTGACCAGGAAGCCATCACGGTGCACAAGACCGACCATTTCCGCGCCGCGTTCACGGGCCTGACCTGCAGCGCGGCCCCCATCTTTTCGCCGCACGGCGACTTGATCGGCGTGCTCGATGCGTCGGCATTGAATTCGCCCGATGCGCGCGACAGCCAGCGCCTGGTGAACCAGCTGGTGCGCCAGAGCGCGACCCTGATCGAGGACGGCTTTTTCCTCAAGTCGTATGGCCACTGCTGCATCCTGCTGGCGCACCGCAACCGCCATTTTGTGGAAGTGCAGCCAGAGATGCTGATCGCCGTCGACGAGCATGGCCATATCGTGGCCGCCAACCGCTGCGCGCGGCACTTCATCGGCGGCATGGATACCCTGCCCCGCCCCGTCGGCGAGGTGCTGGAAGTGCGCGCCGAGCGCCTGTTCGATGCGCGTGCCGGCCACAAGCTGCTGTCCCTGCGCGTGGCGGGCAGCAGCGCCTGGCTGCATGCGCGCGTGCGCGTACCGCTGCGCCAGGCCAGCGCCCGCCCGCGCGCAGGCAGTGCGGCAGCGGCGCCGCAGGAGCCGGTGGCGACGGACGCCTACACGCCGCTGGAACTGGCCGAGCGCACGCGCATCGTCCACGCCATGAATGCCGCCAAATGGCGCCCGCTGCAGGCGGCAGCCATGCTGGGACTGTCGCGCGCCACCCTGTACCGGCGCATCAAGCACCTGAAAATCGTCCCGCCGCACCGGCAATGAACACGTAAAAAGGACTGAGACTTCCGTCTCAATAGCCGCCATGCTGCGCTGCAGGATGCGTGGCCAAAACGCCGGTGTTACAACATCGTCAGCGGCAGCACAGCCGCATCCCATCATAAAGTCATCAGACTTGGAGGAGACACGATGCACACCGATAGCAACCCGCACGACCTGGCCGTGGCCAGCATCCTGGAGCAGCTCGAAGCTACCTTACGCGCCAATGACAGCACCGGCGCCGCCCAGCTGTTCGAGCCAGACGGCTACTGGCGCGACCTGGTGCTGTTTACCTGGAACCTGAAAACCCTGGAAGGCCGCGAACAGATTGCCGCCATGCTGGCAGCGCAGCTGGGCGCCGTGCAGCCGGTGGCGATGCGCATCGCCGACAGCGAACATGCCAGCGAGGCAGGCGGCGTGCTGCAATGCTGGATTCATGTGGAGACCAGTGCCGGGCGCGGCGCAGGCTTCATCCGCATCCGCGACGGCAAGATCTGGACCCTGCTCACCACCATGGGCGAATTGAAGGGTTTTGAAGAAGCGAAAGGGGCACGCCGGCCCATGGGCGCCGAACATGGCGCGCGCACGGACCGCAGCAGCTGGCTGGAAAACCGCGAGCGGGAAGCAAAGGAACTGGGCTACGCGCGCCAGCCCTACTGCGTCATCATCGGCGGCGGCCAGGGTGGCATCGCGCTGGGTGCGCGCCTGCGCCAGTTGAACGTCCCGACCATCATCATCGAGAAAAACGCCCGCCCCGGCGACAGCTGGCGCAAGCGCTACAAGTCGCTGTGCCTGCACGACCCGGTCTGGTACGACCACATGCCGTATATCCCGTTTCCAGACAACTGGCCCGTCTTCACGCCGAAGGACAAGGTCGGCGACTGGCTGGAAATGTACACCAAGGTGATGGAACTCAATTACTGGGGTTCGACCACGTGTGAATCGGCCAGCTTCGACGAAGCCACCGGCGAGTGGACGGTGCAGGTGCTGCGCGACGGCCAGCCCGTCACGCTGAAGCCGAAGCAGCTGGTACTGGCCACCGGCATGTCGGGCAAGGCGAACATGCCGAAGTTCAAGGGCATGGACGTGTTCCAGGGCGAGCAGCAGCACTCGTCGCAGCATCCGGGCCCGGACGCGTATGTGGGCAAGAAGGTGGTGGTGGTCGGCGCGAACAATTCCGCGCACGATATCTGCGCCGCCCTGTGGGAAGCGGGCGTGGACGTGACCATGGTGCAGCGCTCGTCGACGCACATCGTCAAATCCGATTCCCTGATGGACCTGGCCCTGGGCAACCTGTATTCGGAGCGGGCGCTGGCGGCCGGCATGACGACGGCCAAGGCCGACCTGACCTTCGCTTCAATTCCGTACAAGATCCTGGCCGACTTCCAGAAGCCCGTCTTCCAGGCCATCCGCGAACGCGACGCCGACTTTTATGCGCGCCTGGAAGAACGCGGCTTCATGCTCGATTTTGGCGATGACGATTCGGGCCTGTTCATGAAATACCTGCGGCGCGGCTCCGGCTACTACATCGACGTCGGCGCCTCTGAGCTGGTCGCCGACGGCAAGATCAAGCTGAAAAGCGGTGTCGGCGTGCAGGAACTCAAAGCCCGTTCCATCGTGCTGTCCGACGGCACCGAACTGCCAGCCGACCTGGTGGTGTACGCCACCGGCTATGGTTCGATGAATGGCTGGGCGGCCGACCTGATCTCGCCGGAAGTGGCGAACAAGGTGGGCAAGGTATGGGGACTGGGATCAAGCACGACCAAGGACCCGGGTCCGTGGGAGGGCGAGCAGCGCAATATGTGGAAACCCACGCAGCAGCAGGCGCTGTGGTTCCACGGCGGTAACCTGCACCAGTCGCGCCACTACTCGCAATACCTGTCGCTGCAGCTGAAGGCGCGCATGGAAGGGCTGGCGACGCCCGTGTATGGGCAGCAGCAGGTGCATCACCTGGCCTGATCGTCTTGCACGTGGGCGCATGCCGGCGCATGTCGGATTACGCGCGGCTGCGCCGCACTAATCCGACCTACCACGCACAAAAAATGGCGGCGGACCGACGTCCGCCGCTTCTCGTGATACACGCAAAACCGCGTAGGTCGGATTAGCGCGGTACGCGCGTAATCCGACACATTGCTGGCAACCGGCCCATGTCGCCGCATACCGGCGCATGTCGGATTACGCGCGGCTGCGCCGCACTAATCCGACCTACCACGCACAAAAAAATGGCGGCGGACCGAAGTCCGCCGCCATTTTTGGTTTGCAGTGATATCCATCTAACACCACACAAACGTCTGACACAAATCCTAGCGAGCGGCGATGGTTTGCGGCTAAGAAGCGCAACCGTGCTTGCACGGGGCCGCCGAGGCGGTGAGCACCGCAGGCCGCAAAGCGCGACGCGCAGCAGATTTTGCCAAACGTTTTACTGCTTGATGGCTTCGATCGCAAACGTCAGGGTCACGTCATCGCTGACGGCTGGCGCATATTTGCCGGCGTTGAATTCCGAGCGCTTGATCTTGGCGGTGGCATTGGCGCCGCAGGCGTCTTTTTTCAGCATCGGGTGCGGGGCGCAGGTGAACGAGGTGACGGTCAGGGTCACTGGCTTGGTCACGCCTTTCAGGGTCAGGTTGCCCTCCACCGATGCCAGCTTGTCGCCGTCAAAATTGAACTTGGTCGACTTGTAGGTGGCCACTGGATACTTGGCCGTGTCGAGGAAGTCTTCGCCCTGGATGTGCGAGTTGAACAGGGTCGAACCCGTGTCGACGGACTTGGTGTCGATCAGCACTTCGACGGCGCCCGTCTTGGCGGCGCGGTCCAGCGTGATCTTGCCGGTGGTGTTATTGAAACGGCTTTGCTGCGTCGAGAAGCCCATGTGGGTGTACTCGAAACGCGGGAAGGTGTGGCTGCCATCGATGACATAGACTTCCGGAGCGGCAAAGGCGGACAGCGAGAAGCCGGCGGCGGCGATAAAAGCGAGCAGTTTTTTCATTGTGGGTTCCTGATAGGGAGTGGAGGATGTCAAAACCGCAACCGGCTGCAGGCAATGATGCATGCGGCTGATTGTCTGGCTTCAGTTGCAACAGATTATGCATTGCAAGAAGATCGATGTAAAACGGAAAATTTACCTAGTTAGCATCGAAAAAATCGATAGTAACGGGGGATTATGTCCGCAACAGCGCCTTCTGCTGCCGATTATTGTCCGTGTTGACAAAAATATCCAGCGTTATCCAGCCGCATTAATGAGAATGATTCTTGTTATTATCTTCGTGGATTGCTATCATCCCTGCCTTTTGCACCGTTGGCACCGTCGCCGCCACGCCGCCGCCAGAATTTGCCAGCCCGCCGGCCCTGCCGCGTTCATGCCAGCCACCAGGCCGCCCGCGCCACCCAGGCCACCGCTGCAAGCGCGCTCCCGCATTGCCTCGCATGCAGGGTCCACTTGATTCATCCATAATAGGACTGGAAAACATGACCGCAACAAACAACGATCCCACCACCTTGAATCCGAATACGTCCCCGACAACCGCGCCACCCCGCAGCCAGCGCCTGAAAGCCGACACCATGGCCACGCACGAAGTGCTCGACAAGCGCATCATGGCCAGCAGCCCGTTCGACAACCCGCGCAACTACGTCCGCTTCCTGCAGGCGCAGTACGCCTTCCTGCGCGATGTCGACGCGCTGTACGAACACGCTGGCCTGGCTGCCCTGCTGCCCGACCTGGAGCAGCGCCGCCGCTATGCCAGCATCGCCGCCGATTTGCGCGACCTGGAAGCGCCACTGCCCTCGGACGCCGCCGAGCCGCCATTCGGCACGGAACTGGACCTGGCCACCGCACTGGGCTGGCTGTATGTGAGCGAAGGCTCGAAACTGGGCGCCGCCATCCTGTACAAATTGGCCGGCAAGATCGGCCTCGATGAGCAGTTCGGCGCGCGCCACCTGGCCGGCCACCCCGATGGCCGCGCGCGCCACTGGCGCGATTTCACGGCCGTCCTCGATGCCGCGCCGCTCGACGCCGGCGGCGAGGAACGCGTGGTTGCCGGTGCGCGCGCCGCCTTCATGCGCATGCATGGCCATGTCGAGGCCTACGCCTGATGGCAGAGGAGCACGTCCAGCCTGCGCCGCGCGAGACGCATGGCCTGCGCCTGCGCCGCTGGGCCTGGACGGCAGCCGGCGCCTTGATGGTCATGCTGGGCATTATCGGCGCCATGCTGCCCGTGATGCCGACAACGATTTTCCTCATCCTCGCCCTGGCCTGCTTCAGCCGCGCCTCGCCGCGACTCGAGCACTGGCTGCTGCAGCATCCCCGCTTTGGCCCGCCGCTGCGCCAGTGGCGCGAGCACCGCGCCGTCTCTCGGCGCGGCAAGGCCTTGGCCTGCCTGGGCATGGCCATCGGCTTTGTCGCCATGTGCCTGGGCCACCCTCCCTGGTGGGTCATCGTCATGGTCGGCAGCATGGAAATTGCCGTCATCATCTACCTGCTGCGCCGCCCCGAAGGTCCGCAAGCGCCAGATACCAGAGCAGAATCTGCCCGCAATGGCGGCGGCAACGGGCAGTAAATTCAATCACCCGCGGAAAAAAAACAGCAATTGCCTTAACTGCGCACAATTGCCTGCTTACGCACGCCCATGCTGAGCCGAACTTTTCACCAAGTTGGCGCCTGCGCCGCCCTTGCGGCACGATTTAATTCGGCAAAATTCCCGCTTTCCCGCTTTTTCAACTTGAAAATGCCCGCATAGACATTATTTGCATATTCAAAGCAAGATTCTGTCGTAGGAGTAATAACACGATCGGAGGTATACTACGCAACCGACGTTACAGGCTGGGCGATTTGGCCCCTGAAACATGCCTGAAACGGTCCAATAAAAAAGGAAACACTGCATGACCACACCACACCGTACGCCGGTGATTCGCATCGATGGCGCAAACAAGACCTTTGCGCTGCCCAAAGGCGAACAATTCCACGCGGTCAAATCGGTCACGCTGGAAGTCTATCCCGGTGATATTTTCGGCCTGATCGGCAAGAGCGGCGCCGGCAAATCGACCTTGCTGCGCCTGATCAACCTGCTCGAACGCCCGGACAGTGGCACCATCACGGTGGCCGGCCGCGAGCTGACCAGCCTGGGCAAACGCGAATTGCGCGACGCGCGCCAGAACATCGGCATGATTTTCCAGCAATTCAACCTGCTGCAAAACGCCAGCGTCTTCGACAATGTCGCCTTCCCCCTGAAAATCCATGGCACGGCCAAGGGCGAGCAGATCGCCGCGCGCGTCGAGGAATGCCTGGCGCTCGTCGGCCTGTCCGACAAGCTGCACAGCTATCCGGCGCAGTTGTCGGGCGGGCAGAAACAGCGCGTGGCGATCGCCCGCGCCCTGGCCAGCCACCCCGACGTGCTGCTGTGCGACGAGCCGACGTCCGCGCTGGACGCGGAAACCACGCGCGCCCTGCTCGACACCCTGCGCGACATCAATGCGCGCCTTGGCGTGACCATCGTCATCGTCAGCCATGAGCTGTCGGTGCTGGGCGCCATCTGCAACCGCGTGGCCGTCGTGGAAAAAGGCGCCATCGCCGAACAATTTGACCTGAGCGACACTACCACCCCGCGCAAGACGGCGCTGGGACGCGAGCTGGCTTATTACGGCACCGAGGCGTTTGAAGCCACCGCATGGAAGGATGCAACACATGTTTGAAGAATCGATCAATAACGTCATCAACCTGCTGCCGGAAATCTGGGTGGCGCTGGGCCAGACCATGACGATGCTGGGCATAGGTCTTACGGCCGCCATCCTGATCGGCGGCCCGCTGGGCATTTTGCTGTTCCTCGTCTCGGAAGGCCAGTCGCTGGAAAACCGCCCGCTGTCGATGATCCTCGGCTGGCTGGTCAATACCGTGCGCAGCTTCCCCTTCATCATTTTGCTGGTGGCCCTGACGCCGTTTACGCGCATCATCGCGGGCACCTCGATCGGCCCGCTGGCCGCTGCCGTGCCGCTGTCGTTCGCCGCCATTCCCTACCTGGCGCGCCTGGTGGAACAGAACCTGCGCGAAGTGCCGCGCGGCGTGATCGAGGCGGCGCACGCCATGGGCGCCTCGGAAATGCAGATCATCTTCCGCGTGCTGCTGGTGGAAGCGCGTTCCGGCCTAGTGCTGGCCCTGACCGTGCTGTCGATCAGCTTCCTGTCGTATTCGGCAGTGGCCGGCGTGGTGGGCGGCGGCGGTATCGGCGACCTGGCCATCCGCTACGGCTACTACCGCTTCGAGACGGACATCATGGTCGCCACCGTGGCCATCCTGATCGTGCTGGTGCAAACCATCCAGTTCGCCGGCACGCGCATCGCCAAGCACCTCGACAAACGCTAATTCATATTCAGAAACAAGGACATTCATGAACCACCTACGCCGCAACCTGCTGCTGGCCGCCGCCAGCCTGGCCTTCGCCACCGCCGCCCACGCCAAGGACCCGAAAGAACTCGTCATCGGCACCAGCTCCGGCCCCTACTCGGACCAGCTCAAGCTGGGCATCAAGCCTATCCTGGAAAAACAGGGCTACAAGGTCAAGATCGTGGAATTCAACGACTACGTGCAGCCGAACTATGCGCTGGCCGAAGGCTCGCTGGACGCCAATGTATTCCAGCACATCGTTTATCTGACCAAGTTCGCCACCGATAACAAGCTGCCACTGAGCCCCCTGATCACCGTGCCGACCATGCCTATCGGCCTGTACGGCGGCAAGCAGAAGTCCCTGGCCGACGTGAAGAACGGCGCCACCATCACCATGCCGAACGACCCGACCAACCAGGCGCGCGCGCTGGTGATGCTGGCCAAGATGGGCTGGATCAAGCTGAAACCGAACGTCGACCCGCTGCGCGCATCCGAACGCGACGTGCTGGACAACCCGAAGAAGCTAAAACTGGTGCCGCTGGAAGCGGCGCAGCTGCCACGTTCGCTGGCCGACGCCGACTACGCTTTCGTCAACGGCAACTTCGCCCTGGCGGCCGGCATGAAGCTGACCTCGGCCCTGGCCGTGGAAAAGATCTCGGACAGCTACATCAACCTGGTGGCCATCCGCACGGCCGACAAGGGCAAGCCATGGGTCAAGGACCTTGAAGCGGCCTACCGTTCGCGCGCCTTCCTCGACGCGACCAACAAATACCTGGCCGGCTATGAAAAGACGGACTACCAGCTGGCGCTGGAAAAGACGCTGAAAAAATAATCGGCGCGCCTGAAACGTAAAAAGGACGGCATAGCCGTCCTTTTTTCATGCTGCGCGCCACCTCGGCGCCATCACGCTATGCTTAGAAACGATAGCCGACACCGACACCGATCAAGAGTGGATCCACCTTGACTTCGCTGGCCTTGGCGCCGCCGATGAAGACGTCGCTGCGGATCTGCACTTTCTTGATGTCGAAGTTCAGCGACCAGTTTTTATCGAGCTTGTAATCGACACCCGCTTGCAGCGAGTAGCCCCAGCTGTCATGTTCCAGGCGGCCAGCGCCGTTCAGCAATTTCACGTCCGAGATATTCGTGTAGTTGATGCCCGCACCCACGTAAGGGCTGAACTGTTTTTCAGGCATGAAGTGGTATTGCAGCGACAGGGTCGGCGGCAGATGCTTGAAGCTGCCGATCTTCGTGCCCGACAAGGTGACGTCATGTTTTTGCGGATACGTCAGGATCAGCTCGGCAGCGATATTCGGGGTAAAGAAGTACGAGATATCGATTTCAGGAATCGTCTTGCTGCTGACGTGAATAAGGTCGGATGCGCCGACGCCACCAACAGGAGCAGATTTGTTGGCCGGATCGATATGCACGGCGCGCGCACGGACCAGCCATGGGCTTTCCTGTGCCATTGCGTTGCCGGCGAATGCGCCAATGGCGGCCAAGACGATTGCTGCTGCAGTTGCGGACTTTTTCATTTTATTTCCCTCTGTCGTTAAGTAACGCTGCGAAGTCTAAGAGTGCAGCGCAACAAAAACTTTGATCCACATCAAATAGTGCTAGATGGCATCGAAAGAGGGATTTTTTCCTTCGCCCAGATCAAGAAAATGCGGCACTGCAAAATCACGCCGCCTGGGCGAACAGGCCCGCCACCCAGTCGGCAAACACGCGCACGCGCGGCGACAATTGCCGGAGGTGCGGGTACAGCACGGAAACGGGTACGGGATCGGGGCGCAGATCGGCCAGCACTTCCACCAGTTCGCCTGCCGCCAGCGCCTGCTCCAGGTGGTAGCGCGGCGCCTGGATCAGGCCCATGCCGGCGCGGCAGCAGGCTTGGTAGGCGTCCGCGTTGTTGACGGACACCGTGCCGGGCAGCAGCACGCTGTGCACTTGCCCGCCCGCCTTGAAATCGAAGGGCCAGGTCTTGCCCGTCTGGGCGGAAAAGAAGTTCACGGCGCGGTGGCCTGCCAGTTCGGCCAGGGTGCGCGGCGTGCCGTGCGCGGCCAGGTAGGCAGGGCTGGCGCAGGTCATTTGCTCCAGCAGCGCTACCCGGCGCGCCACCATGCTCGAATCGCCGAGCTCGCCTACGCGCAGCACGCAGTCGACGCCTTCGCGCACCAGATCCACCAGGCGGTCGCCCATGCCGATCTCCAGCTCGATCAGCGGGTGGCGGGCGCAGAACTGGTCCAGCACGGGCATGACGAAATGCATGGCCAGGGTGGCGTGCAGGTCGACGCGCAACTTGCCTGCCGGCTGCCGCGCCGCCGAGGTGAACACGGATTCCGTCTCTTCCAGGTCCGCCAGCAGGCGCACGCAGCGCTGGTAATACGCGTCGCCATCGAGCGTCGGCGTGACCTGCCGCGTGGTCCGCTGCAAGAGGCGCACGTGCAGGCGCGCTTCAAGCTGCTTGATCGCGTGCGTGACGGTGGCCTTCGGGTAGCCGAGATCATGCGCCGCCTGGGTAAAGCTGCGCAACTCGACAATGCGCGTAAAAATGCGCATCGCATCAAATCGGTCCATGCCTGCTCCATTGTTATTGCATGCTGCACAGTGTAGCGATTTCGTATTGGATTTTCCATGCGCTTGCATGGCAAGCGCGGGTCAGATGCACGCCGTGCAATCAGACATTGCGCCGATGTCACTGTTTGCGCAGGCCGCCACGCGGCATAATATTTCCACTCCGCACATGAGAATAGTAATGATTATCATTTGCGATATAATGCGGAATTACAGACAGGCGCCCACAGGCACACGTCCAGGCGTGCGCTCGGGCGATCACAAAAAGGACTGGGAGACATGGATATATTGAGGGAACTGCGTGAATCGGGCTTGAAAGTGACCATCCCCCGCCTGCGGATTCTGCAGCTGTTTCAAGAAGGCACCATCAAGCACCTGAGTGCGGACGATGTGTATAAACTTTTGCTGGCCGAAAAAATCGACGTGGGCCTGGCCACCATTTACCGCGTGCTGATGCAGTTTGCGGAAGCGGGCATCCTGTTTCGCCGGCATTTCGAATCGGGCCATGCCGTGTTCGAACTGAACGAAGGCCAGCACCACGACCACCTGGTCTGCACGGGCTGCGGCAAGGTCGATGAATTCGTCGACGAAGGCATCGAGTTGCGCCAGAACGAGATCGCCGCCGAGCGCGGCTTCGTGCTGCACGAGCACGCATTGTCGCTGTACGGCACCTGCGCCGACTGCACGGCGAAGAAAGTGCCGCCGCGCAAGCCGTCCTGAGTCGGCGTGCAAGGTAGCGCCGGCCCGCCCGCCTGCGCTACACTGCGTGCGCCGCCGCTCGATAAAAGACAAGGACCAGCATGTACATCGGAGAAATCGCCCGCCTGGCGGGCACCTCGCCCAAGGCCTTGCGCCATTATGAAGCGCTGGGCTTGCTTGGCGACGTGCGCCGCGCGGGCGCCTACCGCGTCTACACGCAGCAAGACCTGGCGCAAGTCAAACTGATACGCCAGGCGCAGACCCTGGGCTTTCGCCTGGCCGAACTGCTGCCCATCCTGGCCGGCGACAATACGGACTGGGCCGCCCTGTCGCAGCACATCGCCGCCAAGCGCGCGCAGCTGCAGGACGACATCGCCCGCCTGCGCCGGCTCGACGCCGAGCTGGGCGAGATCGACGCGGAAATCCTCGACTGCCTGACGCGCCAGCGCCTGCAAGCTGCCGCCTGAGCCTGCAGCACGCAGCGATCGCTTGACTCTGCCCCCAGGGGCAGGCTTTAGCATGCAAGCTCTTCTTTAATGGATAGCCTGCATCATGACCAAGACTCCCTCCAAGCGCATATTGATACTCCTCGGCCACCCGTCCAGCGAGAGTTTCTGCGCCGCCCTGGCCGACGCCTATGCCGCGTCCGCGCGCGCCCAGGGCCACACGGTGCGCGAACTGCGCCTGGGCCAGCTGGACTTCGACCAGAACCTGCATGAAGGCTACCGCCAGGTGCAGCCGCTGGAAGCGGACTTGCTGGCCGCGCAGGAAGCCATCACCTGGGCCGAACACCTGGTGTTCGCCTACCCCATCTGGTGGGGCGGCGCGCCGGCTCTGTTGAAGGGTTTTGTCGACCGCGTCTTCCTGCCCGGCTTTGCCTTCAAGTACCGTCCGGGCAAGGCTTTCCCGGCGCAGCTGCTGAAGGGCCGCACGGCCCAGCTGCTGGTGTCGATGGATACGCCGCCCTGGTATTTCCGCTGGGTCTACCACATGCCCGGCATCCACCAGCTGCGCAAGACGACCCTGGAGTTTTGCGGCGTCAAGCCCGTCAAGGTGGCCAGCTTTGGTCCCATGATCGACTCCACCGAGCAGCAGCGCGAGCGCTGGCTGGCGCAGGCACGGACGCTGGCGCGCCATCTGTAAGAGTGGCAACAGCTTGCCATGCAGCCATCTTGCATACGCTTTTGGCAAGCTGGTAATCAAGCCGTCACAATCCGTGGCTACCATGATGATATTGCCTGTTTGTCAGCCGCCTTGCCGTAGCGACAACAAGGGTCCGCTCGTCATGTAAAGGTAGCCGCTGTGGAGTTCAACGCTTCTCGATTGCATCTTCCCCGTTTTCGCTCGTCCGTGGCGGCTGACCTGTGCATCCCGACGGAATCCGTGCAGGCCGACGCCAGCAATTTCGCCGTGCTGGAACTGTTTACGGAACGCCGCGACATGATGAGCCTGCCCGTCACCGAGCAGCAGCGGCCCATCGGCCTGATCAGCCGCAACATCTTCATGTCGCAGATGTCCAAGCCCTTCTACCACGAGGTGTATGGCAAGAAGAGCTGCATCGCCTTCATGGACAAGGAGCCGCTGATCGTCGATGGCGCCATGAGCATCGAAGACCTCACCTTCCGCGCCGTCGAAGCGGGCGAAAAGGCCCTGGCCGACGGCTTCATCATCACTGACGATGGCGCACTGGCCGGCGTGGGTTTCGGCTTGCAGCTGATGAACGTGGTGGCCACCATGCAGGCAGAGAAGAACCGGCAGATAATGCACAGCATCGACTACGCCAGCGTGATCCAGCGCGCCCTGCTGCGTACCTCCGATGCGGAACTGCGCGCCACCCTGCCCGACGCGCACCTGGAATGGCAGCCGCGCGACGTCGTCGGCGGCGACTTCTACTTTTTCGAGCGCCATGCGGGCGGCTGGTTCGCCGCCATCGCCGACTGCACCGGCCACGGCGTGCCGGGCGCCTTCATGACCCTGATCGCCTCGTCCGCACTAAGCCAGGCCCTGCGCGAACGGGGGCCACACGATCCTGCCGCCCTGATCGGCGCCGTCAGCCGCGCCATCAAGACCTTGCTGGGCCAGGACGGCGCCAGCAGCGGCGATGCCACCGGCCACGCCGGCTCGAACGACGGCATGGACTGCGCTTTTTTGTGCTACGACGCGGCCAGCGCCAGCCTGCGTTTCGCGGGGGCGAAACTGGCGCTGCACGTGGTGGCGCCGGGCGAGGATGGCGTGCGCGCCATCGATGGCGCGCGCATGGGCGTCGGCTATGTCGATACGCCGGCCGGCTACTGCTGGCACAACGCAACGCTGGACGCACCGGCGGGGAGCCTGCTGTTCATCACCACCGACGGCTTGCTCGACCAGATCGGCGGCGCGCGCGACATCGCCTACGGCAAGCGGCGCATGCGCGAACAATTGCTGGCGCAGCGCGATGCGCCGGCCCGCGATGTGGCGGCCGCGCTGCTGCAGGACAGCGCCGCCTGGCAAGGCAGGCAGCCGCGCCGCGATGACCTGACCTTTTTCTGTTTCCGCCTGTAGCCACAGGCGGCAGCCATCCACGATAACCCGCCGGGCAACCGGCCAGCCAGGAGCACGGACGTGCTGTACGAAGAATTCAACGAGTTTTGGGATGTGGCCCGCAAGCGCAACATCATCTTTTTTTACGTGGGCTATTTTTCGCAGCACGTGGTCAGCGCCATTTCCGAAACCATCAAGGCGCGCCTGGACACGGCCGGCGCGGCCGGTCCGACGCGGCGGCGCATTTTCTCTTCGTTCATCGAGATGTCGCAAAACATCATGCATTATTCGGCTGACAGCCTGACGCCCGACGCCCAGCTGGACCAGCAGATGCGGCGCGGCTCGTTTTGCATCGGCACGCGCGGCGACAGCTTTTTCCTGCTGTGCGCGAATCCCGTCTCGACCGACAACGTGGCGCAGATCCGCGCCCGCCTGGAACCGCTGCATACCATGACGATGGAGGAAATCCGCCTGGCCTATAAAAAGGCCCTGCGCGAGGAAGCGCCCGCCGACAGCAAGGGCGCGGGCCTGGGTTTTCTCACCATGGCGCGCGACGCCAGCGAGCCGCTGGAATTCGAATTCGTCCAGGATCCCCAGGAGCCGGGCCACACCATCTTCTGCATCAAAGCCATCATTTAAAAGAGCCGACTCAGGAAAGCATATGCAATTACCGCCACCACTGTTCATCGCCGCGACCCCCAGTTCGCCCGAAATCGACTTCCGCTTCGAGCAGCATGCGCTGTCGATCAAGGGCGAGTCGTATCCGGAAAACGCAGCCGCCTTCTATGGCCCGCTGATCGCCGCCGTGCGCGCCTACCTGGAAGGCTGCAGCGACGCCGCCATCACCGTGAACGTCTCGCTGGCCTATTTCAACAGCTCCAGCACGAAGATGCTGTTTACCTTCTTCGATACCCTCAACCAGGCGGCCATCGACGGCAACCAGGTGCGCCTGAACTGGTACCACGACGAGGACGACGACACCATCCTGGAATTCGGCCAGGAACTGCAGCAGGATTTCACGGCGCTGGACTTCCAGGATCACGCCGTGAGCGGCAATTAAGACATGCGCGCCGCCCTCTCCGAAGCCGAAGTGCAGCCCGACCTGTTCACCGTGGAAGCGGCGGCGCTGGCTGCCGCGCGCCGCATGCACGCCGATGCCGGCGCGCCTGGCGAGGAACAGCGCCGCGTGCTCGGTGAACTGATCATCCACTACGAACGGCTGATGCGCGAGACGCGACGCCTGATCGGCCGCAGCGACCGCGCCGAGCGCGACATGCATGTGCTGAACCGGCAGTTGCAAACCCTGGCCGGCCAGCTCGAATATCGCGCCACGCACGATCCGCTGACGGGCGCGCTGAACCGCGGCGCCGTCATCGACCATGCCTCGCGCTGCCTGGAACAGGGCGACATGGCCCTGATCGTGCTCGATATCGACCTGTTCAAGCAGGTCAACGACGACTTCGGCCACCCGGCCGGCGACGGGGTGATCCAGGCCGTGGTCGACTGCCTGAAAGGATTGCTGGGACAGGAAACGGCCATTGGCAGGGTTGGCGGCGAAGAGTTTTCCGTGGTCTGGCCCACGCGTTCGCGCGACGACGCGGCCCACGTCGCGCAGCGCATCTGCGACACGGTCGGCCGCCAGCGCCATGCGGCGCCCATCACGCGCGCCATCACCGTCAGCGTGGGCCTGAGCTGGAACCGCGCAGGCACGGCGTTTGAAACGGCCTACAGCCATGCCGACCAGGCGCTGTATCAGGCCAAGCGCGAAGGACGCAACTGCGTGCGCCAGTGGCTGGAAAGCTGAAGCGGCGCAGCTTGCGCAACTAGCGCAGCTGTTCGCGCGCCATGCTGCCGTCGCGCCGCATGGCTGCCGCCGCGCGCTGCATGGCTGCGGCCTGCGCCTCGGGCATTTGCCTGTTGCAGGCCAGGTAGGTCTGCACGCGGTTGAACTCCAGCAGCGGCACCACCTTGTGCTCCCACGCCTTGCCGGCAAACGGCTTGCTGCCCACGGCCATGCCGACAGCCCACAGGTCGATACGCCCCAGCAGCAGCTTTTGCGGATTGAGCCACTCCTGCGTGACGGGCGCCACCTCCATGCCGTGTTGGCGCAGGTAGTCGTCGCGCGCATCGCCAAGCACCGTGCCGATCACCAGGCCGCGCGCATCGGCCAGCGTGCGCAGCGCCAGGTGCCGCTCGGCCAGGCCGTACAGCACCCATTGCGCTTCATTGAGGGGACCGATCCAGCGGAACTGCGCTTCGCGCTCCTGTGTGCGCGAGGTGGAAAAAATGCAGGTGTCGGCCGCCGACAGGGCCTGCGCATACGCGCGTTTCCACGGCAGCAGCTCGATGGTATAGCGGATGCCGGCGCGCGCCATGATCTCGCGCACCTTGCGCGTTTCTCGTCCGACGACAACATTGCCGTCCATCATGCTCGATGGCGGCAAATGCTCGCCGACGATGCGCACGTCCGCCGCCGCGGCCAGCGCCGGCATCAGCAGCGCCGCTGCCAGCAACCGTGCCATGCTTGCTTGTTTCATGCTTGCTTTCTTCTGCCACAGGGTACCGGGTACGATGTTACCATCGGCCCTGGCCCGCCATCGCCAAATCGCCTTGATTACATCATTATTGTTGAGCAACGTGGCAAGGCGCCAACGCCGGCAGGCGCGCCATGCGGCAGGACGATAAGTGGGGAAATTGAGTGGCGGAAAACAGTAGGAGTCGAACCTACGGGAGAACGTCTGACGCCCTCCACCGGGTTTGAAGCCCGGCCACATCACCGGATGAGTGTGCTTTCCGCGGTGCCTGGGCTAACTGTTGGGCAAGGCAGTCGTGTAGGACCATAATGCTTGCGGGCGTAACAAATGCCCATTGCCAACACGGCGAGTATAACCGACGCGGTCAAAAAATTCCAAGACCTGGATCGCCCGCTTGCGGCCCAGCCCGCTTGCGTCGCGGAACGCGGCCGCACCGACGGCGCCGGAACCGGGCGGCAAGCCCTCATCCCGCTCCGCTTTTTCGGCCAGGGTGCGTACCAGTTGCGCCAGCTCGGCCAGCGCCGACGGATGATAGAACAGGTCGTGCACCACCTGGCTGATCTGGCCCGCCTTCGCCAGCTTGCGCAGCAGCCGGCGCGCTTCGTCCTCGGCCAGGCCGAAGTCGCGCGCCAGATCGCGCGTCCATGGCGGATCGAAGCGTCCCTGCTCCAGCGCCGCCAGCATCGGCGCGGCCGCCGCCTGCTCCTGCGGCGTCAGTTCCACGCTGTGCGTCGGCAGGTGCAGGCTGGCGCCGCGCGCCTGCACTGCCCCCTGCGCCAGCAAACCCTCGATCACGTGGCTCCACAAGGCGTCTTCCATCTCGGCGTCGACGATGCGTTTCAGGCGCCACAGTTCCGGCCCCGCCTCGTCGGGCGCACGCGCGTGGAAGGCTGCCAATGCGGCCAGCACGCGCTGCTCCAGTGCGGCCAGGGCCGCCGGCGCCAGCAGCAGGGCGTCATCGCCGCGCAGGCCGATGCGCCGCGTGTCGGGCGGCAGCGCGATGGCGGCCGCCGGCAGCAGCGACAGGCGCACCAGCAGGGATGCGCGCAAGCCCAGCGGGCTTTGCGCCAGCAGGGCCGCCGTGTCGCCCTGCGATACAAACGCGGCCAGGGCATCGAGCCAGGCCAGCCGGGCCGGACTGCGGCGCTTGCGCGCGGGACCGAACGGGTCGAGCACCATGCCGCCGCCCACCGTCTGCGTGGCTTGCGCATTGCGCACGACGAAACGGTCGCCCGGCACGCCATGCATGGGCGCGTCGAACACGAGCTGCACCCTGCCCGTCTGGCCCGGCGACAGCGTCTCGCCATCGAGCATGACGGCGCGCGCCAGCTGGTGCGCGGCGCCCAGGTGCACGTGCAGCGGCGACCAGGCTTTCAGGTGCACGCCCGCGTCGGGCAGCAGGGTCAGGGTCACATCGAGGCGCTCGGAACACTGCGCCAGCGCCGGTGCGACGACCCAGTTGCCGCGCTCGATGCGCTCGCGGGCGATGCCGGCCAGGTTCAGCGCCAGGCGCTGGCCCGCCATGCCCGTTTCCGCCGCGCGGTTCTGCGCGTGGATGCTGCGCACGCGCGCCTGCGCATCGCCGGGTACCAGCTGCAGGGTATCGCCCGTTGCCGCCATGCCCGCCAGCGCCGTGCCGGTGACTACCGTGCCTTGCCCCGACAAGGTAAACACGCGGTCCACGCCGAGGCGGAACAAACGCCGCTCATCGCGTTGTGGCAGGCCGCGCGACACCTGCGTCAGATGGGCGAGCAGGGCAGCCACGCCGGGATCGTTGTCCACGCTGGCGGCCGTCGGGAAGATGGGACTGCCGGCCAGCGGCGTGCCTTGCAGCAGTGCCTCGATGTCGGCCTCCACCTGCGCCACGCGGGCGCTGTCGACGCGGTCGATCTTGGTCAGCGCCACGGCGCCGCGCGTCACGCCCAGCAGCTGCAAAATCGCCAGGTGCTCGTGCGTCTGCGGCATGATGCCATCATCGGCCGCCACCACCAGCAGCGCGAAGTCGATGCCTGTCACGCCGGAGGCCATGGTGCGGATGAATTTTTCGTGGCCGGGCACGTCGATCACGCCCAGCACCGTGCCGTCCGGCAGCGGCAGGTAGGCGTAGCCCAGTTCGATGGAAATGCCGCGCGCCTGCTCTTCCTTCAGGCGGTCCGTGTGGACGCCCGTCAGCGCGCGCGTGAGTGTCGTCTTGCCATGGTCGATATGGCCCGCGGTGCCGACGATCATGCCGTCAACTCGGCGAGCTGCGCAATGAAGGCCGTCTCGTGCGCCGCTTCCAGGCAGCGCAGGTCGAGCCATAAGGCATCCTGGCCGATGCGCCCGATCACGGGGCGCGGCAAGGCGCGCAGGCGCTGCTCCAGCACGCCCAGCGGATTGCTCAGGCGCGAACCAGGCGCGCTGCGAATGGCCAGGCCAAAGCTGGGCAGCTGGTCGACGGGCAAGGCGCCGCTGCCGATCTGGCTTTTCATCGCTTCGGCCGTCACCACGTAGGCGGCGCCCAGCGCCAGCTGCAGCCGCGGCAGCAGCTCGCCGGCCTGCTCGCGCATGCCGGCCGCGGGACGCGTCAGCAGCCGCAAGGTGGTCAGGCGCTCGGCCAGCAAATCCGGCGCGCGGTACAGCTGCAGCACCGGTTCCAGGGCCGCCAGGGTCAGTTTGCCGACCCGCAGCGCGCGTTTCAGGGGGTTGCGCTTGATCTTCGCGATCAGGTCGGCGCGCCCGACGATGACGCCGCACTGCGGACCACCGAGCAATTTGTCGCCGCTGAAGGTCACCAGGTCGGCGCCCGCTTCTATAGTTTCGCGCACCGTGGTTTCATGCGGCAAGCCATACTGGGCCAGGTCGACGAGGGTGCCGCTGCCCAGGTCCACGGCCGTGGGAATCGCGCGCTGCGCCGCCAGGGGCACCAGCGTGTCGAGCTCCACGCTTTTGGTGAAACCGGTAATCGCGTAATTGCTGCAATGGACCTTCATCAGCAGGGCCGTATGTTCGCTGATGCCATGCTCGTAATCGGCCAGGTGCGTGCGGTTGGTGCTGCCCACTTCGCGCAGCACGGCGCCGGCGCGCGTCATGACGTCGGGGATGCGGAAGGCGCCGCCGATTTCCACCAGTTCGCCACGCGAGACGATCACTTCCCTGCCCTGCGCCAGCGTGTTGAGCATTAGCAGCACGGCGGCCGCGTTGTTGTTGACGATGGTGGCCGCTTCGGCCCCCGTCAGTTCGCGCAGCAGTTCCTCGACCAGGTCGTCGCGGTCGCCCCGCTTGCCCGTTTCCAGGTCGAATTCCAGGTTCATCGGCCACTGCAGCGCTTCCACCACGGCTTGCACGGCGGCGTCAGGCAGCAGTGCCCGGCCCAGGTTGGTGTGCAGCACCGTGCCCGTCAGGTTGAAGACGGCGCGCAAATGCGAGCGCGACTGCGCTTGCAGGCGTTCACCCGCTTGCGCGACGATGGCGGCGATCGATGCGCCCTCCTCGCCGCATTCACCAAACCCTGCGCCCGCCAGCATGGCGGTGCGCAGTTCGGCCAGCACGGCGCGCGCGCAGGCCAGGGTCTGCACGCGGCCATATTGCGCGATCAGTTCCAGGCAAGCCGCGTCGCCCAGTATGCGGTCTACCGATGGCAGGCGCACGGTTTGCCCCGTCGTCATGACTGCTGTTCCGCGCTCTTGCCCAGCCACAGCAGCGGATTGCCGCTGGCGCGCTGGTAGCCCGCCTCGTCCACCAGCAGGTCGAGCATCAGGCTGGCCAGGTCGTCGGCCAGCGGTTCGACGTTGTAGTCGTGCTCCTGGTTGAAGACCTTGCGGTAGGTATGGCAATCGTCGCAGGTTTCCGCGCGCGCCACTTTTTTCGGGTCATTC
The DNA here is from genome assembly GCF_051380655.1 of Janthinobacterium amylolyticum. Classification (NCBI taxonomy): domain Bacteria; kingdom Pseudomonadati; phylum Pseudomonadota; class Betaproteobacteria; order Burkholderiales; family Oxalobacteraceae; genus Janthinobacterium; species Janthinobacterium amylolyticum. The sequence goes on from NZ_JBNYXL010000008.1 coordinate 353,435, forward strand.
GCCTTGTTCGGCAATTTGTCGTCCTTCGCCGTCACCGGGTCGAACGGCGCGGCGTCGGCCGCATCCAGGCCCTGATAGGCGATCTTGCCATTCTGTTCGCAGGTCGAGCATTTCACGCGCACCATGTGCCATTCGCTTTCGCAAATGCCGCAGTGCAGGTAGCGGTAGCCTTGCGACTGGCCGCCAATGCGGATCACGCTGGCGACCGGGTGCGAACCGCAGACGGGGCACAAGGTCCCCGTTTCCAGGTCCGGCACGCGCGCGGCGCGCAGTTCGCTGGCCGATACCGACCACAGGATTTGCAGGGCGGCGGCGACAAACGGCGCATGCATGGGATTGAGGTGGTCGCCGTTTTCGTCGAGCACGGCATCGGCGCAGGCGTCCAGCGCTGGCGCGTCAAGCGCGCGCAGCTGGGCCAGCACCTGCGTCAGGCCGCCGGACAAGGCCGGCTGGCTGGCCGCCGTGGCAGCCAGTTCATCGAGCAGGCTGGCAAAAATGTCGCGCCAGACGGGTGGACGGGCACCGCTGACGGGCAGCACCGGCATGCGGTGCTGGATCGCGCGGCGCAGCGCGTCGGGATCGGCGGCAGGCACGGCGCCGGGCGCCAGCCTGGCGACAACGGCAGCCTGCGCATCGGCCAGCGCGGCCATCAGCACCAGGTAGCCCTGCATGCCCGCATCGACGGGGATGCCCTTGATCTTGCCCTGCGCCAGCTCGCGCAAGCGCAAGGCGCGCGCCGTAAACAGGCTGCCAGGCTGCGGCAGCAGCAGGCGAGGAATCGCGTTATGGTCCAGGCCTTCGATTTCGCCTGGCTGGAGTATGCGTTGTACCAATGGAGTTTTCCCATCAAAAAAAGCACGGCACGGCCAGCGGGTGTGGCCATGCTGTCAAAGTATTCTAAACGATAAAAAGAAAGGGGCCAGTCCTGGGGGACTGGCCCTGGTCGCCGCTGGCATGCAAAAACGCCGTTGGCCGGGCATGTCGGCTTACGCGAAGCTAAGCCGACCTACCCTGCTACCTACTTTCTCGTGTTGCGCACCGTCGCTTCAAACCACTTCGGATGGTGCTTGCGCGCCCAGCCGTAGGTGACGGTGCCGCGCACCATGGCGCCGATCGAGCCCTTGACCCACAGGGCCGCATAGATGTGCACGATGATGGCGCAGATGATGCCGAACGCGCACACGGCGTGCAGCAGGGCCGCCGCGCGGATGACGGGGATCGGGAAGTAGAACGCGAAGTAGGCGCGCCAGATCACGATACCCGACAACAGCAGGCCGGCCATGCATGCCAGCAGCACGAAGAACAGGATCTTCTGGCCGGCATTGTATTTGCCGATCTTCGGAAGCTTTTCTTCGCGGTTGTTGAGCACATCATCCATTTGTTTCAGCCACTGCTTGTCGCCGTCCTCGAACTTGTTGTGGTGCCAGAAGCGCACCACCAGGATCGCGAACGAGACAAACATCACCAGGCCGGCGAACGGATGCAGGATGCGCGTCCATTGGCCGCCACCGAACAGGTTGGCCAGCCACGCCATCGACGGATGGAACATGGCCAGGCCGGACAGGGCCAGCATGACGAAGGTGATGGCGGTGACCCAGTGATTCGTGCGCTCGTTGGGGTTGTAGCGCTGGATCAGCGGGTTGCCATCCTTGTCATACAGCTTGCCATCGTGAAGATCACTGTGCTGTTCATGATGATTCATGCTGATCCTCCTTGATGCGCTTGGCCTCGTCCAGGGCTTCGCGTTCTTCATCCCTGCTCACTTCGTTCGGACCGACACGCGTGTAGTGGAACAGGCCCGCCAGCGCCGTGGCCGCCATGCCGGCCACGGCCAGCGGCTTGGCCCAGCCCTTCCAGAAGCCCACCATCAAGCTGATGCTCGGCTTGTCCGGCAGGTTGGAATACAGGCGCGGCTTGTCGGCATGGTGCAGCACGTACATCACGTGCGTGCCGCCCACGCCCAGCGGATCGTACAGGCCCGCGTTCTCGAAACCGCGCGACTTCAGGTCGACGATGCGCTCTTCCGCATGTACCTTCATGTCTTCCTTGGTGCCGAACACGATGGCGCCCGTCGGGCAGGTCTTCACGCAGGCCGGTTCCTGGCCTACGGCCACGCGGTCCGAGCACAGCGTGCACTTGTAGGCGCGGTCGTCCTTTTTCGAAATGCGCGGCACGTCGAAAGGACAGCCGGCCACACAGTAGCCGCAGCCGATGCAGTTTTCCTGGTGGAAGTCCACGATGCCGTTGGTGTACTGCACGATGGCGCCCGGCGCCGGGCAGGCTTTCAGGCAGCCCGGGTCCTCGCAGTGCATGCAGCCGTCCTTGCGGATCAGCCATTCGAGGTTGCCGTCGTTGCTTTCGTGTTCGGCAAAACGCATCACCGTCCACGATTGCGGCGTCAGGTCCGTCGGATTGTCGTAGGTGCCGTGGTTTTCGCCGACCTCGTCACGCAGGTCGTTCCATTCCATGCACGCCGTCTGGCAAGCCTTGCAGCCGATGCATTTCGACACATCGATCAGCTTGGCCACGGTGCCCGTCACCGGGGTACGCGCTTGCGGCGGCGTCACCGTGGTGGCGGACAGGCGCCGGATATCTAAGGATTGCAGTGCCATTATCGATCTCCCATCATGCTTTTTCCACCTTCACGAGGAAGGACTTGAATTCCGGTGTCTGCGAATTCGCATCCCCCACGCCCGGTGTCAGGGAATTAATCAGATACCCCGGCTTGGCCACCCCGGTGAAGCCCCAGTGCAGCGGCAGGCCCACGGTATGCACCTGCTTGCCTTCGATCTTCAAGGCCTTGATGCGCTTGGTGACGACGGCCTTGGCGATGATGTGGCCCCGTTTGGAACTGACTCTGACCTTGCCGCCGGCCACCACGCCGATGCTGGCTGCCAGTTCTTCGCCGATTTCCACGAACTGTTCCGGCTGGATGATGGCATTCAGGCGTGCATGCTTGGTCCAGTAATGGAAATGCTCGGTCAAACGGTAGCTGGTGGCCACGTGCGGGTATTCCTCATGCGTACCGAACAGCGCACGGTCGCCGTCGAACACGCGGGCGGCCGGATTGGTGGTCGCGCGCGGGTTTTTCGGGTGCATGGGGTTATAGCCCAGCGGGTTTTCAAACGGCTCGTAATGCTCGGGGAACGGTCCTTCGGCCATGGCGCCGCGCGCAAAGAAGCGCGCCACACCCTCGCCCAGCATGATGAACGGACCCATGCCATTTTCCGGCGGTTCGTCGACCTTGAAGTCGGGAATATCGGCCCCGCTCCAGTTCGTGCCATTCCACTCGATCAGCTTGCGCGTCGGGTCGAACGGCTTGCCCTTCAGGTCGCACGAGGCGCGGTTGTACAGCACGCGGCGGTTGGCCGGCCATGCCCAGGCCCAGCCCAGTGTCTGGCCGATGCCCGTCGGGTCGCTATTGTCGCGGCGGCCCATCTGGTTGCCCGCCTGCGTCCAGCTGCCGGCAAAGATCCAGCAGCCACTGGTGGTCGTGCCATCGTCGCGCAATTGCGCAAACGAGGCCAGCTGTTCACCTTTCTTGACCAGCAGCTTGGTCGGATCCTTCGGATCGTACAAGTCGGCCAGCGCCTTGCCGTTGAATTCACGGGCGATCTCTTCCGGCTGCGGGTTATGCGGCTGCGCATAATTCCACGTCAGGTTGACGATCGGGTCAGGGAACTTGCCGCCCTCTTTCTGGTACATGGTGCGCATGCGCAGGAACAGGCCCGACATGATCTCCAGGTCGCTGCGCGCCTGGCCCGGCGGTTCTGCCGCTTGCCAGTGCCACTGCAAGACGCGCGAGGAACTCACCAGCGAACCGCGCTCTTCGGCGAAGCAGCTGGTTGGCAGGCGGAACACTTCCGTCATGATCTTGGTCGGATCGACTTCATGGAACTCGCCATGCGGACGCCAGAATTCGCCCGTTTCCACGGCCAGCGGATCCATGATGACGAGGAACTTCAGCTTCGACAGCGCTTCCGTGACCTTCTGCTTGTTCGGCGCGGACGCGATGACGTTGAAGCCCTGGCAGATATAGCCCGTCATTTTGCCTTGGTGCATGTTCTCGATGGCTTGCATCAAGTCATACGGCTTGTCCAGCTTGGGCAGGTAGTCGTAGGCGTAGTTGTTTTCCGCCGTCGCCGCATTGCCCCACCACGTCTTCATGAAGCTGACGTGGAACTTGCGGTAATTGCTCCAGTAGCTGAGCTGGTTCGGACGCAGCGGCTTGGTGGCGCGCGCGGCGATGTAGGCGTCGAAGTCCTGCTCGCCCTCGTTGGGCAGGGTCATATAACCCGGCAACAAGTTCGACATCAGGCCCAGGTCGGTCAAGCCCTGGATGTTCGAGTGGCCGCGCAAGGCGTTCATGCCGCCGCCGGCGATGCCCATATTGCCCAGCAACAGTTGCACCATGGCGCCCGTGCGGATGGTTTGCGCGCCCGTCGAGTGGTGCGTCCAGCCCAGCGCGTACAGGATGGTACCGGCGCGTCCCGGCACGGCGGTCGAGGCCAGCGCCTCTGCCACCTTGTGGAACTTGTCGGCCGACACGCCGCACGTACGTTCGACCATCTCGGTCGTGTAGCGCGCGTAGTGCTTCTTCATCATCTGGTAGACGCAGCGCGGGTGCTCCATGGTCGGATCGATCTTGGCATAGCCATCGTCGCCGATCTCATAATCCCAGGTGGCCTTGTCGGTGTACTTGCCTTTTTCCTTGTCGTAACCCGAAAACAGGCCGTCCTCGAACGCATAGTCTTCGCGCACGATGAAGGGCATGTCCGTGTAGTTGCGCACGTACTCATGCTGAATCTTGTCGTTCGTCAGCAGATAATTGATGATCGCGCCGAGGAAGACGATGTCCGTGCCGGTACGCGTGGCGCAGTAGTAATCTGCCACGGATGCGGTACGGGTGAAACGCGGATCGACAACGATCAGCTTGGCCTTGTTATGCGCCTTCGCTTCCGTTACCCATTTGAATCCGCAAGGATGTGCTTCTGCTGCATTGCCGCCCATGACCAAAATCACATCGGCATTCTTGATATCGACCCAATGATTCGTCATCGCGCCACGGCCAAACGTCGGGGCAAGACCTGCCACCGTCGGTCCGTGTCATACACGCGCCTGATTATCAAAGGTCAGCATCCCCATGCTGCGCACTGTCTTGTGGGTCAGATACCCGACCTCGTTGCTGCCGGCGGACGCGGCAAGCATGCCGGTGGAGAGCCAGCGGTTGACGGTCTTGCCGTCGGCATTCTTTTCGATCAGGTTGGCATCGCGGTCATCCTTCATCAGGCGCGCGATCTTGTCGAGCGCCACATCCCAGGAGATCGGTTGCCATTCCGTGCCACCGGGTGCGCGGTACTCGGGAACTTTCAAACGATTGGGGCTGTGGATGAAGTCGACCAAGCTGGCGCCTTTCGGGCACAGGGTGCCGCGGTTTACCGGATGATCGGCATCGCCTTCCACGTGGATGATGCTGGAGACGGCATTCTTCGCGCCATCGCCCAGGCCATACAGCAGAACGCCGCAGCCTACGGAACAGTAAGGACAGGTATTGCGGGTCTCGGTCGTGCGAGCCAGCTTGTATTGCCTTACTTCGGCCAGCGCCTGTCCCGGTGCGAAACCGAGCAAGGCGAGGCTGGAGCCAGCAATCGTGGCGCCTGTTACCCGAAGGAACTGGCGCCTGGATATCTGAACCATATCAGACCTCTATGATGTGAGTAAATAAAAAGTCATACAACGTCATGACGGTGTCATATCAATAAGATATAAGCACCATGCCTGTGCCATATAAGCCGTATTTTACTCGCCAAACACTTTCACGGCTTAGTCCGCCGGAAAAAATTACTCATAGTCAACATTAATCTGTCGGTACCGAAGGCTTACTCTAAACAATATGGCCGGCAATCCCGCCCCATCCATGCGGCGGCGGCCCGGCTTGGACACGGGCAAGCACGGCAACGGCGACTAGCATGAAAAAACCCGCTCGCGAGCGGGTCTGGTTGTACGCGGAACCGGCAGCAGAACTTACAGGCTGTAGCGCAAGGTCAGTGCCACGTTGCGCGGCGCGCCTGGCAAGCTCAGGTTCGGGCTGGAACCGTGGCCCGAGACGATGTAGCGCGTATCGCCGATATTGTTGATATTCAGCTGCACTTCATAGCGGCCCGTGCGGTAAGCGCCCATGGCATCGGCCGTCACGTAGCCGGGCAGCACCACCGTGTTGCCGGGATTGGCGAAGCGGCTGCCGACGGCATTGGCGCCGCCGCCCACCGTGAAGCCGTGGCCCAGGTCTTTCGTCAGCCACAGGTTGGCCGTATTGCGCGCCGTCAACGTGGCGCGCTTGCCCTTGATGGCGACGGGTGCGGCCGTCGTCGTGCCCGGCGCATTCACGCTGCGGTCGACGGCGATGGAATCGGTAATGGTGGCGTCCAGATAAGCGTAGCCGGCCATCATTTTCCAGCCATCGTGCAAGTCCGCATTGAAGGTCAGTTCCAGGCCATCCGTGCGCTGCTTGCCGACCGGCACAATACGGTTCGTGATGGGATCGCTGGTCTTGATATTGTCGCGTTCCAGGCGGAACAGCGACACGGTGGCGTTCGCGCGGCCGCCCCACAGGTCGTACTTGGCGCCCACTTCCGTGTTGCGCGTGTTTTCCGGCGACAGGTCGGCATTGTTGGCGGCCAGGGCGAAGTTCTCGCCGCTGGGCTGGAAGGAACGGCTCCACGACGCGTAATACGATTGCGCCGCGCCCGGTTGCCAGACGAGGCCGGCGCGGGGGCTGAAGGCGGCATCCGTGCGCGCCAGATTGGCGGTGGTCACGCCGGCCGCATTGGCCAGGCGCGACTGCTGCTTGTAGCGGTCATAGCGCAGGCCGGCCAGCGCCTTCCACTCGTCGCTGAAACTGATGGCGTCCTGCACATAGGCGGCGGCCGTGTCATAGGTGCCGAAGGTATCGCTGCGGGCGCCCAGCTTGCGCGGGTCGACCACGGGCAGCACGGGCTGGAAGATTGACACATTGGTCGCCACCACGGTCGCGGCCCAGCTATTGGCATCCTTGTCCTGCTTGCCGAATTCGGCGCCATACAGCACCTCGTGGCGCACCGGGCCGGTGACGAGCTTTTGCGTCAGTTCCGTCTGGTTGAACCAGCCGCTCTCATCACGGTCCAGCTTGGCGTGACCCAGGCTCATCGTGCCTTTCACCTCGTTGACGTTGCCGGAAATATTCGTGTTGTTGCGGTTCAGCTGATAGTCGTAATAGCGGAAGGCATTACGCAGCGACAAGGAATCACTGAACTTGTGCGTCAGGGTGGCGCTGGTCGAGACCACGCGCGACTGGCTGAAGTCCGCCTCGCTGGCGTTCGCCGCGCCAAAATACGTGCGCGCATCGACGGCCACGGGACGGCCTTGATAGGACGGGATGCCGAAGTCCGTCAGGCGACGGTCTTCCAGGTAATCGGCTTGCAGCAGCAGCTTGGTGTCGCTGGAAAAACGGATGGCCACGGAGGGCGCCAGCGCCGTGCGGTCGATGAACTGCTGCGCGCGGTAGCTGTCCGATTCCTCGCGCGCGCCCGTCAGGCGCCACGACACGCTCTCGCCCGCGCGGCCCACGTCGATTTCGCCACGGCGGCCGGCCGTATTCGTCAGGCTCAGGGCCACGTCGGTGACGTCCGCGCCCGGCTTCTTGCTGACGCGGTTGACCAGGCCGCCCGAGGAGCCGCGGCCGTACAGCACGGCGGCCGGCCCCTTGATCACTTCCAGGCGCTCGACGTTCGACAGGTCGCGGAAATACAGGGCATCGTCACGGAAACCGTCGACGAACTGGTCGCCGATGGCCGTGAAGCCGCGGATGAAGACCTGGTCGCGCTGGCCATCGCCAGTGGACAGGCCCACGCCCGGGATATTCTTCATGATGTCCTGGATCGACGTGGCGTGCTGGTCGCGGATGACGGCGGCCGGCACCACGTTGATCGTCTGCGGCACGTCGCGCAGGGCCATGTCCGTTTTCGTCGCGCCGGCGGAAGTGGAGGCGGCATAGCCGTCCTTGTCCTTGGCGGCCGTAACGGTGACGGCGGGCAGGGTTTCCTGCGCCGCGGCAATGCCCGGCAGCAGGGCGGCAAATGCCAGGGCACCCAGGACGGCGGCGGTGATGCAGGACAGTTCAGGCTTGTGACGCGACGGCATACAGTTCCTTGATAGTGAAATAATGATGCGAATGATTATCATTAGTATTTTATCAGGGGACCCTGCGCAAAGTAAGGTGAAATGTAAGTGGTAGTACTTATAGACACACGACTTGATGTAAAAAAGCAACAGGAAATCAATATCAAAAAATAATTAAAATTGCTTTGAAAAACTATTTCCCTGTGTCAATGCTATACTTGCGTCTTGCTGGGCAGCGGTCAGCCTGACCGATATGCCCCTTGCTTTACCTCCATCGTCACGCTCAGCGTGGCGCGTCGCACAGCCATCACGCGGCACCCGAAGACCCCGATCCCCTGCGCCTTGCGGCGCCTGTCCGCCCCTGCTGGCGGCGGCGATCATGACTATTACATTGTTAGGAACTACATGAAAAACCTGAACATCGGCAGCCGCCTTGGCGTCGGCTTTGCTGTCGTATTGCTGTTGCTTGCCGCCGTGACCGTCACCGCCCTGGTGCGCATGCAAACGGCCAGCGACCTGACCTACCGCCTCATCAATACCAGCATCAAGAACCAGCGCATGGTGGCCGAATGGTCGAAGATCATTGAAGTCAACAGCGTGCGCGGCGTGGCCTCGTTCGAAATCAGCGACCCGATCGTGCGCGCAAAGATCGAGGAAGACTTGCGAGTCGATGCGGAGCGTTCCAGCAAGCTGCAGGACGACATCGTCGCATCCCTGCTCAACCCTGCCGTGATCGAGCAATTCAAGGTGGTGCGCAAGGTGCGTACCGACTACGTGACGACGCGCGGCCGCGCCTTCAAGATGAAGGCCGACGGCGACGTGGCGGGCGCCAAGCTGGTGTTCGACAAGGAAGTCGCGCCGATTACTGTTGCCTACCTGGCGGAAGTGAAACGCTTTGCCGCCATGCAGATCAAGGCCGCCGACGGCGTCGGCAACAGCATCATTGAAGCCTACAGCGGCACCCGCGTTTTCCTGATCACCATGGGCGTGCTGGCAGTGCTGATGGGCATCGGTTTTGCGTGGTGGATCACGCGTTCGATCACCGGCCCCATCCGCGACGCCGTGAAAGTGGCGGAAACCGTGGCGGCGGGCGACCTGAGCAGCGTCATCACGGCGCAAGGCCGCGATGAAACGGGCCAGCTCATGCATGCACTGAGAACCATGAACGACAGCCTGGTGACCATCGTCGGCCAGGTGCGCAGCGGCACCGACACCATCGCCACGGCATCGGCCGAGATCGCCGCCGGCAACCAGGATCTGTCGTCGCGCACGGAACAGCAAGCCAGTTCGCTGGAAGAGACAGCCTCGTCGATGGAAGAGCTCACCAGCACCGTGAAACAGAATGCGGACAATGCGCGCCAGGCGAACAAACTGGCCGGCGACGCGGCCGGCATCGCCAGCCGCGGCGGCGCCGTGGTAGCCGAAGTGGTTGCCACGATGGGCGACATCAACACTTCGTCGAAGAAAATCGTCGACATTATTTCCGTCATCGACGGCATTGCCTTCCAGACCAACATCCTGGCGCTGAACGCGGCCGTGGAAGCGGCGCGCGCCGGCGAACAGGGCCGCGGCTTCGCCGTGGTGGCCACCGAGGTGCGCAACCTGGCACAGCGCTCGGCGGCGGCGGCGAAAGAGATCAAGGGCCTGATCGACGACTCCGTGCAAAAAGTCGACGTCGGCACGGAGCTGGTCGACAAGGCAGGCAAGACGATGGAAGAAATCGTGCAAAGCATCGGCTTCGTCACCTCCATCATGAGCGAAATCAGCAACGCCAGCGAAGAGCAAAGCGCGGGCATCGAGCAAGTCAACCAGGCCATTTCCGAAATGGACCAGGTAACCCAGCAAAATGCGGCCTTGGTGGAAGAAGCGTCGGCAGCGGCCGAAGCGATGCAGGAACAGGCGAGCGAGCTGGCGCAAGTAGTCAGCGTGTTCCGCCTGGACGCCAACGCGGCGGCGACCGACCGCTTCAGCGTCAAGGCGGCGCAGCGCAGCGCGCCGGCGGCCACGCCAGCCGCAGCAGTGCGCCCGGCCCCTGCCCTGCGCTTGCCGGCCGTGCGCAAGAGCGGCAAGGTAGCGAGCCCTGCCGAAGGCGAGTGGGAAGAGTTTTAAAGCAACAAGGTGTCAAGTCAAGGCTGCCGCGTGGCAATCGCTGCCTGCAGCGGCCAGGTGGTCGGCCATTAACGCAAGCAGGCGCTCAGCTGCGCGTCACGGGCTTGCCGGCCGCATCCCAGAAGCGCCACTCGCCCGTCTCGGCGCCATCGAGATAGTGCCCTTCGGCGGCTGGCGCGCCCGTTTCGTCAAAGTCGCGCCACAAGCCGCTCTCGCGGCCATGCGCGTAATGCCCTTCTGAAATGACCGTGCCGTTGCGGTGGTATTCGCAAAACAGGCCATGGCGTATCCAGCGCGTGCCGTCGTCCGACAGCATGCGCGTATACCGGAACCGCAATTCGCCCGTCTCGTACGGGATTTCCGCCAGATGCAACGCCGCTTCCATTTTTTCTCCTTGCTGATGCTGTCAAGCCAGGCCGGCTTGCGTCTCGTGTATCAATACCGCCAGTTCGCGCGGCACGGACTGCCCCAGGAATGCCAGTGCCAGCGCCTCCGGGTCGAGGGCGGCGTCCGCCGGCAAGCCGTGCTCGAAGCCGCCCACCATGGTGCGGCAGAAGTGCGGCGATGCCGGCCGCGTTTCCACGTACCAGCAGCCCGCATGGCCCTGCACGAAATACTCGCCGATAAAATAGCCCAGCATGGTTTTCACCCACTGCCAGCTTTCGTCGCGGATGACGATGGTGCGCATGGCCGCATCGATATACGGCAGGTATTCGGCCGCGTTGGTCAATACTTCGTGCGCCGGCTGGATACCCAGGCGCTCGACAAAATTCACCAGCGAGGTGCCCAGCGCGTCATAGTAGGCGTCGAAATCCGCCTGGCTTTGTTGCAGCAATTGCTCTTGTTCGTTCGACAGCATTCATACTCCACAGACATTCAACAATCGCGCCCATTGCCGGGCAATGGCGCGGGACACTTGCTGCTATTTTACGCCACGCGCACATCCACGCCCGCGCGCTGCAGCAGCGCCTGGTTGCGGCTGGACAGATGCGTCACCTGCAAATGCTTGCCGGCCTTTTCATAGCGCTCATACAGGGCTTCGATGGCGGCAATGGCCGAGTGGTCAGCCATGTGCAGATGGCGGCAATCGAGGATCACGCGGGCCGGGTCCGCCGCCGTCCGGAACAGTTCCAGGAAATGCGTGGTCGAGGCGAAGAACAAGGTGCCATGCGGCAGGTAGACGCGCACGCCCGGCGTGCTGTCGTCCAGTTCGGCGCGCATCTCGCGCGCATGCTGCCAGGCGAAATTCAGGGCCGCGATGATGATGCCGCACAGCACCGCCATCGCCAGGTCCGTGAAGACCGTGATTACCGTCACGGCGACGATCACCAGCGCATCCTGCAGCGGCACCTTGCCCAGCACCCGCAGCGAACCCCAGGCAAACGTCTGCTGCGCCACCACGAACATCACGCCGACCAGCGCGGCCAGCGGAATGCGCTCGATCAGCGGCGACAGGAAGAGGATGAACAGCAGTATCATCACGCCCGCCGTCACGCCCGACAGGCGCGAGCGCCCGCCCGAACTCAGGTTGATCATGGTCTGGCCGATCATGGCGCAGCCGCCCATGCCGCCAAACAGGCCCGAGACGACATTCGACGCGCCCAGCGCGATGCATTCGCGGTTCGGCTGGCCCCGCGTTTCCGTTATCTCATCTGTGAGATTAAAAGTAAGCAAGGTTTCCAGCAAGCCCACCATGGCCATCAGCGCCGCATACGGGAAGATGATGTGCAGGGTAGCCATGTCCAGCGGCACGGTCGGCCAATGCAGGGCCGGCAAGCCGCCGGCGATATGCGCAAGGTCGCCCAGGGTGCGCGTGGGCAGGTGCAAGAAATGGCTGAGCACGCCCACGCCGAGGATGGCCACCAGCGCCGGCGGCACGGCTTTGGTCAGGCGCGGCAGCACGTAGACGATGGCCATGGTGAGAAGCACCAGCGCGCCCATCACATACAGGGGCGTGCCCTGCAGCCAGGTTTCACCGTGTGGCGTGGCCAGGCGGAAATGTTCCAGTTGGGACATGGCGATGACGATGGCCAGGCCGTTCACAAAGCCCAGCATCACGGGATGCGGCACCATGCGGATCAGCTTACCGAGGCGCAGAATGCCGAACAGCGCCATGATGATGCCGCTCAGCACCACGGTGGCCAGCAAATATTGCACGCCATGCTGGGCCATCAGCGCCACGATGACGACGGCCATGGAACCTGCCGCGCCAGAAATCATGCCGGGGCGCCCGCCAAAGACGGCCGTCAGTGCGCAGATGATGAAGGCGCCATACAGGCCCATCAGGGGATTCAACTGCGCCACGAGGGCAAAGGCGATGCATTCGGGCACCAGGGCAAACGAGGTGGTCAGGCCCGCAAGAAAATTCTTTTGTATATTCGGGAACCACTCGTCCCGAAAAGTTGCGTTGATCATTGAGTCACATCCAGGGTCGGAACAGAGAAATGCGCGCCTGACGCGGAGCCAGCAGGCGCAGCCATGCCAGCGGGCGTCACGGAAAAGCCGTGCTGAGGTTGAACGGAGCAGGAAAGTCGTCAGTGACTACATCGGTATGGAGGAAAGGGGAAGATTCATCAGCGCACGGCGCGGTGCGGCTGAGCCTGTCAACATTATACAAGATGCGCCTCGGACAAAAAAATAGCCCACTCGAAAGTGGGCTATTTTTTTCATCTGGAGGCGAGGACGGGAATCGAACCCGTCTAAACGGCTTTGCAGGCCGCTGCATAACCTCTTTGCTACCTCGCCAGAGGAACTGCTTGGATGCGCCTTGCGGCCCATCTTGAAAACTGGAGCGGGAGAAGAGTCTCGAACTCTCGACCTCAACCTTGGCAAGGTTGCGCTCTACCAACTGAGCTACTCCCGCATTGGAGCTTGGTACCACTTAATCGCGCCACGCATCATGGCGGATAAAAAAAGGAAGCCAGCTTAGCTTCCCTTTAGAATTCTGGAGCGGGAGAAGAGTCTCGAACTCTCGACCTCAACCTTGGCAAGGTTGCGCTCTACCAACTGAGCTACTCCCGCATTGGAGCTTCTATTTTCTGCCTGATACTGCCATCTTGCTGTACTGCTTCAGCATTCGCTGGAGCGGGAGAAGAGTCTCGAACTCTCGACCTCAACCTTGGCAAGGTTGCGCTCTACCAACTGAGCTACTCCCGCATACGAACCGCTATTTTACTGCCTTTTGTTACCGTTTACCAGTGCTGCTTTACTGCTGATCCAGTATTCACTGGAGCGGGAGAAGAGTCTCGAACTCTCGACCTCAACCTTGGCAAGGTTGCGCTCTACCAACTGAGCTACTCCCGCAGTGGACAACATTGTATCAGAAGCTCTACTACATCGCCAGTACTACTTTTTACTGCATTTGCTGTTTTTACCTATGACACGATCCAGAAAACTGGAGCGGGAGAAGAGTCTCGAACTCTCGACCTCAACCTTGGCAAGGTTGCGCTCTACCAACTGAGCTACTCCCGCGTCATCAACAACAGGCCAGCATTATAGAGGGATTACAGGGGCTGTCAACGGGCAATATCTGGTGTTTTGCAAAATATTCCGCAGAAAGTAGCCAATACCGTCTTAAGGTCCTCCGAATAGCGTAGCGAGCAAGCGCAATATCGTGTTGAGTAGCGGAGCTGTACGAAGGTACAGCGAGCAACGGAGACGCGAGAGTGCGCTGCGCAGTAGCTAGGTGTGATGTTTCAATAGGTTGTTGTGGTTCATTCGGATTGGATTTGAGACACTGGAAATCGCCAAACCCCCAGTTCTCAAGGAAACCAACCGAATGAACATCCATAAGAATGCCCGAT
>NZ_JBNYXL010000009.1:0-299128 GCF_051380655.1 Janthinobacterium amylolyticum
TCCCACCCCTTCCCATCCCGAACAGGACCGTGAAACAACTTTGCGCCGATGATAGTGCTGCAACCAGTGTGAAAGTAGGTTATCGTCAGGCTTGTTATTCGCAGTAGAGAAAAACCCGTCAAGCAATTGGCGGGTTTTTTTTCGTCTGGTGGTTTGTGGGTTATGTCTGTGGTGTTTGTCGGCTTACGCGCTGCGCGCTAAGCCGACCTACATTCGTTTGCGGCTGGCCAGGCCGGGTAGGTCGGATTAGCGCGGCAAGGCCGCGCGTAATCCGACAACCACGCCAGCCGGCCAGGCCAATTCGCGGTTTATCGCGATAAAATGCCGCTTTTCGTCCCATCTTCCGGCAAATTGCTATATAATTCGCCTCCTCAGATCAGATGGTTTGCTGCCCCGTTGGGAGCAAGCTGTTGAAAAAGTTATGCCTGATGACCATAGCAAGTTGGTACCACCCCTTCCCATCCCGAACAGGACCGTGAAACAACTTTGCGCCGATGATAGTGCTGCAACCAGTGTGAAAGTAGGTTATCGTCAGGCTTGTTATATAAAAAAACCCCGCGTGTGCGGGGTTTTTTTTCGTCTGTCGTGATTGTCGGCTTACACGCCCCAGGTGATGCTGTCGCCTTCGGCCTTGGCCGAACGCAGCATTTCCATCAAGGGGAAGGCGCGCTGTGAAAAATGCACTTTCTGTGCGCGCGCATGCTCGCCCGTCTCACCGTCTTCCAGCGTTTCCGGCGTATGGGCATCGTGTTCGATGTCTGTTTCCGGGTGCAACTTGCTTTCCGCGACTTCCTTTTCCAGCAAAGCCAGTGCTTCGCCCGCTTCCGCCGGAGTGATGACGCCGCGCGCCGGGCTCTTGTGCAAGATGTCGAGGATGCGCTGGGCATGTTCCTGGTACATCATGACGGGAGGGGAGGATTTGGATTTGAAAGAGATCAGCATAGGAACTTTCTGAAACTTGTTGTTGGTGTCGAAACAATATCACGACTTGAATTGTCACACAGGCCGTCCGATTGCCCAGCTTGCCCATTTGCAAGCGGGATATAGCCATCTGTTGGACAGCGCACCAATTTACAAGAGCCCGGCTTGCGGGCGGCTCTCTTTTTAAGTGATCGTTAAGTCTCAGTCCAGTTTGACCGAGTCCATGAAGGTATCGATGGTTTCACGCGACAACTTGCTTTCTTCGCCAAGGATGACGATCTGGACGATGTGCTTGTCCTGTGCCACGAAACGGCCGACCAGCAAGACCGGCTTGCCTTGCTGCGTGCCTGTCGCCTCCATGCTCAGCGCGCTGCGTTCGCGTGTGCCGGCCGGCGTGCTGCTGGCCGCCGTCGCCATTTTTTCGCTGCGCACCGTGCCATTGATATTCTTCAGCAATGCCGTCTTCATGGCGGGCAGGGCCGCTTGCGCCTGCTCCGTGCTGTCGAGGATGGCGCTGCCGATGGCAAAGGTGCTGCCGTCCACTTCGCTGGCTGTCATGGTCAGGCTGACTTTCTTGCCATCGAGGTCGATTTCACGTGTCAGAACGGATGGCTTGCCTGGAAACAGTGCCGTGAACTGCGCATCAGGGCTGCGATAGTCGCGCCAGTCAAACTTGGGGCTGCAAGCGGACAGGACGCCGGCAGCGGCCAAGGTGACAAAGAAGGTGCCAAGTGATGTTTTTTTCATCAGCAGATGGTAGCAGTGCCGCCCGCCACGTGCAATCGTGCGCATGTAATGCGCAACAGCTGTGCCTAACTTTCTTGCAGTACGCGCCGGTATTGAATCGCTTCGGCAATATGCGGATGGGTAATCGCGCGGCTATCGGCCAGGTCGGCAATGCTGCGGGCCACGCGCAAGACCCGGTGATAAGTGCGTGCCGACCAGTGCAGGCGCTGCGTGGCGCCATGCAGCAGACGCTCGCCATGTACTTCCAGCTGGCAATGCTGTTCGATCTCCATATTGCTCAGGCGCTGATTGGCTTTTCCCTGACGCGCCAGTTGCAAGGCGAACGCTGCAGCTACCCGTGCGGCAATCTGCGGCGTGCCTTCGCCCGCAACTGCACGGCGCCCCAAGGTGCTGACGGGCAGGGCGGCCACTTCGATCTGCAAGTCGATGCGGTCGAGCAGCGGTCCCGACAGCCGGCTGTGGTAGCGCAGGATGGCATCGGGCGTGCAGCGGCAGCGGCCCGAAACGTGGCCCAGATAGCCGCAAGGACAGGGATTCATGGCGGCGATGAGTTGAAAGCGGGCTGGAAACTCGGCCTGGCGGGCCGCCCGGGAAATGGTGATGAGCCCGGATTCCAGTGGCTGGCGCAGCACATCGAGTACCCTGCGGTTGAACTCGTCGATTAGGTGTCGCGAATTGTCTGTCTGTTGAATCGCCATAAGAGTTGAGGTACTGTATTCCTAATAATGAAATTGTAGAGGCCAACATGGTAGCTACGGTTCAACTCAGCTATAAACTAGTAGCAACCAATCCTGATGCTCATTCGTTTGAGTCACTGTGCAAATCTGCGGGGATTGCAAACGTAGTCAACGTAGACCTATCTCGTCGCTTCGCAGATCTAAAGGCGGTGGTCACAATCGTCGACGAGTTTGGGCATCCAGTCTACGTGCCGACAATGTTTCTCCTTGAACATGCTGTCAAAAGCAGGGGAATAACTATCTCAACGGCTAGAACTTACGCAGAAAGCCTCCTTGACTGGCTGCGATTTCTCTCGACGCGAAATGTGCCCATGGAACAGGCCAGTGAAGAAGACCTCATGCTATATCGAGCGCACTTGGTGCATTGTGAATTACGCGGAAGCGGTGAATGCTACGCGACAGCGACTGTGAATTTACGGGTGACCGTCGCCGCACTTTATCATGAATGGGCATGGCGTATGCAAGTTCTACCAACCCCACTCGGAGAATACCTGGTATCAGGTGACCATCGCTGCTCTCCGCTAGTCCGAGTCATTCGGAGAATCCCTCAGGTCTTAACTACAGAGCAAATTGGTTCCGTGTTTTCTTTAGCCCGAGAACCCTATAAACTAATGTTCCAATGGGGGCTATGCAGTGGGGCGCGTCGAGTCGAAGTCTGTGAGCTTAAGCTATCGAGCCTTCCGACCATAGAGCAGCTTTCCCTGTCTAGCGAAGGTCTGGTAACAATTAGAGCGCAACGCAAAGGGGGGAAAGAATTACCTATCGTAGTTCCCACCCACCTAGTAGAAAAGACGCACTGGTACTGTTTAACTGATAGAGAGAGCGCGCGACCGGGATCGGAACGGTACGTATTTCTAAATCGAAATGGTGACAAGGTAGGGCAATCTAGTCTCTCAACGGAATTTCGACGTTGTGCGGACTTGGTGGGATTGCGGCACTTCGCTTTGCATTCGCTCAGGCACACATACGCCACCAACGTTCTCGCTGTATTACAAAGCTCCGCTGATCCAATTATCGCCCATAACGCTCCTAAAATTTTGCAGGTTCTGATGGGGCATGCACGTCTGGAGACCACTGAGCTCTACGTGCACCTAGCTCAAACTCAAAATTCAGACGTCGTTGAGGCACTTTCTTATCTTTATGGTGCATCGCAATGAGATCGCCAATTGTTCACACATGGGCCGGCCTACGATTGATCCTGGTTAGCGAAACTGAGACTACGCTCTCAAGTTTTGATTTTTTGAACCTCGGGTTGCATCCTTCAATATCAGAATCTCTTGCAAGATGTTTTATTCCTGTTGCTGGGCACACATCGCTTGAATCACAACGCCAGTCCTGGCGGTCACTTAAAAAGTTCGTAAAACATCGCATAGAGGTTGGTAAGGCGAATGACGCCTATTTTGATAAAGCCGCATTGCAAGATTTCGCTTCCTGGCTCGAAGACTCTAATTTGGCAGGTAGCACGTCTCAATCGCACTACAATTTTATCGAAAGAGCTATCAAATGGTGTTTTAGAAATATACCTGAAGAATTTCCGATGGGGCTGTGTTTGAAAAGCGCACGGTTTAAGCGTGAGATGCCGAAAATTCGATCTGTACTCACAGGTGAAGAGCAAAAGAAAGTGTTAAGCATTTGTTATAGTGAGATAAAAAAGATCGAAGAGCTTTTAATGAAAGGGCAGCGAATATTAAATGGTGAGGCGCTGGATGAGAGCGAGAAAATGCAGAAGAAAGTGTTGCACCAGCTGTTGTGTTCGGAAGATGGGTTTTTTATTCGCCAAAGAGATTGGCGTGGACAACGCGCACATATCGGTAGAGCATTGGCTCAAGTTGGTAGTATTGCCGATCTTTGGAGCATGATCTGGCCAACTCCAAAAAGCGTATTTCCATTTTATCTTGCAATTCAGATTCAAACTAGTGGAAACCCAATGTCAATAGCCGAGCTCTCCGTAGACTGCATTCGTGATCACCCGATCAGAGAAGACTTGGAACGTTTGGTGTGGTATAAGCCAAGGTCTCACGCTGAGCAAAAGGTTGATTTTCCTAAAAGATTTGAAAATTCGGCACCAAATCTTGTGCGTCGATATGCAGAACTTTCGGCGGGCATAAGGAACAGAGCTACATCAAGCTACAAAAACGATCTATTTATCTGTAGTTCGCCTAAGACTCGTAAGGTTCGTGTACCAAGTGTGCAGTCTTTTCACAATTTTTTGAAGGAATTCATAGATAAACATGAGCTTCGTGATTTTGATTTCAAGGATAACCGAATTACTGGTGCAAAGTCACATCACCTGATGGCTCGGAAAATGGAGGCTGCCCGAATTCTTTTAAACCATAAGCGGTTGATGACAACCCAAGGAAGTTACACCTCACTAGAGGATAGAGCATCTGAACATGCTGAAGTTATTCGAAAGTTTCAGGGGATGCTTATTGCGGAAAGTCGAGCTTTTGGAACTGCGTTATCGGTGCGTACGCAACTTAAAAAAACCCCTTCTTCGTGCGATAGTTCGAGTTCGGTATTTGGTTTTAAGTGCAAAGATCCATTCGCTGGAATAGCTCCTGCAAGTGCTAAAGGGAAGATGTGTTTGAACTTTACTGGTTGTTCCACTTGTCCCGGGGCGATAATCGTACTCGATGACATTGATAATGTGGCGCATCTGCTTGCCGCTAGAAAAGCACTTTTAGAAACAAAAGCCCAATCGGTTCGATCTGGTTGGCTGAATCGATTTGTTTCGTTATATGCTCCGACCCTTGAAATATTGGAAAAAGAAATACTTCCAGCTATACATCCCGATATTTATATTTTGGCAGAGAAAAGGATAAGTCTCTTTGCCATACCCGTATTGGAGTGACAATGTCTCATCCGTTACTGGTTTCCAACGCGTCGGATAAGGTTTGGACGCTACAGTCATCGCAGTTGTATGAAGGAAAGCCCTTTGTGATTCGATGGGCAAAGCTTTTGCCTGTTGGTTTAGGTAGTAAGCATCAGCGAGCGTACCTAACAAAGAGTGTTAAACAATTTATGCTTTGTACAATCGATGACTCGATCCATGGTCGATACGACGCGTCGACATATTCGTTCAGATTCACTATGCTCTCAACGTTAGTGAAGTGGATGACGATAAATAAAATTTGGCGGATTTCGTCGCTGACTCCTGACGATTTACTGGAATTTTTAAAAAGTCGAAAAGGCCGGCTGCCAGGCGAGCCGCCAGCGGAAAGTACCTTGCGGCACTGGTTATGCCTCTTTGAACAAATGTGGAGAAATCGAGGTGAATACATTGCTAGTCTTAATTTTGATCCTGCTCCTTTTCATTCTGAAGTCGTTGTTAAGTGTAAACCTTTGGCGTTTAAGCGGTTCAAGGCAATTCCAGAGAAAGCTGCACTAGCATTAATTCATGACGCATTGAATTGGTTAGAGAACGAAGCCGAATTTATCTATCGAACTATATCTCGATACTGGAAAATTTCTCATGAAGTAGGGCTATCAAGGAGGCAACGCGGTAAGCGTGTTAGGCCTCTTTTTGATGAATTACGAGGTGATCAAGAATTCACAAAAATTTGGAAAAAACTAGGAAAAAATCTAAGAGCGCATGAAGCGCTATCGAGAGCGGTCTCCCATACCATGGCAGCCGTAATGATATTGCTGCTTTTTACTGTTGGCATGCGGAACCGTGAGCTATGCCGCCTAGATGTGAATTGTGTTAGGACGAAGATTTCTGAAGATGGTTCAATAGTACAATATTTGAGCGGCATTGCAGCGAAGAAAGGAGGGGCTTTGCGCGAGTGGGCTATTTCCGAACCTCTATCTGAGGGGGTTCGCTTTATCGAGAAAATGTTTTCTTCTATCCGGCAAAGTGAAAATTCCAGACCGCTCTTCGTAAATGGGGCGCCCCTTCGACTTAAACGCGGAACTTTGCGATTCGTTCCCACCAACCTACCTAACCGCATTCGACAGTTTGCTAACGCTCCGTATCGCCAATGGCAGCCGAAGATACAAAGGCTGCACCCTCATGCGTGTCGGAAGACATTCGCGGTATTCGTAACGAAGCGTGATAAGAGTGCGCTAGAACCGCTCGCTTGGCAGTTTGGGCACGCCTATTCAGAGTTTACTGATGGAGTGTATGTTGGATCTGATATCGAATTGACGGAAATGCTGGCCGAGGCTGATCAGGAAGAATTGGTCCGCGCCCTCGAATGCCTTTTGTCAAGCGATCACCTAGCTGGAAAGGCCGGTGTCGCTTTGATTGAGCGACGTGCAGAGTTGATCGGGGCATCAAAGTTTAAAGGCAAGAATGCGATTAAAGCGCTGGTCGGAAAACTGATCGCCCAAGGAGTCGTCATAGCACCGTGTGATTGGGGTTATTGCGTTTATTCGAAGTCGCATTCGGCCTGTGATGGAACAGATAGTGGTCCCAATCCATTGTTACGAGCCCCAGATGTTTGCGCCCGGTGTTCCAACTTTGCTGTAACCACTGAGTATCGAAGGTGGTGGGATGAGAGGGCAAAGCGTGACCATGCATTTTTGAAAAATTCGTCGTTACCTGAGCAAACAGTGAGCCTTGTGACCAAAAGATTGAGCGTCACGATGAAAGTGCTTCGAGGTTTGCAAACTGGTGCAACTTCACATGCAGCTCTTGATGGAGGTCAAAGTGACGAACGAAGCGAGTGACCGATTAAGTATTGCGCTGCGCGTAAAGGCGGCATTGCATTTGTTAAGAGCGAGTAGCCCTTCGGTTCCTGTAAGCGTGAGTGCAGTTTGTCGCTCAGCCGATGTGAGCAGGGCAAACCTTTACGCGAACTATCCTGGGCTTGTTGCTGAAATTCGTCAAACGAAAGCGACGGATTTACCAGGTGAACGAGCGGAAGGAAATTTGCAAGCAAGACTCTCCGATTCGATTGCCGCCAGGAAGGTTCTACAGTCAAAATATGATTCTCTCGTCATGGTTTGCCTGGAGCTGCAAGCGGAAATCCGGAAACTT
This sequence comes from Janthinobacterium amylolyticum, assembly GCF_051380655.1. Lineage (NCBI taxonomy): Bacteria > Pseudomonadati > Pseudomonadota > Betaproteobacteria > Burkholderiales > Oxalobacteraceae > Janthinobacterium > Janthinobacterium amylolyticum. The sequence continues at coordinate 7,387 of NZ_JBNYXL010000009.1, forward strand.
AGAGCAGCTAATGACTCCAAGGTGAAGGCACGACGCAAATCGATTTGATCTCGGGCGTTTTGCAATTCCAGAACAGACAAAAAACTCTATAGACCAGCTCGATGCAAGACTGCGGAAGGAGTGCAACCTAAGCCGCGTGCGACTCGAATAAGGTTGAGAATGGAGAGATTGCGTTCGCCACGCTCAATCCGCCCTAAGTGACTGCGGTCCAACATCGAGATATGTGCAAGTTCTTCTTGGGATATGTGTTTCTCAAGCCTCATAGCTCGTATTGCCTGTCCTATGGCACTTAAGCTTTCGGTATCCACCTCTGACGACGCATTTCTCATTGCGCCATCGTGTAATCTTCGTGCAAAATAGGCCACGGCATTTACGGCCCATTTTCACTTCATTCACCTGCTGAGATACGCAAAAAAATTGAGTCTAGTCTAATGAGTAATCAAAATTCGACGCACGAAAAAAAGCCTGTCCTCATCCGTATACCTCAACCAATGTACGAACATCTCTTGAATCTTTCTGCTGCTGCTACGCTACTCAATCGACGAAGTATCAGCGTTCCTGCGATAATTCTTACGCTGCTTGAAGAAACGACTAAGAGTAAATCAGTTGGTATTCCCCTCGTCGAAAAAATGTAAGGTTGTCAGTGGAGTCTCGCGCGCGGCGTGCAGATCGTGAATTTGAGCCGCTCATGCGTCCAACAGGCAGCTTCACAGATCGTACCGTCCTCGAACAAGGAATCGAAGCCAGCATAGGCATCCGTTTGTAGCACGCTCTCAAAGTCAGCAAGGTGGGTCTGCGGATGGATGGACGATTGCGTCGCAGTAGCACGCCAGCTCGGTGCATAGATGGCGGATCACATGGAAGCTGGCCGTTGAACGGATCTTCATCTAGCGCCGTTTGCATTTTGGCAGCCAGGCCGTTGAAGCCGGAGCACATGCCAGTGTTGCCGGCAGCGAGCCAGACACGGGGCCGGCTAGCAGACCGATCATCTTAGAACCCGATCGAGCACCTGCACCAGTGCGGCTGTGTTGGGCTGGCCTTCGATTCGCCCACGGACGTGGCCCAGCTCAAGCACGATCGTGCCGTCGGCAGCTTTGCGCGCGTCAGCTCCTTCAACCGAGTCGACTGTCTCGGTTCCTGAAAATGCGCAGCGCAGCTCGCTCCAACCTAGGAAATACACTACTTCCCAGCGGGCTAATACCATCATTTAGCGATCCGGCCCCGAGCTCAAGACGGCAGGCCATTTATGCCATTTAATAAATAAATGTAAAATATTATGTACATTCATAGAACGGTAGCTCATGAACATCTACGAAGTCGGCAAAGTAGTTCGCGTCCGCCGTCTGGCAGTCGGTTTGACGCAGCAACGTTTAGCGAAGTTGGCCGGTCTGTCGCGCCAGACCGTACAGCAGCTGGAGGCTGGAACCATTAGTGACTTGAGTTTCGGGCGTTTGGTTAATCTGCTGAGGGTGCTTGGACTCAATTTTTCTCCGCCATCGATCGAGGCCAGAGATACAAAGCGAGGCTTGTGGATGGCTGCAAAGAACGCTAGCGTCAGTTATAGGGGCGAGTTCCATAGTGACCAGTTACAGCATGCTTTGGCTACCGGCCGAGTACCGGCTAACCATAAATCCTATTTACTACACTTCCTAGACGAAACGCCCCTACAGGTGGTCGTGATGGCGGTTGAGGAAACCGCCCATCTAGAAGCCGTCTCACCTGCGCGCATTTGGGCATACGTCGCCCAATTGGCCAGTCACCTCGGAAGTGCGCGCAGCGATCTTTGGCTATAGCCGTAGCTGCGGCGGCTCGTATTCTAAAACGGGCCTGCTCGTACCTGGTATGTGCGAGTTGTCATCGCGCGGTCCATAAAAATTTACAAGAAAGCGATGCAACGTCAGAATCAAGGTAAGCATCTCCCTACCCATTCAAAATACTGACGAATAGTTGTTCCGCTAAAGGTAAGAGGCAGCATGAAGGCAAATCGTGCTGCATTGTTCCCCCCCGGGGGAAACTCCATCCGCCTCTTTGAGTCGAATCAACAGCTTATGATCGGTCAACAGCTCCTCGACGTCGGAGTTCGACGTCGAGCGGATGGCCGATCAACGAGTGAATCGCGTTCTTGTTCCACACAAAACTCGCATCCACGTTGATCTGTGCCGGATCCTTGGCGGTGATGGACTTGTCATCCAAGAAGATCACGCCCGAGAGATGCTTCGTAACGTCTCCGGCGGAGATGTTCGATTTGACCTCCTGATTGAATTTGCGAGCGAGATCGACGGAGCCGATGTAGTTGTTGAAGAATTGCCTTCCGAGTTCAGTCTGGAACGTCTCCTTGCCAAACCCAAAAAAGACGCCTTCTCCCGACCATGGAAACATCACATAGGTGATCACCGTCGGCTCGACGCGCGAGAATTTCTTGATGTGGCCGAAAAGAAGCGTGTGGTGCTTCGTCGCGTGTTCTAAGGGCGAATACGAGCTCGCGCTGACGTAGGCCCCTGCGTCCCAGGCGAACTCGTAAGACAGCCCCGGGATAACTTGGCTCCTTAGCTGCGGCGTCCTTGCCTTAGCGTCTACGCCGCTCACGAGCTCTGCCAACAGCTTGGGACGATTCTCACGATATAGCGTGAAGTCGTCGTCGTGATCGTAAGTCGGCACGATTGCCATGCGCGCGATGCCCTTGGCTTGCAGGAACTCGCGAAAGATGCCGTCGAGAATTTGGCCGGTCTTATCCGAGAGATTTTTCGTATCCATCGACACGCCCAGAGCCTTCAAACGCATATCGTGGTTCGTGTTCTGCTTGCCCATTTCCGAGGCGAGCGTGTCCGATGCCGGCAATGTTCGATTCAGCTCAATGTTGCTGGGTCCAGTCTGTGGGACGGCCAGAAAGTAGTCTAGCGCGCACAGCTCTGCATACGCGCCATCCCACTCGTTCCCGGCGACTAGATTCACGGTATGGAGCACGTCTTTGCGAAGGGTCGGATCAGCTTTAGTGGCCGCTTCGATACGCCGCAGTCGGTCTTCGTAGTTGGCTATGAATGCGGCAAACTGATTCGGATTTGCAAGCGCGCCGATTACGTTGTTCGATTCGGTCTTCGTGACATCGAACGTCGCGGATTCCGCTCCGAAAATTGCATCGACAAACGCGGCGTAATTGGATCTGTGTGTCATATGTCCTCTATTGTGGGTGGCAGGCCGCGTCTTAACGCGGCGCGTCGGGCTTGCCGGGCTACCAGATAGCCGCGGTTCGTGGATGGTGCCTCATGGTTGCGGCCTCTCAAAACTCTAGCTCATCTGACAGCACATGACAGGTTAAGTTTGAACTAGCACAAGTAATTGATGCTTATTTAGTTTTTGAGCAGATGAGGCTTTAGGAAATTTTCAATTACCGATATTTCTACTTTCACTGCAGCATTGAACTTATCGGGATTACCTTCAGAATAGTTGCGATAAAGAATATCCGACTTCTTATCATACAACTCATTGTTAATTTTCCTCGCCTCCTGGGTCGCATCCGGATCGCAAGCAGCAAGGTAAGCATATACCGTAGAAAAAAGATCATGCTGCAGTTCAAACAATCGCTTGAACTTTGTAAGTATCTCCTCTCCCCAAAGAGCTTCCGCTTCTAGGAGCTCCGTGCGGAGATCGTTACGGACGTCAAAAACTTTCTGCCAGCGATTTTGATATGCTCTAGATCGTCCGTAGTGACGTATTTGCGAATCATTCATTTTACCAGCGTCCTCCTCTGGCGGAAAGGGCATCTCAGTGCTGAACATCGCGGGATTTCGCACGCCATCAAACGCCTCACGCAATCTATACGTGCACTTTAAAATTCGACGTGCAAGGTCGTATTCCGCACCACCTTTAAGCTGACGGTTCCAAGTAGTAAGACCTTTGCTCGCAATTCTCGCGGCATAGAAAGCTATCCCCGCCATTGCTAAATCCTTACCAATTGTAAAATAAGGTACAACAGACGATATATTTAGTGTAACCCATTCCATCAGTTTCTCCCCATCACTCTAGCGTACGGTTGGCCAGACGGTATATCTTTGCCACTCCAAGGATCTAGTGTACGCCAGAGACTGCCAACGGTCATATGGAAATTATTAACTCAGCTATTCTGAATATCGTCAGAATCTTTCAACGTCTAGTTGGCAGGCTGCATAGGCTGGTAGGTTAAAATTATTCAATATTGGAAATTATTTTTTTAAGTAATTGATTTTAAAGATGAATTCAGTATTGGGCATTAGGTTTGTGATTCCTGTTGTCGTGGGTTCGAGCCCCATCAGCCACCCCACAGAATGAGTAGGAAAATCAAAGGGTTACATGCTTCGGCTTGTAACCCTTTTTTTGCATTTTCCAACGGTTTTTCTTATTTTCCAACACGATCAAATTTCAGCGCTCCCACTGCGCAGGGCCAGTTCGGTCGGCGGCCGCTTTTTCCAGGTCCGCTTGAGAGGTGATCACTGAAACCTCTGTTTCTCCGTCAAGTGGCACAAGTACTCGTCCAGGACGCTGATCTGCCACAATCTCCGCGCCCCAAGCCATCGCCACATGAGCCTTGGTCATGGGGTTGATTTCAAATCCACGGACCCGCAGGTGGTGCGTTTTTACCTGTGGTCGCTGCGTCAGACCGCCACCTACCGCAACCTGGGCTGCGCTGCCATGTTTACCTACTTGACCGGGTTTCGAGCTGCAGAAGTTCGGCCGTTCCATATCTCCGGCAAGACAAAGGAAGGCGTGCTTGTCACCAGCGCCAAGCGCAAGAAAGGCCAGGCCGAGGTGATGAAGTTGCGGGAATGGTCAACTAGGTTGCGCGTAGTAGTAGCGCGCGCCGAGCAAACACACTCGGTTCCGCGCCAGTACCTATTCGCAAATTCCAAAGGCCAGGCGTACACGCGGTCAGGAATGGGATCGGTGTGGCAGGATGCCATGTTCGAGTGGATCGCTTCGTTCGACGCCGAGGCAGCAGCCGCCCTCGCTCGCAAACGGGCTGCCGAACTGGAATACATCCTGGCGTATAAGAAGGGACTGAAAGTAGCGAAGTACGAGGCGGACTACCGGCTGGCAGACCACGCGCAGTATTTTTCACTGCAGGACATCCGGCCAGCTGCGATAACGACCAAACTCAGCAATCGCAATGCCGATGCATACGATTTTGCGGCCCATGCAAATCCAAGCACAACACACAAGCACTACGATCGGAGGAAAATAAAGAAGGCTGGCGCTACCGAGTGAACGTTCTCATCAAGCTCGAGAATCGCCTCCCTCTCCAGCCGCACACCTAATGATCCCAACTCGGTTTTTATCTTAGTTTTCCTTGTTTCAGTTCGGAGCTGGTACAAACAAAGTACAGCCCCTTTAACCCAGAAATAGAGTCGTTAAGTTCGCCTATACCGTAATCGGCTAGACTATCGTAGTAATCCTCATCCGTCGACGGGAAGTGTTTTTCAGGGCCGTGAACAAGAGACTGATACACATTGTCTGCCTCGGATAAGCCATCAAGCGCAATCACGCATTTCGAATAAAGACTCTCATCTAGCCCTGCAATCTCTACTAAGTACTTCAATAAGGTTTCCCTCTGGATACCAAGTAACACTCCCCCCTGGTAAGAACCTTTGAAATCTGTAAGAGTAAACGAGTAACCGCCAGCTTCCCTTTTTGATAGTGAAAGACGAGCAGCGTCCACGGCAACACCAACCTCCTTCATTTCTATCATGGCATCGCGCAACATGTCTATCGCATGGTAATTAAGCTGACAATCCCGTGCCAAAACTTTCTTCAGCGCAAGAACCTTCCGTGCATCGGTTGACTTACGGCGCCTCCCTTCAACATACTCCCTCACTAAAAATATTAGGATCGCGACTAAAGCAGTAGCCGGCAAAAAATTATCGAAGCTGGGAAAGCCAGCAAGAATATTACTTAAAAAATTCATATTGGAAGAAGTGTAAACTCACAGCAATCTCGCGAGTTGAAGTGTTTCTAGGACTTGGTTCGGCACCGCTCTCCAATGAACAGACTCCGGCGTGGCCATCAGGATAGCATCTTACCAATGTTGGATGTATGCAAAATTTCATGTCTTTGAGATACGTCGCATTTCAATAGACTGGCAGCGATTCACATCAAGCCGCTTGCCGTTTCCTTAATCTTGCATCGACTCATCATTTGGCCTTGTCTGCATTTGTTGTTTCAGATCACGCCTCAACGTCGCAGTACTGAGTTTTGACTGCAGTATGCACGTACCGATAGCTATGCATTGGGCCAAAATGTACATCCCAGCTGTTAGAATCACAAGTGTCCTCGCAACGCCATCAAAAGAGTATGTTTTAAACGGCAGTCCATGCGTTGCTGTCCAGTAAATACTAAGTAAGCTGGTACAGATCCCGACAATTGATCCAAAGGCATCTGCCCGAATCTTCTTCAGTCGTTTGCTGTGCTCCGCATGTAGAGAATCAGATGTGCCCATGTTTTAGGCATCCGTATAGGGTTCTGGCAGTTAGTAGAATCTTGGCTTGAGCTAAATCAACTGCATTCATCGTGGGTACTTTCATGGGGTTCCGCTGGTGCATGGAATGTGAAAAAGGCTTAGTCTAAACACGTTCAGACCATTGCACTTCTGACACTTCCAATGGCTATCCTTTTCAATCTCTCGTCGCTGAACAAACGCGATGTGGCCACATTGTTTATTTGCACAATGTATCTCTTCCTCGTGAGGCTCTATCTGGACTCGACCGTCTGAGAGGCGAGTTAACGTATAGCTTGCTTTACAGTCGAAACAATTACAGTCCAAAGTGTCTATCTTTCCAGGAATCCTCTTGCGGATTGGTTTTTTGCACACCCCGCAATCAAACCTAGCAAAATTACCAAGAGTGATATTAAAAACAGGTGATGCCAGAACTTCGCCCAGAGCGGTTGCGATCACTTCACAACGTTTGCGCATCTTAACGTAATCGATTGGGGAACCCATATGCTTCATCGACGAAACATGTAGAAAGCTGCCTAACGCGTCATAGTGAATTTTAATCGTTCTGAGGTTGAAAACGCTCTCCGAACCCATGCTTGTCATGGTCACCGGTCGTTCTCCAAGCTCCGGCTCCGAACCAAAACTTAGTGTGCTATCTATGTCTGCCGTTGGATCAAGCTCCAAGAGTACTAGCATAATCTTCTTCGGCTGCCATGTTGCATACTCCTGTGGGGGGAATTCATCTTTGTATGCTAATGCTCTGTCGTAAGTTACAGATTCAATGGTCATACGTAATTCAAGTGCCGCATACTTAAGGCGCTGATCATCATTACTCGATAGCTCGGCGAGAGCTGATTTCAACGAAATCCTCGCCATAGATCTGTAAATACTCATGAAATCCTGCTTTGGTAGAGGTGTGACTGCCTAGTTTGTATCGGTAAGTACTGTAAGAAAAAATGGAGCTAAGTCCGGAATACCATAATACTGGAGATCGCTACCCGACAAGAAGTAATCCGTGGACTGGTGGCTACTCTGCTCTTAGTCCAATCCGTCAGGAGCTGTAGCGGCTTGCACACGTCCACCTACCTCAAAAAACCAAGAAAATTTCCAACGGCCCGGCTGCAGCCCGCATAGGCTGGTGAGTTAGATTTACAATCCATTGGAAGAATTAATTGTTAAGCATCTGATTTTAAAGGAAAAATCAATGTTAAACGCTAGGTTTGTGATTCCTGTTGTCATGGGTTCGAGCCCCATCAGCCCCCCCCCCACAGAATAAGCAGAAAAATCAAAGGGTTAGGTGCTTCGGCTTGCAACTTTTTTCTTTTCTATAAGACTCAAGCCTCCTATTAACCCCGGTGTAACCCAATTCGATAAATACTTGCGGCCTTATTGTGCGGTCGCCACGAACGCTGACATGAGCAGGCTACGGCATTCTTGTGGGCCAATGCGGCATTGATTTTCTGCAAGATGTGCGTAGATACACTATCGAGCTGCGTGACTTGCGTATGCGTATGGGCACGTCCAATTCGGCCGCCCTCTATGGGAGAGCGTAGATTTCATCTTCTGTCGAGTGACGAAACGTTAGATGAACGCCAAGTCATTGGAAATTAGCAGTGATGAGCTTGGGGCTATTTGTACCTCCCGACAGGCTGCTATTATTGCAACCTCTCAATTCCGATGCAAATGCTGAGCAAGCCTCCTATGCCTTTCACCTACTCACCAGAGAATCCCGCGCAGATAGACCGACGTGTTCGAATCATTGAAGGCCACGGCCGGGGTAGCGAAGTGCTGATCGGCAGTTTGCGAGAGCGCCAGTGCTACGTCTTGCTTGGCGAACCAGGCAGTGGAAAGTCAACCGTGTTGATGCAGGAAGCGTACGCGACCGCTGGAGTATGCATGACGGTGCGTGATTTTCTTGTTACTCCGCCGACATTTCCCGACACTGCGGTCTACCTGGATGCATTGGACGAATATCGCTCGGACGGCAGCAGCACTGATCGTGTTTACACTTTGGCAGCAGCTATGGTCAGCGCAAAGATCGCGCGCTGGCGTCTAAGCTGTCGCGCCGAAGATTGGCGTTTAGCTGCGGATCTGAGTGCCCTGAGGCTGCTGGCCTCCACCGAGAGCATTACTGTTGTCGAGCTTCTTCCACTGAGCGCGACCGAGTCAGGACTGCTTCTCGAACACTTCGGATGCGAAGCACCGGATGATTTCCTGGAGCAAGCCGAACAGATGGGCGCGCATGGCCTTGTGGAGAATCCATTCAGCCTGAGCCTGCTATTTAAATCCACGCACGGCGGAGATACCTGGCCGACTACCCGCTTTGAACTGTTCAACGCATCCCTAGAACTGCTCGCCCGCGAGCGCGATCGTCTGCGACATCGGTTGCGCCGTCACTCCCGCGAGGAGATAATCAAGGCGACCGGAAGGCTGAACCTGTTCCTGCTGGTCACAGGCGCGCAGGCAATTTGGGTCTCAACCTTAGCGCCGCCGAATCAGGATCGCGGGCGCTTTTTGGACGTCGAGGAAACTGGATTGGCACATTCGTTGGTTGCTGATACGCTGGATACGGCGCTGTTCCGCGGCGATGGCGAAAGCTTCATTCCGATGCACCGGACGATCGCTGAATTTAGCGCAGCGCAGTACTTGTTCCAGGTGCTTTCTGGAGGCGACGGCGCAGCTGCGTTGCCTCTGCCGCGGCTGCTTGCAGTCATAACTGGGGCTGACTGCGCTCCACCGACAGAACTTCGAGGGCTTTACGGGTGGTTTGTAGCGCATTTGTCGCGTAATGGACGCTCGCATGACGTGCAGGCACTGGTGGCAGCCGACCCGATCACGATATTGCATTACGGCGACCCCGCAGTTTATTCCCAAGGCGAGAAACGTACCCTTTTAAGGCTGCTGCCGGCACACATCCCACACCATGGTTGGCCGGAGGGAATTAGTCTAGGTGGCTTGGCGTCGGAGGAGCTTATTGCTGATTTCGGTGCGATCCTATTGCAGGACGATCCTGAGAAGGACGTTGTACTCACCGTTATCGAAGTCCTAGAGCGTGGTGCGCCGCTACCGGGTATGGCCGCCGCATACAGCCAGGTCATACTCAGTCAAAACAAGCCAATTTGGCTCCGCACTCGTGCGCTTGACTTATGCGTCGGGTTGGGTGGCGATCCTGTTGCTGATCGCCGTTATTACTATAACAAGCTAAAACAAGAATCCACCAGCAGTGATCGAGTGATGCTTCAGGTTCACCTCGCTGAACAGATGATGGATGCGCTGAGCACTGATGAAATCAAGAGCTTGTTGGCTGATTTTGAGATGCTTCCTCCAAGTAATGTTGTAGGTCAGCTCATTACATTCGGTCGGGCCCTTGCTGCGAATGTGCCGGTCGACCTGTTTGATGTGCCAGCAAACACATGGCGCGAAGAGCACGCTGACCAAATACGCACCGATGCGGTTGATCGCGTGTTGGATGAGGCCTTGGCAAATTTGGTAGAACACGGTGGCGTCACTACCGGTGCACAGGTCTGGCAATGGACGCAGAATCTGCGCCAACATCCTTACGGACCGTTTGGGCCAGAGACAGTGGCGGCAATCTCGCGCAGATACGGCGATGACAACAAATGGCGAGCTTCGATGCTTGAAGCAGCGTATAGCACTGACCCAGATCGGTGGCACTGGGTACATCACGAACACCGAGCGTTGGCCGGTGGCATCGATGAACTACTCATGCGGGAGGTACGGGATCAGTTGATCGATAGCCCTGATAATCGATCGCTGCTTGCGGCCTTTGGGTATGGTGTGCGAGGCTTTGAGTGGCCTGAACTCTTCTGGGCTTGCCACGAGTTGGTGCAGCAACTCGGGGATCCGGATTTCGAATATGAGTTCAATACATGCCCACTTGGAAAAGTCGATCGGTCCCGCAACATTATCGATGGGCCGGCGTCCCACGATCACGCCCACTGGCTGCAAGAGATGAATTCGATGTGTAGCGATTTTGAGGCTGGGCGCGCGATTGCGAAACTCAATTGGGGAGCAGGCCTCTATATCAATGGGTCATCGGACACCCCTGACGAACCGTACCTGGTAAAGAAAACCAGTTCACAGGTGGCGACCGCTATGATCGCTGGATTCCGATCGCTAGCGGCGGCATTCGCGCACAAACCTGACGGCCTGCAACGCCATCTTGCCAGTTCTCCATACATACTTCCAGTATACGCTGGCGTCCTGGCTCAGCTGAATGAGGAGGAGGATCCACTGGTACCGGATATTTCGCTAGCTCTAGCGGTGTTCTTGACTAGAGCGGAGAATATTTACAACTATCGAAATCGCCTTCGACTACGCCATTGGTCGGTGCGTGAGATGTTTAAGGAGCTAAGCGTCACAACGCGCTATCTGGAAGAATACTGGTCTCTGCATATGGCCGCTGGCGGCACTTCACTGCCAGGCTTACCGTTTGAGGCGTCAGACGCCTCCACTGCGGCAGCGCTTGGCAAGGCGTTGGCAACAGTAATGCGTGCAAGCCCTGATATGTCGCCGGACGGTTTGGCAGTGGCGTTGAAATCGCTGGCTCTATGTTTGCCAACGGAAGATTTCATTGAACTCGTTGACGCTGCCCTACGTAAAGTGTCGGATGCGAACGCTCGGATGGTATGGCGCTTAGCGCAGATGTGCCTCAATCCCGTGAAGTACGCGGAGGCTATGCTACAGGATTATCAAGATACCGATTTGCCGGAGTTCCCGAGTGTCGGCAACGTTACCGCGTTTTGCGAACGGTTGTTAATCAGCGATTCTAAAGCCGCTTGCTATTACTTTGCCTTCGTCGTTTGCAAATTGGGATCTAAGTCGGCGCCGCTTGCGAACACGCATGACGGGAATTATAGAATGAGCTCAGGAAGTAGCGCGGTCAGAAGCGCTATTCGACAGTTGGCTGCAAACCCAACAGCCGAGGCCGGCGTCGCGCTGAGAGCGTTCGCCGACGATCCGGCGTTGGCTTTATGGCAGGCCGAGATGCTGACTGCTTTGGCTGCGCAGGCATCAGTGCACCGAGACGAGCGGTTTTCGCACACCACACCTTCGCAGTTATCCAATCTGTTGAAAAATGGGCCGCCATTGAATGCGGTTGATCTTTTTGCAGTTCTGGTTACCGAGATTGATAGGATCGCCCAAGAACTGCGGATCGACGAACTGAGTCCGTGGAGTCAGTTTTGGAACTATGAGGGTGACAAGTTGGTCCGCCCCAGGATCGAGAACTTATGCCGCGATTACATTCTCGCGCGACTTCGAGACAGACTAGAGCCCTATCGAATTACCGCAGTGATGCCAGAGGCTCAGCATGCGGGCAGTACCCGTGCCGATATGCTTGTTATCAGTGGAGCGAACGCGCGGATCCCGGTGGAAGTCAAACGACATATGCACACGGATGTGTGGATAGCGGCTGAAACGCAGCTGCAGCACTACTCTCAGCATATGCAGGCTGATGGTATGGGTGTCTACGTCGTGCTGTGGTTCGGCCTGGACCAAGGTAAGCTACCGGCTCGGCCTGGAAAGCGTACGAAGCCTACATCCCCACAGCAGCTCCGAGATTTCCTCGTTGAAGACCTGCCGGAAGCGCTGCGCAAAAAGACGCAGATTTATGTGCTAGACGTAACACCAGTGCGCAGGACTTGAGCGTAGGACCGAAGGGCAGGTACGTCTTCAATTTTTAGCGGCTAAGGAAAGACGCTAGGCGTTGGCTTGGGCCAGCACCGTTTTCAGCATTTCCATCACAAAGCGCTGTTTCTGCTTGGGCAGCTCGCTGATGCGCTCCAACTGCGACATGGGACCACGCTTGCCGCGAGCGGTGTGGCTGCAAGCCATCGGCCTGTTGCGCGAGTCCGGCCATGAACACTTCAATGGCTCGCTGGTGGTGCCGGTGACCTATACTTATTTGTAAATCCTTTCGTGGTGGCAGCTGCGTGCTGGCTGGCGTCGAGTTCATACACATGATCTGTAAGGATCAATTCACGATCGCGGGATCGGCGATCATGTTGGCTGCCGATCGAATTTACGCTCTCGCGCCATAAGTCCGTCCAATGTAATGGCCGGCTGCCGCTCCTGCGCTCGATCCGTCTCGCTACCGAACCTTCAAACCTTTTACTGTAGTACCTTTCAATATGCCTGAGCCACTGACTCTGGCATTTTTTGTTCTTTTAACTCGTCTGTTGCGTAATTGTCGAAGTGGTAATTTGAGAGAATGTCAGTTTGTCATCAAGGGTATATTGAACAAATGCACTCATAAGTGCAGCGGTGCGGATGGTGCCACTCCAGTCGTGCCAGGTATTTCCTTCTCCTAACCACAAAACTATTGGAGGAATGAATGCGTCTCGCTATTCGAGGAATAGGTTCGATAGTTTTGCTCACTAGTCTTACCGGATGCGCAGCCTTTTATAACGTAAAGGACGATAAAACAGCACAGGGCGCTAGCAAAGCGTTCAATGATGCGGAAATTGGCAAGGCGCTCGTCGCGGAACGGGTGGCCCTGGTAAAGAACCAAGCGGTGAGGCAAGGGATTGTAAGTCGAGCCCAGATTGCCTTACGTGACGCCAGACTTGCTCAGATGATCGACGCGACAACTGCGGACGATTCTTGGGGTTACTTGGCGTCGGAGACGTTAGAGCGGATCGCTTTGATTTCCGGGAAAATCGACTTTAAAAAGCCTGCCGAGTGTTCGCCCGAAGTAAAAGAGGGGGAGTCCAAAGTGAAAAAACCTAAAAAGGCCGACAAGAAACAACTGAACAAATCTGAGATGGTCGTTCAGCTTGGGTTGGCCCGGAGGGTGCTGGAAACGACTTCTGCCAATACGAATGGGGCGCGCAGTACGATTGCCGTAAAGTTTGCGGAGATGACCGATGCGCCTGCCCTTACCTGCATTAAGGGTAAACCCGTTGAAGTACCGGAATTTCTGAAGAACGACGGTGTCACGGGGCCACTGATCGAACGGTTCAATACGGAGTGTGCGGCTGCTGTGCGTGCCGCTGAATGCGTTGCGAACTGGAGTACAGGCTCTAGCGGTTTGCTATTTGACGTCAATGCCCAACTCGATGCGATTGACAACGCGAAGCTGGTGGTTGCTGCTGACGTAAACAACAAGCGTAGGCAGTACAAAAATTTGCTCGCTTCGGTGCCTGAACCTCTGCCGGGCGCCGCAGAGAAGTGGGCCAATAAGTTGGAGGCCGCGCTGAAGGATCTGGATAAGATACCGTTCTCATCTTCCAACGAAACGGTTAACAACAACCCGGTCCTTGAGCGAATTGCTGAGACCGGTCGTCTGACCGCGCTGCAGGAGAAGCAGGAGCTGCTGGAGGCATATATTGAGGCGCTGAAGGGCCAGACATCAAGTACTCCCTCAATCGGTGAGCACAGGGTGGCGCTTGTCGCGAATCTCGTCAATCGCGCGACCGGGCAGCCAAATCCTCCTACCGCAGGGATTCTCATGGAGGCAGAGTTCACCAGGCAGCAGCTCGCAGCAGCTGAGAAACGCATCGAACGCGCGGCACAGACTGAAGCCATTCTCAGGAACCAGCGGAACCACTACCTCGATGAGTTGGAGTTCCTGCTCGACAGCCAGGCCTCTGTCAAAGCTGCAACTCCCGATTGCACCGAAGCCCCCCTTTTTGCCAGCATTTCCAGCGGCGTGAAAAATCGTTGCAGTACGCATGCCTCAAGTGCAGCGCTTTCCTTTGCCGCTGCAATCACAGCAGGCAGGATCCCAGCTGAACAAAGCGAGTACCTTATCATTGACCAGGTTGAATTGGCCGCGCTGGATGAATCTGAAGCAGCGCTATTGCAAACGGAAGGGGTCATCAAAGCTGCGATCACGCAGATCGTCGCACTGAACGCCAGCGGAATAAAGCTAGAAGATCTGGCCGCATTGTCCCAGGCTCTCAGCCTTCCCATCATCGCTGCGCGCGTGAAGTGAGGAAATGCCATGAAAAATCTGACTTCTGTGGGGTTGCTCTCATCCTTCCTTCTGGGAGGCTGCGGATCGCTTGAAAGGGACATGGATGAAGCCCGTAAGAACACTAAAGAGATCGGCCTGCTCATGCAATCCGTTCAGAAAAGCACGGCTACATTCCAGAAGCAACGTGACGCTCTTGCTGTGGCCACCAAGGTTCAACGGGACAATTTGGAGTCAGTAGCCATGCAACAGGAAAGCGATGCGTACCGGGCAGCAGCGACCTGGAATGTTGCTGGCCAGGCCGACCGCAAGCATTCGTTCGATGCATTGAGGGAGGAATCGAGCAACCTGCTGTCCCGGATCGAAGCGAAGCGCGCGCGTGAGGTCGCGCAGGAAGCAGAAGTTCGTGCAACTAAGAGTGCCGTCTCATTCCAAAGCGCCAAGCTCAACGAAACGGCCATAGCACTTGTTGAACTGGGCGAGGCTCGAAGTGCAAAGGACAAGGCTGGGTTTTACTTTGCTTACATGACAGAGGTTCGTAAATTGATCGAGAAAGATAGCGAAGCGGCAGCACAGAAGCAGGCCGATTCGGCCAAAACCCTCAACGAGACTGTGAAGGATAAAAAATGAGCGATAAAGACAAGGTGGGCGGAGACTTTCTCACGACTCCAGACTTACCCGATGGTACTCCACCGATGCCAACGAGCGAAGGCAGCCTGTACTTAGTTGGGTTGCTCAGCAAGCAGAATGGACTAAACGTGGCACGGGATGCTCTTATTGCGCGGGCGGGCGAGGCTGGCGCCAGTGAGACTGCTTACATAAAAATCCAACTGGGGCAGATCCAATCAGATTACCTAAAGCTCAGTGCGTGGATTAACGCTTACGTGGCCAAGAGCACGCGGTATAAAACCATTACGCCGGACGGACTCGCTGCGATCCGCAAGATCATTGAGCAATTGCAGGCCGTGGTCGCCAAAAAGGAAACCGCGCAAGATATTATCAAGTTGGTGACCAAGCTGCTTAACGAATGGGACGGTAAGCCTGCGGCACCAGCTGCGGTGCTAGGTGGAGCGGGAACACCAGCTGCCAAACCGTGCGCATAGTGAGTGCACGAACGGATGGACGTTGGCTAGGTGTGGGGTGTCGGACGGCGCATTAGCGCCAAGGTGCGCGCCATGGGTGTTAACACCGTGCAGGACTTGAAGGACGCTCCGCCCAGCACCATGCGGGCGCACTTCGGCGTCGTGCTGGAGTGCACGTGCAACGAGCTGCGCGGAATTTCTTGCCTGGAGCTGGAAGAGGTGGCGCCTTCACGCAAGGAGATCGTGTCGTCGCGCTCCTTCGGTGCCATGGTCATGACGGTGCACTGCTGGTACCTGTTCTTGAATTACTATTTGACGAGCCTCGAAGTGGTTGAAGAAAGCACTCTCCTAAACAGTGCTATTTTTTATATGATGTTTCCACATAGAAAAACAAGGTGCTCGTATCGATTTTTGAGTGGGCAACTTCGTGGTCGTTCTGAAATTTTTTGCGCAGGACAGGCAGGTGAAATAAGACCTAACAGGCATTTCATCGAGAAACAGCACGCCGCAATGCGCCAGCGAGATTTCACCGGGCCGCGGCACATTGCCGCTGTGATATGCTTAAATAAGTGCGACGGATACAGCGAAAATCAAAGACTTGAGAGCGATTCTTTGAAATTAATGCGACGGATTTTCATAGAATAGCTGCGACGAGACCCGAAATAATTGATAATAGGTGCGACAGAATATGCGGCAGCAAACTCGTAAGATTAACCCCACAAGACGCAGCGTATCCGGGATATATCCCTTTCGTAACGATGTTTCTGTGCCCTATGAGTCCACTCTTGAGCGGGACTTTTTGATTCGTACTGAATTTTTTTTGGATGTGCTTGATGTCATCGCTCAGCCAGCGCAGATTCCATTCGTTGGCTCGAACGGCCATACCTATACCTACACTCCTGACTATTTGGTCTACTACAGATTAGGCACGCAGAGTTACGATGAGTATCCAAGACCAATGCTTGTGGAGGTGAAGCCTGAAGAGGCCTGGCGTGAAAACTGGCGGGCATGGCTTCCCAAGTGGAAAGCTGCGCGACGCTATGCGCATGAGCAAGGATGGCAGTTCCATATCCATGACGAGTCACGCGTGCGGGACAAAGTATTTCAGAACGTTAGCTTTCTTGAGCAATACAAACGAATGCACTTTCCGGCTGAGGAAGGTCAATCCGTGGTGGAGAGCGTACGAGAAATGGGTTCTGCCCCTATTCACTACCTTCTCGCACGCCACTTTATGGGGTTGTACCGTGCGCAAGGCATCGCCCATATCTGGCACTTGATAGCAACCCGCCGCCTTGATTGCGATATCAGTACGGGCCTTAACGAATTTTCTGAAGTCTGGATTCCCTCTTATGTCTACTGAAGACTACGCTCCCCCTAATGATGCTTTCGAGCCGGTGCGTGAACGGATCAATGTTGCCGTGGGTGCGCTTGTTCAGCGTGGCACGACGACCTTCCGCATTGCTCAGGTTCTTGATTTTGAAACGCTGATTGGCATCGATGTTGACACCGGCCAAAGTAGCGCTTTACGCATTGGAGATTTGCGGGTTTTGAGTCGGCCTGTAGAAGCCGCCGCTACAGTTGTTCAAGATTTAGCTGACATTGCCGACGAGGACTGGCGGGTTGCGCAAGAACGTCTCGCAGCCATCAAACCGCTACTTGATGCTGGTCGTCTAGGCCGCGACAGTGTAGAAGCTAGGGCGACCGAATTGAAGATCAATGCTGCGACGTTGTATCGCTGGATTCAGCGCTACAAGGCTTATGGTGTTGTGTCTGCACTGATCCCTCAAAAACGTGGTTGGAAGCAAGGTAACGGTCGTATAGACGATGATGCTGAGGCTGTCATCGAGCAAGTCATCCGTGATTTTTACTTGACTCCCCAACGGCCCACTGCACAGAAAGCGATTACGGAAGTGTTCCGGGCTTGTCAGGCGAAGGGTATCGCGCCTCCCAGCTCGACAGCAATCAGGGCTAGGATTGCTCGCATTGCTGAGAAGACCCAACTTCGCGGTCGTGGTCAGAAGGAAAAAGCGAAGAACAAATTCCTTCCAGCTGCGGGCAGCTTTCCGAACGCCACTTTCCCGCTGGCGGTTATGCAGATTGATCACACGCCGGCAGATATCATCTTGGTCGATGATGTTTACCGCAAGCCCATAGGACGACCCTGGATTACGTTGGCCATGGACGTGCACACACGCATGGTGACTGGGTATTACCTCTCATTCGATCCTCCGTCAGAGACTTCTGTTGCCATGTGTGTTGCACATTCAATGCTCCCCAAAGAGGAATGGATGCTCTTACACAAGGTAGATGCTGATTGGCCTGTATGGGGCGTGCCAAGAACAATTTACGTTGATAATGGGGCAGATTTTCGCTCTAACAATTTTAAACAGTCCTGTTTGATGTACGGCATCAGGTTAGAGTTTCGACCGGTCAAGCAACCGCGATATGGCGGCCATATCGAACGCATGCTTGGCACGTTGCTGCGCGAGATACATGACTTGCCTGGTACTACATTTTCTTCGGTAAAAGAACGTGATGGGTATGACTCGGAGAAGCACGCGACGCTGACGAAATCAGAGTTTGAGGAGTGGCTTGTGACGCTCATCACCAAGGTCTATCATCGCCGTCTGCACTCAGCGATCGGCATAACGCCGATGCGTCAATGGGAAATCGGCATATTTGGTAATGCCGAAGTGGCAGGCATTGGAGTACCGCCACGACCAGCTGATCGGCTCACGATTTTGCTCGACTTTCTTCCTTTCTTCCGACGCACTGTTCAAACCTTTGGCGTGACGATCGACGGCCTTACATACTATGCCGAAGCATTGCGGCCGTGGATCAACGCCCAGGATGAAGAGACGAAAAAGAAAAAGGATCTGATCTTTCGGCGAGATCCGCGTGACGTTAGCACCATTTGGTTTTTCGATCCCAAGCTTGAGCACTATTTCAAGATACCTTTGGCAGATCTGTCTTTGCCATCGATGAGTATTTGGGAGTATCGCCAGGCCAAGGAACAACTGAAGCGTGCCGGCATTGAAAGTGTCAATGAGCACCAAATTCTCAACGCTATCACGGAGTTGCGAAGCCGCGTCGATGAAGCTTCGCAGAAGACGAAAACGGCACGTCGCCAGGCTCAGCGCAGAAAGGAACATGACAAGAAAGTGTCACCTGCGCAGCCATTGGTAACAGCATCTGTACCTCTCATGCTTTCAATACCTGGTGCGAGTGAACTGCTTGATACTGAGATTAGTGATTTTGGGGATATTGCATGAGTAGCTATGAACACATCCACGCTGACTTTCGGCATGTTATGGGGCTTAGTGCACAGGAACGAATCGAGTTTTTGGATCAGCCCAGATGGATCGGTCACCAAGTCGCCCAGAATATCTTAGATACGCTGCAAGGGCTGATTCATAAGCCCATGCGGCCGCGCATGCCAAATTTACTCATCGTTGGTGATTCCAACAATGGCAAGACTACTATCATCGAGCGCTTCCGTCATCTCTGCGGCACGCCATACGTCAATGATGATTCTGAACCTGTAAAGCCGGTAATCATCGCTGAGGCGCCCCCTAGCGCTGACGAAAAAGGGCTGTACATCTCCATTCTTGAGCAGTTTTTCTCTCCCTATCGTGCGACAGATCCAACTTCAAAACTCAGATACCAAGCGATTCACTTGTTCCGTGCGTGCCATGTACGCATGCTTGTCATTGATGAGTTTCACTCGCTGTTAACCGGTTCGGCCATCAAGCAGCGAGAAGTGATGAATGCCATAAAATTGATGTGCAATGAGCTGGCTATCCCGATTGTTGGGGTAGGCACGCGTGAGGCAGTGCGCGTATTGCACACGGACCCACAGCACGCGAGCCGATTCGACGTCATGACGTTGCCATTGTGGGAGTTGAATGTCGATTTTCAGCGGCTGCTGGCAGGCTTTGAAAAGATATTGCCTCTTAAAAGTCGATCAAATCTCCACGTGCCCGAGTCAGCTAAATTACTGCACACTATATCTGAGGGCAACACAGGTAACTTGCATCGTCTTCTAATTGAGTGTGCGGTAGAAGCGATCAAGTCCGGTAAGGAGCAAATTGATAAAACGATTATAGAAAATAAGGCATGGCTACGTCCAACACGAGGCATAAGGGAGTTGGTGGGTTAGCGGCACGTTGGCCGGTTCCTGTCAGGCTGGAACCAGATGAGTTGTTTTCAACCTGGTTAATCCGTGTCTCCTTCGCCCAAGGGTGTGATCCATTGATTCTAGCTGGTCAGATCTGGCCCAAATGGCGAGCGTGGACAATCGATCTCGACAGAAGAATTGGTATCGATCAAATGGCAATGCTAGCTCGTATGTCAGGCATTGAGGTTGCCGCGCTGGAGGCGGCAACGCTCCGACCAATCGCCAAAGCGATAGGAACAATTCCAAGTGAAGCTGCAATCTTACCGTGGGTTCTCGCCCTTGGCTCACGCAATCGACGCCGTTGTGGAGGCCTTCAATACTGCCCAATGTGCTTTCATGCAGATAGACTTCCATACTATCGCCGTCATTGGCGCTTGGCCTGGCATATTTGCTGCAGTAAACATGGCGTTCTGCTATTGGATCGATGCCACCGTTGTGGCGCTGTTCCTGAACCACATCGTCTGCTATTGCCTCAAAGCATTTTGAGCACCTGCTCATCATGTGGCAACGATTTACGCACTTCTCCTGCAGCATGCGCAAGCTCAACGGCCATAGCATTCCAGCAACGAGCCGATGATGTCGTAAAATATGGTTATGGGGAATTTACAAACATCTTGCTGTCTGCACCTGACTGGTTTGCACTCAGCCGCTATTTCCTCATGTTAGTGCGTACTGCTACACGCTATCAGTCCAGTAAGCTCGCCAATTGGTTAACCAAGCTGGGTATCGAAGTCGCTAACATGCAATGTGCGGCCACCGGGTTAGGATTTGAGCTACTGCCAGTGAACGAGCGTGCTCTAATTTTATCAGCGGTGAACAGGCTGCTATCAACTACCCCCAAACGTTTGCTTGAGGTTGCGGAAGCATCGGGCCTTGCCGCAACAACATTACGGCAAGGGCGCCGTGACTTACCCATTTCAATGTGCGATGTCATCGATTGGCTACCTCAACGCAAACGTAGTGCTAGGGCCAAAGCGAATGACTCAAAAAATATGCCATTGTCACGGGCATCTGTGATGCGGAAATGGGCGCGGCTTCAGCGAAAGATGGGCCGTATGATATGACGTCTGCATCATCCATGTTGCCCCTCCAAAGTTGCCATCATTGCGGGCTTGACATGCTCAAGGCCCATCGGCGGTATCGCGATAATCGTTATTGCTCTGGTTGCTATGCCAAGGTATTTAAAGCTCGGAAATGTCCAGGTTGCGATCAGACGGCGCGATTGCCACTGACGGACCTAGCCGCAGTCTGCACTGCATGCGAAAAGAACTTGCCATGCACCAGGTGTGGTAAGACTCATTATGCGATTGGCAAAATGACTTCTTATGGTCCCGTTTGTAATGGTTGTTCAATCTATTTTCGTGCTCGGCCTAATACGATCAACAGAACTACGACGAACCAAAGTTCGATGGCGACGGACGCCAGTAATCCAAGCCATGCTACTTGCAAATCTTGCCGGCGCCATCGACGCATTGCCAGCAATGTCGGTGGGCTTGCATTGTGTAAAGCTTGCACTGAAAGCGGCCCTATTCCTTGCCCTTCGTGCGGTAGTGAAATGCCCGCTGGACGTGGCAAACGATGCGAAGCTTGTTATTGGACTGCGACATTCTTCAAACGTCTCGCTCTTGATGAGGCAGGACTTTCAACGCCCAGAATGGTGTCGTCTTTTCGCGATTTTGGAAATTGGCTAATAGTGCAGGTACCCGCGCAAAAAGCTGCGCAGTCAATTCACCGGTATTTTCCATTTTTTTACGAAATGGAGGAGCAATGGGGAGCAATACCTACTTACGAGAATTTGCTGATGCATTTCACTGCAGAAGGTCTTCGACGGGTTCGTTTGCCTATGCGATGGCTGAGTGAATCAGCGCTGGTGATCGTCGATGCCGATACGCGTGAAAGTGCATCTGAACATCGGCGTCTTAAAGCCATTGGCTCATTGCTTGAAGCAGATAAGGATTCAACTGCCATTTTTCTGGCTTACAAAGAGACACTGTTCGCCCGCATGGGTACTGGAAAAACTACCCTGCGTACGGTTCGCCTATTGCTTCAGTCTGCAGCTGCTCTCTTGGCCCAATGCCTCACGGACGGAGTGCGGATTCCAGGGCAGCCTACACTGGATCGCTATCTTGCGAAGGTGCCAGGCCAGCGTAATAATATTTCTGGATTTGTATCTTTTCTCAATAGTAAGTACGACCTATGCATTCGTGTAGATCATGGCAGCAAGCACGCAGCAGCACGTCGAACGAAAAAACTAGAGATAGACCTTGTCGCCTTACTCGGTGAGGATAACCATGATGCCATTTTTTTGCGTCGATGGTTGTCCATATCACTTGCTTACTTCCATGGGCTGCCGCGCAAAGCTGGCATGAGTCTAAAAGATGAACAGGTTCTTGCGCTTGTCGATGGTAGCTTCAATGTTACGGTTGATCAGACGCAATACTGGGTGCCGCACTGGGATGCACAAGCGCTTCTTCCGTGAGTTCAAGTGATCAGCGCACGCAGTACGCTGACGCGGCGCGAACAGTCGCTATCAACAGTTCCCATGTGCCTACGATTTCTCGGTCTTGTCATCAAGCTGTCAAATTAATTCGATATTCTTTGAATTGTCGTAGCTTATGGGGTATCATAATTCCATACTTGTTGAATTGTGAAAGTAAATACTATGGAAACCAAGGAAGTATTGGCCGCGTTGGCAGCCATTGCGCAAGAAAGTCGGCTTGGTATTTTCCGGCTGTTGGTACAGATCGGTCCAGAAGGAATGGCAGCAACGAAGATTGCCGAGCAGCTCGATATCGCGCCGTCATCGCTGTCGTTTCATCTAAAGGAACTGACCCATGCCAAGCTAATCACTTCTCGCAGCGAAGGCCGTTACGTCATCTATTCGGCCGATATAACGGTCATGAACGGGTTGATCGGCTACCTGACTGAAAATTGCTGCGGGGGTGTTCCTTGTGGTCCCAGCAGCTGCGACATCAATCAACCGCGCACCTAAACTGGAGAATTGACATGCAAGACAAAGTTTATAACGTACTGTTCCTCTGCACCGGCAACTCGGCGCGCAGCATCATGGCCGAGGCCTTGGTGACGACGATGGGAAAGGGCCGATTCAAGGGCTTCTCGGCAGGTAGCCAACCTGGCGGTACCGTCAATCCATTTGCCATCGAACAGGTAGCCAACACTGGCTATCCAGTCGACACATTACGCAGCAAAAGCTGGGACGAGTTCGGCACTCCAGACGCGCCTCATATGGATTTCATTTTCACCGTCTGCGACAACGCCGCTGGCGAGACTTGCCCGTACTGGCCAGGACACCCAATGTCGGCACATTGGGGCTTTGAAGATCCAGCGGCCGTCACTGGTACCGACGAAGAAAAGCGCGCTGCTTTCCATCGCATCTTCCGCCAGATCATGACGCGCATGAATATTTTCGTAAGCCTCCCATTACAGATGCTGGAAAAAAACGCCATCGAGCGCGAGATCCAGGCGATTGGCAATACGACCATCTAAGTTTTTACCTTACTGCAAGGAATAGCCGTGCTCATCGCTTTTCTGATTTTCCTCGCCACCTTGACTCTTGTTATTTGGCAACCACGCGGACTGGGTATTGGCTGGAGTGCTACAGCCGGCGCCATCGTCGCGCTGCTGGCCGGCGTGATCCATGCCGCCGATATCCCCGTGGTCTGGCACATTGTCTGGAACGCGACCGGCACCTTCGTGGCGGTGATCATCATCAGCCTTTTGCTGGATAAGGCGGGCTTCTTCGAGTGGGCTGCGTTGCATGTCGCTCGCTGGGGGCGAGGCAGTGGCAAGCGGCTGTTTGTGCTGCTGGTCTTGCTTGGTGCTGCCGTGGCAGCCCTGTTCGCCAACGATGGCGCGGCGCTGATCCTGACACCGATCGTGATCGCAATGCTGCGGGCGCTGCGTTTTTCAGCCCGGGCAACACTTGCTTTCGTGATGGCCGCCGGCTTTATCGCCGACACGGCCAGCCTACCGCTGGTAGTGTCGAACCTGGTCAATATCGTCTCGGCTGACTATTTCAATATCGGCTTTGCGCGGTATGCCGCCGTCATGGTACCGGTGAATATGGTATCCGTTATCGCGACGCTCGGGGCCTTGATGTGGTTCTTCCGCAAGGACATACCAGCTAATTATGATCTGGCTCAGCTGAAAGCACCTCACGAGTCGATTCACGACCATGCCACCTTTGTCACGGGCTGGTGGGTATTGGGTTTGTTGCTGGTAGGCTTCTTCTGGCTGGAGTCGCTAGGTGTGCCGATCAGTGCCGTCGCGGCAGTGGGTGCAGTGCTGCTGTTGGTGGTGGCCGCACGCGGCCACCAAATTTCGACACGTGAGGTGCTGGGCAATGCTCCTTGGCAGGTCGTGGTTTTCTCGCTTGGCATGTACCTGGTTGTCTACGGATTACGCAATGCCGGTCTGACCGATTACCTGACCAGTGTGCTGAATACCTGCGCGACATACGGTGTATGGGGCGCCGCATTGGGCACTGGCTTCATCACCGCGATCTTGTCTTCAATCATGAACAATATGCCCACAGTATTGATCGGCGCGTTGTCGATCGACGCAACGACGTCACAAGGTGTGGTGCGTGAGGCGATGATTTACGCGAACATCATCGGTAGCGATCTTGGTCCGAAGATCACGCCGATCGGCAGCCTGGCCACGCTACTGTGGCTACATGTCCTTTCGAGTAAGGACATTCACATTTCGTGGGGCTACTATTTCCGCGTCGGCGTAGTACTTACCTTGCCGGTGCTGTTGATCACCTTGGCCGCACTTGCCGTGCGTCTGGCTTAATGGAGGAACTTGTTATGAGCGTTACTATCTACCACAACCCGGATTGCGCCACGTCGCGCAACACGCTCGGGCTGATCCGCAATGCCGGCATCGAGCCATATATTATCGAGTACTTGAAACACCCACCAGACGCTGCAAGGCTGATCGACTTGATTGTCAAGGCAGAACGTACCATCTATTCGGTCGTGCGCCAGAAGGGCACGCCGTTTGTAGAACTGGGGCTCGATTCGCCGACTATCACGAACCAAGCCTTAATCGAGGCCATGGTCGCTCATCCCATCCTGATCAACCGGCCCTTCGTTGTGACGTCGCTGGGCGTGCGCTTGTGCCGTCCGTCAGAACTGGTGCTTGATATCCTGCCTCAGCCGCAGCGTGGTGCATTCGCTAAGGAAGATGGTGAGCGTGTTATTAATGAACATGGAGAACGCATCAAGCATGGATAAGATAGTCAACCTGCCGAATATCAATCCAGAGCAGCTTGATCTGCCTACCCTAGACAAGCTTTCCCCTGTCGGTGAGCTGTCGCATGCGCCGCGCATTCTGATGCTGTATGGCTCGCTGCGCGAACGCTCTTTCAGCCGCTTCCTGACTGAAGAGGCGGCGCGCATACTGGCACACTTCGGCGCCGAGGTGAAAATTTTCGATCCGATGGACCTGCCGATGGCCGGCAGCGTGCCGGAAGATCATCCCAAGGTAGCCGAGCTGCGCGCGCTGTGCCTGTGGTCGGAAGGCCAGGTCTGGTGCAGTCCTGAGCGCCACGGCACCGTCACGGCCGTGATGAAAAACCAGATCGACTGGATACCGCTGGAAATGGGCGCGATTCGTCCCAGCCAGGGCCGCACGCTGGCGGTGATGCAGGTCTGTGGTGGTTCGCAGTCGTTCAACGTGGTCAATACGCTGCGCCTGCTTGGCCGCTGGATGCGCATGTTTACCATCCCCAACCAGTCGTCGGTGCCGATGGCATACAAGGAGTTTGACGATGCCGGCCGCATGCGCCAGTCCGGCTACTATGACCGCGTGGTCGACGTGATGGAGGAGCTGTTCAAGATAACGTTGCTGATGCGTGGCCGGGCCGATTATCTGACCGACCGCTACAGCGAGCGAAATGAGCGATCTATGAAAGCCATCGACCAAGTTATCAGAAAAATTTGAATATAGGCGAGTAGCCTTGATGAATATTCGCAATGCCGAAATGGACGATGCAAAAGCAATCGCAGCCATTTATAACCACTTCATCGTCAACACGACAGTCACTTTCGAGGAGCAGATCGTCACCGATCTCGACATGGCAAAGCGCATTGCTGATGTGCAAAGCGGTGATCTGCCCTGGCTCGTGGCAGAGCACGATGGCACCGTTGTTGGATACGCTTACGCCACCAAGTGGCGCGCGCGCCATGCTTATCGATTCTCTGTCGAGAGCACGGTTTATCTGGCGCCTGAGCAGTTAGGTCGCGGATTTGGTACTGCGCTGTACGCTACATTGCTCAAACACCTAACAGGCGCTCGCTATCACCTGGTCGTCGCAGGCATCGCATTACCGAATACCGCCAGTATCGCATTGCACGAGAAATTGGGGTTCGAGAAAGTTGCCCAATTTGGTGAAGTCGGTTTTAAATTTGATCAATGGCTAGACGTTGGCTACTGGGAGAAGCGGCTAACCACGGTATCTTAAAGTGCACATCGTTGAAGCCTTGATGCATGGGTAATGTGCGAAGGCGCGGGCTGCGGCCGCACCTTGCTAACCTTTCCTTTTGACCTTGCTAATCGCCTTGAGGACGGTTCCCTCACATGGAAAACAATCTTCAACAAGCTTGGTAGGTGTCATATGGGAGAACGAGTCGGCTTCCCCGGGACATTTTTCGATGAGGCGCCGGACTACGCCATACACATAGCGAACATGCGTCCTAAAGTACCGTATCCAAACCTCTAGCATCCTATCGTCATCCAGTCGGAAAACCAGACCTTGGAACTGATCTTCTCCCTCTTTGATCTCGCCGTCTTTAGCTTTGACTAGCTTTGGCCGGCGCTGCAGTTCGATGATGTATATGGGGCCGTCAGATAAAACGAGTCTGGCAACAAGGAAGCCTCGTGGATCGGGTTTTGGCGGATCTACGTATGCAAACCGCCTCGCTCTGGTCGGAACATTCTCGTCACTGTCAAAAGGTATGAACGGAATCAATTTATAGTCTGGAGATGAGCTGAACCGCCCCTCAAAACTGAACCAGGAAAGTGAATGGATCATATCTGGGCGTTTGCGTTGCAAGCTCCCCATGGCTTCCCACATATCATGCAAAATGCCGTTTGATTCATACGTCTGGGGCGCATGTATCGAGGCGTAACCGATACCTTTATCGCTACCGTATTCCTCACCTGCCGAGAACATCGAGGAATCGTTACCTGTTCCATGTTTCCCTGCCGTTGTTGTTGCTTGTGCTGCTCTGATGTCAATTACCGGCCTCTGTGGCCCTAATATGACAAAATCAGGGTCTTGTACCTCGACTGGTGGGGAGTCACCATCAGGCTCACCATCACCGGTTAGATCAATAATTTTACCGTTGTTGAGAAGTTTCTCTGGAGCGCCTGCCCAAGCCTCTGGGCTTCCGTCCGGTGCCGGCGCATCGGCTTTATTACTATTTTCTCGGCCACGGTAAATTTGTTCACCTGACGGATCGCTCATGCCAACGATATTTTGGGCTAAAAACGACTTGCCGCCATCAACGCTGTGGCCGATGACAGAAAGCTCCGCCGGCCCCTCGAACCAAGGTGCAATTTTAACAAACGCGGGTATCCATCGCTTTGGATCAAACTTTTCTTGTAGTTCAGCGTTAATTCTTTTCGTTACCTTTGTGGTGTACGGATCGTATTTAGCATGAGCGAGGAACACAACATCGCCATTCAACATCCTGCGACGTAAACGGACTTTCCAGTTTGGTGGGTCTTCAGGTTCAGCAAGCGGAGCGTACAGCCTTCGTATCGCTGAGTCAGCAACGCCACTCCAAGGATAGGTTGCGACAATACGCTTGAGTTCTCCAGAGCGGCCATAGCAACGGGCAAAGAACTCAATACATGGCACCAGCAGTTTGCGACCGTCCTGCAAGTCAAGTTCTATCATCCAATTTGCATCGTTCTCGCGCTGCAGGGGATAGTCAGCTTGTGAAAATGGTGGTGCACGTCGCTCCTTCCTTGCTTGATCTAAAGATACAAAGCGCCACCTTCCTTCATCGAAGTTCACGATGAATTTTTCTGGAGTTGCATCGATCTCCGCCCTGCAGCGGTCATGCTTCCACATGGTGCCGATACGGGCCTGCCCAAGAGAGGTAAGCGGTATCGTTCTGTGCACGATCGGTCCGAAAACACCCGGAGAGATGTACTTTCTAAAATGAACTAGCACCAGCGGTTGTGACTCAGCATTTATGTTCTTGTAAAAGCCGGAGTACCACCATACAACCATTGCGTCATCCCCGAACTCCAGAGAGTTTTTGATCCGGATCGTTGACTTGACCTTCTTGAACTTTTGATTGAACGTAATCTGCATGCTAGGCACGCCGTTCGGCTGGCTTGCTTAACAGCAGATCACCGTAGACGACGAAGAAATGTTGATGTGTGGAATTATTATCGCACTTATTTCAACAATGTCGCAGTTATTTCAAAAACTCACAGCCGCCACCGACCAGGGCCACGCCGGATGCTGTCTGATGCGGTGCGCGGTAGGGGCGGCGTTTCCAGTGCTCCACCTTGAAATGGCCGCCCAGCGAGTGCACGGCCGCCGATTCCAGCGCTTCTTCGTCGCTCATCGGCGGCAGAACGCCGGGAAAACGGCTGGCCAGCATGGTCTTGCCGGCACCGGGCGGACCGATCATCAGGACATTGTGGCCGCCGGCGGCCGCCACTTCCAGTGCCCGCCGCGCCTGATGTTGGCCTTGTACATCGGCAAAGTCGGGATATGAAAAAGCAGGCGGAGCCAGCGTGGGCTGGTGACGCTGCAGGGCCGCCTGGCGGTCGTGCACGGCGAAGTGGGCGCATACCTCGAGCAAGCTGTGCGCGGGATAGATGCAGGCCGCGCTGACCAGGGCGGCTTCGTCGGCATTCGCCTGCGGCAGGATGAAGGCGCGTGCTGCGCCAGTCTTGTCGCGCTGCATGGCGAACGTCATGGCCAGCGCGCCGCGAATGGGACGCAACTGGCCTGACAGCGACAGTTCGCCCGCGAATTCATACAGGTGGAATTGGTCGCCCGGCATTTGGCCGGAGGCGGCCAGGATGCCCAAGGCGATGGGCAAGTCGAAACGCCCGGATTCCTTGGGCAGATCCGCCGGCGCCAGGTTGGCCGTGATGCGCCGCGCCGGCATTTCAAAGCCGCAGTTTTGCAGTGCGGCCCGCACGCGGTCGCGCGATTCCTTCACTTCCGTATCCGGCAGGCCGACAATCGTAAAGGACGGCAAGCCATTGGCAAGGTGGACTTCGACGTTCACCTCGGGCGCCTCCATGCCGGCCAGGGCGCGGCTTTTCAGGACTGCCAGGCTCATCAGATTCCCCTGCACCGCAGGCGCGGGCAGGATCAGTCTAGCCCTTGAACAGGCTCGCGGCTTGAGGTGCGCCAGCAAGGCGGCCGATAACGGCGCCCTGCCGCACCATCTTTTACGCTTTGGTCTCGTTCAAACGCGTTTCCAGTTCGATCACGCGCAATTCCAGTGCATCGAGCTTGGCGCGTGTCTTGGCCAGGACTTGCGCCTGGATATCGAATTCCTCGCGCGTGACCAGATCCAGGCGGGCGAAGCCCTGGGTCATCATCGATTTCACGTTCTTCTCGATATCCTTGGCAGGCGAGTTTTCGATGGCTTGGTGAATCTTGCCTTGCAGGTCGTTAAAGAAGGTATTCATGTCCATGGTCAGTCCTTTTATGGTGCGGCCTGTGCATCGCACCATTGCGGTGCACAGCGGCGTTAATTTGGTGCGAAACTGGGCAAATCCACAACGTTTTAGCAGTGCCGATCCGCATGCCCAGAGGCTTGCAGGGTATGTGTGGGCGGAAATGCCGCTGTCAAGGTGACAAAGAGCTGGCACGTATTCTGCTAAAGAAGGTTATGAACGCTTTGTGATCTCCAGCCAAGATTTTAAACCTCAACCGCTTTAAAAGTTCAATAAAAGGGAATCGCCATGAAGAATCTGTCCAAGAACATGACTTTAGCAGCAGCGTTGACATTGGCCATGACCGCCTTGTGCGGCAGCGCCATGGCCGAGGAAGTGGTGGCGGCCCCCGCTGCTGCCGAAGCGGTACCCTATAACGTGGTGAGCTATAACGTGGCGCTGACCAGCGACTACCGCTACCGTGGCCTGTCGCAAACCCGTCTCAAGCCAGCCATCAGCGGCGGCGCCGACTATACCCATAACCCGACCGGCCTGTATGCGGGCACCTGGCTGTCGAGCATCAAATGGATCAAGGATGGCGGCGGCGATACGAACGTGGAATGGGATGTGTATGGCGGCAAGCGTGGCGAGTTTGCGCCGGGGATCACTTACGATGTGGGCGGCCTGTATTACTTCTACCCATCGAATGGCCTGAGCACGAATGCCAATACCTTTGAACTGTATGGCCAGGTGGGTTTCGGTCCCGCCTACATCAAGTATTCGCACTCGACGACCAATCTGTTCGGCGTGGCCGACAGCAAAAACAGCGGCTATATCGATGCCGGCCTGAACGTGCCACTGTATGACGACTACACCTTCAACCTGCACGTGGGCCATCAAAGTGTCAAGCACAACAGCTCGCTCAGCTATTACGACTACAAACTGGGCGTGACCAAGGATTTCCCGGGTATCGCCACCGTGTCGCTCGCTGCCGTCCGTGCCGACATCACGTCGCTGGCGCCTAACGGCAAAAATCTGGCGAAGCTCGGCCTCGTATTGACTGTTTCTAAAACCTTTTAAGCGAGACTGCCATGAAAATGATTACTGCAATCATTAAACCGTTCAAACTCGATGAAGTGCGCGAAGCCTTGTCGGCTATCAATGTACAAGGCATTACCGTCACGGAAGTCAAGGGTTTTGGCCGCCAGAAAGGCCACACGGAACTGTACCGTGGCGCCGAGTATGTCGTCGATTTCCTGCCGAAAACCAAAATTGAAGCGGCTGTCGATGACGCCATCGTCGACCAGGCCATCGAGGCGATCGAAGGCGCCGCGCGTACCGGTAAAATCGGCGATGGCAAGATTTTCGTCTACAACCTGGAACAAGTCATCCGCATCCGTACCGGTGAAACCGGCAACGAAGCGCTCTAAGGGGAATATTGATGCGTAAAAATATAACAAAATTGCTAGCTGGGTTTGCCTGTCTGTGTGCGTTTGGCGTCGCCGCCCCGAGTTTTGCCGATGCGCCGGCCAAACCGGACGCGGCAGCGACGGCGGCCGTCGCCACCCCTGCCGTGACACCTGCGCCTGACGCAGCCGCGCCTGCCGCCGCACCGGCAGCGGCAGCGCCTGCTCCTGCTGCCGCGGCACCGGCCCCAGCGGCCGCGCCCGTCGCCAACAAGGGCGACACCAGTTTCATGATGATTTCCACCTTGCTGGTGATCCTGATGACGATCCCCGGCCTGGCCCTGTTTTACGGCGGCCTGGTGCGCTCGAAGAACATGCTGTCCGTGCTGATGCAAGTGTTCATGGTGTTTGCCCTGGTGGTGGTGCTGTGGTGCATCTATGGCTATTCGGTCGCCTTCACGGAAAAAACCGCGTTCTTCGGTGGCTTCGACCGCCTGTTCCTGAATGGCATCTGGGATCCGGTGAAAGGCACGTTTGCCGCCGCCGCCACCTTCAGCAAGGGCGTCGTCATTCCCGAGTTCGTCTTTGTCGCCTTCCAGGGCACGTTTGCCGCGATTACCTGCTCGCTGATCGTCGGCGCCTTTGCCGAACGCGCCAAGTTTTCCGCCGTGCTGGCCTTCATCGTGCTGTGGTTCACCTTTGCCTACCTGCCAGCGGCCCACATGGTCTGGTTCTGGACCGGTCCTGACCTGATTACCGATGCGGCAACCGCCGCGACGGAAGCGGCCAAGGCTGGCTGGATCTGGCAAAAAGGCGCGCTGGACTTCGCCGGCGGCACCGTGGTGCACATCAATGCCGCTATCGCCGGCCTGGTGGGCGCCGTGATGATCGGCAAGCGCGTCGGCTATGGCCGTGAATCGATGGCGCCGCATTCGCTGACGATGACCATGATCGGCGCTTCCCTGCTGTGGGTGGGCTGGTTCGGTTTCAATGCCGGCTCCTCGCTGGAAGCGGGCGACGTTGCCGCCCTGGCATTCGTCAACACCCTGCTGGCCACGGCCGCCGCTACCCTGTCGTGGGTCTTCGGCGAGTGGATCACCAAGGGCAAGCCTTCCATGCTCGGCGGCGCTTCCGGTGCCGTTGCCGGCCTGGTGGCGATCACCCCGGCCGCCGGTTTCGTCGGCCCGATGGGCGGCCTGGTCATCGGCTTGCTGGCCGGTATCGTCTGCCTGTGGGGCGTGAATGGCCTGAAACGCCTGATCGGCGCCGACGATTCGCTCGACGTGTTCGGCGTGCATGGCGTGGGAGGTATCCTCGGTGCCTTGCTGACGGGCGTGTTTGCCGCGCCACAACTGGGCGGCCAGGGCATCTTCGATTATGTGACCAACAAGATGTCGGCTGACCCGTACTCGATCGGCCATCAGGTGTGGGTGCAGGCGCAGGCTGTCGGCACCACCATCATCTGGTCGGCCGTGGTTTCCGTCATCGCCTATAAACTGGTTGACGTCGTCATCGGCCTGCGCGTACCGGAAGAAGAAGAGCGCGAAGGCCTCGATATCACCAGCCACGGCGAGCAGGCATATCATGGTTAAGTGTTGATTTTCTGGCACGCCGACGCCCCCGGCGTAGCGTGCCAGCGTTGTTTTGCTTGAAAAGGCGCCTCATCGAGGCGCCTTTTTTTCGTTATGCGAATGGAAAAGGTCTTTAAAACAAGGCTTTTGCCCCGATTTGGGGTACTTACACGGTAATATAGTCGGCAGTCTGTGTGCTTTTCGATTACTGCACATAATTTAAGGATGTAACTATGGTTCCCCATCTCGTCACGGCCCTGACCGGACCGCTGCTCGACCTCGAAAAAAAGATTCTGGCCGCGACGCCGGCCATTGAGCGCTGGTTCCGCATGGAGTGGCAAGAGCACACGCCGCCCTTCTATTGCTCAGTCGATTTGCGCAACGCCGGCTACAAGCTGGCGCCCGTCGATACCAATCTGTTCCCCGGCGGTTTCCATAACCTGGCCACGGAAATGCTGCCCCTGTCCGTGCAAGCGGCCATGGCCGCCATCGACAAGTATTGCCCGGACGCCCGCAACTTGCTGATCGTGCCGGAATTGCACAACACCACGCCGCAATATCTGCAGAACGTGGCGCGATTGATGCAGATCTTCCGCCAGACGGGCTTGCACGTGCGCTTCGGTTCCTGGTCGCCGGAAATTACCCAGCCGACACCGTTGGCGCTGCCCGACGGCAACATGCTCGTCATCGAACCCCTCGTGCGCCTGAACAATGGCCGTCGCCTGGGTTTGAAGGATTTCGATCCGTGCACCATCCTGCTGAATAACGACTTGTCGGATGGCATTCCCGATATCTTGCAAAATATCCATGAGCAAAGCCTGCTGCCGCCCTTGCACGCGGGCTGGGCCTTGCGCCGCAAGAGCAACCACTACACGGCCTACGATGAAGTGGTGAAAAAGTTCGGCAAGATGATCGATGTCGATCCGTGGATGCTCAACCCCTTCCACGCCAAGTGCAGCGACGTCAATTTCCAGGAAGGCGAGGGCGAAGACGCGCTTGCCGCCAGCGTCGACGTGCTGCTGGCCAAGATCCGCAAGAAATACAAGGAATACGGCATCAAGGAAAAGCCGTTCGTCATCGTCAAGCCCGATGCGGGCACGTATGGCACCGGCATCATGACCGTGCGCGACGCCAGCGAAGTGCGCGATCTGTCGCGCAAGCAGCGCGATAAGATGTCCATCGTCAAGGACGGCAAGGTCGTCACCGACGTCATCATCCAGGAAGGCGTGCCGACCTTTGAAAGCATCAAGGATGCGGTGGCCGAACCTGTCGTCTACATGATCGACCGCTACGTGGTGGGCGGCTTCTACCGCGTGCACGCGGAAAAAGGCGTGGACCAGAACCTGAACGCGCCCGGCTCGCAGTACGTGCCGCTGGCCTTTGCCCAGCAGCATGCCGTGCCGGACTTGAAGGCCAAGCCGGGCACGGCCGCGCCGAACCGCTTCTACGTGTATGGCGTGGTGGCGCGCCTGGCCTTGCTGGCCGCGTCGCTCGAAATGGAACGCACGGACCCGAATCCCGAGGTGTATTGAGCCACCAATGAGACTTGCCGGGCGGGCTGAAAACCCCGCCTGGCGATCTCGGCTAGAATCAGGCATTACCCAGGCACCCCGATTGGACCGACTCATGAAAATTGCATTCCTCGCCGACCCGCTGGCAGGCTTCAAGACTTACAAAGATTCCACCTTCGCCATGATGCGCGAGGCGGCCAGACGCGGCCACGCCGTGTACGCCTTCGAACAGAAGGATATGGCGCTGGAAGAGGGCATCGTCACGGCACTGGTCAAGCACATCGAGCTGACCGGTGACGAGCACGACTGGTACAAGGTCGTTTCCACGGAAGAAGTGCGGCTGTCGGCGCTGGACGCCATCATCGAGCGCAAGGACCCGCCGTTCGACATGGAATATGTGTACGGCACGTATCTGCTGGAACTGGCGGAAAAGCAGGGCGCCTGCGTCTTCAACAAGCCGTCCGCCATCCGCGACAACAATGAAAAGCTGGCCATCGCGCAGTTTTCCGAATTCACTTCACCCACCCTGGTGACGTCGAACGAAGCGCGCCTGCGCGCCTTCCACGCCAAGCACCAGGACGTCATCTTCAAGCCGCTCGACGGCATGGGCGGCACGGGCATCTTCCGCGTCAAGGCCGACGGCCTGAACCTGGGCGCCATCATCGAGACCTTGAGCGAGAACGGCGCGCAGACCATCATGGCGCAGCGCTTCATCGCCGACATCGTCAAGGGCGACAAGCGCATCCTCGTCATCGGCGGCAAACCGGTGCCGTTTTCGCTGGCGCGCATCCCGCAAGCGGGCGAAGTGCGCGGCAACCTGGCCGCCGGCGGCACGGGCGTGGCGCAGCCATTGACGGCGCGCGACCTGGAAATCGCTGAAAAGCTGGGCCCAATCCTGGCCGCGCGCGGCCTGATGCTGGTAGGATTGGACGTGATCGGCGACTACCTGACGGAGGTCAACGTCACCAGTCCGACCTGTTTCCAGGAAATCATGCAGCAGACCGGTTTTGACGTGGCCGCCATGTTTATCGACGCCGTCGAGCATGGCGTTGCGCAGACGCAGCAGCGTTAAGCGGCGACCGGCAACAATAACAAGGTGAAATGCATATGGTAGGGATTTTGCTCATGACACACGCACCGCTGGGGCAGGCTTTCATCGCCGCCTGCGCGCATGTGTTTCGCGGGCCAACGGAACGCTTTGAAGCCATCGACGTCGTCGCCGACCAGGACCTGGCCGAAGTGCAAAAGCTGGCATCGGAAGCCATCTGCCGCCTTGACGATGGTTCCGGCGTGCTGGTGATTACCGATGTGAAGGGCGGCACGCCATCGAACTGCTGCAACAAGCTGGCCGATGCGGGGCGCGTGGAAGTCATCGCCGGCATCAGCCTGCCGATGCTGCTGCGCGCCATCACCTATCGCCGCGACTCGCTTGACGTGGTGGTGGAGATGGCGCTGGCCGGCGCGCAGAGCGGCGCCGTGCGCGTCGACAACCGCATTCGCGTGGGCGAGTAGGGAAACAATCATGGCCGCCGCCCTGAAGGCGGCGGATTTTATCGGCCAGGGCGGTCATCAACGCAGTGCATTCAGGGATAGAGACTATACAAAAATGATTCAAAAAGAACTCGAAATCATCAACAAGCTGGGACTGCACGCACGCGCTTCCGCCAAATTCACCCAGTTGGCCGCCAAGTTCAAGAGCGATGTCTGGCTGACCCGCAACGCGCGCCGCATCAACGCCAAATCCATCATGGGCGTGATGATGCTGGCCGCCGGAAAGGGCGCGAAAGTGACCCTGGAAGCGGACGGCGATGATGAACAGGCATGTGTCGATGCATTGACCGCCCTGATTAATGACAGGTTTGGCGAAGGCGAGTAATGCCCGCCGAACGCAGCCGCAGCCGCATTCCGACAGGTCAACCCATGGCATCTTTCACGCTCCACGGCATCCCGGTTTCCCGCGGCATCGCCATTGGCCGCGCGCATCTGCTGGCGCCGGCCGCCCTTGACGTCAAACATTACCTGGTCGCCCAGGAACAGATCGAAGCCGAAGTCCAGCGCCTGCAAAGCGCCATCGCCACCGTCCACAAGGAACTGCAAACCCTGTGGAACGAACTGCCCAAGGATGCGCCCACGGAGCTGGGCGCCTTCATTGACGTGCACGCGCTGATCCTGTCCGACCCGATGATTTCCGAAGCGCCGCTCGACATCATCCGCAAGCGCCATTACAACGCCGAGTGGGCGCTGCTGACGCAGATCGATGAATTGTCGGCGCAGTTCGATGAAATCGAAGACCCGTATCTGCGCGAGCGCAAGGCCGACATCCAGCAAGTGGCCGAACGCGTGTTGAAAGTCTTGCTGGGCACGGAACAGCTGCTGCCCAAGGCGGCCGCCGAAGATGAATTGATGGCGCAGATGATCGTTGTCGCGCACGACATCTCGCCGGCCGACATGCTGCAGTTCCGCGACCGCTCCTTCATCGGCTTCATCACCGACGTGGGCGGACAGAACTCGCACACGGCCATCGTCGCGCGCAGCCTGGATATTCCCGCCGCCGTCGGCATGTCGCAGGCCTCGATGCTGATCGACCAGGACGACTGGCTGATCATCGATGGCGACGCCGGCGTGGTCATCGCCAACCCCAGCGCCCTGGTGCTGGAGCAGTACCGCGAGCGCCAGACGGCCATGCAGCGCGCGCGCAAAAAGCTGGGCAAGCTGAAAAAGACGCCGGCCGTCACCAAGTGCGGCACGCCCATCACTCTGCTGGCGAATATCGAATTGCCCGAGGATTGCCCGTTCGCCCTGGAGTCCGGCGCCAGCGGCGTGGGCCTGTTCCGCTCGGAATTCCTGTTCATGGGGCGTGCCCAC
This sequence comes from Janthinobacterium amylolyticum, assembly GCF_051380655.1. Classification (NCBI taxonomy): domain Bacteria; kingdom Pseudomonadati; phylum Pseudomonadota; class Betaproteobacteria; order Burkholderiales; family Oxalobacteraceae; genus Janthinobacterium; species Janthinobacterium amylolyticum. Next base: position 44,058 of record NZ_JBNYXL010000009.1, read on the forward strand.
AAGATTCCCACCGAGGACGAGCAGTTCGAGGCCTACCGCAACACGGTGCAGTCGATGAAGGGCCGGGTGGTCACCATCCGCACGCTCGACATCGGCGCCGACAAGCCGCTCGACCAGGCCGACCATACGGCCTTGAATCCCGCCCTGGGCCTGCGCGCCATCCGCTATTGCCTGGCCGAGCCGCAATTGTTCCTGACACAGCTGCGGGCCATCCTGCGCGCCTCCGCCTTTGGCAAGGTGCGCATCCTGATCCCCATGCTGGCGCATGCTTTCGAAATCGACCAGTCGCTGGCCATGATCGCGCAAGCCAAGGCCAGCCTGCGCGAGGAGGGCGTCAAGTTCGACGACGACGTCGAAGTGGGCGCCATGATCGAGATTCCCGCCGCCGCGCTGGCGCTGCCCATGTTCGTCAAGCGCATGGATTTCCTGTCGATCGGCACGAATGACCTGATCCAGTACACCTTGGCCATCGACAGGGTCGATTACGAAGTGGCGCATTTGTACAATCCGCTGCATCCGGCCGTGCTGCAATTGATCTCCATGACGATCGCCGCCGGCCACAAGGCGGGCATCGACGTGGCCGTCTGCGGCGAGATGGCAGGCGACGTGAAGCTCACGCGCTTGCTGCTGGGCATGGGCTTGCGCGAGTTTTCCATGCACCCGGCGCAACTGTTGGCGGTCAAGCAAGAGATCCTCAACAGCGACCTGGGGCTGATCGCACCACAAATGCGCAAAATTATGCGTTCGATGGAGCCAAATGTGATCGCGGAAGCTGTCCAGCAACTGCAGCTCATGTAAACTGTCACTTCAACAGCATCAGGACACATCGCGCGCGGCATGATGTGTCCTGGTGTTAAAGTTGCAGCACCTATCATCGCGGTGCTGCATCGACCATGGCCCGTGGGGCCACCCCCTTTATAAACCGACACACATGTCATCCATTGGAATCGTTTCACCGCAAACCATGTACTTTGCGGAACCCCTGCAGCTGCAAAGCGGCGCATCGCTGCAGGACTATATGTTGATGTATGAAACCTACGGCACCCTGAACGCCGACAAATCGAACGCGGTGCTGGTCTGCCACGCCCTGAACGCCTCGCACCACGTGGCCGGCGTGTATGCGGACGAGCCGAAAAGCACGGGCTGGTGGGACAATATGGTCGGTCCCGGCAAGCCGCTCGACACCAATAAATTCTTTGTCATCGGCGTCAATAACCTGGGCTCCTGCTTCGGCTCGACGGGCCCCATGCACACCAATCCCGCCACCGGCAAGCCATATGGCGCCAGCTTCCCCGTCGTCACGGTGGAAGACTGGGTCAGCGCGCAGGCGCGCCTGGCCAACGAGCTGGGCATCACCCAGTTCGCCGCCGTGATGGGCGGTTCGCTGGGTGGCATGCAGGCGCTGGCGTGGAGCATCATGTTCCCCGAGCGCCTGCGCCACTGCGTGGTGATCGCCTCGACGGCCAAGCTGTCGGCGCAAAACATCGCCTTCAACGACGTGGCGCGCCAGGCCATCCTGTCCGACCCCGACTACCGTGGCGGCGACTTTTATGCACATGGCGTGGTGCCGAAGAACGGCTTGCGCGTGGCGCGCATGGTGGGCCACATCACGTATCTGTCGAATGACGACATGGCCGAGAAATTCGGCCGCAAGCTGCGCGACGCGGCGCAGACGGGTGACTACAAGTTCGGCTTCGGCATCGACTTCGAGATCGAATCGTATCTGCGCTATCAGGGCGACAAGTTCTCCGAATACTTCGACGCCAACACGTATTTATTGATCACCAAGGCGCTCGACTATTTCGATCCGGCGCGCGCGCATGGCGGCGACCTGGCCAAGGCCCTGTCGGGCACGAAAGCGAAGTTCTTCCTCGCCTCGTTCTCCACCGACTGGCGCTTTTCGCCCGAGCGCAGCCGCGAGATCGTCGAAGCGCTCGTCTGCAACCGCCGCCAGGTGACGTATGCCGAGATCGACGCGCCGCACGGCCATGATGCCTTCCTGCTGGAAGACCCGCGCTATATGAACATGGTGCGCGCCTACTATGGCCAGGTATGGAACGACATCGCTGCGGGCACGTCCGCCGCCGTACAGAACACCGCCGTCCGCCAGGGCGCGAAGGAGATCGCATGACTTTTGACGAATTGAGCGCCCTGCGCCCCGACCTGGCCTTCATCGCCCACTGGGTGCCGGACAATGCGCATGTGCTGGACGTGGGCTGCGGCGACGGCGTGATGCTGCAGTACCTGCAAAGCGACAAGGAGTGCAGCGGCTATGGTATCGAGATCGCCGACGACAAGGTACTGGCCAGCACGCAGCGCGGCGTCAACGTGGTCCAGCAGGACATGGAAAAGGGCCTGGCCATCTTTGGCGACAACAGCTTCGACACGGTGCTGTGCCTGTCCTCGCTGCAGATGATGAAGCAAGTCGAGCCGCTGTTGCGCGACATCGTGCGCGTGGGCGCCGAGGCCATCGTCTCGTTCCCGAACTTCGCCTACTGGCCGCACCGCGTGGCGCTGCTGAAAGGGCGCATGCCCGTGTCCAAATCGCTGCCCTACCAGTGGTACGACACGCCCAACGTGCGCTGCGCCACCATCAACGACTTCCGCGAACTGGCCGAGGAATGCGGCCTGGAAGTGATCGAATGCGTGGCCCTGGCCGAAGGCAAAATGGTCTCCGTGCTGCCGAACCTGCGCGGCGACCTGGCCGTCTTCCGCCTGCGTAAAAAAGCGGTGCATTGATGAACGCAAGCCCGGCGCCAGGCTGGCGCTCGTATGCCAACGGCCGCATGCTGGCCGTGCTGGTGCTGGGCTTCAGTTCCGGTTTGCCCCTGTTCATCCTGCTGTATCTGCTGCAGGCATGGCTGGCCAAGTCGGGCCTGAATGTGAAAGCGCTGGGGCTGTTCGCCCTGGTGCAGTTCCCGTATATCTGGAAATTCCTGTGGGCACCCCTGATGGACCGCTACAGCATCCTGGGCCTGGGACGCCGGCGCGGCTGGATGGCGCTCACGCAAGTGGCGCTGTTCTTTTCCATCGGCGCCATGGGCATGCTGGATCCGCTCACGCAGATCGGCCTGATCGCCGCTGCCGCCGGCGGCGTGGCCTTTCTGTCGGCCAGCCAGGACATCGTCATCGACGCCTACCGGCGCGAAATCCTCAGCGACAACGAGCAGGGACTGGGCGCGGCCGTCATCGTCAACGCGTATAAAGTGGCGGGCATGGTACCGGGCGCGCTGTCGCTGATCCTGGCCGACCGCATGCCGTGGCAGCCCGTGTTCTGGATCACGGCCGCCTTCATGCTGCCGGGTCTTGTGTGCACCTTGCTGATCCGGGAACCCACCGTCTACGGCTCGCCGCCGAAGACCATGCGCGAAGCGATCATCCTGCCGTTCCAGGAATTCATCGCGCGCGATGGTTGGCGTAACGCAATGTGGATCCTCGCCTTCGTATTACTCTACAAGATCGGCGACAGCATGGCCACGGCGCTGGCGACGAAGTTTTATCTCGACCTGGGTTTTAGCATGACGCAGATCGGCCTGGCCGCCAACACCACGGGGTTCTGGGCCAGCCTGGCCGGCGGCGTGGTGGGCGGCGTGTGGATGCTCAAGCTGGGCATCAACCGCGGCCTGTGGGTCTTCGGCGCGCTGCAGGCGATCGCCATTCTGGGATTCGCCTGGCTGGCGCAGGTGGGGGCAAATACCATGCTGCTCAGCGCCGTGATCGGTTTCGAGTCCTTTGCCAGCCTGGGCCTGGGCGCGGCCGCCTTTGTCGCCTTCCTGTCGCGCACCACGGACCCGCGCTACACGGCCACGCAATACGCGCTGTTTTCCAGCCTGAGCGCCGTGCCGCGCACCCTGATCAACGCCTCGGTGGGTTTTCTCGTCGCCGAGCTGGGCTGGTTTTCCTTTTTCATCGTCTGCTTCTTCCTGGCCTTCCCGGCCATGATGATGCTGCCTAAAATCGCTCCATGGAGGTCTGCCAATGGCACCAATATCCCTTAAACGTTACGCCGCCCTGGCCAGCCTGTGCGCGGCTACCGCGCTGGCGCCCCTGTCCGTCCACGCCCAGCAGGCGACGGTCCAGGATGGCATCAAGGTGCGTCCTTTGTCGACTTCGCGCATCTTTGCCGGCGGCGCCGATTTCAATGAACAGTCGAAGCAGCAATACACGCAGCTGGTCAACGAGGCGAAAGAAAAAAATGCGCTGGTGCCCGACAGCGACCCGCAAGTCAAACGCTTGCGCGCCATCGCCCAGCGCATCATCCCGTTCGCCACGCGCTGGAACGAGGCGGCGGCCAGCTGGAACTGGCAAGTCAACCTGCTCAATTCCGACCAGGTCAACGCCTTTTGCATGCCGGGCGGGCAGATCGCTTTTTACAGCGGCATCATCACCAAGCTGAATCTGACCGACGACGAGGTGGCCATCGTCATGGGCCATGAAATCTCGCACGCGCTGCGCGAACACTCGCAGGCGCAGGCGGGCAAGGGCAACCTGGCCGCCGTGGGCGCCAAGCTGGCCGGCGCCGGCCTGTCGGCCTGGCTCGGCGTCGACCCAAGCATCACCAGCACCGCCACCAATATGGCGGCGCAGGGCGTGATGCTGAAATTCTCGCGCGACGACGAACGCGAAGCGGACCTGATCGGCATGGATCTGGCAGCGCGTGCCGGCTTCGACCCGCGCGCCGGCGTGGTGCTGTGGCAGAAAATGGCGGCAGTGAGCAAGGGCGCGCCGCCGGAATTCCTCTCGACGCACCCGTCGGGCAAGTACCGCATCTCGCAGATGAACAGCCACATGGCGCAAGTGCTGCCGCTGTACGCGCGCAGCAAGGGCGTCAGCGTGAACGCCTTGCCGCCGTACCGCAGCACCGCGATCGCGCAGCGCTAGGATGTCCAGCCGCCACACCGCCGCACCGTTGCCCATGCGCGATGGCGTCGCCCCCAGCTACCTGTGGCTGCCGGAAGGGCAATGGTCCGGCATGCTGGCCTTCCTTGTCGAACGCTATCCGCAGATCAGCGCCGCGCAATGGCAGGACCGCATGGCGCGCGGTGAAGTGGTCAGTGGCGACGGCACCGTGCTGGGCCCGGACAGCGCGTACCGGCGCGGCATGCGCATTTTTTATTACCGCGAGCTGGAGCGGGAAACGCCGATTCCCTTCCAGGAAGCCATCCTGTTCCAGGACGAGCACCTGCTGGTGGTCGACAAGCCGCATTTTTTACCGATGACGCCGGGCGGGCGCTTCGTGCAGGAGACCCTGCTGACGCGCCTGAAGAAAAAATTCGACAGCACTGACCTGACGCCGATCCACCGCCTCGACCGCGAAACGGCCGGCGTGGTGATTTTTTCGCGCCAGGTGGCCAGCCGGGGCGCCTACCAGTCACTGTTCCAGCGCCGTGAAGTGCACAAGACGTACGAGGCGCTGGCACCCGCGCTGGCGGGCCGTGATTTCCCGTTTACATATCGCAGCCGCATGGTGGACGGCGACAAGTTTTTCCTCATGCGCGAGGAAGAGGGCGACGCCAATTCGGAAACCGTCATCGACGTGATCGAGCGGCGCGGCGACGTGAATTTGTACCGCTTGCATCCGCACACGGGCCGCAAGCACCAGCTGCGCGTGCACCTGGCGTCGCTGGGCATCCCCATCGTCAACGATGCGTTTTATCCCGTGGCGCGGCCGTGCAAGGACGACGACATGTCGCAGCCCTTGCAGCTGCTGGCGCGGGCCATCGATTTCATCGACCCTTTGACGGGCGAGGCGCGGCATTTCGAAAGCCGGCGCACGCTCGGGTAATCCGACGCCACCACTGGCGCGGCCAACAATGTTGTCGGATTACGGCCCTGCGGCCTCGGCGGCCCCACCTGATCCGACCTACGGTAGAGCAGGCGTAGGTCGGCTTATAGCGCGAAGCGCGTAAGCCGACACCACCCGCGACGTGTCAAAGATCAGCCCTTGATCGTGTAATCGATGATCAACGGTGCATGGTCGGAAAAACGCTCGTCCTTGTAAACGCTGACCGTATGCGCCTGGGCGGCGATGCCGGGCGTGGCGACGTGGTAGTCGATGCGCCAGCCGACGTTCTTCGCGTAGGCTTGTCCGCGGTTGCTCCACCACGTGTACTGGTCTTCGCGCTTGTCCAGGCCGCGGTGCACGTCGACAAAGCCCACTTCGTCAAAGACGCGCGTCAGCCAGGCCCGTTCCTCGGGCAGGAAGCCGGAATTTTTCTTGTTGCCTTTCCAGTTCTTCAGGTCGATTTCGTGGTGGGCGATATTCCAGTCGCCGCAGATGACCACTTCACGGCCCAGCGCCTTGAGTTCCAGCAGGTGCGGCAGGAACAGTTCCATGAAGCGGAACTTGGCTTCCTGGCGTTCCGGGCCGGAAGAACCGGACGGGCAGTACACGGAAATGACGGACAGCTTGCCAAAATCACAGCGCACATAGCGGCCTTCGGCATCGAATTCCGGGCTGCCGAAGCCGATGTGCACGGCGTCCGGTTCCACCTTGCTGTACACGCCCGTGCCCGAATAGCCTTTTTTCTCGGCGTAGTGGAAATGGCCGTGGTAGCCGTGCGGATTGAGGAATTCCGGCGTCATGTCGGGCAGCTGCGCCTTCAATTCCTGCACGCAGATGAAATCGGCCGTTTGCGTGCCCATCCAGTTGAAAAAGCCTTTTTTGGCGGCGGAACGGATGCCGTTCAGATTGGCGGAGATAATTTTTGGCATAGATAGAAAGTGAAAAGGGCGCTGGACGGGGCCGGCGGGCGCGGCATGGCGATTGTCTCGCCGGTGCGCGCGGATTAAAATACAGGCACTTTTAAAAAATGAGGCTAATGTGAATAATTTACGCCAGCAGTTTATCGCGTTTTCAGTATCCAAGGGAGTCTTGCGGTTCGGCGAGTTCACCACCAAGGCCGGGCGTCAATCGCCGTACTTCTTCAATGCGGGCCTGTTCCATGACGGCGCCACCCTGGCCGAGCTGGCGCAGTTCTACGCGCAGACCCTGCTCGACTCGGGCGTGGAGTTCGACATGCTGTTCGGTCCCGCCTACAAGGGCATCACCCTGGCGTCGGCCACCGCCGTGGCGCTGGCTGGCAAGGGCCGCAATACCTCGTTCGCCTTCAACCGCAAGGAAGCCAAGGACCATGGCGAAGGCGGCACCATCGTCGGCGCCAAGCTGCATGGCAAAGTCGTCATCATTGACGATGTGATCTCGGCCGGCACCTCGGTGCGCGAATCGGTGGACATGATCCGCGCCGCCGGCGCCGAGCCTTGCGCCGTGCTGATCGCCCTGGACCGCATGGAGCGTTCCGGCCCGGATGGCCAGCTGTCGCCAAGTTCGGCGGTGCAGGAAGTGTCGAAACAGTACGGCATTCCCGTCATTTCGATCGGCAACCTGGACGATCTGTTCGGCTACCTGAACGGCGCTGGCACCGATCCGGACCTGCTGCAGCACAAGGAAGCCGTTTCCGCCTACCGCGCGCGCTACGGTATTTAAAGTAGCCATGGCGGCGTTGCAGCGCGTTGCCGCACTAGCGTGCTGTCTGCCGCGCTGCGCCTTGCCCTGAGCACTTTAAACCGTCGTATTTTCCAGCAGTGCCCGCAGCCGCGGGTCGCTGCAGGCGGCGCTGGCCGACGGATGATCGTGCAACAAGCGCCGCAGCAGCGCCCCGCCGATGCCGCGCCGCCGGAAAGGCGGTTTCACGAACAGCATATTTACTCCCACGCCATGCGCATGCCTGGTGATGTCGAGCATGGCCACCTGCTGGCCATCGATCCATGCGCACAAGGCGTGATCGCCGTGCCAATCAATCTGCATCAAGCCAGCCATGGTTTCAACGCCGAATGCAGGCCCAGGGCGAACAGCCCGACAAAAAAGCACCGTTTGAACACCTGCTGCGAGATGCGCCCGCGCAGCCATTGACCGGCCAGCATGCCGGCCAGGGCCGGCAGCAGCGCATACGCGGACGCACCGGCCGCGCCGAGGCTGAAGTCGCCGTGCAGGGCCAGGCTGGCCGCCAGTGCCACGGTCGAGACGGTAAACGCCAGGCCCAGCGCCTGTATCAGCGCGTCGCGCGCCAGGCCCAGTCCCTGCAGATACGGTACGGCGGGGATCACGAACACGCCGGTGGCGGCCGTTACCAGGCCTGTCGCGGCGCCCATCACGGGACCCAGCCACGCTTCGTGGCGTGCCGGCACGCGCAGCTGCAGCGAAAACAGGCCGGCCAGCGCATACAGCATCAGCGCCACGCCCAGGGCGACGACGGGCCAGGCGCCGCCATCCTTCGGCAGCAGGGCGCCGCCCGCCAGGGTGCCGGCCATGACGGCGGCCAGCATGGGCCACAGGCGCCGCAGCAAGGCACGCAGGCCGGGGCCGGCCGCCAGTTGCCAGAGATTCGTCACCATCGATGGCACGATCAGCAGTGCCGCCGCCTGCACGGGCGCCATGACGAGGCTGAGCGTGCCCATGGCCACGGTCGGCAGCCCCAGTCCAACTACGCCCTTGACGAAGCCAGCTACGATGAAGCTGGCACCGACGGCCAGCAAAAATGAAGTGTCCATCTTTTTATGTCAGAGTAAATTTGCATGGATTTTGCGCGCCGCGCGCGATTTCGCCAAGATGGATTATCCTGAGTCAGCCTATGTAAAAAGCGAAGGCTGGAAAGATGCGGAAAAGGAGGGCGCCATGCGCTTTGATCTGGTCGACTTGCAGCTGTTTGTGAATGTGGTGGAAGCGGGCAGCCTGACGGCGGGCGCCGCGCGCAGCCATCTGGCGCTGGCGTCGAGCAGCGCGCGCGTGCGCGGCATGGAAGAGATGCTGGGCATGCCGCTGCTGCTGCGCGGACGGCGCGGCGTGGAACCGACGCCGGTGGGCCAGACCCTGCTGCATCACGCGCGCCTGGTGCTCATACAAATGGAGAAAATGCGCGGCGAGCTGGGCGAATTTGCGCGCGGCCTGAAGGGGCAGCTGCGTTTGCTGTGCAATACGGCGGCGCTCAGCGAATTTTTGCCCGAGGCGCTCGGTGCTTTTCTCGACCGCCATCCGAACCTGACCATCGACCTGGAAGAGCGTCTCAGTTACGATATCGTCAAGGCCGTCTCGGAAGGACTGGCCGACATGGGCATCGTTTCCGATTCGGTCGACATGCGCGGCTTGCAGACTTTTTTGTTCCGCCCCGACCGGCTGGTGGCGATCGCGGCGGCCGATGGCGTGCATCACCGCGCCCTGGGCCAGGATGGCGTCGTCGATTTTGCCAGCGTGCTCGATCACGATTTCATCGGCCTGGCCGACGACAGCGCGATGCAGCAGTACCTGGGCATGCACGCGGCGCGCCTGGGCCGCCCCTTGAAGGTGCGCGTGCGCCTGCGCAGCTTCGATGCCGTCTGCCGCATGGTGGCCAGCGGCGTGGGCGTGAGCGTGGTGCCGCTGGCGGCGGCAAACCGCTGCCAGCAGACGATGGCGCTGCGCTGCATGGAATTATCCGATCCCTGGTCGGTACGCAATCTCACCATCTGCGTACGCCAGTTCAGTGAACTACCCCTGTACGCGCGCCAGTTGATCGAACATCTGAAGGCGTGACAGGGCATGACAGGAGCAGCGATGCGTTTTTCTGAAGACAAGATGGCCAGCCTGCTGTGCAGCGACCAGGTCGAGCGGCCCATCCACATCTGGCAGCCGCCAGCACCCCGGCAGCCACGCGCGGTGATTCTGGCGATCCACGGCGGCATGGCGCATGCGGGCGACTACGTCACGCCGGCGCTGTACTTCCGCCAGCACGGCATCGCCACGGTCAGCTTCGACATGGTGGGCCACGATGGCAAGCGCAAGGTCGACATTCCCTCGTTCGAGGCCTTCCTTGACGACGCGGAACTGTTCCTCGCCTGGGTCAAGGCCGCGTATCCGGGCCTGCCAATTTTCGTCATGGGCCACTCCATGGGCGGCCTGATCGCCACGCACCTGGGGCTGCGGCGTTTCGCGGGCGACCCGGCCATCAAGGGTTTTATTCTGTCGTCGCCGTATTACGTGAATGCGATCCCCGTGCCGAAGGTGCTGCAAATGCTGTCGGGCTGGCTGGCCAGGCGCTTTCCCACGATGAAGGTCCCGCTGGGAAATCTGACCATGCTGCTGACGCACGACCAGACCATCACGGCGCGCCATTTCCAGGACGAGCGCGATGGCATCCGCGCCAGCGAAGCGTCGGTGCGCTTTGCCCACGCCCTGACATCGGCGCAAAAGGAGCTGGCCGGCGGCTTGTCCGGCTGGCGCTTCCCCCTGTTCGCCGTGGTGGCGGGCGACGACAAGCTGGCCAACAGCCGCGCCACGGAAAGCATGCTGCGCAGCGTGCCCGACGGCCTGCTCGACTACCATTTTTATCCGGCCAACTACCACGAGAATTTCAATGAAGTGAACCGCGACACGATTTTTGCCGCCATCCTGGCCTGGATGGAGAAACTGCTGGCGCCAGCGGCAGCTTGAGGTGCCGGGTATCGCTATAATCGACCTGACTGAATTGACCGCCGGCGCATGCCGGCCCGGACCCCGCGGCACTGGGGCATACTGAAGGAACGAACGATGCGCTTGCTGATTGCCCTGATACTCCCCTGGCTGACCTTTTTCACGATCGGTCGTCCGATCGCCGGCATCATTTGCCTGATCCTGCAAATTACCGTGATCGGCTGGCTGCCAGCCACGATCTGGGCCGTGTATGCACTGAGCCAGTACAAGACGGACCAGAAGATCGCCGAGGCCATGCGCCGGCGCTGATGTGGGTCTAAGTCCTGTTTAAGCTGCGCTTCCTATCTTGATTCAATCAACGCAAGGAGAGTGAGATGGCACCAAACAGACGCGGTATCCCGGGCTTGATGGCGGCGATGTTCACGGCGGGATTCCTGCTGGCGAGCAGCGCCCACGCGCAGACCGACAGCGCCCTGCCGCCCGTGCAGAAGAGCGGGGCGGTGGAATACCTGAGCGGCGGCATCGGCCTCGAGGAATCGACGGCCATCAAGGGCGCCAGCCGGCATTGGCCATTGAGCCTGGTGTTTTCCGTGCAGGCGGCGGGCAAGGCGGAATTTGCCTCCGACGTGAAGCTGGAGATCCGCGATGCCAAGGGCGTACCGGTGCTGGAAACGACAGCCAGCGGCCCCTTCCTGCTGGCGAAATTGCCGCCGGGTAGCTACAGCCTGCGCGCTACCCTGGTGGGCAAGACCCTGGAACGCAAGGTGCAAATCAAGGCGGGCAGTTCCGCGCGCGTGGAGCTGGTCTGGCCGGCGGGAACGAACCAGGGCCAATCCTGATGCCAGGCGACGGCAAGGTGCCCGAACGGGGCCTGCCGGCGCGCGGCTTGTCGGCACATATCCTGCCCACTTCGGCGACGATGATCGGCGTATGCATGACCGTGCTGTCGATCGGCCACCTGGCGCCGCGTGGCGACGTGCGGGTGGTGATCGACAAGCTGCTGGCCGTCGACGCCATCGTGTTTCTTGTCAGCGCCGTGCTGTCCTTTTTGTCGCTGCGCCCCGGCCAGTCGTGCCTGCGCTACGAATGGTGGGGCGAGCTGGTGTTCATTTGCGGCCTGGCCATGCTGGCGCTGGGCGCCGTGGTGCTGGCCTTCGTCATCAACTGAGTCCGGCCAGCTGTCATACCGTCAGCGCACCGCGAGCACGCGGCCCTCGGCGGCGCTTTGCAGGGCCAGTTCGATCAGGCGTATCGTCGCCGCCGCATCTTCGGCTGCCACGGGCGCCGCTGCGCCATGACGGATGGCATCGGCCATGCCCTGGTAAAAATCCTGGTAGCGGCCGGCCTGCATGTCCAGGTGCGAGAACTGGCCATCCGGCTGCGTACCCAGGTGCAGCGCACCGCGCACGGGATCGACGCCCCAGCCGGCCTGGCCCGGCCTGCCGCCCGCCTTCAATGCATCTTCCTGCGGATCGAGACCGAATTTCACGAAACTGCCCTTGTCGCCATGCACGGCGAAGCGCGCCGTCGGCGCCTTCACCAGGCAGCCGGCCTGCAGCACCACGCGCAGCCGGTCATAGTACAAAACGATGTGCATGTAGTCGACAGCTTGCGCGCCATCGCGCTGCAGGGCGATGTCGGCGTACAGTTTTTCCGGCATGCCGAACAGCTGCGTGGCCTGGTCCAGCATGTGCGGTCCCAGGTCGTACAGCAAGCCGCCGCCCGGTGCGGCGGACTCGCGCCAGCGCTGGCGGATCTCGGGGCGGAAGCGGTCAAAATGCGATTCGACGCTGGCGATGCGGCCCAAGGTGCCCTGCGCCAGCAGCGTTTTGAGGGTCAGGAAATCGCCATCCCAGCGGCGGTTGTGGTACACGCTGAGCACCAGCTTGCGTTCTTGCGCCAGCGCGATCAGGCTCTGCGCCTCCAGGCTGGAAATGGTGAAGGGCTTGTCCACCACCACGTGTTTTCCCGCCTGCAGGGCAGCCAGCGCCAGGCTGTAATGGGCTTCATTGGGCGCGGCGATGACCACCAGTTCGATCGATGGATCGGCAAACAGCTGCGCCGGTTGCGCATACACGGTGGCCTGCGGCCAATCCTTGTGCACGAGTTCCGGCTTGCTGGAGGCGACGGCCGTCAGTTCCAGGGCGTCGATGGCCGACAGGACGGGAGCGTGGAAGGTGGAGCCGGCAAAGCCGTAGCCGACCAGGCCGGTTTTGATCTTGTTCATGGCGTGTTCACGGGTGCGTGGAAGAATCCATGATCATACCCGCAAGTGGGCGGCGGCAGCGCTGCCGCGCTGCCGCCGCACAGACATTAGTTCAGGCGCCAGACGTATTGCACCTTGACGCTGGCGCTGACCGGCTTGCCGCCAGCCAGGGCCGGCTTGAACGTGCACTTGGCAATGCCGGTGCGCGCCGCCTCGTCGAGGGCCGGATGGCCGCTGCTTTTGACCACGCTCGATCCTTGCACCTTGCCGGTGGCATCGACATCAAAGGACATGTTGACCGTGCCCACTTCCTTCGCCTGCAGCGATGCGGCCGGGTAGACGGGTTTGCCGCAGACGCTAAAGTCGATGATGGGGCGGCGCTCCAGTACCGGTGCGCTGGCAGAAGCGACAGCCTGGCCATAGATGCCGAGGCAAGCGCCCGCCAGTGCCAGCAGCGGCACGGCCGCCTTCCAGTTCAGGGTCGGTGGTGCGGGGCGCAGCAATCGTTTGATACGTGACATAAGATCTCCTCCGTTGGCCGCCTGGGCCAGGTGGTGGGTTGAGAACTGGAGACGTTCCAGTTCCGAGAGTGCAAGAGCCAGACGCCGCGGTTCGCCCAGTTGTCTTGCTGCGAAATCATCTGCAATATGTTCGCGTTCCAGGCGCACGCCGCGTGAAATCCACCAGACGGCAGGGTGGAAGAACAGCAGCGCCTCGATGGCGTTTTGCAGCAGGTTGACCAAGTAATCGTGGCGGCGGATGTGCGCCAGCTCGTGTGCCAGCAGCGCAGCGAGCAAGTCGGGCGGCATGCCCGTGATCAGCGCGGCGGGTACCAGCACCACGGGGCGCCAGATGCCGGCCGTGACAGGGCTGGCGATACCATCGAGCACGCGCAGCCGCACGGCCCGCGTCACGCCCGCCGCTTGCGTCATCTGCGCCAGGCGTGTTTGCCATGCCGTATGCGTGGCGCCGGACTGGCTGGCGCTGCGTGCTATCCACAGCATGCCCAGCGCCATGCGCAAGGCCAGTACGGCGGCACACAGCGCCCAGACGCTGACGATGACGCTCAGCGCCGTGTGCAGGCCGGGCAAGCCGTCGGGGGGCAGCAGCGTTGTGGAGAGCCGGGGGCCGGCAAATGCGGGGCTGGCCGCGTCGCCGCTGGCCAGGCGCAGAGACAGTCCCACCAGGGGCCAGCACAGGCAGGCCAGCAGGGCGCCGCAGCCGAGCGCATAACGCGCCTCCGGACGGGCATTGCGCAGGGCGGCCCAGGCCAGCGCCGTGGCGCAGCCGATCAGGATGCCCTGCCACAGGAAGTGCAGCAGGGTCCAGCCAAGGGCCTGCACGAAGCCGTTCATGACTGATCGTCCTTGAGCATCTTTTCAATTTCTTCGCGTTCGGCGCGCGACACGCCCGTGCGCAGCGCCGCCAGCACCAGCGCCTTGGCGGAACCGGCGAAGGCTTTCTGCATCAGTTCCTTGAGCAGATTGGTCTGCAGGCTGTCCTGCGCCTGCGCTGGCGCATACACGTGCGAGCGCTGGCTTTCGTCGCGGATCAGCAAGCCCTTGGTATGCATGATCTGCATCAGGCGCAGCACGGTGCCGTAGGTGATGGCCGGCTTGGCCAGCGCCATCGCCTCGTGCACCTGCTTGGCCGTGGCGGCGCCCAGCGGCCACAGCGTCTGCAGCAGATCGAGTTCGGCCGCCGTCGGTTTCGGGATGTCGGATGTCTTGGCCATGCGGTTTTCCTCTTGCCTGAAGTTCAATATGGCTAGCGTAAACCTTGTAGACAAAAATGTATACTTTAATTTTCAATGTTGTATAAATGCCTGTCAGCCATGCTGTAAAACCTAGACAAGCTTGTTTATGAGTAAAGCCGGCAGGCGAAAAAAAAGACGCCGCAGCGTCTTTTTTTTGGGGGCGGTGAAAAATTAGCCCGCCAGCTTGGCCTTCAGCAGTTCCGTCAGCTGGGCCGGGTTGGCCTTGCCCTTGGACGCTTTCATGGCCTGGCCGATCAGCGCGTTGATGGCCGCTTCCTTGCCGGCGCGGTACTGCTCCACCGACTTGGCGTTGGCCGCCAGCACTTCATCGACGATGGCTTCCAGCGCGCCCGAGTCCGAGATCTGCTTCAGGCCCTTGGCGTCGATGATGGTATCGACCAGGTTCTCGTCGTTCGATTTTGCTTCCCACATGCCGGCGAAGACTTCCTTTGCCGCCTTGTTCGAGATGGTGCCGTCGGCGATGCGCTTGAGCATGGCGGCCAGCTGCGCGGCGGAGACGGGAGCGTCGTCCAGGTCCACGCCTTCGCGGTTCAGGGTCGACGCCACGTCGCCCATCAGCCAGTTGGCGGCGACCTTGGCGTTTTCCTTGCCGGCCTTGTCGACCACGGCAACGAAGTAGGTGGCCATGGCTTTCGATTGCGTCAGCACCAGCGCATCGTAGTCCGGCAACGCGTATTCGCTGATGAAACGGGCGCGCATGGCGGCAGGCAGTTCCGGCATCGAGGCCTTGACCGTGTCGATCCACGCTTGCGAGATGACCAGCGGCGGCAGGTCAGGGTCCGGGAAGTAGCGGTAATCCTGCGCGTCTTCCTTGCTGCGCATTTCGCGTGTTTCCTTGCGGTCCGGATCGTACAAACGCGTCGCCTGCACGACCTTGCCGCCGTCTTCGATCAGCTCGATCTGGCGGCGCACTTCGACGTGCACGGCTTCTTCGATGAAGCGGAAGGAGTTCAGGTTCTTGATCTCGCAGCGGGTGCCGAATTCCTTCTGGCCGACGGGGCGCACGGACACGTTGACGTCGCAGCGGAACGAGCCTTCCTGCATGTTGCCGTCGCAAACGCCCAGCCACATGACCAGCGAGTGCAGCGCCTTGGCGTAAGCCACGGCTTCGGCGGCGCTGCGGATTTCCGGTTCCGAGACGATTTCCAGCAGCGGCGTGCCGGCGCGGTTCAAGTCGATGCCGCTCATGCCCGCGTAGTCTTCGTGCAGGGATTTGCCGGCGTCTTCTTCCAGGTGGGCGCGCGTCAGGTTGACCGTCTTGGTGACGAACTCGCCATCCTTTTCGTAGCCGAAGGTCAGGGCGCCGCCGATGACGACGGGGTCCTCGAACTGGCTGATCTGGTAGCCTTTCGGCGAATCCGGATAAAAATAGTTCTTGCGCGCGAAGACCGAGTGCGGCGCCACGGTGGCGCCCACGGCCAAACCAAAACGGATCGCGCGGTCGACGGCCTGCTTGTTCATCACGGGCAGCACGCCTGGCAGGGCCAGGTCGACGGGGCTCGCCTGCGTGTTGGCTTCGGCGCCGTACTTGATCGGCGAACCGCTGAAAATTTTGGATTCGGTCGTGAGCTGCACGTGGTTCTCAAGACCGATGACGACTTCCCATTGCATAGTGTTCTCGCTTATTTTTGTTGGCGCCGCCTGGGCGGCGCGTGTGTTCTTAGATGCCGGCAGTTGCGTTGCCTGGAGCGCGCGTATGCCAGTCCGTCACCAGCTGGTACTGGTGGGCCACGTTCAGCAGCCTGGCTTCGCCAAAATAATTGCCGATGATTTGCAGGCCGACGGGGCGCTTGCCGTTCTTTTCACCTTCGCCAAAGCCGCACGGGATCGACATGCCGGGCAGGCCGGCCAGGCTGGTCGACAGGGTGTAGATGTCGGCCAGGTAGTTCGCTACCGGGTCATCCGTCTTGTCGCCCAGGTCCCAGGCGACTGTTGGCGCAACCGGTCCCATGATGACGTCGCAGACGGCGTTCGGGCCATTCAGCACAGCGTCAAAATCCTGCGCGATCAGGCGGCGGATCTTTTGCGCCTTCAGGTAGTAGGCGTCGTAGTAGCCGTGGCACAGCACGTAGGTGCCGACCATGATGCGGCGCTGCACTTCGGGACCGAAGCCTTCGGCGCGCGACTTCTTGTACATATCCTGCAAGTCCTTGTACTCGCTAGCGCGGTGGCCGTAGCGCACGCCGTCGTAGCGCGACAGGTTCGACGATGCTTCTGCCGGGGCGATCATGTAGTAGGCGGGAATCGACAGGGCGGTGTTCGGCAGCGAGATGTCGACCAGGGTGGCGCCCAGCTTTTCATACTGCGCCAGCGCGCCGCGCACGGCCGCTTCCACGTCCTTGGCCAGGCCTTCGCCGAAATACTCGCGCGGCACGCCGATGCGCAATCCCGTGAGGGGTTCATCAAGACTGCGCGAAAAATCTTCCGCCACGCCGCCCTGTTCCGGCGACAGGCTGGTCGAGTCGCGCTCGTCGAAGCCGGCCATGGCACTCAGGAGCAGGGCGCAGTCTTCGGCCGAGCGGGCCATCGGGCCGCCCTGATCCAGAGACGAGGCAAAGGCGATCATGCCGAAGCGCGAGACGCGGCCATAGGTCGGCTTGATGCCGGTGATGCCGCAAAAAGCGGCAGGCTGGCGGATCGAGCCGCCCGTGTCGGTGCCGGTGGCCGCTGGCGCCAGGCCGGCCGCCACGGCGGCAGCCGAGCCGCCCGAGGAACCGCCCGGCACGGCCGTCTTGTCCCACGGGTTCTGCACGGCGCCGAAGGCCGAGTTCTCGTTGCCGGAACCCATGGCGAACTCGTCGCAGTTGACCTTGCCCAGGGTGACCATGCCGGCGGCCTGGAATTTTTCCACCACGGTGGCGTCAAACGGGCTGGCGTAGTTGGCCAGCATGTTCGAGCCGGCCGTCGTGCGCCAGCCCTTGGTGACGAACAAATCCTTGTGCGCGATCGGCACGCCCGTCAATGGCGTGGCCGTGCCGTTGGCGATGCGGGCATCCGCTTCGGCCGCTTGCGCCAGGGTCAGGGCACGGTCGACGTGCAAGAAGGCGTTCGAGGTGTCCGCTTCGATGCGGTCGAGGAAATGCGTCGCCAGTGCAACGGCGGAAATTTCCTTGTTCTGCAAAAGCGTGGACAGCTGTTTGATGGATTTTGTATGCATGGCGTTTCTATTTTTTCTATTCGGCAAGGTTGATATTCGTGCACTGCGCCGTTCTAGCGCCTGACAGAAGCGTAGCGAGCGGAAGTGGGTTGTGGCCGGGAAGCGGTGCTGTGCTTTTGCACAGTGAGCATCGGAGGCCGCAAATCGCGACGCGCAGCAGCTTATGCCAGGTGCCAGTTACTCGATGACCTTCGGGACCAGATACAGGCCATCCTGTACCTTCGGCGCCACAGCCTGGTAGTCGTCGCGGCGATTCGTCTCGGTGGCGACGTCTTCGCGCAGGCGCAGGGCGATATTGTCCATGTGGGCGGCCAGCGGATGGCTCAGGGGGGCCACGCCATCGGTATTGACGGCTTGCATTTGCTCGGCCAATGCGAAAATCTTGTTCAATTGCTCCAGCGAATTGACAGCCTGCTCGTCGGCCATTTCAAGTTGCGCCAGGTGGGCGATGCGTTTTACGTCGGATAGAGTCAGGGACATGGCGAATGGCGCGGAGTGCCGCGCATTAGTATTAAGTTGGCGTTTTGATAAAACGCGGGTATTTACTGCTATTTTGCTCACAAAAATCGAAGAATGCCGCGTAACTCGCGGCTGCAAGAGTCGCACTTTTCCATGGTTTTTGAGCAAATCGCATTCAAATTATAAGGTAGAATGGCGGGTTAATGCGTTGCCGGCGCTGATGGACTGCTGCCGCAGCATAGAAAAGATTGCGCAAGCGCTAAGCGAAACCCGGAAAAATCGCCTTTTGGATTTTCAGGGTGCCTGAAAGCGCCCGCTTTGAAACTCCCCATAAACAGCTTTTGCGCAGCTCGATGCGCTACAGGACACTCATGTTTGGTTTTTTACGCAGGTACATCTCCACCGATCTGGCCATTGACTTGGGCACGGCTAACACTCTTATTTATGTACGCGGCCTCGGTATCGTCCTGGACGAGCCGTCCGTCGTCGCCATCCGCCAGGAAGGCGGTCCGAATGGCAAGAAGACCATTCAGGCAGTCGGCAAGGAAGCCAAGCAGATGCTGGGCAAGGTGCCGGGCAATATCGAAGCGATTCGTCCGATGAAAGATGGCGTGATCGCCGACTTCACCGTCACCGAGCAGATGCTCAAGCAATTCATCCGCATGGTGCACGACTCGAAATTCTTCCGTCCATCGCCGCGCATCATCATTTGCGTGCCGTGCGGCTCGACCCAGGTGGAACGCCGCGCGATCCGCGAATCGGCACTCGGCGCCGGCGCCTCGCAGGTGTACCTGATCGAAGAACCGATGGCAGCGGCCATCGGAGCGGGCCTGCCCGTGTCCGAAGCGACCGGCTCGATGGTGGTCGACATCGGCGGCGGCACGACGGAAGTGGGCATCATTTCGCTGGGCGGCATGGTCTACAAGGGTTCCGTGCGCGTCGGCGGCGACAAGTTCGATGAAGCTATCGTCAACTACATCCGCCGCAACTACGGCATGCTGATCGGCGAACAGACGGCCGAAGCCATCAAGAAGGCCATCGGTTCGGCCTTCCCTGGTTCGGAAGTGAAGGAAATGGAAGTCAAGGGCCGTAACCTGTCCGAAGGCATCCCGCGCTCGTTCACCATTTCCAGCAACGAGATCCTCGAAGCGCTGACCGACCCGCTGAACAACATCGTCTCGGCCGTGAAAAACGCGCTGGAACAGACGCCGCCGGAACTGGGCGCCGACATCGCCGAAAAAGGCATGATGCTGACGGGCGGCGGCGCACTGCTGCGCGACCTCGATCGCCTGCTGATGGAGGAAACCGGTCTGCCGGTGCTGGTGGCCGAGGACCCGCTCACCTGCGTGGTGCGCGGTTCCGGGATGGCACTGGAACGTATGGACAAGCTCGGCTCGATCTTCTCCTACGAATAATCTGACAGAAGGGCCGGAACCATTTCCGGCCTTTTTTTGGTTTTGACTCCGGCGTTTGCCCGGGGTTTGCACGTTGGCGCACTGCGCCTGATTATTGGATGTCATGGAATACAGTCCTCCGCCACTTTTCAAACAAGGCGCCTCTGCCCGCGTCAAGATGATGGTGTTCGCCGGCATTTCTATCGCCTTGCTGCTGGTCGATTCGCGCATGCACGCGCTGACGGCCGTGCGCCAGGCCGTCGGCACCGTGCTGTATCCGGTGCAGATGGCGGCCCTGATGCCGCGCGATGTGGCGCTCGGCGTCGGCAATTACTTTTCTTCGCTGTCGGCCCTGGAAAAACAGGTGCGCGACCTGAAGCACGAACAGATCGCCTCGGCGCAGATACTGCAGCAGGCGCAGCTCAACATCGTCGAAAACAACCATTTGCGCAAGCTGATGGAAGCGCGCGAGCGCGTGCCCGTCAAGACCATGATGGCCGAAGTGCTGTACGACACGCGCGATTCGGCCACGCGCAAGATCGTGCTTGACCGCGGTATCCAGAATGGCGTCGAACTGGGGCGCCCCGTGATTGACAACCTGGGCGTGGTGGGGCAGGTCACGCGCGTGTTCCCGTTTACGTCCGAAGTCACCTTGCTGACGGATGAAGAGCAGGCCATTCCCGTGCAGCTGCTGCGCAATGGCGTGCGCAGCGTGGCCATTGGCCGCGGCAAGTCCGGCACCATGGAATTGCGCTTCACGGCGCCCAGCGCCGATATCCAGATCGGCGACATTGTCATTACCTCGGGCCTGGACGGCCTGTACCCGGCCGGCCTGGCCGTGGCGCGCGTGACCCTGGTCGAACGCAATGCGCACGGCCCGTTCGGCCGTGTCGTCTGTCAGCCGCTGGCCGGCATCGAACGCAATACCCAACTCCTTATTCTGATGACGTCGCCCGACATTCCACCGCGCCCGCCCGCCGAAGATATCAAGACGGGCCGCAAGATCGCCGGCAAGATGGCGCCGATCAAGGACCCTGCCAAGGAACCTGCAGCGGCTGCCGCGGCAGCGCCGGCCACCACGCCTGCCGCCAAGCCGCCTGCCGCCAACGCGGCCGCGCCCGCGCCGGCAAAACCTGCGACGCCAACGCCCGCACCGGCCGCCGTGCCGCCGAAGGAGGCGACCCGATGAACCGCCCGCATTACATCCTGCTGCCGGTCAGCCCCCTGTTCATCGGTTTTTCCCTGCTGTGCGCTTTTCTGCTGAACCTGCTGCCCTGGGGGCAGTTCGTCGGCGTGCCCGATTTCGTCGCGCTGGTGCTGGTCTTCTGGGGCATCCACCAGCCGCGCAAGGTCGGCATCGGCGTGGCGTTTTTCATGGGCCTGATGATGGACGTGCACGATTCGACCCTGCTGGGCGAAAATGCGCTGGCCTACACCTTGCTCTCGTATTTCGCCATCATGATGCACCGCCGCGTGCTGTGGTTCCCCATCATGACGCAGGCGCTGCACGTGCTGCCGCTGCTGCTGCTGACGCAGGCGCTGCAATTGCTGACGCGCCTGATCGTCTCGGGCCGCTTCCCCGGCTGGCTCAATTTCATCGAGAGTTTTGTCGCCGTCGCCCTGTGGCCCATCGTCACGTGGATCCTGCTGGCGCCGCAGCGCCGCGCCGTGGACCGCGACCACAACCGCCCGATCTGACGAGCGCCCGCAATGACCGAACTGAAAAATACCGAGCGCGAACTGCATTTTTTCCGCATGCGCCTCACCGTGCTGGGCGCGCTCGTCTTCGTCTGCTTTTCACTGCTGCTGGCGCGCTTCATCTGGCTGCAGGTGATCAAGCACGAGGACTATGCCACCAAGGCCGAGGATAACCGCATCGCCGTGGTGCCCATCGTGCCTACGCGCGGCTTGATCCTCGACCGCAATGGCGTGGTCCTGGCGCGCAATTATTCGGCCTACACGCTGGAAATCACGCCATCGAAACTCAGTGCCAGCCTCGATTCCGTGATCGACGAGCTGTCGACCCTGGTGCAGATCGATATCAAGGACCGCCGCCGCTTCAAGAAGCTGCTGGAAGAGTCGAAGAATTTTGTCAGCGTGCCGCTGCGCACGCGCCTGACGGACGAGGAAGTGGCGCGTTTCACGGCGCACCGTTTCCGCTTCCCCGGCGTGGAAGTGCAGGCGCGCCTGTTCCGCCAGTATCCGATGGGCGAAGTGGCGTCGCACGTGGTGGGCTTCATCGGCCGCATCAACCGCAATGAAGCCAAGGCGCTGGAAGAGGGCGAGGACGCCGCCAACTACAACGGCACCGACCATATCGGCAAGGAAGGCCTGGAGAAAAGCTACGAGAAGCAGCTGCACGGCACCACCGGCTACGAAGAGGTGGAAGTGTCGGCCGGCGGGCGCGCCATGCGCACCCTGTCGCGCACGGCGGCCACGCCCGGCAATAATCTGATCCTGTCGATCGACATCGAACTGCAGAAAGTGGTCGAGGAAGCGTTCGGCGAATGGCGCGGCGCGGCCGTGGCGATCGACCCGGCCACGGGCGACATCCTGGCCTATGTTTCCAAGCCAGGCTACGATCCGAACCTGTTCGTCGACGGCATCGACCAGCAAAGCTGGAACGAACTCAATACCTCGCTGGACCGGCCGATGGTCAACCGTCCCCTGTCCGGCACTTACGCGCCCGGCTCGACCTTCAAGCCCTTCATGGCGCTGGCCGCGCTGGAACTGGGCAAGCGCACGCCAAGCCAGTCGATTTCCGATCCCGGTTTCTTCATGCTGGGCGGGCATATGTTCCGCGACGATAAAGTGGGTGGCCACGGCACGGTCGACATGCACAAGTCCATCGTCGTCTCGTGCAATACCTATTACTACCAGCTGGGCCGCGACATGGGCATCGACGCCATCCACGACTTCATGAAGCCGTTCGGCTTCGGCCAGCTGACGGGCATCGACCTGAATAACGAAAAGACGGGCGTGCTGCCGTCGACGGAATGGAAGCGCAACCGCTTCAAGACGCCGCAGCAGAAAAAATGGGTGGGCGGCGACACGATTTCGGTGAGTAACGGCTCCGGCTACAACTCCTACACGCCGCTGCAGATCGCCCACGCGACGGCCAACCTGGCGAATAATGGCGTGGTGATGAAGCCGCATCTGGTGAAAATCATCGAAGACGCCAACACGCGTGCGCGCACCCTGACGGTGCCGAAGGAAAGCTACCGCATTCCGCTCAAGCAGGAAAACATCGACACCATCAAGCGCGCCATGGTCGGCGTGACCAGCGAGCAGGGCGGCACGGCCGCGCGCATCTTCACCGGCGTGCAGTACACGGTGGGCGGCAAGACGGGGACTGCGCAGGTGGTGGGCATCAAGAAAAACGAGAAGTACAATGCCAAGCTGCTGGCCGAGCGCCTGCGCGACAACGCCTTGTTTACGGCCTTCGCGCCGGCCGACAAGCCGCGCATCGCGATTGCCATCGTGGTGGAAAACGCCGGCTTCGGTGCCGGCGTGGCCGCGCCGATCGCGCGCAAGGCACTCGACTACTACCTGCTGGGCAAGCGTCCGAGCGACAAGGAAAAAGAAACCACCAAGGTGCCGAAGGAAGATGTCGACGAAGTGCGCACCCTGGAAGAGATCACTGACGAGCAGGCCGCCCCGGCACCTGCCAGGCAATAAGGAAGCACATGCCCATTAACGAGAGGCGCTCGCTGTGGCGGCGCGCCAAACCCTATCTGGCGGTATTCGATCCGCCGCTGATGGTGATCATCCTGATGCTGCTCAGTACCAGCCTGCTGACCCTGTACTCGGCCAGCATCGGCATCCCCGGCAAGATCGAAGACCATCTGCGCAATATGCTGCTGTGCTTTTTCGTCATGTGGCTGGCCGCGAATGTCACGCCGCAGATGATGATGCGCATCGCCGTGCCGGCCTACACGGTATCGGTGCTGCTGCTGGTGGCCGTGGCGCTGTTCGGCACCATCAAGCTCGGTGCGCGGCGCTGGCTGCATATCGGCGTGATCGACATCCAGCCGTCCGAATTCCTGAAGATCGCCACGCCGCTGATGCTGGCCTGGTTCTTCCAGCACAATGCGGGCGCGCTGCGCTGGAAAGCGTTCGCCGTGGCTGCCGCGCTGCTGCTGGTACCCGTCTACCTGATCGCGCGCCAGCCTGACCTGGGCACGGCGCTGCTGGTCGTGGCGGCCGGTTTTACCGTCATCTTCCTGGCCGGCCTGTCGTGGAAAGTGATGGTGGGCTTGTTCCTCGCCGTCGCCTGCTACCTGCCGATCGCCTGGTCGCACCTGCATGACTACCAGCGCGACCGCGTGATGATGCTGATCGACCCGACCAAGGACCCGCTGGGCAAGGGCTTCCACATCATCCAGTCCATCATCGCCATCGGTTCGGGCGGCATGACGGGCAAGGGCTGGACGCACGGCACGCAAGCCCACCTGGAGTTCGTGCCGGAGCGCACGACCGACTTCATCTTCGCCGTGTATTCGGAAGAGTTTGGCCTGGTCGGCAACTTGATCCTGATGCTGATGTATTTACTGCTGGTGGGACGGGGGCTGATGATCGCCGCCAACGCCCCCAGTTTTTTCACTCGCCTGCTGGCAGGAGCGATTACCATGATTTTCTTTACTTACGCCTTCGTCAACATGGGCATGGTCAGCGGCATCGTGCCGGTGGTCGGCGTGCCCTTGCCATTCCTCAGCTACGGCGGCACCGCGCTGCTGACCCTGGGCGTCGCCTCCGGCATCCTGATGAGCATTCAGCGCCACCGCAAGCTGGTGCAGACCTGATGCGCGCGCCTGTCGATACCTTCGCCATGCGCGCAATGGGCCTGGCTGTCTTGCTGACCCTGGCCGCCTGCGGCACCACGCCGCAAAAGCCCGCGTCGGGCAATGTGCCCATGCCGTCCGGCGGCAAGGTCAAGTCCCCCGTGCGCCAGGATCCTACCTTGCCCGCCTTGCCGGCGGCCGGTTCCGGACGCGGCGGCTACTACAAGGATGACGGCCCGGGCGACAATCCGCCGCCCAACCTGCGCGACGTGCCCGACGCGGAAGTGCGCAACGAGCCGTATTCCACGCGCTCGAACCGCCCCTACGTCGTCTTCGGCAAGACCTACACGCCGATTACCAACAACGAACCGTTTACGCAGCGCGGCACGGGTACCTGGTATGGCAAGAAATTCCATGGCCAGCGCACCTCGTCGGGCGAAATCTACGATATGTACAAGATGACGGCGGCCCATCCGACCTTGCCGATTCCATCGTATGCGCGCGTGACGAGCATCGACAGCGGCGAGCAGGTGATCGTGCGCATCAATGACCGCGGACCATTCCACGCCACGCGCGTGATCGACGTGTCCTACACGGCGGCACTGAAACTGGGCTTCCTGGGCAAGGGCAGCCACCAGGTGGTGGTCGAGCGCCTGCTGCCGGCCGATATCGACGCCATCCTGGCTGCCCGCGCGGCGCCGAAGCCGGTGCCTTCCGTGGTCGCCATCTCCATCGATACGCCGGTGGAAACGGGCGCCGTGGTGCAGCCGGAAGTGTCGTCGCAGATGCTGCCCGTCGATGCGACGGTGGCCATGCCTGCACCGGTGGCGCTGGCCAGCGGCTTCTATTTGCAGCTGGGCGCCTACTCGCGCGCCGACAATGCGGAATCGGGACGTTCGCGCCTGGCGCCGTATGCGGCAGCCCTGGGGTCCCTGGGCGTGGTGCAGGCCGGTAACCTGTTCCGCCTGTACGGCGGACCGTTTTCCAGCCGCGCCGAGGCGGCCCGTGCGGCGGCGAATTTACCGGAATCGACAGGCATCAAGCCCATCGTCATCGAAAGATAAGCGTAGGTCGGATTCGGCGCAAAGCGTCGTAATCCGACGCGATTGTCAGCAGTCATTTACAGGCGCGCAGTTCCTGTTCCGGAAACTGCGCCTTGATCTTTTCCAGGCGCGCGCGCGTGGCGGCGTCGAGGTCGCGGAACTGGTAGGCCAGCTGCTTGCTGGCGCTGTAGCGGGGAGCGATGCGGGCGCTGTGCACGCCTTGCTTGTTCAGCGATGCCAGCTGGGTTTGCGCGCCGCTTTCCGACTTGAACACGCCCAGCGAAATGCCCCAGCGCTGCGGACTGCTTTCATTCATGATGAAGTAGTTCGTCACGCCCAGCTGCTTCAATTCGCCGGCCTTGCGGTCGGCGCCTTCCTTGCTGCCCTGCGGCGGGATGTACACCATGTAGCTGGAAATCTCCTGGCCGGCCACGTTGCGGCGCGACTGACGGTCGCCCAGGTCCAGCGACGCTACTTGCGCTTCGAAACGGCGGCCATCGGCCAGTAGGAAATTGCCCACCTCCGTGCAGGCATACGATAGCGGAGCTGCCGCTGCGACCGCCGCTGGCGCCGGGCTTTCTTCGGCGGCGGGCGGCGTGGCGGGCGCCGTGGCCTGTTCCTGCGTCAGCAAGGTGAGCTTGGTCGCCTGCAGCTGGTTTTTCAGGCGCGCCGGTTCGCGCGTCTCGCTGCGAAAACTGCCCAGATAACCCTGGCCGATGGCAAACACCAGCAGGTTCACGCCGGCCAGCAGCCAGAAGACGAATTTCAGCATGCGTGTTCTCCTTGAATTGCCGCTGCGCCGCCTGCGCGCGCGGCCGCCTGTAAACCAAGCATGACGATATTGTCCACCAGATGCAGCGGCACGGACAGGGCCAGGGCTTGCGCGATACGCGGCGCGGCGCCGCCGGACAGCAGGCAGGCGCTGGCGCCATGCATGCGCACGGCCCGTTCGATGGCGCCCGCCTGCGCCGCCAGGCAACCCGAGAGGATGGCGTCGTCCGTGTTGTCGGCAAAGCCGGCCGGCAGGGGGCTGCCGCTGGCGATCTGCGGCAATTGCGCCGTATTGCGCGCCAGCGAACTGGCCATCAGCCCGAGTCCCGGCAAGATCATCCCGCCGAGGAAAACGCCATCGGCCGTGAGGGCGTCGATGGTGGTGGCGGTGCCGCAATTGGCGACGATGACGGCCTGGCCCGGCGCCAGCGCGTGCGCGCCGATGGCGGCGGCAAAACGGTCGCAGCCCAGCTGGGACGGCTCGCGGTAGGCGTTGCTCACGCCGGCCAGATGCGGCAGCGAGGCAAACGTGGCGATGGACTGCGGCGGCAGATTGGCCGGCAGCTGTGCGCGCAGGCGCGCGCCGATGGCCGCGCCGGCCACGTTCGACAGCAGCACGCCGGAAATGGCCAGGCCGCCCCAGGCAGCCTGCAAGGTATCGAGCTGCGCATGCGCCACGGTGCCGCTGGCCAGCCAGGCGCCAGCCGCGCCGGTGGGGGCGGCCAGGGCCCATTTGATACGCGTGTTGCCGGCGTCGATCAGCAGGAGCATGCGCTTACTCCCCGGCCAGGCGCAGGGAAACGTCGCCTGACATGATGTGCTGCACGCCGTCCGCGCCGTGCAGCAGCAGCCGGCCCAGTTCATCCACGCCGACCGCCACGCCTTGCTGCAGCAGCTGGCCATTGTCGAGGATTTTCACGTGCTGGCCCTGCCAGGCGTGCAGCAGATTCCAGCGCTCCGTGAACGGTGCAAAGCCCGTGTCGTCGAATTCGGCAAGCACGCCAGCCAGGCGGCTGAGCAAGGCCGCCACCAGGGTATTGCGCTCCATCTGCGCCAGCCAGGGCACGGCCGAGACGCTGCGCCCGATCTGCTGTTCCAGCGCATCGGGCATCAACAGATTGATGCCGCAGCCGATCACGGCCCACACGCCGCCATCCGCTGCCTGCTGCGTCTCGACGAGGATGCCGGCCAGTTTGTGGCCATCCTTGAGCATGTCGTTCGGCCATTTCAGCTGCACCGGCACGCCCAGCGACGTCATGCTTTCGGCCAGTGCCACGCCGACGGCCAGCGGCAAGCCGACCAGCCGGTGCAACGGTCCCTTGAAGGGCCAGGCCAGCGAGAACATCAGGCTGGCATCGGCCTGCGACACCCAGGGGCGTCCGGCGCGCCCGCGGCCGGCCGTCTGCTGGCCGGCGATGCGCAGGGTCGCTCCGGCCAGGGTGGCGCAACGGGCCAGCAGGTCGGCGTTGGTCGATCCCGTTTCGTCAACCACTTCGATGGCCACATGGGCGGCGCCCGTGGCGCAATGGGCGGAAATCGCCGTGCTGTTCAGGTCTGCGTGCTTCGTCATAGGGATATCAGTTTGTTACTGGCTGTCGCCGGATGGCGTGCTGCGCGCCTTGTGCGGCGCGTTGGCGAAGGCCATGTCGTAGACGGCATTGGGCAGTGCGCGCAGCACTTTGGCGACGACGCCCATCTGCCACGGGATCACGCGGTAGCTGTCGCCGTCGGCGATGGCGCGCGCGGCGCGTTCGGCGAATTTGCCAGCTGGCATCAGGAACGGCATGCGGTAGGCATTGTGCCGCGTCATAGGCGTGTCGATGTAGCCGGGCGTGATGGTGACGACCTTGACGCCGGCCGGCTTGAGTTCCAGGCGCAGCGATTCGCAGTAGCTGATCACGGCCGCCTTCGAGGCGCTGTACGCTTCGGCGCCGGGCAGGCCGCGGATGCCGGCCACGCTGCCGATGCCCACCAGGCGTCCGCTGCCCTGCGCCTGCATGCTGGCGATGAAGGGGGCGAAGGTGGCGACGGTGGCCGTGACATTGATGGCCATCAGGCGGGCGAAGGCGTCGAGGTCTTCCGCGTGTTCGCTCAAGGTGCCGTACGAGACGCCGGCGCTGGCGATGACGACGTCGATGCCGCCGGCCTGGCCGATGAAGTCAGCGGCCGCGTTTTTCAGGGCGGCGTGGTCGCACACATCGACGGCGTAGGCGCGGTGGCGTTCAGGGTGGTGCAGGGTGGCGATCAGTTGCTGCAGGGTCTCGCCGCGGCGGGCCAGCAGGCCAAGCCGGGCACCCTGGCGTGCGTAGTGCTGCGCCAGGGCGGCGCCCAGGCCGCTCGACGCGCCCGTGATGAAAACGCGCTGCATCAGGCGATGCCCGGGCGCGCCAGGGAAGGGCGCATGCTTATTTCTTTTCCGCTTTGGCTTTTGCCACCAGCACGTCCATCACGGTCAACGCCTGGGCGTTCAGCTGCTCTTCGTTCTGTGCCGACTTGCTGCCCTGGTTCGCCTGCGACGGCGAGGTGATGTAGCGGCCATCGATGGCGATCATGGGCCAGAACGTCACGTTATATGCCTGCATCATCGAGTCGGCATGGCGCACGCGGGCCGAGATGCCCATCGAACGGTAGGTGTCGATGAATTTCTGGCGGTCCACGCCCTGCTTGGCGACGAAGTCGAACACGGCATCATCGGTGGCCAGGCGGTTGCGCTCCACGTGCATGGCATTGAATACCTTGGCATGCAGCTTGTCGGTCAGGCCCATGGCTTGCATGGTGAAGAACAAGCGCTGCTGCGGCGCCACGCTGTCATCGCGTGACACGTGCACGCGCTTGAAGACGATGTTGTCGCCCTGTTTCTTGACCCAGGCCGCCAGCTGCGGTTCGAGCACATTGCAATGGGGGCAGTAGTAGGCGAAAAACTCCGTTACTTCGACCTTCTTGCCCGACTCCGTCGCCTGCGGCGTGGCCAGGGTTTCGTATTCGACGCCGTTCTTTGGCTCGGCCGGGGAGGCGGATGCGCCCATGGCGGCGCCGCACAGGGCGGCGGCAAACAGGACTTTTTTCAGAAAACGCATGCTGGTTCCTTATTTTTGGTTGCGGACGACGGCGACATCGATGCCGTTTTCGGACAGTTTGGTACGTGCGCGGTTCATCGCTTCGAGCTGGTTGAATGGCCCGACCCTGACGCGGTGCAGCACGCCGGCGTCGGTGCTGCGGTCGCTGATGGCCGCTTCAAATCCCAGCAGCGCCAGTTTGCCACGCGTGCTTTCGGCGTCCGCCATGTCATGGAAGGCGCCAGCCTGCAGATAATAAATCCATTTGTCGCCGGCCGCATCGGCCTTCGCTTGCGGCGCTGGCGCGGCGGCCGGTGTTTTCGGCGCCGGCTTGTCCTTCAATGTGCCGATGAGTTCCTGCAGCGCATCCGGTGGCGGCGCCTTTGGCTGCTGCGCTGGCGCGGGCGCCGGTGCAGGGGATGCCGGCTGCGTTGGCGAGGCGACTTCGCGCGGCTCCTTGGAGAAGTCGCGCGCCGCTTCCTTGGCCGCTTCCTTGTTGCCGTACATCGGCTTGTTCGGGTCGGCGATCTGGCCGGCCGTCGGTTCGGCCGATTTGCCGGCGCGGCCCGACTTGTCGGTAAATGGCGAGGAGCCCTTGGTGATCACCAGGGCGACCACCACGGCGATGCCCAGGCCGATGACCAGGCCGATGATGATGCCGACCAGGGTATTGCCCTGCTGGCGGCGGGCGGAAGAAAAGCGGGAAGCGTGACTCATGTACGGTTTGACCTTCGCGATTACATTTTGCTTGGCGCGGATACGCCAATCAGGGCCAGGCCATTGCGCAGCACCTGGCGCGCGGCGACCACCAGGGCCAGGCGGGCCAGCTTGACGGCTTCGTCCTCGACCAGCACTTTTTCAGCGAAGTAGAAGCTGTGCAGGTTGGCTGCCAGGTCGCGCAGGTAGAAGGCGACCTGGTGCGGTCCCAGTTCCGCTTGCGCGCGCGCCAGGGTTTCCGGATAGGCGGCCAGGGTTGCCAGCAGGGTCGCTTCGGTCGGCGCGGTGAGTGGAGATAAATCAACGCCGGCGATCGTGCTTTCATCGCCGCCCCAGTTTTCCAGGATGCGGCATATGCGCGCATGCGCGTACTGCACGTAATACACAGGGTTTTCATCCGTGGTTTTCAGCGCCACATCGACGTCGAAGACGAACTCCGTATCGGCCTTGCGCGAGATCAGGAAGAAGCGCACGGCGTCGCGGCCCTTGGCGATGTCGCCGCCGCCCGACCATTCGATCAGGTCGCGCACGGTCACGTAGGAACCGGCGCGCTTCGAGATTTTCACTTCCTCGCCGTCCTTCATGACGGTGACCATCTTGTGCAGCACGTAGTCGGGGTAGCCTTGCGGGATGCCCATGTCGACCGCTTGCAGGCCGGCGCGCACGCGGGCGATGGTGCCGTGGTGGTCGCTGCCCTGGATATTGATGGCCTGCACGAAGCCGCGCTGCCATTTCACCAGGTGATACGCGACATCCGGCACGAAATACGTGTAGGTGCCGTCCGTCTTGCGCATGACGCGGTCCTTGTCGTCGCCGAAGTCGGTGGTGCGCAGCCACAGTGCGCCATCCTGCTCATACGTGTGGCCGGCCTTGATCAGGGTTTCCACTGCGCTGTTGACCTTGCCGTCCGCATACAGCGACGATTCCAGATAGTAATTGTCGAACTTCACGCCGAACGCCTGCAGGTCGATGTCCTGCTCGTTGCGCAGGTAAGTGACGGCGAACGGGCGGATCGAATCGATGTCCTCGACGTTGCCATTGGCCGTGGCAGGCAAGCCATCGCTGGCCGAGACGGTCTTGCCGGCCTTGAAGTCGTTGGCGATGTCGGCGATGTAGTCGCCGTTGTAGGCGGACTCCGGCCATTCGGCGTCGCCCGGCTTGAAGCCGCGCGCGCGCGCCTGCACGGAATTGGCCAGGGTCTGGATCTGCACGCCCGCGTCGTTATAGTAGAACTCGCGCGTCACCTGATAGCCTTGCGCGTCGAACAGCGACGACAGGGCGTCGCCCAGCGCTGCCTGGCGGCCGTGGCCCACGTGCAGCGGACCGGTCGGGTTGGCCGAGACGAATTCCAGGATGACTTGCTTGCCGGCGCCTGCCGTGCTGCGGCCAAAGCTGTCGCCTTCGCCCAGGATGGTTTTCACGACGGCCTGTTTCGCGGCGTTCGACACGCGCACGTTGATGAAGCCGGGGCCGGCGATTTCCACCGCTTCGACCAGGCCCTTGCCGGCCGGATTGGCCAGCACGGCCGTGACGATGGTTTGCGCCAGTTCGCGCGGATTCTGTTTCAGCTGCTTGGCCAGTTGCATGGCGATGTTGCAGGCGACGTCGCCATGCGATGCATCGCGTGGTCGCTCGAGCACCACGCTAGGCGCAAGCGAAGTGCCGGCCAGGACGGGAGCGAGGGCGGCCTGGAACAGGGCGATGATTTCTTGTTTCTGTTGGGCGAGCATGAGCAGGATGGCGGTGGAACCGCGTTAAGAATGAATAGAATGAATCCAAAAGCAAAACGGACGGCGTTGGCAACAGCCGCCCGGACTGCGTTAATTATACTGGTTTGCCGGCGGGAACAATACGCTTGCGCACCCGTCGGCGGGCGAGCACCCGTGCGCAGGTATTTCACGATATTATCAGGACGGCATGCTCTTGTTGGTGCATGAAAACATCAGCATGCGGCATTCTGCTTGTATATATGCAGTTTTTTGCCGCAATTTACATTGATCGCTGCAATCGCCTGGTTCAGAGGGCGCCACAAACGCTACAATCGACCCTTTATTGATGACGCGCGGCCGTGAGTGCAATTGCCGCCAGCCGCGCGCAGCCACACCGGATAATTTATGAACAAGCGCCCAACGCTGAAATTGAAAACCAAGCCGGCGCCAGGCCCGGCCACTCCGCCAAAATTGCGTCCCAGCTACCATCCCGATCTGAAACCAGTCTTGCAGCCAGGCTTCCAGCCGGATTTGCGCGCCGATTCGCTGGCGTTTTGCCTGCTGGGCGCGGCCAATGCCGTGGCGCAAGTGCGCACCGGCACGGCTCTGCCACAAGCGCTGGCCAAGGTATTTGCGCAGTCGAATGCCAGCCCGCAGGCGCGTGGCGCCATCCAGGACATTTCCTACCGCACCATGCGCCAGCTGGGCCGCAGCGAAACCCTGGTTGGCCTGATGACCTCGAAAGCACCCGAGCCGCCGATGCTGGCCGCGCTGCTGTGCTGCGCGCTGTCGCTGATGTCGGCCGAGGCGGACGAACAGCCGTATGAAGAATTCACGGTCGTCGACCAGGCTGTCACGGTGGCCACGTCGCACCCTGACCTGGCGCATGCCAAGGGCATGGTTAACGCTGTCTTGCGGCGTTTCCTGCGCGAACGCAAATCCCTGCTGGAAGCGGCCCTGCAGCAGCCGCTGGCGCAATGGAACTATCCGCAGTGGTGGATCGACTCGCTGCGTCTGGCCTATCCGCGCGACTGGCAAGCCATTTTGACGGCGGGCAACGCCGTGCCGCCCTTGACCTTGCGCGTGAACCGCCGCAAGAGCACGGTGGAAGCGTACCTGGCCGTGCTGGCGGAAGCGGGCATCGCCGCGCGCCAGGTGGGACCGTTCGCCGTGCGCCTCGACAAGCCGAGCGGCGTGGCGCTGATTCCCGGTTTCGAGCAGGGCGTCGTGTCCGTGCAAGATGCCGGCGCGCAACTGGCCGCGCCGCTGCTCGACTTGCAGGACGGCATGCGCGTGCTCGATGCCTGCGCCGCGCCGGGTGGCAAGACGTGCCATATCCTGGAACTGGCCGACGTGCAGGTGACGGCCATCGACGCGGACGCCAAGCGCCTGCCGCGCATCGCGGAAAACCTCGAGCGCCTGGGACTGGACGCCACCTTGAAGGCGCAGGACGCGCAATCGAGCGCCTGGTGGGATGGCCAGCAGTTCGACCGCATCCTGGCCGACGTGCCGTGCACGGCGTCGGGCATCGTGCGCCGCCATCCGGATATCCGCTGGCTGCGCCGCAAGGGTGACGCGTTCCAACTTGCAACACTTTCATCCAAAATTCTGGACAACCTGTGGCAGATGCTGCGCCCCGATGGTAAATTGCTGTTCGTGACTTGTTCATTGTGGCCGCAAGAGTCCGAGGCGCAGGCGGCAGCATTTGCGGTGCGTAATAATGCGACCCGCTTGGCCGCCCCTGGTCAGCTGTTGCCAACTGGCAGCGCGGAGCAGGACCATGACGGTTTGTTCTATGCGCTATTCCAAAAAAATGCGGCTTGAGCGATTCGTCGAACCTTTTCTTACGGACACGACCGGCACACTTGTGACAACACGACTCTTCCGACTCCTGGCCCTGCTGCTGATGCTGGCATGTAGCATGCCGCGCGCGCATGCCGCCGATATGGTCGAGATCACCCGCGCCTACATCGAGTCGAGCGAAGAAGGCTACAAGCTGGCCGCCACGTATTCCTTCGAGCTCAATCACGACCTCGATGACGCGGTACAGCACGGCGTGCCCCTGTTTTTCACGACGGAAATCGAACTGACCCGGCCCCGCTGGTACTGGTTCGATGAAAAGGCCATCGTGGCGCGCCAGACCAGCCGGCTGTCCTATAACGTGCTGACGCGGCAATACCATGTCTCGACAGGAGGCGGGGTGCAGCAGAGCTTTGCCAACCTCGACGACGCGCTGTTCCTGATCCGCCGGCCCAGCCGCTGGCTGGTGGCGCCGCGCGGCGCGCTGAAAGTGGGACAGACGTATAACGTGACCTTGCGCATGGGCATGGACCGCGACTATCTGCCCAAGCCGATACAGGTCAATGCCTTCAATAACAGCGACTGGCGCCTGGCTTCGAATAAAAAAACCTTCTTGTATACGGCGGAGTAGTGAGTCAAGCATTGCGCTATCTGCTGGTGGTGGGCGGCGGCATTGTCAGTATCCTGCTGTTCCTGCTGGCGTCGGCTTCCGACAATTCCGGTTTCTTCGACCGCTACTATTCCTGGCTGCTGGGCCTGAATGCGGCCGTGGCCGTCTCGTTGCTGGCGCTAGTCGGCATTTCCCTCGGGCGCTTGTACGCGCGCTATAAAAGCGGCAAGTTCGGCTCCAAGCTGATGACGCGCCTGGTGATGCTGTTTGCCATCGTCGGCATCCTGCCCGGCCTGGTGATTTTCGTCGTCTCGGTGCGTTTCGTTTCCCACTCGATCGAATCGTGGTTCAACGTCAAGATCGAGGCGGCGCTGGAATCGGGCCTGGAACTGGGACGCGCCGGCCTCGATACGGCCCTCGTCGAGCTTGACAAGCGGGGCCACAAGGCCGTCGACGAGCTGCGCGCCGACCCCGTGGCCGGTCCCGCCGTGCTGACCAGCCTGCTGCGCGAAGAGGGCATGCAAAATGTCATGATCGTCAGCGGCGATGGCGTGCTGCTGGCCAGCGCCGGCCCGCACAGCGCGGCCGACTTGCCGACCCCCGCCATGCTGGCGCAGGCGGCCTTGCCGGCCGGCTATGCTTCCGCGGAAGGGGGGCTGGAATTGCATGACGACAGCATGGAATCGGGCGGTGGCGGCAGCCGTGCCGGCCCGCCGGCGGCGCTGGACGCGGCCGCCAGCCTGCGCCTGCGCGTGCTTGTCGCCGTGCCGGGGCCGTCCGTGTCGCCCCGCTACCTGCAATTGCTGCAAGCCGTGCCGCCCAAGCTGGCGACGAATGGCGAGATGCTGCGCGCCGCTTACAGCGAATACAAGGAACGTTTTGTCGCGCGCGTGGGTCTGCGCAAGATGTACATGGAAATCCTCACGCTGACCTTGCTGCTGGCCATTTTTGGCGCCATCGGCAGCGCCTTCCTGATCGCGGGAAACCTGGCCCAGCCCCTGCTGCTGCTGGCCGAAGGCACGCGCGCCGTGGCCGAGGGCGACCTGTCGCCGCGCCCCATCGTCGCCACCAAGGATGAACTGGGAACCCTGACGCAATCGTTCAATATCATGACGCGCCAGCTGCTCGATGCCCGTACTGCCGTCGAAAGCAACCGCGCCGCCCTGCAAAATGCCAAGGCCCACCTGGAATCGGTGCTGGCGAACATGTCGGCAGGCGTGATGGTGCTCGATGGCGATTTTAAGTTAGTCACCTGCAATGAATCGGTCGAGCGCATCCTGCAGCATCCGGGCGCCAGCATGGTGGGCCAGCCGCTGGCGGATATTGCCGGGATGGAAGAATTTGGCGCCGCCATCGTCAGCGCCTTTACGGCGCAAAGCGCGCAGTCGGCCTCGGGGCGCAACCAGCAGCGCCTGCACTGGCAGCGGCAGATCGAGATCCCGCGCCGCCTGGGCAGCAGCGCCGACGAGCACGACATCACCCTGCTGGCGCGCGGCTCGCGCTTGCCGCTGGAGTCCGGCAGCGGCTATATCGTCGTCTTCGATGATATTTCCGACGTGATTTCCGCGCAGCGCTCGATCGCCTGGGGCGAGGTGGCGCGCCGCCTGGCGCATGAAATCAAGAATCCGCTGACGCCGATCCAGCTGTCGGCCGAGCGCTTGCAGATGAAGCTGGAAGGCAAGCTGGAGCAGCCGGACGCCGACCTGCTGAGCCGCGCCACCACCACCATCGTCAAGCAGGTCGACGCCATGAAGCGCATGGTCGATGACTTCCGCGACTATGCGCGCACGCCGCCGGCCGTGCTGGTGCCGCTGCGCCTGAACGAACTGATCGAAGAGATCCTGAACCTGTATCTGCGCGGCGACGATGGCGACATCATCCACCCGCAGCTGGCGCCGAATCTGCCCATGGTGATGGGCGATCCGACGCAGTTGCGCCAGGTCATACACAACTTGCTGCAGAATGCGCAGGATGCCATGGCGGACCTGCCGCCGGACTCGCCGCATCCGCGGATTGACGTGAGGACGGAAGCAATTCATTATCGCAGTGCGGACGGCGGCGTGAATATCGCCGTGCGGCTGGCCATCAGCGACAATGGCCCCGGTTTCGCGCCGAAGATCCTGGCGCGGGCTTTCGAACCCTACGTCACGTCGAAGGCGCGTGGCACGGGCCTGGGGCTGGCGATGGTGAAGAAAATCATCGATGAACATGGTGGACGCATCGATATCGAGAATCGGGTCGACGGCAATGGCGCTTCGGTGGTCATTTTGCTGTTAAAGTTAGCTCCCGACGCTCCTGCCCAGGAATTCCTGGCATGAACGTCTGGTTTAGTATTTAAAACACTAATAAAATCATAGTTGTCCGCGCGTGCATCTCGTGCGCGACGGCCGGCGAAATGAGGAAGGCAAGACACGAATGGCAAACATACTCGTAGTGGATGATGAAATGGGTATCCGTGAGTTGCTCTCGGAAATATTGGGCGACGAAGGACATGCTATCCAGCTGGCCGAAAATGCGCAGCAGGCGCGCGAAGCGCGTGCCGCCGGTGCACCGGATCTGGTATTGCTGGATATCTGGATGCCCGACACCGATGGCGTGACCCTGCTCAAGGAGTGGCAGCGCGATGGCTTGCTGACCATGCCGGTGATCATGATGTCCGGCCATGCCACCATCGATACGGCCGTCGAAGCGACACGTATCGGTGCATTGAACTTCCTGGAAAAACCGATTGCCCTGCAAAAGCTGCTCAAGGCAGTGCAGCAAGGCTTGACGCGAGCCCAGGAAACCGTGCGGGCGCCGAGCGTGGCGCCGCGTCCGGTGGCGCCCGTCGTGGCCGAGGAAAGCAGCCATCCCGTGCCCAGCTTTGGCGGCAGCGCGCCGCAGCAGTTGATGGTGCGCCCGGGCATCGCCGTGCCGGCGGTGGCCGAGGGCCATGGCTACAATCTGTCGTTCGACCTGCCACTGCGCGAGGCGCGCGATGCGTTTGAACGCATGTATTTCGAACACCACCTGGGCCGCGAAGGCGGCAGCATGACGCGCGTGGCGGAGAAAACCGGCCTGGAACGCACGCATCTGTACCGCAAGCTCAAGCAGCTGGGCGTCGAACCGGGCAAGCTGGCCAAGAAAAGCCTGTGACGCCAAGCGGGCGGCAGCCAACGCCGCTGACCCTGGTCAGCGGCGCCCGTGCCGCTGACCGCGAGGCGGCCATTGCCGCCGCCTTGCGGCCGCACGAAGCCGTTGCCGTGATCCTGGAAGGCTTAGCTGACGGCAACTCCATCCTGGCCGGCCTGGCCGAACAAGCCTCTCCCTCTCCCTCGTTTCCCTTGCAACTATTGCGTATCGCACCCGGTTGCCTGTGCTGCAGCGGCAATCTCGTATTGCGTGTAACATTGAATCGTCTGCTGCGCCATCCCCCTGCGCGCTTGTTCATCAGCCTGGCCGACGCCACGCACATCGAACAATTGCGCAGCTGGCTGGGCGCCAGCCCCTACGATAGCCTGCTGGCGCTGCAAGCGGACGTGCTGCTTGCTTGAACGTGGTTTCCTGACGATGTCCTGACGCAATGACCGCAGTCGCAATTTGCATCTCGTTACAACTCCGTAGCCTGCGGGGCGGCAGGGCGCTTGAAATCGCGCCGTGCCAGCCCCACCTCTGTTCTGACACCGCAGGAGTTCCTCCTGCTTGAGCGAAGGATGCAAAATGAACCTGATCTATAACAGCGAGCAATATAGCGTCGTGGAATTCGGCGCCGACGTCGACCTGGAAGCGCTGCGCTTTGGCGGCTATGAAATCGTCGACAAGGGCGGCAAGCGGGAAACCTTCATTGCCGGCGTGCTGGCGCAACATTTTCGCCGCGACGTCACCGAACTCATCGCCAGCGAACCCAGCATGGAAGAGATCGATGAATTCCTGGGCAGCTACGATTCCCTCATGAGCCAGCCTGTCCTGCTGCACTAGTCCCGTTTGATGGCGATCGCCACCATACCAATTGCCTGGCTGGCATGGTATGGTAGGCGAGTTACCCTGCTGCAAACAGACCATGTGCCAACTTCTCGGAATGAATTGCAATGTCCCCACGGACATTGTCTTTAGTTTTACCGGCTTCGCCATGCGCGGCGGCCATACCGATACCCACCATGACGGCTGGGGCATCGCCTTTTTCGAGGGCGCCGGCGTGCGCCATTTCGTCGACCACCAGGCAGCCGTCGCCTCGCCCGTGGCCGAACTGATCAAACGCTATCCCATCAAGTCGCGCAATGTGATCGCGCATATCCGTAAGGCAACGCAAGGCAAGGTGGCGCTGGAAAACTGCCATCCTTTCGTGCGCGAACTGTGGGGCCGCTACTGGGTGTTTGCCCACAATGGCGACCTGAAACAATTCCATCCCGTGCTGACGGGCAGCTACCGTCCCGTCGGCTGCACCGACAGCGAGCTGGCCTTCTGCTACCTGCTGCAGGAATTGCACGCGCGCTTCGGCGACGCGCCGCCGGCCTTGCCGGCCCTGCACGCGGCGCTGGCCGAGTTGTTGCCAGGCATCGCCGCCCATGGCACCTTCAACATGATGCTGTCGAGCGGCGAAGCGCTGTTTGCCCATTGCTCCACCAGCTTGCATTATCTGGTGCGACAACATCCGTTCCCGACTGCTAAACTGTCCGATGAAGACTTGAGCGTGGACTTTTCCCAGGTCACCACGCCGCAGGACCGGGTGGCCGTGATCGTCACCCAGCCCCTGACGACCAACGAAGAATGGACGGCGTTTTCTCCCGGAGAATTGAAGCTGTTTGTCGACGGGATGGTGCAAGAATCGCCAGCAAGCTAATTTGTTGACGACAATAAACGCTATTACTGCCAAAATACCCACAGCGCGGGCGAAATTCAGCTAAAGTATTGTCAATAGTGAACCTTGATGCGGGCGCGGCGCGGCCGGTATCACTCGACGTGATTGATGAAGATTTAATGATCGATATTTCCAGCAACGACATCACCCCGAAACCCTTGCGCGTGCGCGAGTTTTATCTGGGGCGACAACCTATCCTCGACCGCAACCAGGCCCTGTTCGGCTATGAGTTGCTTTTCCGCAACGCTCCGGTCGGGCCCGCCAACATTACCAGCGACCTGTCCGCCACGGCTTCCGTCATCGCCCACGCTTCGCAGCTGGGCATGGAAAAGGTCATCGGCGATGCGCTCGGTTTCGTCAATGTCGACGCCGATGTCATCATGAGTGACATCTTTGTGTTCCTGCCGCGCGAGAAAGTCGTGCTGGAAATCGTCGAATCGATGCAGGTGACGCCGGAATTGCGCGCGCGCATCAGCGAACTGGTGGGCCATGGCTTCACTTTTGCGCTGGAAAACGTGGTCTCCGACACGGCGCAAGTGCAGGAACTGTTGCCTTTGGTGCAATATGTGAAGATGGACATGCGTACCGTCGATCCGAAGGTGCTGGCGGCACTGGCGCCCCGTTTCAAGCAGGAAAACAAGAAACTGGTGGCGGAAAAGGTCGAGACGCGCGAAGAATTCAAGTCCGGCCTGGACCTGGGCTTCGACTACTTCCAGGGTTATTATTTCGCCAAGCCGGCCATCATGACGGGCAAGAAGCTGTCGCCGTCGCAACTGGCCGTCATGGAACTGATGACACTGGTCACGTCCGACGCGGACAATATGGAGATCGAGCGCGCCATCAAGCGCGACGTATCGCTGGCCCTGAACTTGCTGCGCCTGGTTAACACGCCGGCCGTAGGTGCGCGCCAGCGCATCGATTCGCTGAGCCAGGCCGTCACCGTGCTGGGCCGCCGCCAGCTGCAGCGCTGGCTGCAAATCATGCTGTACGCGGAGCCAAGCAAGCGCGGCCATAGCATGACGCCGCTGCTGATGCTGGCCACCACGCGCGGCCGCCTGCTGGAACTGCTCGCACATAAACTGCGTCCCAACCATGCGCACTCGGCCGATATCGCCTTTACGGTCGGCATCATGTCCCTGATGGACACGCTGTTTGGCGTGCCGATGTCGGAAATCCTCAAGCAGATCGAAGTGATCGATGAAGTGGCCGAAGCGCTGCTGTCGCGCGAAGGTTTCTATGGCGACTTGCTGCGCCTGGCCGAATGCATCGAGCGCATCGAAGACATGGAAGGCGAGATCGTGCCAACCCTGCGCGACCTGGCCATGTCGCCGGACGACCTGGTGGAGCTGGAAATGGCCGCCTACGAATGGAGCGATAACGTTGTCAGGTATGCGCTGTAGGTCGGATTAGCGCGGCCGTCAGACCACGCGTAATCCGACGACATTGTTGGCGGTGACTGTGGGGGGGGGGGGCGGATTACGCGCAGGCGCTAATCCGACCTACGCGACCCGCCCAAAAAGCCCTGCACGGCGTTGCCGTGGCAGGGCTTTTTTGCGTCGCTACGCGGCGGCGCCGGGCCAGTGCTTGTGCAGCTCGGGATCGGTGCGCAGTTCCCACAGGGCCAGCACGACGACGGCGATGCCGACGACCAGCTCGTTCCACATGACCACGCGCTGCTCGGCCAGCCGCAGTATCCACGGCGAGGCAGCCACCCATACGCCCACCAGCAGGTTGACGACGACGGCCCAGAAATAGGTCTTGTACAGGTCGAAGGCGGCCAGGATGGCGATCACCAGCCCGGAGACAAAGGCGTTGACCATCTGCGGTGAGCCTTGCGGATAGGAAAATACCCAGGGCGAGACGACGAGCCACAGGCCCAGCAACAGGATGACCTGGTCCTGCCAGCGTTTGAGTTTGAAATTGCTTGCCATATTTCCTCCTTGCCAGTTGAAACGGCCGGAGCGGGCATGCAGCATGCCGTCCGGCATACTGCGTTAGTGCGCCGCGGCGCGCGAAAGTTCCTTCCGCGCGCCGCCAGCTTTCAAGGCATCAGGAGAGATTCGGTGCCAGCCAGCGCTCCACGTCCTCGATGCTGGCGCCACGGCGCTTGGCCATGTCTTCCACCTGGTCCATGCCGATCTTGCCGACGACGAAGTATTTCGACTCCGGGTGGGCAAAATAGAAGCCGGAGACGGCCGCGCCGGGGAACATGGCATACGATTCCGTCAGTTGCATGCCGATTTCCTCGGCCTGCATGACCTCGAACATTTCTTTCTTGACGGTATGCTCGGGGCAGGCAGGGTAGCCGGGCGCGGGGCGGATGCCGACGTATTTTTCGGCGATCATGTCGTCGTTGCCCAGCTGCTCGTCCGGCACGTAGCCCCACAGGTCCTTGCGCACGCGCTCGTGCAGGTATTCGGCAAAGGCCTCGGCCAGGCGGTCGGCCAGCGATTTGAGCATGATGGACGAGTAATCGTCGTGCGCATCCTCGAAGCGTTTTTCGTACTTTTCAATGCCCAGGCCCGACGTCACGGCGAACATGCCGATGTAATCCTTCACGCCAGATGCCTTCGGCGCAATGAAGTCCGCCAGGCACTGGTTCGGCCGCTGCACGCCATCGACCACGGGTTTGACGCCTTGCTGGCGCATGCCGTAATAGGTGAAGGCGACGGTGCTGCGCGTGTCGTCCGTGTAGACCTCGATATCGTCGTCGTTGACGCTGTTGGCCGGCAGCAGGGACACGACGCCATTGGCCGTCAGCCAGCGCCCGTCGATGAGTTTTTTCAGCAAGGCCTGGCCTTCCGCGTACACCTTGGTGGCCGCGTCGCCCACCACCTCATCCGTCAAGATGGCGGGGAAGGGACCGGCCAGGTCCCAGGTCTGGAAGAACGGGCCCCAGTCGATGTAGTTGGCCAGGGTGGCCAGGTCGACGTTCCTGAACACGCGCCGGCCGATGAATTTCGGTTTCACGGGCGTGCAGGCGCCGTCGAACGGCACGATCATCTTGTTGGCGCGCGCCTGCGCCAATGGCAGGATGGGCAGCGCCTTCTTGTTGGCATGCTGCTCGCGGATGCGCGCGTAGTCGAGTTCGATGTCTTCCACGTACTTGTCGCGCTGCTCCGGCGTCAGCAAGGATTGCGCCACGGACACGGAACGCGAGGCGTCCGGCACGTAGATCACGGGGCCTTCATAGTTGTGGGCGATTTTCACGGCCGTGTGGGCACGGCTGGTGGTGGCGCCGCCGATCAGCAGGGGAATCTTCAGCATGCGGAAGTGTTCATCGCGCTGCATTTCCTTGGCGACATACGCCATCTCTTCCAGCGACGGTGTGATCAGGCCCGAGAGACCAATGATGTCCGCGTTTTCCACCTTGGCGCGGGCCAGGATTTCCGAGCACGGCACCATCACGCCCATGTTCACCACTTCGAAGTTATTGCATTGCAGAACGACGGTGACGATGTTCTTGCCGATGTCATGCACGTCGCCTTTCACGGTGGCCATGATGATCTTGCCTTTCGGCTTGGCGACGATGCCCGTGCGCTTTTCTTCCAGCAGCTTTTCTTCCTCGATGAACGGAATCAAATGGGCCACGGCCTGTTTCATGACGCGCGCCGATTTCACCACCTGCGGCAAAAACATCTTGCCCTGGCCAAACAGGTCGCCGACCAC
The DNA here is from genome assembly GCF_051380655.1 of Janthinobacterium amylolyticum. NCBI lineage: Bacteria > Pseudomonadati > Pseudomonadota > Betaproteobacteria > Burkholderiales > Oxalobacteraceae > Janthinobacterium > Janthinobacterium amylolyticum. Next base: position 86,488 of record NZ_JBNYXL010000009.1, read on the forward strand.
GTCCATGCCGGCCATCAAGGGGCCTTCGATCACGTGGATGGGGCGCCCGCCATTGTGCAGCAGCTCCTGGCGCGCTTCTTCCGTGTCCTCGACGATGAATTGCGTGATGCCGTGCACCAGCGCGTGCGACAGGCGCTGCTGCACGGTGCCTTCGCGCCAGGCCAGCGTTTGCGCCTCGGCCTTGCCGCCTGCCTTCAGGGTGCCGGCAAATTCGATCATGCGTTCGGTCGAGTCTTCGCGGCGGTTCAGCACCACGTCTTCCACGCGCTCGCGCAGTTCCGGGTCCAGGTTGTCGTACACGCCCACCATGCCGGCGTTGACGATGCCCATGGTCATGCCGGCCTTGATGGCGTGGTACAGGAAGACGGTATGGATGGCTTCGCGTGCCGGATCGTTGCCGCGGAAACTGAAGGACACGTTCGACACGCCGCCCGAGATCTTCGCGTACGGCAAGTTTTCCTTGATCCAGCGCGTGGCGTTGATGAAGTCGACGGCGTAGTTATTGTGTTCCTCGATGCCGGTGGCGACGGCAAAGATGTTCGGATCGAAAATGATGTCTTCCGGCGGGAAGTCCAGCGCGTCGATCAGCAGGTGGTACGCGCGGGCGCAGATTTCGATCTTGCGCTCGAAGGTATCGGCCTGGCCCTTCTCATCGAAGGCCATGACGATGACGGCGGCGCCGTAGCGGCGGCACAGCTTGGCCTGGCGCAGGAATTCCTCTTCGCCTTCCTTCATGGAAATCGAGTTGACGATGGCCTTGCCCTGCACGCATTTCAGGCCCGCCTCGATGACCGACCATTTCGACGAGTCGACCATGATGGGCACGCGCGAAATATCCGGTTCCGAGGCGATCAGATTCAGGAAGCGCGTCATGGCGGCCAGCGAATCGAGCATCGCTTCATCCATGTTGATGTCGATTACCTGGGCGCCGTTTTCCACCTGCTGGCGGGCCACGGACAGGGCTTCGTCGTATTGCTCGTTGAGAATCATGCGCGCGAATGCCTTCGAGCCCGTGACGTTGGTGCGCTCGCCCACGTTGACGAACAGCGATTCGTCATTGACGACGAACGGTTCCAGGCCGGCCAGGCGCAAGTCGTGCGATGGGGCCGGCACGGTGCGCGGCGTGTTTTTCGACAGCAATTGGCCGATGGCGGCGATGTGCTCGGGCGTGGTGCCGCAGCAGCCGCCGGCCATGTTCAGGAAGCCCGCGTCGGCAAATTCGCGCAGCAGGGCGGAGGTGTCGGCTGGCAACTCGTCAAAGCCCGTGTCGCTCATGGGGTTGGGCAAGCCCGCGTTCGGGTAGATGCACACGAAGGTGTCGGCGATCTTGGCCAGCTCTTCCGCGTACGGACGCATCAGGGCGGCGCCCAGCGCGCAGTTCAGGCCGATCGTCAGCGGTTTCGCATGGCGCACGGAATGCCAGAAGGCGGGCACGGTCTGGCCCGACAGGATGCGGCCGGAGGCGTCCGTGACGGTGCCGGAAATCATCAGCGGCAGGCGCACGACGGTCGGGTTTTGCTCGTAGTACAGGTCGATGGCGAACAGCGCCGCCTTGCAGTTGAGGGTATCGAAAATGGTTTCCACCAGCAGCACGTCGGCGCCGCCTTCCACCAGGCCCTGCGTCTGCTGCAGGTAGGCGGCCACCAGCTGGTCGAAGGTGACGTTGCGCGCGGCCGGGTCGTTCACGTCGGGCGAGATCGACGCCGTCTTCGGCGTGGGCCCGAGGGCGCCGGCGACGAAGCGCGGCTTGTCCGGCGTGGAATATTTATCGCAGGCGGCGCGCGCCAGTTTGGCGGCCTGCACGTTCATTTCATAGGCCAGGTGGGCCATGTGGTAATCGTCCTGCGCGATCGTCGTGGCGCCAAAGGTATTCGTTTCGATCAGGTCGGCGCCGGCCGCCAGGTAGCGCTCGTGGATTTCCTGGATGATGTGCGGCTGCGTCAGGGTCAGCAGCTCGTTGTTGCCCTTGACGAACAGTTCACGCGCGCCGCTGTCGGCCGGCGCGGCGAAATCGATGAAGCGGCCGGCGGGACCGCCACGGTAGGCTTCTTCGTCGAGCTTGTATTGCTGGATGATCGTGCCCATCGCGCCGTCGAGGATCATGATCCGCTGCGCCAGGATGGCGCGCAGGGTGGCTTCGGTCGGGGACATGGCGGGGATCACGGTATCGTTCATTTCATGCTTTCAATAGGCAAACGGGCGGCGGCGCAGTGCAAGACAGTTCCAGGCGTGGCGATGGCGGGTCAGCGGGGTCGGCTGACGGAGAGTGCCGGCCGGGTAGGGCGGGCAGAGGGTGGCAATCGCCTGAATCGCCGGGTCTAAAATTATACGGCATCAGGCTGCTTTGGTTTTGAGCAAAAGGCCGGCTTGCCGCGCCCGTGCTTGCCCGCGCAACACTTTCGCCCGCTTGTGGCGATATCCAGAAGTTACATTCCTGAAAATCTTAATGAAAACGTTAATTCTTCCGCCAAAGTTGGCAAGAAGGCAGTATCTCTATGGTGTGGAAAAATATCCACACATTAAAAAATTCGCGGCATTTTTTTTCATGAATGGAATAGCAATAGGCGCATGAAGAAACAATCTTGATCCAGGACAAGACAGAGTGAAGTGAATCATGCTGGAAATAAAGATTGCCAAGCAGCTACCTTAACTATTATCAAAACCAATTAAATCAAAAGCATTAATAGTTGTCTTTAGGAATCTAAATCACCCATAATATTGGTTCTCTGAATTCAAATTCTCACCAAAAGTCACCAATATGTCACATTTCCCTTGCGCCGCTCACGGCATCACGCTTTCCGGACATGGTTGCCAGCCATGAAAAACCATCTGCTTATCGCATTGTTTCTCATGCTGGGCCTGTCCGCCTGTGGTGGCGGCGGTGGCGGCGGTGGCGACACCGTGGTGGCGACCACGTCGAATAACCCGGTCCTGATCCCGGCCGTCACGGCCGTGTCGGCCACGAATGTCGCCGTCGGCGGCAGCGTGGTGCTCACGGGTAGCAATCTCAGTCGTGTGACGGCGTTCCAGGTGGGCGGCGTGACCGTCGCCAGCAGCGCCGCCAGCGACAGCAGCGTGACCCTGGCCATGCCAGGCGTGCCCGTCTCCGGCGCCTTGAGCCTGGTCAGTGCCAGCGGCACGGCAGCTACCAGCTACAACCTGAATGTGTACCTGCCGCTGAGCGTCAGCAGCGTCGCGCCAGCGACGGGCGGCACGGGTTCCAGCGTGACCATCGCCGGTAGCGGCATGGGCGCCGTCACGGCAGTGCAGTTTGGCAATGGCGCGTCCGCCATCCCGCAAAGCCAGAGCGCGACCGAGGTGACAGTGCTGGTGCCGGCAGGCGCCGCGACGGGTCAGCTGACGCTGCGCGGTCCGTATAACGATGTGCTCAGCAACGACAGCTACACCGTCTTGGCGAGCGTGTCGGTAACGTCGATCAGTACGGTTGTCGGCGCCTCGACCATGTCGGTGACAGTGCTGGGCAACAACCTGGACCAGGTCAGCGCCGCGTCGGTGGGCAACACGCCGGCCAGCATCGTCAGCGCCAGCAGCAGCCAGCTGGTCTTGAGCGCGCCGGCCACGGCGACGGGCAATGTCTTGCTGTCGGCTGCCTCGCGCATCGCCGTCAATGCGGGCACCGTGTCGGCCTTTACGCTGGGCAGCATCGACTTCGCGCAAGTGTTCAACCTGAATTCCAGCGACGCGGCCTTGCGCCTGACGCGCGGCAAGTCCGCTGCCGTGCGCGTCTCCGTGCTGGGCACGCAGGCGGGCCGTGCCAGTCCTGCCGTGACCCTGGTTGCCACCTCCGCCAATGGCAATGCCCTGGGCAGTATCAACATGACCGGCCCGGCCGTCTTGCCGACGGTAAAGAGCGATTACAGCTTCAACGGCAACTTCAGCGGCGTCTTGCCGGCCAGCTGGATCCTGCCAGGCGTGCGCGTGCGCGTGACGGCCGTGGGCAACGATGGCACGCAGGTGAGCCAGGAAGCGGCACCGCTGGTGGCCAGCGCCGCGCGCATTCGCCTGGTACTCGTGCCGCTGCTCACCGATGATGGCGTGGCGCAATTGCCGAGCGCCGACGTGATCCGTGCCGCGCTGACGCGCGTATATCCGTATGCGGCGGAAAACATCAGCATCACCACGCGCGCCGCCCTGTCCATCCCGGGCAGCAGCACCGTCGACAGCTGGTGGAGCACCACCCTGGAAACGCTGGAGCGCAACCGTGTCCAGGAAGACAGCGGCGCCTATTATTATGGTTTCGTGCCGAAAATGTCCGTCGGCCGTTCCGCCGGCCTGGCCTACATCAATTCGCGCACGTCGGCCGGCGATTTCACCTCGGCCATCGGCCTGGACGCCAGCTACAACGGCAGCGGCTCAAGCGATGCCTTCGGCAACAGCTGGCCAGAATGGCTGACCACGCTTGTGCATGAACTGGGCCACAACCACTCGCTGCAGCACGTTGCCTGCGGCGGCCCGACGGGCACGGCGGTCGACTATCCGTATGCAAATGGCGCGCTGGGCCCGCAGCCGCTGTACAACAGCAGCTATGACGGCAGCATCGGCCAGTTGGGCCAGGCGACCTATGGCGCAGGCACGCCGATGAAGGATGTGATGAGCTATTGCCGCGGCGCCTGGTTCTCCGACTACAGCTATGCGCGGGTGCAGCAATTCCTGGAAAAACGCAGCACGCAAACCACGGCCAGCAATGTGGTGGGCGCCAGCACCTCCGTGGCGGAAAACGGCTACCTGACCATTTCCGGGCGCATCACGTCCGGTGGCGTGAGCCTGCGCCCGGCCATCGCTTCGTCCTCGCGCGTCGGCGCGGCCAGCAGCGGCAGCGGACAGGCTTACATCCTTCGCCTGCTGACGGCGTCAGGACAGACTATCGACTTGCCCTTCGATGCCGCGACCCTGGCCGACCATGGCGGCAGCGCCATGAGCCACTTCCGCGTCAGCTTCGCCAATCCGGGCGCCATCAGCGAGGTGGAAGTGTTGTCAAATGGCAAGCCATTGGCCAAGCTGGACCGTTCTGCCCGCCGTGGCGCGACCGCCGCCAATGACGCCAGTTTTAATCTCGCGCAAAATGGCGGCAAGCTGGCGCTGGTGTGGGATGCGCAGGCGGAACCGTTTGCCGCCGTGCTGCACGTGGCCGCCGATGGCCGCAGGACGCTGCTCGCCAGCGGCTTGACGGGCGGCAGCGCCAGTATCGACGTGAGCGCCTTGCCGGCCGGCGGGCGTTTCGAAGTCAGCCTGTCGTCGTCGCTTGGCGGGCGCTTGAAGGTGATGCGCCGCTAGACGGCCACGCCGGAATGCCAAAAGGGCTTGCCGCGGCAAGCCCTTTTTCATGCGCGCCGGCATTTGTGCGCCAACTGCACAGATCCTGTGCCTGGCCGGGGCTGCCATTCTGGCGCCTGGCTGCCTAGAATGGGCTTCCTGTCACCTTTCCTGGAAGTATCCCATGCCTATCCTGAACCTGAGTTTGTCGAGCGCGCCTGATGCGCGCCAGTCGGCCGCTATCGCCGCCACCCTGAGCCGCCTGACGGCGCAACTGCTGCACAAGGCGCCCGAGCTGACCTCCGTGGCCATCAGCCATCTTGACGCGGCGCACTGGTTTGTCGGCGGGCCATCCTTGCAGGCGCAAGGCAAGACCAGCTTTTTCCTCGATATCCTGATCAGCGATGAAACGAATACGGCGGCGGAAAAGGCCGCGTACATCGCCGCCGTGTTCGCCGCCATGCAGGAGTTCCTGGGCGCATTGCATGAAGTGAGCTATATCCATGTGCATGACGCGCGCCAGGCGGCCTGGGGCTATGGCGGCTTGACGCAGCAGTTCCGCGCCGTGCGCAAGGTGCTGGGGCAGCCGTGATCAATCCCAGTGGCGTTCCTGATAGTACTGGACGGCAAAATCAATGAAGACCCTGACCTTGGGCGACAGCAGGCGGCTGTGCGGATACAGCGCGTACAAGGTGCGTGGAAGCAAGGTGTAGCCGGGCAACACTTGCACCAGCTGGCCGCTGCGCAGCGCGTCGCGCACGATGAAGGCGGCCTCGCCGACGATGCCCATGCCGCCCACGGCCGCTTCGCGCAAGGCCACGCTGGTATTGGCTTGCAAGCTGCCCTGTATGGCCACCTTATGGGACGCACCGGCGGCGTCCGTGAACAGCCACTCCGCCGGCTTGTCGCCGGAGCTGTACATCAGGCAATTGTGCTGCGCCAGATCCTGCGGCGTGGCCGGATGGCCATGCCGCGCCAGGTAGGCGGGCGCGGCGACGGCCACCGTGCGGCTGCTGGCCAGCTGGCGCGCCACCAGGGTGGAGTCGGGCAAGCCGCGCGCCAGGCGCAGCGCCACGTCGAAACCATCGTCGAGCAAGTCGACAATGCGGTCATTGCAGACCAGGTCGAGGTGGATGTGCGGGTATTGCCGGGCAAAGTCGGGCAGCCAGGTGGCCAGCTCCAGCGTGCCAAAGGCCATCGGTGCATTGATGCGCAGGCTGCCGGACGGTTGCGCCTGGTGGAGGGCGACGGCGCGGTCGGCCGCGTCAAGGGCGTCGAGGATGTCGCGGCTGGCCAGATAGTAGTCATGGCCGGCGGCCGTCAGGGCGAAACGGCGCGTCGTGCGGTTCAGCAGTTGTGCGCCCAGCTGGTTTTCCAGCTGGCGGATCTGGCGCGAGACGATGGAGTGCGACACGCCCAGCGCGGCACCGGCGGCCGTGAAACTGCCGAGTTCCACGACGCGGCGCAGGGCGCGCAGGGCTGCCAGCTGGTCCATGGGTGCCTGGCGCCGCGCTTATTGGTTTGTCAGGGGGCGCAATTAAACGAAGCGCTTGCCTTCAAGGGGGAAGCCCTTGATGAATTCGGCTGCAGGCAGGCGCTTGCCGCCCGGCTTTTGCAGCTCCGTCAGACGCAGCGAACCATTGCCGCAGGCAACGATGATGCCGTGCTGGGCGTCGGCTGCCAGCACCTGGCCCGGCGCTTCCTTGCTGTCCGCTTCCAGCACGTCGGCGGCCCAGATCTTGATGGTCGTGCCATCGACCTGGCCGCAGGCGCCGGGGAAAGGATTGAAGGCGCGGATTTTCAGGCCCAGCTCCAGGGCGGGCAGGCTGAAGTCGAGCGCCGCTTCTTCCTTGGCGATTTTTGCCGCGTAGGTGACGCCCGCTTCCGGCTGCGGCACGGCTTCCAGCGGCTGCTGCTGCATCTTGCGCAGGGTCTCGACGATCATCTTGCCGCCGAGTTTAGCCAGCTTGTCATGCAGGGTGGCGGTCGAGTCGCCCGCTTCGATGGGCAGGCGCTCGATGGCCAGCATGGGGCCCGTGTCCAGGCCTTCTTCCATCTGCATGATGGTCACGCCCGTCTCGTCGTCGCCGGCCTCGATGGCGCGGTGGATAGGCGCCGCGCCGCGCCAGCGCGGCAGCAGGGAACCGTGGATGTTGATGCAGGGTTTGATGTCGAGCGTGCTGCGCGGCAAGATCAAGCCGTAAGCCGCCACCACCATCACGTCGTAATCGGTGGCCAGCAGGCGCTCGTGGGCCGCCTTTGCCTCGGCGGCGCGCTGCGGATCCTTGCTGTCCATGCGCAGGGACAGCGGCTGCAGCACGTCGATGCCGTGCTGCTGCGCATACTGCTTGACGGCCGAAGCGTGCAGCTGCATGCCGCGTCCGGCAGGGCGGTCCGGCTGGGTCAGCACCAGCGGAATCTCGAATCCCGCTTCGTGCAAGTCTTTCAGGGCCGTGGCGGCGAATTCAGGCGTGCCTGCGAAGATCACTTTCATATGGTTCCTTGACGTGAGGTGTGCAGGCCCGCGCCCGAAGGCGCCAGGCTGGCGTGGTGTAACGACAACTGTTGCTTAGTCTATCAGCAGTAGCCTAGAAGCGGCGGTTCTGCGCACGCAGGCTCGCTTCGCGCTCCAGGCCGCGGATTTCCTTGATCATCTTGGTCTTGATGCGGTTGCGCTTGAGCGGCGACAGGTATTCGACGAATACCTTGCCCAGCAAGTGATCCATCTCATGCTGGATGCACACGGCCAGCAAGCCATCGGCTTCCAGCTCGAACTGCTTGCCGTGGCGGTCCTGGGCGCGCACCTTGATGCGGGCCGGGCGCTCGACGCCATCGTAGACGCCGGGCACGGACAGGCAGCCTTCGTCGTACACCTGCTTTTCATCGCTGGCCCAGATGATTTCCGGGTTGACGAACACTTGCAGCTGGTTTTTTTCTTCGGTGATGTCGATCACCATCATCTGGATGTGCTCATCGACTTGCGACGCAGCCAGGCCGACGCCAGGGGCGTCATACATGGTCTCGGCCATGTCGTCGATCAGGGTTTGCAGGCGCTCGTCAAAGGTCGTGACGGGTTTGGCGACCGTGTGCAGGCGAGGATCGGGGTAACGCAGGATATTTAATATGGACATACGAATTCGACTGGTTAAGGTGGGCGCCGGTGCGCCGGATTATTCATGCCTGGGCCATGCAGACGATGGCACGGCAGAGTGTTATTGGATGTTTGAGTACGCTACGGTTGGGCGCGTATGGCGCAACGGCGCGGCAGATGTGTTTGCCAGTGCGTCGTATGGTCTGCTGCAAAGGGAAATTTTATCACAGACGCCCATGGCGCTGTGGATGACGGATCTTTTTGTACCCTGTCTGGCACAAGCTTGCGCGCGTCGGCATCGCGTGCGCGCCGTGCCGCTAGCATGGAGTGGTGCGGTACTGAGCGAGGTTGTCATGCATGCAACTGCGACGGCGGCGGACACGGACACGGACACCGCCACGGAACTGGCGAGCTGGCTGCGCCTGCAGCACTTGCCCGGCGTGGGGCCGGTGGCGGCGCGCGCCTTGCTGGCCCGTTTCGGCTTGCCGCCGGCCATCTTCGCCACCGCATTCGAGGCCTTGCGCGAAGTGGTGCCTGCCGGCGTGGCACGCGCCATCGCGCAGCCGCCCAAGCCGCTGGCCAACAGCCAGCTGGAGCTGACCCTGCAGTGGCTGCGCCAGCCGGGCAATGCCGTGCTGACCTTGGCCGATGCCGCCTATCCGCCCCTGCTGCTGGAAATTGCCGATCCGCCCCTGCTGCTGTACGTGCGGGGCCGCAGCGAACTGCTGTCGCGCCCGGCCATCGCCATCATCGGCAGTCGCAATGCCAGCGCGCAAGGCATGCAGAACGCGGCCGCCTTTGCGCAAGCGCTGAGCGCGGCGGGGCTGACCATCATTTCCGGCCTGGCGCTGGGCATCGACACGCATGCGCACGAGGGCGGCTTGCGCGGCGAGGGCGGCACGGTGGCCGTGATCGGCACGGGCGCCGATCTCGTGTATCCAAGACGAAACCTTGATCTGGCGCAAAGGATTGCCGCGCAAGGCTGCATCGTCAGCGAATATGCGCTGGGCCTGCCCGCCATGCCAGGTAATTTTCCACGCCGCAATCGCCTGATCAGTGGCCTGGCGCGCGGCGTGCTGGTGATCGAGGCGGCAGCGCAATCGGGTTCCCTGATCACGGCGCGTCTGGCCGGCGAGCAGGGGCGCGACGTGTATGCGTTGCCCGGCTCGATTCACGCCACCCTGGCCAAGGGCTGCCATGCGCTGATCAAGCAGGGCGCCAAGCTGGTCGAGTCGGCCGATGACGTGCTGCAGGAGCTGCAATGGCTGGGCGGCAGCGCCAGCGTGGCGGCCGTGCAAGACGCGGACGCGCCGCTGCTGGCCGCGCTGGGCCACGATCCCCACGACGCCGACACTTTGGCCGCGCGCAGCGGCCTGGCCATGGGCGAATTGATGGGAGAATTGCTGGCGCTGGAACTGGCAGGGCGGGTGGAACGCTTGCCGGGAGGACTGTTTCAACGCTGCAAATGACAGCTTGTCACTTGTGTGGCGGCCACGCCGCACGCCGGCCCTTTGTCGGCGCACACCCTTGTGTCCCAGCGAACTTAGCTGCTAGAGTAGAGCCATGTTCGATATCCTGGTGTACCTCTACGAGACTTATTATCGCCCCGATGCCTGCCCCGAGCCGGCAGTGCTGGCGCGCAAACTGTCGGCTGTCGGTTTCGACGACGTGGAGATTTCCGAAGCGCTCGTCTGGCTGACGGACTTGAATGCCATGGCCGGTGTCGAGCAAACCCTGACGGCCAGTTCCACGGGCACGCGTTTCTATGTGCAGCAGGAAAGCGACGTGCTGGGCACGGCCGCCATCGGCTTCATCCAGTTCCTGGAAAGCGCCAAGGTGCTCTCGCCATTGCAGCGCGAAATCGTCATCGAACGGGCGCTGGCGCTCGACGAAGCGCCGGTTTCTCTGGGCAAGCTGAAAGTCATCGTGCTGATGCTGTTGTGGAGCCAGGGCAAGGAACCCGATGCCCTGATGTTCGATGACCTGTTCGTGGACGACGAAGACTTGCCGCCGCGCCTGTTGCACTAATATAGTAGCGTCATTGGCTGCCGCTGCAGCCGCTAGCCCGACCCTGGCGCCGCTGCCGCGCCATCCCCTTTAATATAGGCCGCTCCTGCGCGCACGCTTGACACTGCGTTTGCGTTTGCGCCTGCGCATTCTTGCTTGCAGATAACTTGCTGAATTCTTCAATAGGCGCTTATCATTGGCCGCTTGACAAGACCACAAGTCACAAGCCATTGCGCAGACAAAAGCGTCGGCGCCTGGCAATGCACTGTATGATGCGCATGCTGAAACTATCCTAGAGCATTTTTCGAGACTAAAAAATATGACAAAAACCCTCATCATCGCCGAGAAGCCTTCTGTCGCGAACGATATCGCGAAGACGCTTGGCGGCTTTACCAAGCACGATGAGTACTTTGAATCGGATGAATACGTCCTGTCGTCGGCGGTTGGCCACTTGCTGGAGATCGCCGTACCGGAAGAATTCGACGTGAAGCGCGGCAAATGGAGTTTCGCGCACTTGCCGATGATTCCACCGTATTTCGCGCTCAATCCCATCCCGAAGACGGAAGCGCGCCTCAAAGTATTAAACAAGCTGATCAAACGTAAAGACGTTTCCACCCTCATCAACGCATGCGATGCGGGGCGCGAAGGCGAGCTGATTTTCCGCCTGATCGCGCAAAACGCCAAAGCCAAGCAACCGGTCAAGCGCCTGTGGCTGCAGTCGATGACGCCGGGCGCCATCCGCGACGGTTTCGCGCACCTGCGCAGCGACGAGGAAATGCTGCCGCTGGCCGACGCGGCCCGCTGCCGTTCGGAAGCGGACTGGTTGATCGGCATCAATGGCACGCGTGCCATGACGGCGTTCAATTCGAAAGAAGGCGGCTTCTATCTGACCACCGTGGGCCGCGTGCAGACGCCGACCTTGTCCATCGTGGTTGAACGCGAAGACAAGATCAAGAAATTCGTGCCGCGCGACTTCTGGGAAGTGCGCGCCGAATTCGTCTGCGCCGCCGGTATCTATGAAGGCCGCTGGCTCGACACCAAGTTCAAGAAGGACGAGAACGATCCCGAGAAGCGTGCCGAGCGCCTGTGGAGCAAGACGGCTGCCGACTCGATCGCCACCGCCTGCCGCGGCCGCCAAGGCAATGTCACGGAAGAATCGAAGCCGACCACCTCGATGGCGCCGGGCCTGTTCGACCTGACCAGCCTGCAGCGCGAAGCGAACTCGCGTTTCGGCTTCTCCGCCAAGAACACGCTGGGCCTGGCCCAGGCGCTGTACGAAAAACACAAGGTGCTGACCTACCCGCGTACCGATTCGCGCCACCTGCCGGAAGACTACATGCCGACCGTGCTGCAGGCGCTGGAAACGGTCAAGGAAAACAGCAACTACCACCAGTTCGCCAAGCAGATCATCGACAAGGGCTGGGTCAAGCCGAACAAGCGCATCTTTGATAACACGAAGATCTCGGATCACTTCGCGATCATCCCGACGACGATCGCGCCCAAGAATTTGTCCGAGCCGGAACAGAAGCTGTACGACCTCGTCACGCGCCGTTTCATGGCCGTGTTCTTCCCGCCTGCGGAATTCCAGGTCACCACGCGCTACACGGAAGTGTCCGGCCATCAGTTCAAGACTGAAGGCAAGGTCATGACCAATCCGGGCTGGCTGGCCATCTACGGCAAGGAAGCATCGACGGACGCGGACAAGGAAAGCAATGGCAACGGCAACCTGGTGCCAGTCGCCAAGGGCGAAAAAGTGCAGACGGAAAGCGTCAGCGCCAACGGCCTGGTGACCAAGCCGCCCGCGCGCTTTACAGAGGCGACCTTGCTGTCGGCCATGGAAGGCGCCGGCAAGCTGATCGACGACGACGAGCTGCGCGATGCGATGGCTGGCAAGGGTCTGGGCACGCCGGCGACGCGCGCGGCCACCATCGAGGGCTTGTTGACGGAACGCTACCTGATCCGCGAAGGCCGCGAACTGATCCCGACGGCCAAGGCCTCGCAGCTGATGACTTTGCTCAAAGGCCTGGGCGTCAATGAATTGACGGCGCCGGAGCTGACGGGCGAGTGGGAATACAAGCTGTCGCAGATGGAAAAAGGCAAAATTTCGCGTGAAGAATTCATGCGCGAAATCGCGCAGATGACGCAAATCATCGTCAAGCGCGCCAAGGAATACGACAACGACACGATCCCTGGCGACTACGCGACCCTGGAAACGCCATGCCCGAATTGCGCCGGCGTGGTGAAGGAAAATTATCGCCGCTTCGCCTGCACCAAGTGCGAATTCTCGATGAGCAAGACGCCGGGTTCGCGCCAGTTTGAAATCGCTGAAGTGGAGCAATTGCTGAAGGACCGCACCATCGGCCCGCTGCAAGGCTTCCGCTCGAAGATGGGCCGTCCGTTCGCCGCCATCCTGCGCATCGTGCGCGATGAAGAGATCAAGAATTTCAAGCTGGAATTCGATTTCGGCCAGAACGACGAGAGCGAAGATGGCGAAGGCGTCGATTTCACGGGCCAGACACCCGTGGGACCGTGCCCCAAGTGCAACGCCGGCGTGTACGAAATGGGCCTGGCCTATGTGTGCGAACACAGCGTGGCCAAGCCGAAGACGTGCGACTTCCGCAGCGGCCGTATCATCTTGCAGCAGGAAATCCTGCCGGAACAAATGGCGAAACTGCTCAACGATGGCAAGACCGACTTGCTGCCGGGCTTCGTATCGCAGCGTACCCGCCGTCCGTTCAAGGCCTTCCTCGTGCGCGGCAAGGATGGCAAGGTGAGCTTCGAGTTTGAAGAGCGCAAGGCCAAGGCGCCTGCCAAGGGCAAGGCGGCGGCCGCCGAGGTCGAAGGCGAAGAAGGCGCTGCGCCAGCGAAGAAAGCGGCAGTCAAGAAAGCGGCAGCCGTGAAAAAGGCGCCGGCGAAGAAAGCCGCGGCCGTGAAAAAGCCGGCCGCCAAGAAGGCGCCGGCGAAAAAGGCGGCGGCAGCGGCGGAGTAATCCGCAGCAGCATGCGCCAGCGTAGAAAAGCCAGGGATTTCCCTGGCTTTTTTTACGTCCGGAGTGACTTGCCGATGCTCATGCTGGCGGCGCGGCCGTCGCCACCAAACCCATTTCCCGCAGCACTTCATGCGCCGAACGGAAGGCGTCGATGGCCAGCGGCATGCCGCAATACACGGCGGCGTGCAGCAGCACTTCCTGGATTTCCTGCATGGATGCGCCATTGTTGACGGCGCCGCGCACGTGGCCGCGCAGTTCCTGGGCGCGGCCCAGGGCCGTCAGCATGGCAATCGTCGCCAGGCTGCGGGTTTTCAGGTCGAGGCCGTCGCGGCACCAGGTCGTGCCCCAGGCGTTGCGCGTGACGAATTCCTGCAAGGGCGCCGTGAAGGCGTCGACCTGCGCAAACGCGCGCTCGACAAAGGCGTCGCCCATCACCTGTTTGCGCATGCGCAAACCGTTTTCGAATTGTTCGTCCATGCCGCGCTCCCTGTGGAAGATTCTTGTCTGATACTAGCGAGCGGGCACAGGCAGGTCAAGTGCAGTTCAGGCGGCGCGGCGCGGCGCCAGCGGCGAGATCAGTCCAGGTAGTCGGAATACTCGCGCTGCGCATAATTTTGCAGGTTGGCCCAGGGCTGCGCCTTGCTGACGGTGGGCTGCAGCTTGACATCGACCCGGCGATAGAAGGTGTTGGCGCGGTCGCCGCTTTCGATGACCAGCGGGATCTGCTTTTGCTCATCCCACAGGATGCGCTGGAACACGCCCTTCTTTTCCACTTCGCGCCAGCGCGCGCCCGGCACGTTCGATGCCTGCTTGCTCAGCGGCATGGCGGCCACCAGTTTCGGGTCCAGCAAATAGAAGGTGTTTTCCCACGAGCCGTCGAAATTGACGTTCTCGTATTCCGCTTTCGGGATGGAAACGACGATCTTGTCGTGGGCGTCGATGTATTCCACGCGCACGGTGTTCTTTTCCAGCATCACATGACGGGGAATCAGCACGGGATTGAAGTGCTTGTGCTCATGCTGCGTGGCCGCCGTTGCGGTTTTCAGCGCGACCTTTTTGTTCTCGCCATGCGCGTGTCCCGCATGCGCATCCGTTGCCGGTGCCAGCACGCGTTCGACCCACACGTGGCCGGGACGGCGCAGCATCTTTTCCTCGTAGCGGCTTTCGCGCGTCACGCCTTCCGGCGTGAGTACGCGGCTGTAGTAGGTGATGCCCAGGTCCAGGTCGGCAGGGGTGGCGGGCGCGGCCTGGGCGCTGGCGGCGAAGCCGGCGGCCAGGAGGACGGCGATGAGGGTCGGTTTCATGGTGTTGCCTTTATTTTGCAAAGGGGGCGGAAGGCTATCGCCATCCGCCCCGGTTGGGGTTACGCAGGTGCCGCTACATCAAAAGCCGAGGGCCGCTTTCAGCAGGTCAAATACCTTGGTGTTGTCCAGGGTGCCCTTGAAAGTCTTGGCGCCGGCGCCCGTGGCCAGCAGCTTGACATCGCCGCCGCCGTGGGTTTCGCTGGCCAGGCGCACGCCTGTTTCTTGCAGGTAGTTGTCTTTCAGTGCCGTGGCGCTGTCGACGTTGCTGCGCAGGTCAGGACGGTTCGGACCATTGCCGAACACCAGGGTGGTGTAGGTATTGCCATCCGCATCCTTGCTCGGCTGGTTATCCTTGTAGCCGCGGTTGATGTCGAGGATAGGATTGCCGCGCTTGCCATAACCGTTGAAGGCCAGGGTGTGGTCATGGTCGGCCGTGACGACGATCAGGGTGTTGGCCAGGGTCGGATCGGTTTCCTTGATCTTGGCAATGGCGGCCTTGATGGCGTCGTCGAAGGCGATGGTGTCCGTCAGCGCGCGCTTGGCGTTGATGCCATGCAGGGCGTGGTCGATGCGGCCGCCTTCGACCATCAGGAAGTAGCCGTTGCTGTTTTTCGACAGCAAGTCGATGGCCTTGATGGTCATTTCCGACAGGCTAGGCTGGGTCGCGCCTTCGCCCAGCGGCGGCGTGGCGGTGCGGTCCAGCTCATATTCCAGGTGGCTGCGGGTGCTGTACAGGCCGATGAACTTCTTGCCGCTTGGCGCCGCCGCCATTTCCGCTTTCGTCGCGGCCACGGTGTAGCCCTTGGCGGCAAATTCCGTCAGCAGGTTGCGGCCGTCGGCGCGGCCGTACTTGTTGCTGGCCGACCATGGCGTGAAGTGGTTGCGGCCGCCACCCATCAGCACGTCGACGCCGTCGCCCAGGGCCGCGTTGTAGCCTGCGCCGCCGGGCGCCGTTTGCGCGGCGATCGCGTATTGTGCATTGCGGTTGCAGATGTGCGAGAAGGTCGTCGCCGGCGTGGCGTGCGTCAGTTCCGTGGTGGTGATGGCGCCCACGGCCTTGCCCTTGGCTTTCGCCAGTTCCAGAATGGTCGGCGCGCTCCTGCCGCCGGCCGGGCAGTTGTCCACGCCCAGGTTGCCGTTGGCATCGCGGCCGGGTTCCTTGGCGATGGTATCCTGCGCCATCGAGATGACTTCATTGTTCATCTTGACGCCGGTCATGTAGGCGGCCATCGACGGCGCGCTGTCGGTGGTTTGCGCATCGTTCGAGAACGTCTTGATGCGCGCCGTGCGCTCCAGCGTGTCCATCGTCAGGCTGCCGTCTTCCTTGTACTGGTAGATGCGCGCGGCCGTCACGACGGACGGGCCCATGCCGTCGCCGAGGAAGAAGATGACGTTCTTGGCGTCGGCGGCGTAGGCGCCGTTGGCAACGCTGGCGGCCACGAGCGTGGTCAGCAGCGACAGTTTCAAGGCGGATTTCAATGCTGGTTTCATGTGCTTGTCCAATTCTTGTCTCTTGGGGATTACAGACCGCCGGCGGTCTTGACCAGGCCGAATACTTTGGTGTTGTCGATGGTGCCCAGGAAGGTTTCCGAACCCTTGCCGATGGCGCCCAGGAAGACGTCGGTGCCGCCGTGGGTTTCATTGCCGGCCGTGGTGCGTATCACCGCTTCCTGGTGGTAGGCATTCGCGCTGGTGACGGTTTCATCGAGGCTGGCCATGGCGGCGCGGCTCGACTGGGTGCGGTTTTCGCCATTGCCGAAGCCGATGATCGAATACGGTGCGCCATCGAGGTCTTTCTCGACCGCGCCGGTGACGTAGTTCTTCACCACGCCCAGCACGCCAGGGTTGCCGGCCGCCGTCTTGCCCGTGCGCTTGGCGTAGCCGTTCAGCACCAGCGTGTGGTCATGGTCGGCCGTGACGACGATCAGGGTATTGGCCAGGGTCGGGTCGCTGACCTTGGCTTTGTCGATGGCGGCCTTGATGGCGCTGTCAAAGGCGACGGTGTCTTGCAGCGCTTTCTTGGCCGTGGTTTCATGCAGCGCATGGTCGATGCGGCCGCCTTCGACCATCAGGAAGTAGCCCTTCTTGTTCTTGGCCAGCACGTCCATGGCCTTGGTGGTCATCTCCGCCAGGCTAGGTTCCTTGGCCGCATCGCGGTCCAGGTCATAGCTCATGTGGCTGGAGGTGAACACGCCGAACAAACGGTCCGTCTTGGCCGCATCGACGGCCTTGAAGTCGGCGCCCGTGTTGGCCACCGTGTAGCTCTTGGCTTTCAGCTCGGCGACCAGGTCGCGGCCGTCGGAACGCTTGCCGCCATCCTTGAACGGCTTGAAGAATTGCGCGCCGCCGCCCAGCACTACTTCCAGGCCCGTGGTGCCCAGGGCGCTGTTGTAGCCCGTGCCGCCTGGCACGAGGGCCGCGGCGATATCGTTTTCCAGGTCGCGGTGGCAGATGTGCGAGTAGGTGGCCGCTGGCGTGGCGTGCGTCACGCGCGCCGTGCTGACGACGCCGGCGGCAAAGCCCTTGGCCTTGGCCAGTTCCAGCAAGGTGGTGGCGGGCGTGCCGTTGCCGGTGCCGCATTTGTTGACCAGCTTGTTGCCATTCGCATCCGTGCCCGGATCGATGGCGACCGTGTTGGCGGACATCGAGATGACTTCATTGTTCATCTTCACGCCCGTCATGTAGGCGGCCATCGATGGCGCGCTGTCCGTTACTTGCGCATCGTTCGAGAAGGTCTTGACGAAGGCCGTTTCCGGCAGGGTGTCCATGGTCAGCGAACCGTCTTCGCCCACCGAATAGATGCGTGCCGCCGTCATGGTGGTCAGGCCCATGCCGTCGCCGAGGAAGAAGATGACGTTTTTCGGTGGCGCTTCCGCCACCACGTCGTCTTTTTTGCTGTCGCTGCCACAGGCAGCCAGCATCAGGGTGATAGCGACGCTGCAGCCAGCGACGGAAATTTTTCTGCGTGTCATGTGATTCATCCGGCTAGGTTTGAAAGAGCTAGCAAGATAGCAATCCAATGTGACACCCTCATGACGATGTGTCACGTTTGGCGACGCCGCTATGCCATCGCCGCGCCTGTGGCTTTAGCGCACATCCTCGGTGGAAAAATACACTGTGCCGCGCAAGGCGGCCGGTGCCCACCTGTGAGCAGAGGATTGGTCGCAAGGTGGTGAACAGGCTTTTCTGCGTTCTCTACAGATGCATTCATCGCCGGCTACATACAGTCGGCTACTTGGTCGATATCTAAATTCCGTAATAACACTATATTTTTAAGAGATTTAGGATTAGTCTTATTTTCAAGATGAGAGATGTGAAGCAAGATATATTTGCAACCGCCTTTTTCTGCAATAATTTTTTATTAGCTTGGGGGTGGAATGAAATTCACTGATTTTTCATGTGCCGTATAAAATAGGTGCTTAAATTATTTTTTATTGGTCGACCATGTTAAATCGGGTTGGTTGGCGCCTTAAGTATTGTTTTATTTTTATGGTTTTTCCTGATTTAAATTTATATTGGCTTTATGTGGCGGCGGAATTGCTTACATCGCTTATTGTATGGAACATTAATATGTTAACCAAGTTATGCGGTGAGCATGCTCTGCAAGGTATGCTCATGTTAGGAGAAATAAATGATTGATAACAATTCAAGAAAATATGGCATTTCAGGAATTGTCATATTTTTTCTGGTTGTCGGATTGGCATCTACCACTCTTCCAGCTATATTTGGAAAGACAGTTACGGTGTCTCCGATGTTGATTTTTTGCTATAGTGATTATTAGCAGCTTGCCACATTGTATAAGGCCAAAAAATAACAAAGTGGATGACGATGATGCAGCAATTTTCAGTAAGATATTTTTTATGAACTTGGCTATCTCTGCGTTTCTTTCTATTTTGATGATATTTATATATAAATTTGCACTTGCATTGAATTAGGTGGTTGCAATCTTATAAATGCACATTGATTAATGGATCAGGCGCTGCGCGCGCCCGAAAATCTTGCCGCCGCCGAGTGCAGCGAGCAGGTGCTGCTGGTATGGGATGGCGAACTGGCGGGGCAATGGCTGCATGCAGTGGCGCGGCAGCTTGCAATTCATCCGAATTAAGCAACAAACTATTGCGCTTTTGCGGGTTTTTCTACCGGATTAAGAAACGTAAGATGTGTGCATCCCAATCCTCTTGTGAAGGCGCACCATGTTCTCCAAATCCATTGCCAGCGTTCTTGTTTCCACCGTGTTTGCCGCCGGCGCCGCCTCGGCCGCCGCCAGCGCGCCCCTGACCCTGGAAGTGTTCAATCCGGGCGAGGCGGCCATCTTCCCCGTCGCTTCCGTACTGGTTGCGGGCAAGCATGACGCCGTGCTGATCGATGCGCAGTTCTCGCGCGCCGAAGCGCAAAAGCTGGTGGAAAAGATCCGCGCCAGCGGCAAGAAACTGACGACGGTCTACATCAGCCACAGCGATCCCGATTTCTATTTCGGCCTCGACGTGATCAAGGCGGCCTTCCCGCAGGCCAAGATCGTCGCCACGCCGGAAACGGTCGCCGAGATTCGCCGCAAGGCCGACGCCAAGGTCGCCTACTGGGGGCCGATCCTGAAAGACAATGCGCCGCATGGCATCGTCATACCGGAAGCGTTGAAAGGCAAGCGCATCAGCCTGGAAGGCCAGTCGCTGGACATCGCCGGCCCCACGCCAGCGCGCACCTATGTGTGGATTCCGTCGATCAAGGCCGTGGTGGGCGGCGTGGTGCTGTTCGGTAACTTGCACGTGTGGACGGCCGATACGCAAAGTCTGCAATCGCGCCAGGACTGGCTCAAGACCCTCGACGGCATCGCCGCCCTGAAACCGGCGACCGTGGTGCCCGGCCACTTCAAGGTCGGCTTGCCCCTGACGCCGGAGAGCATCGCTTTTACGCGCGACTACCTGGTGACGTTCGAGGCGGAAACGGCGAAGGCCGCCAATGCGGCCGCCCTGATCGAGGCCATGAAGATGCGCTATCCGAAGCTGGGCCTCGACGGCGCCCTGGAAACCAGCGCGAAAGTGGCGAAGGGTGAAATGCAATGGTAAGCGGCAAGGCGGCCGTCATGCCCACACTGCACTACATTTTCGATCCCCTGTGCGGCTGGTGCTACGGCGCCGCGCCGCTGGTCGAGGCGGCGCGCGCCGTGCCCGGGCTGCAGGTCGCCTTCCATGGCGGCGGCATGATGAGCGGCAGCAATCGCCGCCAGATCACGCCCGCATGGCGCGGCTATGTGCTGCCGCACGACCGGCGCATCGAGCAATTGTCGGGCCAGCCGTTTGGCGACGCCTACCTGAACGGCTTGCTCAACGATACGACGGCCATGCTGGATTCGGAACCGCCGATCACGGCCATCCTGGCCGCCGAGGCGCTGGCCGGCAAGGGCCTGGACATGCTGCAGTGCGTGCAGCACGCCCATTACGTGGATGGCTTGCGCATCGCCGACCTGCCGGTGCTGGCGGCACTGGCGCGCCAGCTGGGCATGGATGGCGCCGCTTTCCAGGCCGAGTATGCGCGGCAGGCGGGTGCCGCCACGCAGCGGCATATCGATGCCAGCCGCGCCTTGCTGGCGCAGGCGGGCGGGCAGGGCTTTCCCACATTCGTGCTCGACGATGGCACGGGCAAGCTGTCGGTCATCGATATCGGTGGCTTCCTGGGCCAGCCGACGAAGTTGCAGGCACAGCTGGGCGGCGTGTGCGGTACAAATGCTTGCGCATTGTAAATAACTATCGATTCGATAAAATCAATTATCTTTTCCTTTGTTGTTGAGCTAGTTACACTGGTTCCATCAGTCAACAACGAAGGAAAAGCAGCCATGAGCCAACAGCCGCCATTCAGCACCGCCTCGGGTATTCCCGTCGCCGACAACCAGAATTCCATCAGCGCCGGCCCCCGCGGTCCCTTGCTGCTGCAAGACTTCCACCTGATCGAAAAACTCCAGCATTTCAACCGCGAGCGCATTCCCGAGCGCGTGGTGCATGCCAAAGGTTCGGGCGCCTACGGCACTTTTACCGTCACGCACGATATCTCGCGCTACACCAAGGCCAAACTGTTCAGTGAAGTGGGCAAGCAGACGGCGACCTTCGCGCGTTTCTCCACCGTTGGCGGGGAACGCGGCAGTGCCGACACGGAACGCGATCCGCGCGGTTTCGCCGTGCGCTTTTATACGGAAGAGGGCAACTGGGATTTGGTGGGCAACAACACGCCCATGTTCTTCATCAAGGACCCGATCAAGTTCCCCGACTTCGTCCACACGCAAAAGCGCGATCCGCAAAGCAATTTGAAATCGGCTGAAATGATGTTCGATTTCTGGAGCCATGCGCCGGAAAGCCTGCACCAGGTCACCATGCTGTTCTCGGACCGCGGCACGCCGGACGGCTACCGCCACATGGATGGCTTCGGCAGCCACACGTATAGCCTGATCAATGCGGATGGCCAGCGCGTGTACGTGAAATGGCACTTCAAGACGCGCCAGGGCATCAGGAATTTGCCGGCCGCGGAAGCGGGCCGCCTGGCCGGTGCCGACCCCGACTACGCCCAGCGCGACCTGTTCGGCGCCATCGAACGCGGCGATTTCCCCCAGTGGGAAATCAAGCTGCAGGTGGCGACGGACGAGCAGCTGGCACAGTGGGAGCAGCGCACGGGCTGGAACCCGTTCGACCTGACGAAAGTGTGGCCGCACGCGGATTTCCCGCTGCTACCCGTGGGCATTTTCGAGCTGAACCGCAATCCGGACAATTACCACGCGGAAGTGGAGCAGGCGGCCTTTTCGCCGGCCAACGCCGTGCCCGGCATGGGCTACTCGCCGGACAAGATGCTGCAGGGCCGTCTGTTCGCCTACCACGACGCCCAGCTGTACCGGGTCGGCACCAATCACCAGCACTTGCCCGTGAATGCGGCGCGCTGTCCCTTCCATAACCAGCAGCGCGACGGCGGCATGGCCATCCAGAATGGCGGCGCGGCGCGCAACTATGCGAACGTGGCGGCGGCAGGCAGCGCGCCGCAAGGGCTGGGCAACGGCGAGCCGGTGCTGGCGCTGGACGGCGGCGCGGCACGCTACGACGGGCGCGGCGTGGAAGACGACTTTACGCAAGCAGGTAATCTGTTCCGCCTGATGTCGGAGCAGGCGAAGCAAAACCTGTTCGACAACCTGGCAGGACCGTTGAGCCAGGTGCGGCCGGAAACCTTGCAGCGCCAGCTCGGCCACTTCGACCAGGCCGATGCTGCCTACGGCGCCGGTGTGCGGGCCGCCTTGGCGGCGCGGGGCGTCGCCTTGTAAAGCGTGTTTCTGGCGGAACAACACGGTTCCGCCGGATGCCGTATGCGGTGTGGCGCGGTATTGATAAAGCGCAAATCATGGTGTGATATTAAATATTGCCATGTGGACATATTTGCCGTCCATGCGTAGACTTGTCGGTCTGATGATCGCGCCGCCTTCCTGGCGGCATCTGACTAGAAAGTCTTGCATTATGAATATGGCAAAGTTGTCGGTGCACGGGGATGACCCCACGCTCAAGTCCATTCTCGAAGTCTTGCCCAGCGACCCCGAGCGCGAGTGGCGCAAGGGCGAAGCCAAGGCGGGAGGGCGGGTGCACCTCGATTCCGGCTTTGAAGTGATCATCGCGCACGCGCCAAAGTCGCAAGTGCTGCCATCGCGCATCCGCAGCTATCTGGCTGAATGCCGCTCGCGCGGCGTGACGTTCACCATGCCGCGCATCGTTGCCGAGCTGCAACTGGAATTGCACGGCGACGATACCCGTGACGCGCCGTTCGACCTGACCCTGGCCGACATGCAGCACCTGACGGAAATGGGCATCAGCCTGAGTATTGTCACGCTGCCGGCCGCCTGATCCCGGGGCCGGATGCGTTGACGAAGAAAGAAATGGCCGCCCGGACAAGGCGGCCATTGTGTTTTACGGCTCGATGATATCCACCGCCAGCATATTGTCGTCCGGCTTGCGGTCGATCAGCTTGTTGTCCGGATCGATACCCGCCCTGGCCGGCCGGCCATTGACGATCATGGTATGGCGTGCTTCACGTGCTGTCATGCGCAGGCGTTCGCGCAGCAGCGGATGGCCGTTGGCGTCGTCGACGCCGATCTCGATCCAGTCGTCCAGCGGCGCTTCGTGTTCCTCTCCCTGGGCATTGGCAATGAGCTTGCCTGCTTGCACTTTCATGCTGACGGCATATTTGCCATCGCTGCGTTTGGTGGCCGTGGCAGCCAGCGCGCGGTTATCGAACAGCACGATTTTCTCGAACAGGTCATCGATCAGATACGCCTGCGCGGGCGGCGTGACCTGGCGCAAGCCGTCGATCAGCGCCGTCACGCTGGCATAGGGCGGCCCTTTCTGCCCATAGGTCTTGAGCAGCTCGCGCAGCACGCCGTTGACCTTGTCTTCGCCGAGCATATCCTGCAGCAAGTACATGGCCAGGCTGCCCTTGCGGTAATGGATGTAGCCCTGGTTTTCATTGTCGGCCAGCGGCAATTCCTGGTTGCGCTCTTCGCTGCGGCCCAGCAGGTACTGATTCAGGTCATAGCGCAGGAAGCGGCGCATCTTGGCCGGCCCCACGGTTTTCTTCATCACCATCAGGGCCGAGTATTCGGCCAGGGTTTCGCTGAGCACTGTAGCGCCCCGCGTGTTGCCTCCTACCAATTGATGCGCCCACCACTGGTGCGCCACTTCATGCGCCGTGATGTAGAACGGGTAGTCGATATCCTTGGGATTCTTGTCGTCGACCTTGGCGATGAAACCCAGGCCTTCCGAGTAGGGAATGGTGTTCGGGAACGACTGCGCGTAGTTGGCGTAGCGGGGAAATTCGACGATGCGCAGGATCTTGTGCTGGTAGGGGCCGAAATTCTTCGTGTAGTACTCGAGCGCTTCCTTGCTGCCGCGCACGAAACGGTCGAGATTGTATTCATGGCCAGGCTGGTAAAACACGTCGATGGCCACATCCTGCCAGCGCTCGTGCCTGACGGCATAGCGGGCCGACTGGAACGCATAGAAATTCAGGATCGGCTGTTCCATCGTGTAATGGAAGTAATGGCGGCCGTTGGCGATCCAGTCATTGTCCAGCATGCCGGGCGCGATGGCCGTCTGGCCGTCGACGGTGCTGACGGTGGCGTCGAAGTTGATGCGGTCGGCGTCGTTGCTGACGTAATTGTCGGCGAGTCCCCGCGCATCGTCGCGTGGCAGTGCCTGTGCGCGCGGCGGCAAGCCATGTTTCTTGCGGTCGCGCGCATCCGTCAGCTCCAGCTGCGGCTGGTAGCCGATATGCGGCAGCACGGCATTCGTGAAGAAGGTGCCGTTGGCCACCACGGGCGTGTCCTGGCCCAGGCCGAAGATGCCGCGTGGCGCGTAGGAAATGTCAAAATCGAGGCCCAGGGTGGCGCCCGGCGCCAGCGGCGTGGCCAGGCGGTAGCTGTAAAAGCCCAGCTTGCCGTCATCGAGGCCCGGATGCACGCGCGTATCGAAACGCAGGCGCATGGTGGCGGTCGGGTCTTGCTGCACCAGGATCTGGCTGATGGGCACGCTGGTCTTGTTTTGCAGCACATAACGGCCCTTCACGGCCAGGGTACGCTGGGCCGGGTAGATGGCCACGTCGAGCTTGACGTCGGTGACTCTTGGCTGCGGCGTGGCGGCGAACTTGCGGTACTGGCGCTCGAAGCTGGCGCGGTCAGCATCGCGCGCGTAGTCGGACTTGTAATCGTTGGCCACGTGGAATGTGTAGAACAGCACGCCGCCGGCGCCGAGGAACACCAGCGCGCCGATGCCGAAGCTGGCCAGCACGCCTTGCGTCAGGCCATGGCGGGCCAGGCGCACGCGGATGCGCCAGCTGTCCTGCGCGCCACGGGGCCAGAACAGCAGCGACAGCACGCCCAGCATGATGGCCGCGCCGCTCCAGTACAGCAAATACCAGCGTTCGCGCAGCAGATAGTGGCCGGCGCCGTTCATGGCCGAATACACGAAATCCGGCGTGCTGGCGTACAGCAGCAGCGGGTCGCCCAGGCCCAGCGACGCCACGCTGACGCTGGCGATGTAGTACAGGATCATGGCGAAGTACGCCAGGTACTTGTGTTTGATCAGCACTTGCAGGAACAGCGCCAGCACGGCGATCAGCGCGTAATAGGGCAGGTGCGACAGGAACAGCGATTCCAGGTACAGGCCGGGATCGAGGCGGTAATAGCCCTTGAAGATCTGGATCGACATGCCGCACAGCATGATGACCAGGCTCAGCATTGCTTGCAGGCCGACCAGCGCGAACAGTTTCGACAGCAGGGGCAGCCAGTTGGGCACCGGCAAAGAATCGAGCATCAGGTGGATGCCCGTTTCCCGCTCGCGCCACACCAGTTCGCCCGCATAGAAGGTGGTGATCACCAGCATGAAGAGGGCGAACGAGGCATTCACCATCTCCAGCACTTTTTCCGTCACCGGATAGGTATTCGTGCCGTACATGGAACCCATGTCCAGCGCGCCCGCATACATGGTCAGCACGCCGGCCAGCACGATGACGACAAAATAGATGTTCTTGGTGGTTTCGCGCAGGTTGAGCCAGCTCAGCTTGAAGAGCAGGGCGCCCAGCTTGCGTTGCGCGAAGTCCGGCGTTTCCTGCGTGTCCAGCGAAGCGTTCGACAGGCGCAGCGGGGCTTCGCCGTCACTGCGGCGCTTGGTGGCGCCCGCATCCTGGGCGGCGTGGAAATGGAAGCGCCAGTAGCCCAGCAGCAAGGCCACCAGGGCGAAGCCGGACCAGATCGCACGGTTCAGCAGATACACGCCTTCCAGCGTCAGCAGGCGCGTGTTGCGCTCGGCATTCGGCCAGTATTCCGTCAGGCGTATCAGCGCCGTGGTGCCGAAAGGGTCGATCAGCGCGGCCAGCGTCTTGTAGTCGAGGTCGCGCGCCAGCGAGGGCGCCACCAGGTAGCCGATCAGCATTACCACCGAGCTGATGTACACGGGCAGCATGCGCCGCGTCAGGGCGGCGATGACGAAGAAGATGGCGCCGAAGATGAACAGGTTCGGCAGCAGGGTAAACACATACGGCAGCAAATAGGCCAGCGCCCGTTGCGGCCCCAGCCGCTCCGGATCGATGCCGGGCAGCCAGGTGCCCAGCCAGGCGCCGATGACGATGCTGGAAAACACCACGGCCAGCACCAGGTAGGCGCCAAGGAAGCGGCCAAAGACGTACTGGTATTTTTTGATCGGCGCGCTGAAGAAGAAGTGCTGCATGCCGTATTCGAAATCCTGCTGCACCGAGCGGCCCATCATGGCGGCCACCACCACGGCGCCGAAGCAGCCCAGCAGGCTGCAGGTAAATGCCAGCGAGCGGGGTGCGTTGATCAGGAATTTGCCGCCGAAACTGATGCTCGCTTCCTTGAAGACGCCGCCGGCGGCGGCCATCCACAGCATGGCCAGCGCCAGGAACATGGCGAAATATACCCAGGTCGACAGCAGCTTGAGCCGCTGCCGCGCTTCAAAGCGGGCGATGGCAAACATGGCGATCCCCTCAGTCGCACTGCGGGGCGACGCGGTGGCGCCCGGCAATGGTGGCGAAGTACAGGTCTTCCAGGTCGCCGATGGCTTCCTCGAAGCCGTCGCCCGGGTCGTCGTCGCTGTAGACGTGGATCAGGGTGCGGCCCGACAGCAATCGCGTGGAAATGACGGCGTGGCGCTGCTGGAAGCTGGCCAGCTCTTTCTTGTCGACAAAACGCGCCCAGATCTTGTAGCTGACTTCATCGATCAGTTCCTGGGTCTTGCCGCACAGCAGCAAGTGGCCCTTGTTGATGATGGCCATGTTGGCGCACAGGTCGGCCACGTCGGAGACGATATGCGTCGACAGGATCACTGTCTTGTCTTCGCCGATGTCGGACAGCAGATTGTGGAAGCGTACGCGCTCCTGCGGGTCGAGGCCGGCCGTCGGTTCGTCGACGATGATCAGTTTCGGGTCGCCCAGCAAGGCCTGGGCAATGCCGAAGCGCTGGCGCATGCCGCCGGAAAAGCCGCCCAGGCGCTGGTGGCGCACGTCGAACAGATTGGTTTGCTGCAGCAGGCCTTCGACCACTTCGCGCCGGCGCGCGCGCTGCGACAGGCCCTTGAGCATGGCGAAGTGGTCGAGCAGCTCGTAGGCCGTCACTTTCGGGTACAGGCCGAAGTCCTGCGGCAGGTAGCCCAGCATGCGGCGTACCTCGTCCTTGTCGTCGAGCACGTCATAGTCGCCAAAGAAGACGGAGCCGGAATCGCATTCCTGCAAGGTCGCCAGGGTGCGCATCAGGGTCGACTTGCCGGCGCCATTCGGCCCCAGCAGGCCGAACATGCCTGGCGGGATCGTCAGTGAAACGTTGTCCAGCGCCACCACGCCATTCGCGTAGGTCTTCGACAATTTGCGGATCTGCAATTCCATACAACTCCTTGCTCATGCTGTTGCCGCCCCATGTTGCGGAGCTTATCTATGCTGGCATTGTATTGAATTTAAGACGTACTGGGCAGTTGCATGCGATACACGGCATTTTCGCGTGCCCAGAGTGCAGATGGGCGGGGTGGGTGGCACCCCGCCTTACACGTCCGACACTTGGCAAAACCGTAGCGAGCGGCAGCGAGTTGTGGCTGGGAAGCGCAGCTGTGCTTTGGCACAGTGCGCATCGCAGGCCGCAAGGCGCGACGCGCGGCAGGTTTTGACAGCGTCTAGTTGCGGAAGAGTACCGATTCGCGGTTGAACCACCAGCGGCACAGCATCAGCAGGGCGCCGGCGATGATGGTGGTCGAGGCCAGGATCACACCAAACATGCGGTAATCCATGGTGCCTTTCACCAGCTCCTTCATGGCCAGCGAGACGTTGGTCAGCGGCACCATGGCCCAGATCCAGTTCAGTTCGACGCCGGGCAGCATGGCCGTCACCGTGGGCAGGATGACAAACAGCATCAGCGGCGTGATCATGCCGGCCGCTTCCTTGTAGCTCTTCGCGTAGATCGAGATCGACAGCAGCAGCGAGGCGAAGATGGCGGCCGTCGGCACCAGCATCAGGGTCACCATGGCCAGGTCGGGCAAGCCGATGCTCTTCACCAGGATCGCCATGTGGCCTTCCAGCGAGCTGCCGAAGATGGCCAGCAGGGCGCCCATGCTGCCGACCATCAGCACGGCCGACGTCATGCCTACCGTAAACAGCACGAGGAACTTGGCCAGCACGATGGCGCTGCGCGGCACGGGCGCCAGCAGCAGGGTTTCCAGGGTGCCGCGTTCCTTTTCGCCGGCACCCAGGTCGATGGCCGGGTACATGGCCGCCGTCAGGCAGACCATCAGCAGCAGATACGGCAGCATGCCGCCGATGATGGCGCCCATCTGCTCGCGCTCGTTGGCCGTCGACTGCTTGTCGAGCACGATGGGATTCAGGGCAAAGGCCAGCTGGGCCGGACTCAGGTTCAGGGTCGACAAGGCGCCTTCGCGCAGGCCGGCATTGTAGGCCTCGACGATCTCGCGCACCCGCTGGTGCGTCACGTCCACCGAGCTGGCGCTGTTGTAGTGCAGGGTCACCTTGGCCTGTTCCTGCTGCTTGAGCGTGTCTTCAAAATGCGGCGGGATGACCACGGCGAACTTGATGGTGTCGTCGCCGATGGCGCGGCGGATCTCCGCCTCGCTGGCCAGCGGCACTTCGCGCAAATTGTGCTGCTGCGCAAAACGCGCGCTCAGGCCCGGCGAATGGTCCTTGCCGAACAGGGCGTAGCGCATTTCCGCCGTCTTGGCGTTCTTGAACATATTGCTGGAAACATAAGCGAAGCCGCCGAAGATCAGCGGCATGGCAAAGATCGGGATCAAAATGGTGAAGATCAGGGTCTTGCGGTCGCGCGTGAGCTCCAGCAGTTCTTTCAGATAAATGGTCCACATGGCTCAGGCTCCCTGGTTGATGACGCTGACAAAGGCGTCGTACAGATCGGCACTGCCGCCCAGATGGCGCAGTTCGTCGACCGTGCCGTTGAAGGCGGTGGTGCCGCGATTGATGATGCAGACGCGGTCGCACAGCTTTTCCACCTCGTGCAGGTGGTGCGTGGAAAAGATCAGCGGCACGCGCAGGGCCTTGTAGCTGGCGATGAAGTCGAGCAGGATCTTGGCCGACATCACGTCCAGGCCCGTGGTCGGTTCGTCGAGGATCACCACTTGCGGCTCGTGCACGACGGTGCGGGCGATCGCACACTTCTGTTTCATGCCCGTCGACAATTGATCGGCGCGCTTGCCGCCATATTCCTCCATCTGCAGCAGGGAGAACAGTTCGTCGCAACGGCGTTTCAGCTTGTCGGCCGGCATGCCATGCAGGCGGCCGAAATATTCGACGTTTTCGCGCGCCGTCAGGCGGCCGTACAGGCCCGTCGAGCCGGACAGGAAACCGATGCTCTGGCGCGCCACCAGCGGTTGCTTCAGCACATCGACGCCATTGACGAGGGCGCTGCCCGCGTCCGCCTGCAAGGCCGTCGACAGCAGGCGCAAGGTGGTGGTCTTGCCGGCGCCATTTGGCCCCAGCAGCCCCAGCACTTCGCCGGGAGCGCAGCTGAAACTGACGTCGCGCACGGCATGGAACCAGCCGTCATGTTCGCGTGGATCGCTGATGTGCATGGCCTTGCCCTTGTGGGGCGGCATGCGGAAACGTTTTGCCAGGTGCTTGACCTCAATCATGTGTTTCATCCATTCGACAGTGAGGAGCTAGAGTAGCATGCAAAAAATGTAACTTGCAAGGTGGAAATATCGTTTGGTCTATTGAAAAAAACAGCACTTTCATGCAAGCTGGCCCGGTGGGCGCCGGCGGACGGCGCGGGAGAGCGCAATGCAAACGATCGATCAGGCAATGCAGGACAAGGTACTGGCCGTGGCGCGTGCCGGCATGACCAGTGCCGAAGCCATCGGTTTCTTCCGCGTCAGCCTGGGCCTGTATTACCTGGCGGGCCTGATGACGGAAGAAACGCTGGATTTCAAGCTGATCGACGCGCAGTACAACCGCTTCATTTACCACTCGCTCGGTGGCGGGCACAGCATTGCCAGCGTGCTGCAATTCATGAGCGGCGAGAAAGTCTTGCGCGTGCTGCAATCGGAGCGCTTTCTTGCCGCCTTCGCCCAGCACTGCCCGGATATCCCCGTCGACAGTATCTCCTTCCTGATTTCACTGAACCTGGGCGTGGCAAAAAGCCTGTCCGGCCTCGATGCCGTCGGTCCCGTGGTGGACTGGATCGAGCAGGAAAAAGCGCGCACAGGTCAATAAAGCCCCGTTCGCCCTGCGCGCGGCGTGGGGACTGCCAGCCACTATCGTCCTATAATTCATGTTTTCCCATACATGAGCCCAGCCACGATGACCGCCCACCGCTACTTTGACCCCCTGGACCGTTTGATTGTTGGTGCCGACAAGGCCTTGCGCGTGATGGCAGGCGTGGCTTCCGCCTCGCGCCCGTCGCCGGCCGCGCACGCGCCCGATGCGGCACTGAGCGCGGCGGAACAGCGCCACAGCGCCGGCCTGATGCGCGTCAACCATGTCGGTGAAGTGTGCGCGCAAGCGCTGTACAACTCGCAGGCGCGCTATGCGCATAGCGCCGCCATCCGTGAACAGTTCGACGAAGCGGGACGCGAAGAGGAAGATCACCTGGCCTGGACGGCGCAGCGCCTGACGGAGCTGGGCTCGCGCCTGAGCCTGCTCAATCCCCTGTGGTATGCCGGTTCGTTTGCGCTGGGCACCATCGCCGCGCGCATGGGCGACGGCCGCAGCCTGGGTTTTGTGGTGGAAACGGAACGCCAGGTGGAAGCGCACCTGGCCAGCCACCTGGAAGAATTGCCGCCGCAGGACGCGAAATCGCGCGCCATCGTCAAGCAGATGGCCATCGACGAAGTGGAGCACGGCGCCGCCGCCCAGCGACTGGGCGCCATCGACACCCCGGCACCCGTGAAGGCGCTGATGGGCATCATGGGTAAATTGATGACAAAAACCGCTTACTACATTTGACAGGTCGGGTAGGTCGGATTAGGCCGCAGGCCGTAATCCGACAACATTGTTGGCGCTACCGGTGTCGTCGGATTACGCGGGGCCTTGCCCCGCCAATCCGGCCTACTCCTCGATGATCTCGAAGGAATGCGTGATTTCCGCCGTCTTGGCCAGCATGATGGATGCCGAGCAATATTTGTCATGCGACAAGGCCACCGCCCGCTCCACGGCCGTCGGTTTCAGGGCCTTGCCGCGTACGCTGAAGTGGAAGTGGATCTTGGTAAATACTTTCGGGTCCGTCTCGGCGCGGTCGGCCTTCAGGGTGACTTCGCAGCCACTGACGGCTTCGCGTCCGCGTTTCAGGATCAGTACCACGTCATAGGCGGTGCAGCCGCCCGTGCCCAGCAGGACCATTTCCATGGGGCGTGGCGCCAGGTTGTGGCCGCCGCCATCGGGCGCGCCATCCATGGTCACCAGATGGCCGGAACCCGTTTCTGCCCGAAAACTCATGCCCGACGGGCCATTCCAGCTGACTTTGCATTCCATCGTACTCTCCGAAAATTGTAAGCGTTTTGTATTGTAATAGAGGAATGCCTGTCCATGTGCCGCCCGCCGGGCCGCAGCCTGCCTGCATTGCGGCTTGACGCGGCAAGGCAAAGCCGCTTATACTTGTCGGCTTTCCGTTCGCTCAGGAAAAGTAAATAAGGCAGAGTCCGCATAGCAGCATCGGCGGAACCACCATTTGAGCGTGTAATCTATTAGGAAGTCAACATGAAAACATTTTCCGCTAAAGGACATGAAGTCCAGCGCGATTGGTTCGTGGTTGACGCGACGGACAAAGTCCTCGGACGTGTTGCCAGCGAAGTGGCACTCCGACTGCGCGGCAAACACAAACCAGAATTTACTCCTCACGTCGATACCGGCGACTTCATCGTCGTCATCAACGCAGGCAAACTGCGTGTGACCGGTACCAAAGCTACTGAGAAAATTTACTACCGTCACTCTGGCTATCCAGGCGGCATCTACGAAACTAACTTCCAGAAAATGCAACAGCGTTTTCCAGGTCGCGCGCTTGAGAAAGCGGTCAAAGGCATGCTGCCTAAAGGCCCACTCGGCTACGCAATGATCAAGAAGCTGAAAGTGTACGCGGAAGGTTCCCATCCGCACGCTGCTCAGCAACCTAAAGCACTTGTTCTCTAAGGAACTGACATGATCGGTAATTACAATTATGGAACCGGCCGTCGCAAAAGTGCAGTGGCTCGGGTTTTTATCAAAGTTGGCACAGGCTTGATCGTTGTTAACGGCAAACCAGCAAACGAATACTTTTCGCGCGAAACGGGTCTGATGGTCATCCGTCAACCACTGGAACTGACCGGCAATGTCGAGCGTTTCGACATCAAAGTCAACGTCCATGGCGGCGGTGAGTCGGGCCAGGCTGGTGCAGTTCGTCACGGCATCACCCGCGCTCTGATCGACTACGATGCAGCGTTGAAACCGGAACTGGCGAAAGCCGGCTTCGTGACCCGCGATGCACGTGAAGTCGAGCGTAAAAAAGTTGGTCTGCGCAAAGCACGTCGCGCAAAGCAATTCTCGAAGCGTTAATTTCTACGCTACAGCACCTTCCGGGGTGCTGGTC
Source organism: Janthinobacterium amylolyticum (assembly GCF_051380655.1). Classification (NCBI taxonomy): domain Bacteria; kingdom Pseudomonadati; phylum Pseudomonadota; class Betaproteobacteria; order Burkholderiales; family Oxalobacteraceae; genus Janthinobacterium; species Janthinobacterium amylolyticum. The sequence goes on from NZ_JBNYXL010000009.1 coordinate 118,752, forward strand.
GAAAAGCCGCTGGACTTCGGTCCCGCGGCTTTTTTGCATTTCAGCGGGATGCGCCGTTGCGCTGTAAAATACGCGAAAAACCCCATGGGGAACGTTTCCCCTCATCTTCAAGCAACACCTCTACAAGGAAAGAACATGATCAAAGTTGGCATCGTCGGCGGCACTGGATACACGGGCGTGGAATTGCTGCGTTTGCTGGCAACCCATCCGGATGTCGAGTTGACGGCGATTACCTCGCGCAAGGAAGATGGCTTGCCCGTTGCTGACATGTATCCTTCCCTGCGCGGCCACGTGAACCTGGCGTTCACTTCGCCCGACAAGGCCAACCTGGAGCAGTGCGACGTGGTATTTTTCGCCACGCCACACGGCGTTGCCATGGCACAAGCCCCGGCCCTGCTGGCCGCCGGCGTGAAAGTCATCGACCTGGCCGCCGACTTCCGCCTGAAAGACCAGGCCAAGTTCGAGCAGTGGTACAAGATTCCCCACACGGCGCCGGAACTGATCGCGCAAGCCGTGTATGGTTTGCCGGAGCTGAACCGTGAAGATATCAAGCAAGCCACGCTGATCGCCAATCCAGGCTGCTACCCGACCACCATGCAGCTGGGCTTTTACCCGCTGCTCAAGGCTGGCCTGGTCAATGCCGGAGGTCTCATTGCCGACTGCAAGTCGGGTGTGTCCGGCGCCGGCCGCAAGGCGGAAATCGGCATCCTGTTCTCGGAAAGCAGCGACAGCTTCAAGGCCTATGGCGTGGCCGGCCACCGCCACCTGCCGGAAACGACGGCGCAGCTGCAGCGCTTCACGGACGAGAAAGTGGCGCTGACCTTCACGCCGCACTTGGTGCCGATGATCCGCGGCATGCATTCGACCCTGTACGCGCAGCTGAACAAGGAAGTCAGCAATGAAGAATTGCAATCCTTGTTCGAAGCGCAATACAAGGACGAGCCTTTCGTCGACGTGATGCCATTCGGCTCGCACCCGGAAACCCGTTCCACGCGCGGCTCGAACATGCTGCGCCTGGCGCTGCACCGTCCTGAAGGCGGCAACACCGTCATCGTGCTGGTGGTGCAGGATAACCTGGTCAAAGGTGCTTCCGGCCAGGCCGTGCAGTGCATGAACTTGATGTTTGGCTTGAAAGAAACTGCCGGTTTGCAACATATCGCCGTGATGCCTTAAGCACAGGCGCCGCTGCTTGTGCAGGTCCGGCGCCTTTTTGCCGGACCTGTGATAAATTGGACTGCCACGTACCCCGATAGGATGACGTTCATGTTCGAGCGCAACGCGAAAAACCCCATCGACACCCTGATCGGCGCCTCGACGCGGATCGAGGGCGACTTGCTGTTTTGCGGCGGCCTGCGCATCGATGGCCATGTGCGCGGCAATGTCACAGGCGAGCCGGGCGACACCACCTATGTGGTGCTGGGCGAGGCGGGGCGCATCGATGGCGAAGTGCGCTGTTCCTGCCTGGTGGTCAGCGGCGAGATCAACGGCCCCGTGTATGTGTCCGAAATGCTTGAAATCCAGCCCAAGGCCCGCATTGTAGGTGAGGTGTATTACAAGGTGCTGGAAATGCACAGCGGCGCATTGGTGCAGGGCAAGCTGAGCCGCCACGACAGCGCCGACCCCGTGCTGCACCTTGCCGTGTCGGAAATGTGAGCAGGAACAACACCGGCCAGCCGCATCAGCGGCGGTCGCAGCGCGACTTGCGCCAACAGTCTATAATGACTTAATGTTTTCTAGTAGGAGTGCCTGATATGAATGCCGTCGCTGAAATGCAAGATGTGATCCCTTCCCCTATTATCTTTACCGATAGCGCCGCTGAAAAAGTCGCGCAGCTGATCGAAGAAGAAGGCAATCCCGACCTGAAATTGCGCGTTTTCGTGCAGGGCGGCGGCTGCTCCGGTTTCCAGTATGGCTTCACCTTCGACGAAATCGTCAACGAAGATGACACCACCATGGTCAAGAATGGCGTCCAGCTGCTGATCGATTCCATGAGCTACCAGTACCTGGTCGGCGCGGAAATCGACTACAAGGATGACCTGGAAGGCGCGCAGTTCGTGATCAAGAATCCAACGGCGACTTCCACCTGCGGTTGCGGTTCGTCTTTCTCGGTATAAGCACACCTGGGAAAACGCCCATGGCGGCGTTGCCTTGCCTCGTCGTACTATTCGTACTGTCTTTGGCAATGCGCCTTGGCCTGAACGTTTTTCAGGCGCGGCGGTTTGCAGGCGTCGCATAAAAAATAGCGGATCGATGATCCGCTATTTGTGTTTCTGAAGCAACCTTCTGTGTCAGCGCGGGTACAGCGCCCCCAGCACGCGTAATCCCTGCGCGCCCGTCACGGCCGGCAAGTTGCCCGGCTTGCGCTGCGTAAAGCGCCAGGCCAGCCAGGCGAACGCCAGCGCCTCGACCTGGCTGGGCGCCACGCCCAGGTCTGCCGTGGAGGCCACCGCCATGCCCGGCAATTCAGCGGCCAGGGCCGCCATCAGGCTGGCGTTCTGCGCGCCGCCGCCACATACATACACATGTTCCGCCTGCGCGCCGTCGCGCGCGATGGCCTGCGCCAGGCTGGCGGCCGTCAGCTGCGTCAGGGTCGCCTGCACGTCGGCCGGCAGGGCGGATGGATAATTTCCCAGCTTGGCGTTCAGCCAGTCGGCATGGAACAGGTCGCGTCCCGTGCTTTTTGGCGCCGGCAGGGCGAAATAGGGTTCGTTCAGCAAATCGGCCAGCAGGGCGGGAATCACCTGGCCCGTCGCCGCCCAGGCGCCGTTGGCGTCGTAGGGCTGGCCAAGGTGCCGCAGGACCCAGCCATCCATCAGCGCATTGCCGGGGCCCGTGTCGTAGCCCGCCACGCCGCCGTCCGCGTGCAGCACGCTGATATTGCTGATGCCGCCGATATTGGCCAGCACGCGCGTGTGGCCCGGCACATTGAAGATGGCCTGGTGGAAGGCGGGCACCAGCGGCGCGCCCTGGCCGCCGGCCGCCACGTCGCGGCTGCGCAAGTCGGCGATGACGTCGATGCCTGTCAGTTCAGCCAGCAGGGCCGGGTTGTTCAACTGGCGCGTAAAGCCCAGTTCGGGGCGGTGGCGGATGGTCTGGCCGTGCGCGCCGATGGCGGCGATGGCGTCCGCGCCGATGTCGGCATTGTTGAGCAGCATGGCCACGCAATGCGCGTAGTGGCGTACCAGCGCGTTGGCGGCCAGCGCCTCGCGTTCGATTTCATTCGGGCCCGCGCTTTGCAATGCCATCAGGTCGGCGCGCAGGCTGGCGGGAAACGGAATGTACGCGTCGCCCAGGCTGCGCACGCTGCCATCGTCGGCAAAGTCGACCAGTGCGCCGTCAACGCCATCGAGGCTGGTGCCCGACATCAAACCGATATACAGCATGGGAATTCCTTGGTGTTGGCAGTGTGAGGCGCTTATTGTGCCGCATTTTCTGCGCGCCGCAAACGCACGCCGCATAAAACAAAGGCACCGGCCATCTGCATGGGCGGTGCCTTTGTTGCTTGCCCGAAGGCAGTGTTGCTTAGCGCGAAGCCAGTGCCGTGTCGTTCGGACGCAGCAGGGTGAAGCGGTGCATCATGTCGTTGGAGACGAGGCGGAAGCGGCTCAGTTCAGCGGCCGTCAGCGGGGCTTGCGCCGTCACGTTCAGGGTGCGCGGATCTTTCGCCACGCCGCCGACGCGGAATTCATAGTGCAAGTGGGCGCCCGTGGACCAGCCGGTGGTGCCGACATAGCCGATCACATCGCCCTGGCTCACTTTTTGACCTTTTTTCAGGCCGGAAGCAAAGCGGCTCATGTGTGCATAGGCGGTGCTGTAGTTGGACCAGTGTTTCAGGACAACAACATTACCGTAGCCATTTTGCATGCCGACCGAATCGACCACGCCATCGCCCGACGCGCGGATAGGCGTGCCCGTTGCTGCGGCGAAATCGATGCCTTTGTGCGCTTTCCAGTTGCCGGAAATCGGGTGCACGCGCATGGAGAAGCCGGACGAGATGCGGGAGAATTCGAGAGGGGATTTGAGGAAGGCTTTTTTGAGGGACTTGCCGTCGAAGCTGTAGTAACCGCCGCCTTGCTTGGTGGCCGGGTCTTCAAACCAAACGGACTGGTAGGTCGTGCCGCGGTTGGTGAATTCACCGGCCAGGATGCGGCCCGCTCGGACGAATTCGCCATCTTGCCAGAACGTTTCGTAGACCACATTGAAGGAGTCGCCGCGTTTCAGGTCGGAACGGAAGTCGATATTGGTGGAGAACATTTCCACGATTTGCGCGGAAATCGAGTCTGGCAGGCGGGTGCCGTCCAGGCTGGAATCGGTGGCGGCGAACAGGGTGGAAGTGATCTTGCGCGCGTGCATTTCAACGCGGCGTTCCAGCTGGGCTGCCACTTCCGTGGCCACGAACTTGTCGCCCTTGCGGGTGATCAGGATGTTCTTGACCGATTTGTCGGTGCCGTCGACCAGGGTGGCGCGCATCCAGTTGAGTTCGCCGGTTTCGGAGGTCTGCGCCTGTACGCGCTTGCCCGATTTCAGCAGCATCACGCCGCGCGCGATCTTGTCGGATTTGATGAAATTGGCGGCCGCCGCATCATCCACGCCGAGACGGGTCAGCAGCGTGGCGAGGGTATCGCCGGCGCGGACTTTTTCTTCGTGGGTGAAATTCTGGTCTACCTGTTCCATCGCGGAGATTTGCGAGGCGATGTCCGGCATTTCCAGGTTCTGGGCGATCGAGGTGACCGGCAGATCGGAGGCATCAGGCGCCATGGGCGACACCGCGACGGCGCCAAAGGCGGCCACGGTGAGCAACACTGCCGACACGCTGATAATGCGTGCCTTGCGCGTCGTCGTCAGCTGTGTGTACAAGCGTGAGCCTGTGATTTTATGTATAGGGTTCATGCAATCAGTTAAAATTTGCCCTTGAACGTGACCTGAGCTAGCGCTCTTTGTTATTGTTATTTTGATTCGTTTTCATACGGCAAGATTGATGGGATCGAGCATTATAACAAACTCCGCAAACCTACTACCATTTTGAGATCTACAGTCAAATTTTATGGAAATCAACACCACCGCATCGCCTACAAAGGCTAACGCAGCTCAGACCGCGCTTCCGCTGTCGGACAGAGTACAAGAAGCCCTCGCGATTACCAAGCGTGGCGTCGACGAACTCTTGATCGAAAGCGAATTTGCGCAAAAATTAGCACGCTCCGAGAAAACCGGTATTCCCCTGCGCATCAAACTGGGCCTGGATCCGACCGCACCTGACTTGCACCTGGGTCATACTGTCGTCCTGAACAAGATGCGCCAGCTGCAAAACCTCGGCCATCAAGTCATTTTCCTCATCGGCGACTTCACTTCCATGATCGGCGACCCTTCGGGCCGCAATGTCACGCGCCCGCCGCTGACCAAGGAACAGATCGAGATTAACGCGATGACGTATTTCGCGCAAGCATCTTTGGTGCTGGACGCCAGCAAGACGGAAATCCGCTATAACTCCGAATGGTGCGATCCGCTGGGCGCGCGCGGCATCATCCAGCTCGCTTCCCATTACACGGTGGCGCGCATGATCGAGCGCGACGACTTCACCAAGCGCTTCCAGGGCGGCATTCCTATTTCCGTGCATGAATTCCTGTACCCGCTGATGCAGGGCTATGACTCGGTGGCCCTGAAATCGGACCTGGAACTGGGCGGCACGGACCAGAAGTTCAACCTGCTGGTGGGCCGCGAACTGCAAAAGCAGTACGGACAGGAGCAGCAGTGTATTTTGACCATGCCGCTGCTGGAAGGTTTGGACGGCGTGGAAAAAATGTCCAAGTCGAAGAACAACTACATCGGCATCACTGAGCCGGGCAACACCATGTTCGCCAAGCTGATGAGCATTTCCGACGTCATGATGTGGCGTTACTACGAGTTGCTGTCGTGGCGCTCGATCGACGAGCTGGCGCAGCTGAAGCGCGAAGTCGAGGAAGGCCGCAATCCGCGCGATGCCAAGGTTGCGCTGGCGCAAGAGATCGTTGCCCGCTTCCACTCGCAGCAGGCGGCCGAAGATGCATTGGCCGACTTCGTCAACCGCTCGAAAGGCGGCATTCCCGACGATATCCCGGAAGTGACCCTGGCCGGCGCGCCGCTGGGCATCCCGCAATTGCTCAAGCAGGCGGGCCTGTGCCCATCCACCTCGGAAGCCATGCGCAAGATCGACCAGGGCGGCGTGCGCATCGACGGCACCGTCATCAGCGACAAGGGCTTGCAAGTGGCGGCCGGCCAGTTCGTCCTGCAAGTTGGCAAGCGCAGCTTCGCGCGCGTCACCTTGACGGCATGATCGCGCTGCTGCAGCGCGTCACGCAGGCCAAAGTCGATGTCGATGGCGCCACCATTGGCGCCATCGGCGCGGGCCTGATGGTGCTGGTGTGCGCGGAGCGGGGCGATACGCAGAAGGAAGCGGACGCCCTGCTGACCAAGCTGCTTGGCTACCGCGTGTTTGCCGACGAGGCGGGCAAGATGAACCGCAGCGTGGCGGACGTGGCCGGCGGCCTGCTGCTGGTGCCGCAGTTCACCTTGGCGGCCGACACCAAGTCCGGCACCCGCCCGTCGTTCACCCCGGCGGCCGCGCCGCAGGACGGTTTGCGCCTGTTCACGCATTTCGTGGAACAGGCGCGCAGCCGCCATGCGGGCGTGGAAACGGGGCAGTTTGGCGCCGACATGCAAGTGTCCTTGACCAACGATGGCCCGGTCACGTTCTGGCTGCAAGTGAATGCCAAATAAGCGCAAAGCCATAACTATAAAGAGGAGCAAGCGATGAAATTGTGGAGCGAGACGTTTCGTGATGGCGGCCTGATGCCGGCCGAGTATGCCTTTGCCGAGATCGATCCGGCCAGCCGCGTGCGCCTCGCGGGCAACCGCAATCCCCATCTGGCCTGGGACGAGGTGCCCAACGGCACCGAGTCGCTGGCCCTGTTCTGCATCGACCCCGATGCGCCGCAAGACGCCAGCCTGGCCAACCGCGATGATCAGGCCCTGCCGCTGACGGCGCTGCGCAGCGACTTTTATCACTGGAGCTTGCTCGATTTGCCGCCGGCCATGCGGGTTATTGCCGCCGGTGAATTTTCCAGTGGCATCACGCCGCGTGGCAAGGCTGCCGGTCCTGGGCTGCGCCAGGGCATTAACGACTACACGGCCTGGTTTGCCGGCGATGCCGCCATGGCTGGCGACTATTACGGCTATGATGGCCCGTGCCCGCCGTGGAATGACGAACGCATCCACCATTACCTGTTTCGCCTGTATGCGCTCGACGTGGCGCAGTTGGCCTTGCCCGAGCGTTTTACGGGGCAGCAGGCGCATGCCGCGCTCTACGGCCACATCCTCGACGAAGCCCAGCTCGTCGTTGCCTATTCGCTGAACCCCGAGCTGGCACTTACCCTGAAAAAATAAAGCATGAGCACCACGATTTTACTGATACGCCATGGCGAGACGGCCTGGAATGCGGGCCGCCGCCTGCAGGGCCATATCGACATCGCCCTGAACGCAGCGGGCCTGGCGCAAGCTTGCGCGCTGGGGCAGGCGCTGGCCGGTGAGCCGCTGGCCGCCATCATTGCCAGCGATCTGCAGCGCGCGCGGCAGACGGCGCAAGCCGTTGCCGACGTGAAGCACTTGCCCGTGCAGACGGACCCCTTGCTGCGCGAGCGCTGCTATGGTGCCTTTGAAGGCTTGCTGTATGCCGATATCGCCGAGCGCTATCCGCATGAATATGCGCAGTGGCAATCGCGCCAGATCGATGCCGTGATGCCCTCGGGCGAACGGCAAGCCGAGAGCTTCCGACAGTTTTATGCGCGCGCGAATGGCGCCATCGCCCGCTGGGCCGAACGGTATGACGGCCAGACCATCGCCATCGTGGCGCATGGCGGCGTGCTCGAATGCGCTTACCGCGAAGCGGTCGGCATGACGCTCGACAGTCCGCGCGACTTCCAGGTGAAAAATGCCAGCGTCAACCGTTTCTCGTATGCGGACGGCAAGCTGCATTTGGTGCACTGGGGCAATATCGAACACCTGAGCGCGCCCGCAATGGACGAGCTGGGCTAAGCGCCGGGTCAAGAGCCGGGCGAGCCGCCGGCGCTGTCCGCCGGCGCCCTGTTTTGCTGTACTGCACAAGCGCGGCGCCCGCCCAGGCGCACTGAAGCAAAAAAATAGTGCTTATTAATTAGGCAGGGAATCGGTTAAAATAGCAGGTTCCTCCGTCCATTCCAGGTTCCTCAGTGCAAATCGGCCCTCACATTCTGCGCAACAACGTTTTCGTCGCTCCCATGGCGGGTGTGACGGATCGGCCTTTCCGCCAGTTGTGCAAGCAGTTGGGTGCCGGTTACGCCGTGTCGGAAATGGCGGCGTCGAATCCGCGCCTGTGGGCGACGGAAAAAAGCTCGCGCCGCACGGACCATGCAGGCGAGATGGAGCCGAAAGCCGTGCAGATCGCCGGTGCCGATCCGCAAGACCTGGCCGATTGCGCCAAGTTCAATGTGGACCGGGGCGCGCAGATCATCGACATCAACATGGGGTGCCCCGTGAAGAAGGTATGCAACAGCTGGTGCGGTTCGGCCCTGTTGCAAAACGAAAGCCTGGTCGAAAAGATCCTGCACGCCGTCGTCAATGCCGTCGACGTGCCCGTCACCCTGAAATTTCGCACGGGCTGGAACCGCGAAAACAGGAATGCCCTGAAAATCGCCCGCATCGCCGAGCAAGCCGGCATCCAGATGCTGACTTTGCATGGCCGCACGCGCGCCGATGGCTACAAGGGCGATGCCGAATATGAAACCATTGCCGCTGTGAAAGCGTCGGTGGGTATTCCCGTGGTGGCCAATGGCGACATTACCAGTCCGGAAAAGGCCCGCTTTGTGCTCGATCAAACGGGCGCCGATGCCGTCATGATCGGCCGCGCGGCGCAGGGCCGGCCGTGGATTTGCCGTGAGATCGACCATTTCCTGCGCACCGGTACTTTGCTGCCAGCGCCGTACGTGGACGAAGTGCGCAGCCTGATGGACGAGCATTTGCGCGCCCATTACGCGTTTTATGGCGAATTTCTCGGCGTGCGCACGGCGCGCAAGCACATCGGCTGGTATGTGAAGGACCTGGAAGGCGGGGAAGCGTTCCGCCAGCAAATGAATGTGCTGGAGTCGACGGATGCGCAATTGCTGGCCGTCGATCAATTTTTTGAGTCGCAATGGAAATTTGGCGAGCGGTTACAATACCGCCTCTCCGAATCCAGTGAAAGTGGCCTGATCGATGAGATCAAAACTATGGCCACGGCAGCATGAGCAGATAGCAACAAGCAGGTGAATAAGTTACCAGCAGTACAAGGGCGAGCGCCTATACAGAGCGTCATGCAATATTAATTACAACACCGAGACAAGATGGCAGCAAGCGGCCCGCATGAGCGCCGCGGCAGTGGATTGTCAGGTGTTCAGCCGGTTGAAGCATACAAATGAGCAAAGAAAGCATTCAGGAAGTCGTACAGAAAAGTCTAGAAGATTACTTCAATGACCTGGGCGAACAGCAAGCATCGAATATCTACGACATGGTCGTGCTGACCGTGGAAAAGCCCATCCTGGAAGTCGTGATGACACGCGCCGATGGCAACCAGTCGCATGCCGCGCAGATGCTGGGCATTAACCGCAACACGCTGCGCAAGAAATTGCAGGAGCACGGTTTGCTGTAATGCCGGCATGCAAGTGACGCCAAGATTTGAATCCGCCGCAGCCTTTGCCCCTGCGCCATTCGCCAAGAACACTTAACCACCTAGCCACAGCCATGATCAAACAAGCTCTCCTCTCCGTTTCCGACAAGACCGGCGTTCTCGAATTCGCCCGTGCCCTGTCCGCCCTCGGCGTCAACCTCCTGTCCACCGGCGGTACCGCAAAATTGCTGGCAGACAACGGTGTACCCGTGACGGAAGTCGCCGACTACACGGGTTTCCCGGAGATGCTCGATGGCCGTGTGAAAACCCTGCACCCGAAAGTGCACGGCGGTATCCTGGCGCGCCGTGATTTCCCTGAGCACATGTCCAAACTGGTCGAGCACGACATGCCGACCATCGACATGGTGGTGGTCAACCTGTACCCGTTCCAGGGCACGGTCGCCAAGGCCGACTGCACCCTGGAAGACGCGATTGAGAACATCGATATCGGCGGCCCGACCATGCTGCGTTCGGCGGCCAAGAACCACAAGGACGTGGTCGTCATCTGCGATCCGACCGACTATGACGTGGTGCTGGCGGAAATGCGTGCGGCCGACGGCAAGGCAGGCGACGTCAGCTATGACACCAAGTTCATGCTGGCGAAAAAAGTCTTTGCGCACACGGCGCAATACGATGGCGCCATCACCAACTACCTGACCAGCCTGGGTCCGACGAAGGTGCACGCCGAGCGCGGTGCCTATCCGCAGATCCTGAACGTTGCCTTTGAAAAAGTGCAGGACATGCGCTACGGCGAGAACCCGCACCAGAGCGCCGCCTTCTACCGCGACCTGGTCACCACCGATGGCGCGCTGGCCAACTACCGCCAGCTGCAAGGCAAGGAATTGTCGTACAACAACATCGCCGACGCCGATGCGGCCTGGGAATGCGTGAAGAGCCTGGGCGGCTTCGAGCACAGCGCGGCCTGCGTCATCGTCAAGCACGCGAACCCATGCGGCGTGGCCCTGGGCAAGAATGCGGCCGAAGCGTACGCGCGCGCCCTGCAGACGGACCCGACTTCCGCATTTGGCGGCATCATCGCCTTCAACACGGAACTCGACGGCGCCACCGCCGGCGAGATCGCCAAGCTGTTCGTCGAAGTGCTGATCGCCCCGTCGTTCTCGGCGGAAGCGAAACAGATTCTGTCGAGCAAGCAAAACGTGCGCATGCTGGAAATCCCGCTGGGCGCAGGCGTCAACGCCATGGACTTCAAGCGCGTCGGTGGCGGTCTGCTGGTGCAATCGCCGGACGCGAAAAACGTCGGTATCGGCGACTTGCGCGTGGTCAGCAAGCTGCAGCCAACGCCGCAGCAATTGTCCGACCTGATGTTCGCCTGGAAAGTGGCGAAATTCGTCAAATCGAACGCCATCGTCTTCTGCGGCAATAACATGACCCTGGGCGTGGGCGCTGGCCAGATGAGCCGTATCGATTCGGCCCGCATCGCGTCCATCAAGGCGCAAAACGCGGGCCTGTCGCTGACCGGTTCCGTGGTGGCGTCGGACGCCTTCTTCCCGTTCCGCGACGGCCTCGACGTGGTTGTCGACGCGGGCGCGACCTGCGTCATCCACCCGGGCGGCTCCATGCGCGACCAGGAAGTGATCGACGCGGCGGACGAGCGCGGCGTCGTGATGCTGTACACGGGCACGCGTCACTTCCGTCATTAATTAAACCCAACGGCAAATGCTGGGGTCAGACCCGCCGGGACTCGGCGTGCCCGTCCGACCCCGGATGTTGCTTGTGGGGTGAAGATGTATAAAACGGCAGGCACCGGTTATTCACCGGTGCCTGCCGTATTCATTATAGAATCTGGCGATGATTATTCTTGGCATCGATCCTGGCCTGCGCACCACGGGCTTCGGGGTCATTGAAAAACACGGCAACAAGCTGCGCTATATCGCGTCGGGTACCGTCAAGACGGGTTCCGAAGGGGAATTGCCGCCGCGCCTGAAGGTCATCCTGCAGGGCGTGGGCGAGATCGTCGGCACCTACCAGCCCGATTGCGCGGCCATCGAAAAAGTGTTTGTCAACGTCAATCCCCAATCGACCCTGCTGCTGGGCCAGGCGCGTGGCGCGGCCATTTGCGCGCTCGTCAACGCCGACCTGTCGGTGGCTGAATACACGGCGCTGCAAGTGAAGCAGGCCGTCACGGGCCACGGCAAGGCGGCCAAGGAGCAGGTGCAGGACATGGTTTCCCGGCTGTTATCACTGCCCGGCTTGCCCGGCACGGATGCGGCCGATGCGCTGGGCGTGGCCATCTGCCATGCCAACAGCCTCGATGCGCTGGCCATGCTCGGCGCGCTGGCGCCCCAGCTGCAGGGTTTGCGCATGAAGCGCGGCCGTTTAGTAGGGTAGGCGCATGGCCCCCATATATATACATAACATTAGGAACACGCGATGATAGGCCGTCTCTCCGGTACTTTGCTTGAAAAGAATCCGCCACAATTGCTGGTCGATTGCCAGGGCGTCGGCTATGAAGTCGACGTGCCGATGAGCACTTTTTACAACTTGCCCCACGTGGGCGAAAAAGTCGTGCTGTTTACGCACCAGGCCATCCGCGAAGATGCGCACCTGCTGTTTGGCTTTGGCAATGCGGCAGAGCGTGCCGTATTCCGCCAGTTGATCAAGATCACGGGCGTGGGCGCGCGCATGGCCTTGTCGATTCTCTCCGGCATGACGATTGCCGACCTGGCGCAGGCGATCACCCTGCAGGATTCCGGCCGTTTGGTGAAAGTGCCCGGTATCGGCAAGAAGACGGCGGAACGGCTGTTGCTGGAATTGAAGGGCAAGATCGGTGCCGATCTTGGCCCGCTGGGCGCGCATGCGGCGCCGGACGCGCAATCGGATATTTTGAATGCACTGGTCGCGCTCGGCTATTCGGACAAGGAAGCGCTGGCCGCCGTGAAGAACGTGCCGGCCGGTACCGGCGTGTCGGACGGTATCAAACTGGCGCTGAAAGCGCTGTCGAAAGGCTGATAGGGCATGAGCATCCAGACCGACAGCTTCACGGAACAGCGCATCATCGACGCGGCGCCCATCTCGCACAACGAGGAGGCCATCGAACGGGCCTTGCGCCCCAAGCAGTTAGATGAGTATGTGGGCCAGGAAAAGATCCGCGACCAGCTGGAAATTTTCATCACGGCCGCGCGCCAGCGCAAGGAAGCACTCGACCACACCTTGCTGTTCGGCCCGCCGGGCTTGGGCAAGACGACCCTGGCGCACATCATCGCGCGCGAAATGGGCGTCAACTTGCGCCAGACCTCCGGCCCCGTGCTGGAACGCCCGGGCGATCTGGCGGCGATTCTGACGAACCTGGAAGCGAACGACGTCCTGTTCATCGATGAAATCCACCGGCTGTCGCCGGTCGTGGAAGAAATTCTGTATCCGGCGCTTGAGGATTATCAGATCGATATCATGATCGGCGAAGGGCCTGCCGCCCGTTCCGTGAAACTCGATTTGCAGCCGTTTACCCTGGTCGGCGCCACCACGCGCGCGGGCATGCTGACCAACCCGCTGCGCGACCGCTTCGGCATCGTCGCGCGCCTGGAGTTCTACAACACGGGCGAATTGACGAAAATCGTCACGCGCAGCGCCGCCCTGTTGAAAGCACCGATCGATCCGGAAGGCGCGCACGAAATCGCCCAGCGCGCGCGCGGCACGCCGCGCATCGCCAACCGTTTGCTGCGCCGCGTGCGCGATTTCGCGGAAGTCAAAAGCAATGGCGAGATCACCAAGGTGGTGGCCGACCGCGCGCTGGCCATGCTCGACGTCGATTCCGCCGGCTTCGACGTGATGGACCGCAAGCTGCTTGAAGCCGTGCTGTTCAAGTTCGGCGGCGGCCCCGTCGGCATAGGGAACCTGGCGGCAGCCATCGGCGAAGCGGCCGATACCATCGAGGACGTGCTGGAACCGTACCTGATACAGCAAGGTTTCTTGCAGCGCACGCCGCGTGGCCGTGTCGCCACGCCGGCCGCCTACCTGCACTTCGGCGTCAGCGCGCCGCGCATGGGTCCCGGCGGCGAAGCGTGGGAACTGTGATGGCGCAAGAGGGCTTGCAAGCGACTGCGGGCATGCAAATCTGGATCGACGCCGACGCCTGCCCCGTCGTCATCAAGGAAATTTTGTACCGCGTCGCCGACCGCCTGGAACTGCCCGTCACCCTGGTGGCGAACCAGGGCTTGCGCGTGCCGCCGTCGCGTTTCATCCGCACCGTGCAAGTGCCGTCCGGCGCCGACGTGGCCGACCAGGAAATTGTGCGTCTGCTCAACCCGGGTGATCTGGTCATCACGGGCGACATCCCGCTGGCCGCCGATGTGCTGGCCAAGGGCGGCTATGCGCTGAACCCGCGCGGCGAGTTCTACACCAAGGACAATATCGCCCAGCAACTGACGATGCGCGCCTTCATGGAAGAATTGCGCAGCGGCGGCGTCGACACGGGCGGCCCGGCCGCCTTCAGCCAGTCGGACCGGCAGCAGTTTGCCAACAGCCTGGACCGGCATCTGAGCAAGCACCATCGGAAGCCGGCGCCAACGCCATAATCCGAGGACGTAAAAAAACCGGCCACGCCGGTTTTTTTACGTGTGCAGCTGACTTAGCGTGCCACTTTTCTCGTACCCACGACTTCCACCGTCACGCGGCGGTTCTTGGCGCGCCCGGCGGCGCTCGTGTTGTCGGCCACAGGCTGGGTTTCTCCCTTGCCTTCCGTATACACGCGGTTGCTTTCCACGCCTTGCGTCACCAGATACGCCTTGACGGCTTCGGCGCGGCGCAGGGACAGTTTCTGGTTGTAGGCGTCCGGGCCGACGGCATCCGTATGGCCGACCGTGACGATCACTTCCAGGTCCATGCCTTGCAGCTGGCCCAGCAGCTGGTCCAGCGCCGCCTTGCCTTGCGGCTTGAGTGTCGACTGATCGAAATCAAACAGCGCTTCCGCGGCAAACGAGACTTTTTCCGAGACGGGCGCCGGCTTCACTTCGGCCACGGGGGCCGGCATGGTTTCGCTGATGGGCGGCAATGCCACCGCTGGCGCGGGCTGGTAGGCCGGCGTGGCACTGGCCGGGCGGCCCAGTTTATACACGAGGCTGACGGAATACAGATCCGCGTCGCCACGGTTGCCGACGGCGTCGTTCACGCGATAGCGTTCCACTTCGCCGCGCAAGGCCAGCGCTTCGCTGAACTTGTATTCCAGGCCCAGGCCCAGCTTGGCGTTGAGCTTGCGGTCCCTCGCACGCATATCGGACGACCCCAGCAGGCGGTTGCCGCTGAACTCGGTATTCGTCTGGGTGTAGTGCATGCCGACACGCCCCAGCAAGGACAGGCGCTGCGACAGTGGCAGCTGGCCCAGCAGGTCCAGGTTCACGCCGCGAAAGCCCACTTGCCCGTTCAGTACGCCGTTGCCGCTGGTGGTGGACTGGAAGTCGAACTTGCCCAGGTCAAAATAGCCCGCTTCCACCGCCATGTATTGGTTCAGCTGCTTGCCGACAAACAGTTTATAGCCGGTGTCGCGCTGGTCCTTGGCAAAACCGGTGACGGTTTCGCCGTTCGCGGCCAGGCTGGCGCGCAGCCGCGGCTCGTCGATATTGGCGCGCGACTGGCCCACGCCCGCGCCGATGTACCAGGCGCTGTTGGCCCAGTCCGGATTGATGAAGGTGTTGTCCTGTGCCTGCGCCGATTGCGCCGCCAGCAAGGCGCCAGCCATCACGCTCAGGGCGCCCAGTGTGTTTGCGATAGTCATGGTCATGTCCCGTTTATTTGGTGATCTGGTTGTTGCGCAGGGTAACGGCGGCTGCCGTCAGCACGCGGCCATTGAGCAGGGTCGTGTTGTCGCCCACCGTGATGGCGGCCGACTGGCCCAGAATGTTGCCCTTGAAGACGCTGTTCGCGGCCAGGGTGGTCGGGCCGACGGGCAGCCAGGTGACGTTGTCGGCCGTGGCGCCATTGTTCAGGGCCACCACCGAGTTGACGGTCGAGTTCAAGGTCAGCGCCGTGCGGAAGATATACACGCCTGGACCGTTCAGGGTCAGGGTACCCGTGATGCTGATCGCGCCGGCATAGCAATACACGCCAGGACCGAAGGTCTGGCCGCCCAGGTCGATGCCGCCGGCAAAGGTGACGTCGCAGATGCGGCTGTTGCCGTCCGTGATCGCCGCTTGCAGGTCCGTCATGGCGCCGGCCAGGATGGCGCCCGACTTGTAGTTGGTAAAGCCTGCCGCCTGGGTCGGATCGACGGTTTGCGATGGCGAACCGACGTCGCCCGTGATCAGGGTGGTGCCGCCCGAGTTATTCGTGATCGACGTGCCGGCCAGTACGCCGAACGGCGCCGCGCGGCCCAGGATGATCGGATTGAGGACGGGTGGGATGGCCACGCTGGTGACGGTCAGCAGCGCGCTGCCCGACTGGCCGGCAGCCGTCGCGGTGATGCTGCTGGTGCCGGCGGCGATGCCGGTGGCGATACCGGTGTTCAGCACGGTGGCATTGGCGACAGTTCCCGAGGTCCAGATGGCGCTGTTGGTGATGATGGCGTTCGAGTTGTCGGAATAGGTGGCGGTGGCAACGAATTGCTGTACGCCGCCGACGGCGATGCTGGTTGTGGCTGGCGTGACGGCGATGCTGACCAGGGTAGCGGCAGGCACGGTGACAGTGGTTCCGGCTGTTTTGCCGCTGAAGCTGGCCGTCATGACGCTGGTGCCGGCGCTCACGCCAGTCACCAGGCCGCCGCTGGCGACGCTGGACGAGGCTGGCGTGGCGGAAACGAAGGTGCTGCCGGACGTTACGTCGGCGGTGCTACTGTCCGAGTAGGTGGCAATGACGGCCAGCTGGCGCGTCGCGGCAATCAGCACGGTGGGATTTTGCGGCGTGACGGCGATCGACAGCAGCACCGCAGGCGTCACGGTCAGCACGGTGCTGGCCGTCAAGGTGCCAGTGGTGGCGGTGATCTGCGTGGTGCCGGCAATCTTGCCCAGCGCCAGGCCGCCAGCGGCCATGCTTGCCGTGGCGGGGTTGGCCGAGGCAAAGACCGAGACGGCAGTGACGTCGCGCGTGGCGCCGTCACTGAAACTGCCGCTCACGGCAAATTGCTGTGTGCCGCCGATGGCGATGGATGGCGTGAGCGGCGTGATGGCGATGGCCGTCAAGGTGGCGGGCGAGACGGTCAATTGCGCCGCCGCGCTCTTGCCGCCAAATGTGGCGGCGATGTTGCTGTTGCCGGCGGTCACGCCAGCGGCGACACCGCTGCTGGCGTTGACGGTGGCGGCGGCCGGCGTGGCGGAAGTCCAGGCCGCCTTGGCGCTGACGTCTTGCGACGAGCCGTCGCTGTAGGTGGCGATGGCCGTGAATTGCTGGCCTGCGCCGATGGCGACCGTGGCCGTCGCTGGCGTGACGGCCAGGCTGGACAGGGTAGCGCCCGGCAAGCCGAGGATGGGCTCGCGTCCCTGGTCGCCACCGCCGCCGCAACCGGCGAGGGCGGCCATGGCAAGCAAACCTGCCGAGACGAGCAGCGGGGTCATATATCGCTTGAAGATGTTCATGTGTTTCCTTTGTGCATGGGCAAAACCTTGCCGGGCATCTGCGGATGGGGTCATCCGCAGCGCCATGCCGCCCGTCGCTACAGGGCGATGGCGTCACAGGCATGCACTATTTCATTTTGGAAACTACAAGTATGTTCGGTGGCGCGCATAGGCTATTGTCATTCGGAAATATTATCTAAATGATCGAGCGAGGCCTGGAAAACAACACGACAGCGCCCGCGCGGCACGCAAAAAAGCCGGCGCAGGGCCGGCTTTGACAGGGCAGCTGATGCCTGATTATTCTTCGCGCACCCACGTCTGCGAGCGGCCAAACATCGGCACGCCGACATAGCCGCGCACTTGCAGCTTGGTGCCGCCTTCCTGCAGTTCGGCCTTGCTCTTGTAGACCTTGCCGCTGGCCGGGTCCGTGATTTCACCGCCCGTCCATGCATCGCCGTCTTTTTTCAAGCCCGTCAGGATGACCAGGCCGATGATGGGCTGGTCCTTGTTGGCGCCCGTGCACTTGTCGCACTTGGGGTTCTGGTCTTCATTCGGGGCGCGGAACAGCTTTTCGATCTTGCCTTGCAAGACGCCGTTGCTTTCCGTGATGACGACGAGGGATTTCGGCTTGCCGCTGGCATCGTCGATGGTTTTCCAGGTGCCGACGGGGGTGTAGTTGCCGTCGCGCGCGGTGGCGCTGCCGGCGATGGCCAGGGCGGCCACCAATACGCTTGCTTTGACGCTTGCTGTGAATAGTTTATGCATCGCTAGTCTCCTGTGGTTTTTTTGATCTGTCACGAAACAGTGTATTTACCAAGGCAAGACCAAGAGTGCTGCGCGGCGTCAGGGGGGACGGCCGCGCAATCCTTGCAAACTTGCCTTATGCGCTGGCTAGTTTAGCAAACTGTTCGCGCAGTTTTTCAATTGTCGCCGAAAAACTGAGCAAACGCTCGTTTTCTTGCGCAACAATGGCGGCCGGGGCGCGCGCGACAAAGCTTTCATTGCCCAACTTGCTGTTGACCTTGGCAATTTCCCCTTCGATACGGGCGATTTCCTTGCCCAGGCGCTCGCGCTCGGCAGCCACGTCGATTTCCACTTTCAGCATCAGCTTGGTGGTGCCGACGATGGCGACGGCCGCTGGCGAATCCGGCAGCGCATCGACGATCTGCACGTCGGCCAGCTTGCCCAGCGACTGGATGTACGGCGCATACGAGGCCAGCGCTGCTTTCTCGCTGGCATTGCCCGCTTCGACGATCAGCGGCACGCGCACGGAAGGCGAGATCTGCATTTCGCCGCGCAGGTTGCGTGTCGCGTCCGTCAAGGCTTTCAGCTGCAGCATCCACGCTTCGGCCGCTTCATCGATCTTGTCGGTGTTGGCGATCGGATACGGCTGCATCATGATGGACACGCCCTTGGGCTCGCCCTCGGCCTTCGGCAGCTTGCCGGCCAGCGGCGCAACGCTCTGCCACAGCGCTTCTGTAACGAACGGAATGATCGGGTGGGCCAGGCGCAGCACCACTTCCAGCACGCGCAACAGGGTGTGGCGGGTGGCGCGCTGCTGGCCTTCCGTGCCTTGCTGCACTTGCACCTTGGCGACTTCCAGGTACCAGTCGCAATACTCGTCCCAGACGAATTTGTAGATGGTGGCGGCGATATTGTCGAAACGGAAGTCCTCAAAGCCCTTGGCCACGTCCAGCTCCGCCTTTTGCAGCAGCGAGATGATCCACTTGTCCGCCTGTGACAGGTCGGCGTCATTCGGCGTGCAATCCTTGCCTTCCGTATTCATCATGACGAAACGCGTGGCGTTCCACATCTTGTTGCAGAAGTTACGGTAGCCTTCGCAGCGGCCCAGGTCGAAATTGATGTTGCGGCCCAGCGATGCATAGCTGGCCATGGTGAAGCGCACGGCGTCCGTGCCGTAGGCAGAAATGCCTTCCGGGAATTCCTTGCGCGTTGCCTTGGTGATCTTTTCCGCGTCGCGCGGGTTCATCAGGCCGGTGGTGCGCTTGACGATCAGGCCTTCCAGGTCGATGCCGTCGATCAGGTCGATCGGGTCCAGGGTGTTGCCTTTCGACTTGGACATTTTTTGCCCTGTCGAATCGCGCACCAGGCCATGCACGTAAACGGTTTCAAACGGCACCTTGCCCGTGAAGTGCGCCGTCATCATGACCATGCGGGCGACCCAGAAGAAGATGATGTCGAAACCCGTCACCAGCACGGACGATGGCAGGAACGCCTTCATGTCCGGCGTTTCTTCGGGCCAGCCCATGGTCGAGAACGGCACCAGGGCGGACGAGAACCACGTGTCGAGCACGTCGTCGTCGCGCTTCAACGGACCCGTGCTGCCGGCCGCCTGCGCCTTGGCGATGGCTTCCGCTTCCGTCTTGGCAACGAAGATATTGCCGGCGTCGTCGTACCAGGCCGGGATTTGATGGCCCCACCACAGCTGGCGCGAGATGCACCAGTCCTGGATATTGTTGAGCCACTGGTTGTAGGTGGTGCTCCAGTTTTCCGGCACGAACTTGATCTCGCCATTGGCGACCTTGTCCAGCGCCGTTTCGGCGATCGATTTGCCAGGGAAGAAAGTGCCTTCCGGGGCCGGCTTGCTCATGGCGACAAACCACTGGTCCGTCAGCATCGGCTCGATGACGACGCCCGTGCGGTCGCCGCGCGGCACCATCAGTTTGTGCGGCTTGACTTGCTCCAGCAAACCCAGTGTATCGAGGTCGGCGACGATCTGCTTGCGCGCGGCGAAGCGGTCCATGCCGCGGTAGGCTGCCGGCGCGTCGTCGGTAATTTTCGCGTCCAGGGTCAGGATGACGATCTGCGCCAGTTTATGGCGCTGGCCCACGGCGTAATCGTTCATGTCATGCGCAGGGGTAATCTTGACGCAGCCGGTGCCGAATTCCTTGTCGACGTATTCGTCGGCGATGATGGGGATTTCGCGGTCGCTCAAAGGCAGTTTCAGCATCTTGCCCACCAGCGGCAGGTAGCGCTCGTCCGTCGGATCGACGGCCACGGCCACGTCGCCCAGCATGGTTTCAGGACGCGTGGTGGCCACCGTCAGGAAACCGCTGCCGTCGGCCAGCGGGTACTTGATGTACCACATGGAGCCGTCTTCTTCCTCGGACACCACTTCCAGGTCGGACACCGCCGTGCCCAGCACGGGGTCCCAGTTGACCAGGCGCTTGCCGCGGTAGATCAGGCCTTGCTCGAACAGGCGCACGAAGACGTCGGTGACGACTTTCGAGCGTGGCTCGTCCATCGTGAAGTATTCGCGCTGCCAGTCGGCCGAGGCGCCCAGGCGGCGCATCTGGCCAGTGATGATGGAACCGGATTTTTCTTTCCATTCCCACACTTTTTCCACGAATTTCTCGCGGCCCAGGTCATGGCGCGAAATCTTTTGCGCGTCCAGCTGGCGCTGCACGACGATTTGCGTGGCGATGCCCGCGTGGTCGGTACCGGGGATCCAGGCCGTGTTGTGGCCCAGCATGCGGTGGTAGCGGGTCAGGCCATCCATGATGGTCTGGTTGAACGCATGGCCCATGTGCAGGGTGCCGGTGACGTTCGGCGGCGGCAACTGGATGCTGAAGGAAGGTTTTCCCGCATCGAGGGTGGCGGTAAAGTAACCGCGCTGTTCCCACTCGGTGCGCCAGAATTGTTCAATGTCGGCGGGCTCGAAAGACTTGGCTAATTCCATGATTTGGCGTGTGATTGGCAAAAGGAACCATTATAGATGACGCGGCATCGCCTGCAGCGTGGAAAGCCGCCTTTTTCAGTGTTTTGGCGGCTTTGCGGGCCGTTGGCGGCCAACGGGACGGGGGTAAAACAGCCGGCGATGTTATAATGTTGGCCTCGGCGCCTCCTGCCTCAACTTTGCGGACGGTGCCAGCGGGCCAGAGTCGGCTATCACTTTGCCTGCATCACCAGGGCTGGGCGCGCAGCGTTGCCAGCCATTTCAGTGCGTCCCCTGCGGGCCGGGCGCCTGAGCCACGCGCACCGCCAGCGGTGCACCATTCACGGCGGACCACCGCGCGCCATCGTTCACCGGCCGCGCCGCCACAGCTTAGCCAGGAATTGTTGTCTGGCCAGTCGTCTTTCGATACGGCATAGATCACAGCGCGCCTTGCCGCCTGTGGCCTTGCCATGGCCGCACGCTTTCCCGGTTTTGCCTGCATAAGGAAAACCACCATGAAAAAGATCTGTCTAGCCGTTGCCACGCTCGGCACCATCGGCGCCTTGCCTGTTGTCCACGCCCAGTCTTCCGTCGAAGTGTATGGCTTGATGGATGCGGCCGTGGTGCAGGAACGCGGCATCAGCAAGCTCACCAGTGGTGTCTCGGCCGGTTCGCGCCTGGGCTTGCGGGGCACGGAATCGCTGGGTGACGGCTGGCAAGCCGTGTTCACTCTGGAAGCGGGCGTGCAGGGCGACACGGGCCGCTCGGACCAGGCGGGACAATTGTTCGGTCGCCAGGCCTTTGTCGGCCTCAACAGCCCGCTGGGCATGCTCACCGTGGGCCGCCAGTACAACCTGCAAAGCCAGGCGCTGACGGACGTGGCCGACCCGTTCGAGGGCGGCATGGCCGGCGCCTCGACCAACCTGGCCGGCTATTCGGCCACGCGCATCGACAATACCGTGCGCTATACCTCGCCGGAAATGCGCGGCGTCACGGCCACCGTCATGTATGGCTTTGGCGAACACACGGGCGTTGCCGCCGACCAGCGTTCGCTGGGCCTGGCCCTCGGCTACGTGAACGGTCCGCTGACCCTGCGCCTGGCGCGCCAGAGCCGTGGCGGCGAGTTCGGCAAGGCCGACGTCAACAACACGATCCTGGCCGGTAACTACAACTTTGGCGTGGCCACGGCGTTTGCCGGCTATGGCCGCAACACGGGCGATGGCAGCACCATGTTCTTTGCGGAAAATCCATACGGTGCGGCGCAGGCGCCGGCCCAGTCCACGGACAGCCGCGACGCCATCGTCGGCGTGGCCGTGCCGCTGGGCGCGACGACCTTGCTGGCTTCGTTCATCCACAAGGATGA
Organism: Janthinobacterium amylolyticum; assembly: GCF_051380655.1. Taxonomy (NCBI): domain Bacteria; kingdom Pseudomonadati; phylum Pseudomonadota; class Betaproteobacteria; order Burkholderiales; family Oxalobacteraceae; genus Janthinobacterium; species Janthinobacterium amylolyticum. The sequence goes on from NZ_JBNYXL010000009.1 coordinate 141,002, forward strand.
CCGCGATGCCGCTAACCGCGATGCGCAGCAGCTGGCCATCGGCGCCACGTACGCGCTGTCGAAACGCAGCAAGATCTATCTTGCTTATGCGCACATCCGCAACCGCAACGACGCCGCCTACATGGTCGGCAATGCCACGGAAGTGGGAACGGGCGACCGCGCGCTGAACATCGGCTTGCGGCACGCGTTTTAAGCCATCGCTACACCATCAGCACACGATCGCCAGGGCGGGCAGCATGCGGCCCTGGCGCAACAGCTGTTCAAAGGCGGGCGCGGCCAGCGGGCGGCTGAACAGATAGCCCTGCATCTGGTCGCAGCCGTGCTGGCGCAAAAACGCCAGCTGCTGCGCCGTTTCCACGCCTTCGGCGATGACTTTCAGGCGCAGGCTGTGCGCCAGGGCGATGATGGCTTGCACGATGGCCGCATCGTCGGCGCTGTACATAATGTCGCTGACGAAGGATTTGTCGATCTTCAGCACGTCGATAGGGAAGTGGCGCAAGTGCGCCAGGCTGGAATAGCCGGTACCGAAGTCGTCGATCGACAGTTGCAGCCCCAGCGCCTTGAGCTTGCCCATGGTGGCGATCGCCTGCTCCACATCCTGCATCATCATGCTTTCCGTCAGCTCCAGCTCCAGGAAACGCGCCTCCAGGCCCGTCACGGCCAATATTTCCCGCACCGATTGCAGCAAGCCGCTTTGCCGGAATTGCCGCGCAGATAAATTCACCGCCAGGCGCAAGTGGCCCAGTCCCGCCTTTTGCCAGGCTTTCGCCTGCGCGCACGCCGTCTGCAGCACCCAGGCGCCGATCGGCACGATCAAGCCCATTTCCTCTGCCAGGTGGATGAAGTCGCCCGGCGCGATGGCGCCCAGCGTGGGATGCTGCCAGCGCAGCAGCGCTTCCATGCCGACAATTTTGCCACTACGCAATTCCACCTGCGGCTGGTAGACGAGGTGGAACTGGCCGCGCTCGAGTGCATGGCGCAGTTCGCTTTCCAGGCTCAGCCGGGCCAGCATGCTGGCATTCATGGCCGGCGCATAGCTTTGCCAGTGGTTGCGCCCTTGCTCCTTGGCACGGTACATGGCGATATCGGCGTGCTTGATCAGTGTTTCCGCGCTGTCGCCATCGAGCGGATAGGTGGCCACGCCCATGCTGCAGGTCAGAAAAAATTCGTGGCCAGCCACCAGCAGCGGCTGCGCCACCGCATCGAGCACGCGTTGCAAAATGGCCTGTCCCGGATCGCCATTGGCGTGCTGCGGCAGCAACAGGACGAATTCGTCGCCGCCCAGGCGCGCCACCGTGTCAATTTCGCGCGTGGCCGCGCGCAGGCGGTCGGCGATCAGTTTGAGCAGGGTATCGCCCGCATCGTGGCCCAAGGTGTCATTGACAAATTTAAAACGGTCGAGGTCGATGAACACCACCCACAGGGGCAGGGTGCTGCGGCGCGCCACGGCCATCGCCTGCTCCAGCCGTTCGCGCAGCAGCAGGCGGTTGGCCAGGCCCGTCAGGACATCGTGGCGCGACTGGAATTCCAGTTCCTGCTCGAAACGCATGACGGTGCTGATGTCGTATTGCGCCACCACGAAGTGACTGACGGGGCCATTCCCGTCGTCGCGCACGGGCGCCACGAACAGTTCGCTCCAGTAGGTGCTGCCATCCTTGCGGAAATTGCGCACGATGGCCTTGCCTTCGCGCTGCTCGTGCAGGGCCGCGCTGATGGCATGCATGTCCTGGCGCGCATGTTCCGGCCCCTGCAAGTCTTCCAGCCGTTGCCCGATGACTTCGCTGGCGGAGTAGCCGGTGATGCGCTCGAAGGCGGGGTTCACGTATTCGATCAGGTAGCCGGGCGCGTCGGCGCTGCACAGGATGATGGCGTTGGCCGACACTTCGATGATGCGCTCGCGCAGGCGCAGCGACTGTTCATTGCGCATGCGCGCGGCGATGTCCTCGGACAGGCGCAGGTTGGCAAACTGCAGGGCCGCCGTGCGCTCGCCCGTGATGCGCTCGATGACGCTGTTGCGCGATACCAGCTGGTACACATACGCCGTTGCCAGCAGGCTAGACAGCACTCCGCCCAGCAGCACATACAGCGAGCCGCGGCGGTTCGCATCGAGGCTCAGTCCGTGCGCGGGCAGCAGGGCCGCGCTCAGCGAATGGCCGCTGGCGTGGTGCTGGAACAGCAGCCGGGCGCTTTCCGCTTCGATCTGCCGCGCCGACACATAGCACAAGGCTGTCAGGCACAGTCCGGCCGCCAGGGTCAGCAGGGCCGAAGTGGAAACGGAGATGGAAATACGCTTGAAGAATGATTGCATGATGGCGTCCGGTGTAAGCGCCAGGCCGGCCCATGTTCAGCCAGCCCTGGCAGTGACCGACTGTAGGGCGCGCGGCAAGATAGCGTCCGTTCGCTAGCGAACGGACGGAAATGCCAACAGGAAATATAGTCACGCCACTGTGCCAGCGCTGTGTTACGCTGCACCTCATGGCGCCCCTCGTTCGGACGCCTTTCAAACATCCCCTAGCTGACGACTGGAAACCAGGAATCCTGACCATGTCCAGCTCGTATGCTGTCCTCCCCGCTTTGCCGCACAATCCGAATCAGAACCACTTGCTCGCCGCCATGCTCGACGCCGATTTCGCGCGCCTGGCGCCGTACCTGGAGCAAGTGCCGATGCTGCTGGGCGACGTGATTTATGACTCGGGCGATAAATTGCAGCATGTGTATTTTCCTACCACCGCCATCGTTTCCCTTCACTACCTGCTGGAAAACGGCGGCTCGTCCGAAATTGCCGGCGTCGGCAACGAGGGCATGGTGGGCGTGTCGCTGTTCATGGGTGGCAATTCCACTCCCAGCCGCGCCGTGGTGCAGACGGGCGGCGTCGGCTTTCGCCTGAAGGCGCACTTGCTGATGGAAGAATTCGACCGCGCCGGCCCTGTCATGCGCTTGCTGCTGCGCTACACGCAAGCGCTGCTGACGCAAATGTCGCAGACGGCCGTGTGCAACCGCCACCATACGGTGGAGCAACAATTGTGCCGCTGGCTGCTGCTGACCATGGACCGTTTGCCGAACCGCGAACTGACCATGACGCAGGAGCTGATTGCCAACATGCTGGGCGTGCGCCGCGAAGGCGTGACGGAAGCGGCGGGGCGCCTGCAGGCGCGCGGCTTCATCAGCTACCGCCGCGGGCATATTTCCGTGCAGAACCGCACCGGACTGGAAGACACCGTATGCGAATGCTATGGCGTGGTGAAGAAGGAATTCGCGCGCCTGCTGTCGGACGTGCGCCAGCGCCAGGGCGCTTGAACACCGTATCTTTCCTCGGATTTTTCCTCTTATCGTTGTCATCGCCCAGGCTACCTCATGCAATCTGTTGAAAACATTCCCCCGCGCGCACCGTCGCGCTGGCCCATGGCGCTGGCCTTTTCGTTCAGTGCCGTCGTGCTGCTGGCCGTTGGCGCGCTGGCCTGGCGCGCGCCGTTTGAAACGGCCGTGCTGATCGATGCGCTGGTCTTCCTGTTGCTGCTGCTGCTCGTGGCGCTGTACCGGCGTACCCTGGCGGCCAGCCTGCCGCGCCAGGTGCTCAAGGCCGGCGCCTTGCAGGATGCAATTTTCAACAGCGCCAATTTTTCCTGCATCGCCACCGACGCGCAGGGCGTGATCCAGATTTTCAACGTGGGCGCCGAGCGCATGCTGGGCTACGCAGCGGGCGACGTGGTCGACAAGCTGACGCCGGCCGGCATTTCCGACGCCCAGGAACTCATTGCCCGCGCCGCCGCCCTGAGCGCCGAACTCGATACTGTCATTACGCCCGGCGTGGAAGCGCTGGTGTTCAAGGCCGGGCGTGGCATCGAAGACATCTATGAGCAGACGTATATCCGCAACGATGGCAGCCGCTTTCCCGCCATCGTGTCCGTGACGGCCCTGCGCGATGCGCAGAGCAAGGTCATCGGCTATCTGCTGATCGGCACCGACAATACGGCGCGCAAGCAGGTCGAGGCGGAGCAAGCCTTGCTGGACCAGCGCCTGCGCGAACAGCAGGCATACACGCGTTCGTTGGTGGAAACGAATAATATCGAGCTGAAGAAAGCGCGCCAGGTGGCGGAAAAGGCCAACCGCGCCAAGTCCGAATTCCTGTCGAGCATGAGCCACGAATTGCGCACGCCGCTGAATGCCGTGCTGGGCTTTGCGCAGCTGATGGCCTCCGACGTGCCACCGCCGAGCCCGCCGCAGCAGCGCTCGATCGAGCAGATCCTCAAGGGCGGCTGGTATCTGCTGCGCCTGATTAACGAGATCCTCGACCTGGCCATGATCGAATCGGGCAAGGTCACCCTGTCGCAGGAAGCCATGTCCTTGCTCGACGTGCTGCAGGATTGCCAGGCGATGATCGCGCCGCAGGCGGAAAAGCGCGGCATCGCCATGCAGTTCCCCCGTTGCGGCGAACCGTACTTCGTGCATGCGGACCGCACGCGGGTCAAGCAGGTGATGATCAACCTGCTGTCGAACGCCATCAAGTACAACCAGGGCGGCGGCGCCGTCACGGTCGAGTGCAGCCGGCGCGGCGCCAAGGTGCGGGTCAGCGTGCGCGACAGCGGCGCCGGCCTCGATGCGCAGCAGCTGGCGCAGCTGTTCCAGCCGTTCAACCGCCTGGGCCAGGAAAACAGCACGGAAGAGGGCACCGGTATCGGCCTGGTTGTCACCAAGCAGCTGGTCGAGCTGATGGGCGGCACCATAGGCGTCGACAGCACGGTGGGCGTGGGCACCACCTTCTGGTTCGAACTGGCCGCCAGCAGCGCGCCGGAACTGGTGCTGGGCCATGGCGACGCGTTGCCGCAAGTGCGCACGCAGCAGGACTTGCAGCGCACCTTGCTGTACGTGGAAGACAATCCCGCCAACCTGGCGCTGGTGGAACAATTGATCGCCCGCCGCAGCGATTTGAAACTGCTGACGGCCATCGATGCGCACCTGGGCATCGACCTGGCGCGCACCTACCAGCCGGACGTGATCCTGATGGACATCAACCTGCCCGGCATCAGCGGCTTTGGCGCCCTGCACATCCTGCACGGCGATCCGCTCACCAGCCACATACCCGTCATGGCGCTGTCGGCCAACGCCGTGCCGCGCGACATCGAAAAAGGCTTGCAGGCCGGCTTCTTCCGCTATCTGACCAAGCCGATCAAGGTCGTCGAATTCATGGACGCGCTCGACGTGGCCCTGCACCATGCGGCTGCGCATGGCCTGGCCGACGACACTCATGCAGTACGCTGATTCAGCACTTATTTTTAGGAATACCGCCATGCTTCAAGCCACCGAGATCCTGAACGCCAGCATCCTCATCGTCGATGACCAGGAGGCCAACGTCATGCTGCTGGAACAGGTGCTGCGCAACGCCGGCTATACGCGCATCGCCTCCACCATGGACCCGCAAGCCGTGCGCGCGCTGCACCAGCAGCACCGCTACGATTTGATCCTGCTTGACTTGCAGATGCCGGAAATGGATGGCTTTGAAGTCATGGAAGGCTTGCGCGAACTCGAAGCGGGCAGCTATCTGCCGGTGCTGGTCATCACGGCCCAGCCCGGCCACAAGCTGCGCGCGCTGCAGGCCGGCGCCAAGGATTTTGTCAGCAAGCCCTTCGACCTGGTGGAAGTGAAGACGCGCATCCACAACATGCTGGAAGTGCGGTTGCTGTACCAGAAGCTGGGTCAGTACAGCAAGTCGCTGGAACAGATGGTGGAAGAACGCACGGCGGAATTGCGCGAAAGCGAAGCACGCTTCCAGCGCTTCACGGAACTGTCGTCCGACTGGTACTGGGAACAGGATGCGCAGGGCAATTTGACGCGCTTTTCCGGCCCCGTCGCCGAGATGCTGGGCATCGGCAGCGAGGAAGAGCCGCAGCGCTGGAACGCCAGCGAGCGCGCCTTGCTGGACGCGAAAATCGCCGCGCGCGAGCCGTTCCTCGACTTCATCTACAGCCGCACGAACGCGGACGGCAGCGTGCAGTACCTGCAAGTGAGCGGCGAGCCGATGTTCGACAATGGCAGCCGCTTCATCGGCTACCGGGGCATCGGCCTCGATGTCAGCGCACGCCATCACAGCCGCTGATTTATACTTGCCGCTATCCACATCGACAAGGAAAGCATCATGGCTGACAAAGCGCCACCCGCAACGCCGCCGCAATACTGGTTTCCCGCCAAGACCTATGGCTGGGGCTGGGGCATGCCCATCACCTGGCAGGGCTGGCTGGTCTTTCTGGGCGCGCTGGGGCTGTTCGCCTGCGGCGCCTTCCTGTTTCCGCCGCAGGACGGGCTGGCGCTGTACATCGTGTATGAAGTGGTCATCGCCGGCGCGCTCGTCGGCGTGTGCTGGCTGAAGGGCGAACCGACCAGCTGGCGCTGGGGCAAGAAAAAATAAGACCGGGACGCAAACGCGACACCTGCACGAAATCATCTGGCCACGCGCCTTGAAACGCGTATAATTGGCTCGCTGCCGCAAGGCGGCAAACGCTAGGGGTCCTGCCTTTCGCTGTGAAAACACAGTGCAAGCGCGGGTGAGAAATACCCTCCGAACCTGATCTGGATAATGCCAGCGAAGGGAAGCTTTAGGATGACCGCACCTGCTTTTTCCGCGTGCGCGCATCCGAACCTCCTTAGCTGGCTCCAGGCTGAATAAAAGCCAAGCCAAGGAGCCAAAATGAACGCCAATCCGAAATTTCTTTCCGCCACCGCCACGGTCGACGAAGCCGCCATCGCGCCGCTGCCCAATTCCCGCAAGATTTATGTGCAGGGCAGCCGCCCCGATATTCGCGTGCCCATGCGCGAAATCAGCCAGTCCGACACGGAAGCGTCGTTCGGCGGCGAAAAGAACCCGCCCATCTATGTCTACGATACCTCGGGCCCCTACACGGACCCGGACGTGCAGATCGACATCCGCTCGGGCCTCGACACGCCGCGCCTGCCATGGATCATGGAACGGGCCGATACGGAAGAATTGCCCGGTCCGACTTCCGACTACGGCATCGCGCGTCTGGCCGACCCGAAGCTGGCCGAGCTGCGTTTCAACCTGCACCGCAAGCCGCGCCGCGCCGTCGCCGGCAAGAACGTCACGCAAATGCATTACGCGAGGCGCGGCATCATCACGCCGGAAATGGAATTTGTCGCCATCCGCGAAAACATGCGCCGCCAGGAGTATCTGCGCGAGCTGCAGGCCTCCGGCCCCATGGGCGTACGCCTGGCCGAGCTGATGGGCCGACAGCATCCGGGCCAGGCTTACGGCGCCAGTATTCCGGCCGAAATCACGGCCGAATTCGTGCGCGAGGAAATCGCCCGCGGCCGCGCCATCATCCCTGCCAACATCAACCATCCGGAAGTCGAGCCGATGATCATCGGCCGCAATTTCCTGGTGAAAATCAACGCGAATATCGGCAACTCCGCCGTCACCTCGTCGATCGGCGAGGAAGTGGAAAAGATGACCTGGGCCATCCGCTGGGGCGGCGACAACGTCATGGATCTGTCGACGGGTAAGCACATCCACGAGACGCGCGAATGGATCATCCGCAACAGTCCCGTGCCCATCGGCACCGTGCCGATTTACCAGGCGCTGGAAAAGGTCAATGGCAAGGCGGAAGACCTGACCTGGGAAATCTTCCGCGACACCCTGATCGAGCAGGCGGAGCAGGGCGTCGATTACTTCACCATTCACGCTGGCGTGCTGCTGCGCTATGTGCCGATGACAGCCAAGCGCCTGACGGGCATCGTCTCGCGCGGCGGCTCCATCATGGCGAAATGGTGTCTGGCGCACCACCAGGAATCGTTCCTGTACACGCATTTCGAAGAGATCTGCGAGATCATGAAGGCGTATGACGTGTCGTTCTCGCTGGGCGACGGCTTGCGCCCCGGCTCCATCTACGACGCCAATGACGAAGCGCAGCTGGGCGAACTGAAAACCCTGGGCGAACTGACGCAAGTCGCCTGGAAGCACGACGTGCAAGTGATGATCGAAGGCCCGGGCCATGTGCCGATGCAGCTGATCAAGGAAAACATGGACTTGCAGCTGGACCAGTGCGGCGAAGCGCCGTTCTATACGCTGGGGCCGCTGACCACCGATATCGCTCCCGGCTATGACCACATCACGTCCGGCATCGGCGCGGCCCTGATCGGCTGGTATGGCACGGCCATGCTGTGCTACGTGACGCCGAAGGAACACCTGGGCCTGCCGAACAAGAATGACGTCAAGGACGGCATCATCACCTATAAAATCGCGGCGCATGCGGCCGACCTGGCGAAAGGCCATCCGGGCGCGCAGATCCGCGACAACGCGCTGTCGAAAGCCCGTTTTGAATTCCGCTGGGACGACCAGTTCAATATCGGCCTGGACCCGGACAAGGCGCGCGAATTCCACGATGAAACCTTGCCCAAGGATTCTGCCAAGGTGGCGCATTTCTGCTCCATGTGCGGCCCGCATTTCTGCTCCATGAAAATCACGCAGGAAGTGCGCGAGTACGCGGCCGGCATGGGCATCGCGGAAGACAAGGCGCTCAAGCAGGGCATGGAAGTCAAGGCCATCGAGTTCATCAAGAACGGCGCCGAACTGTACCGCAAGGTCTGAGGGGAGCGTGATGAGTGCATTGATACAGATCACCCTCAACGGCGCACCGCACCAGGTGCCGCCCGGGCAAACCCTGGACCAATTGATCGCCGCGCTGTCGCTGGAAAACCAGGCGCTGGCGCTGGCCGTGAACCGCCATGTGGTGCCGCGCAAGGCGTGGCCGGGACAGGTCTTGCAAGTACAAGACCAGGTTGAGATCGTCCGCGCCATCGGTGGCGGCTAGACTAAGGAAAAAGCAATGACAAGCAATCACAACGACGACCTGCTGACCATCGCAGGAAAACAATACCCATCGCGCCTGCTGGTGGGCAGCGGCAAGTACAAGGATTTGCCGCAGACGCGCGAAGCGACGGACGCGGCCGAGGCGCAGATCATCACGGTGGCCATCCGGCGCGTCAATATCGGTCAGGATCCGAACGCGCCCAGCCTGCTCGATTTCGTGCCGCCGGACCAGTACACGATTTTGCCGAACACGGCCGGCTGCTACAACGCCAAGGATGCCGTGTATACCCTGCAACTGGCGCGCGAACTCCTGGGCGGGCGCAACCTGGTGAAACTCGAAGTGCTCGGCGACGAAAAGACCCTGTTTCCGCACATGCCGGAAACGTTGATTGCGGCCGAGGCGCTGGTCAAGGATGGCTTTGACGTGATGGTGTATTGCAGCGACGATCCGATCCAGGCGAAGATCCTGGAAGACATCGGCTGCGTGGCCGTGATGCCGCTGGCGTCACTGATCGGCTCGGGCATGGGCATCTTGAATCCATGGAATCTGTCCCTGATCATCGAACAGGCGAAAGTGCCCGTGCTGGTGGACGCGGGCGTGGGCACGGCGTCGGATGCGGCCATTGCCATGGAACTGGGCTGCGATGGCGTGCTGATGAATACGGCCATTGCCGGTGCGCGCGATCCCGTGCGCATGGCGCGCGCCATGAAGCTGGCCGTGCGGGCCGGGCGCGAAGCATTTTTGGCGGGGCGCATGCCGCGCAAATTCGCCGCCTCGCCGTCGTCGCCGATGGCGGGCCGGCTGGCGTGAAGCCAGGCAGCTTGCCGGCGGTGCTGGTGTTTGCCGGTGTCGATCCCTCGGGCGGCGCCGGCATCGCCGCCGATATCCTGGCGATCGCGGCGCAGGGCGCGCATGCGCTGCCCGTCATCACGGCGCTGACGGTGCAGGACAACGACAGGGTCTTTGGCGTTGAACCGGTGGCGCCGGAACTGCTGCGCCGGCAGGCGCAGGCGCTGATCGACAAGGTGGCCATCCACGCCGTGAAGATCGGCATTCCCGGCAGTTGCGCGAATGCGGCCGTCATCGCGCAGCTGATCGGGCAATTGCGCCAGGCTCATCCTGGCCTGCCCGTGGTGCTCGACCCCGTGCTGGCCAGCGGCCACGGCGACGTGCTGAACCGTGACGATGCCGTGCTGGCGCTGGCGCCCTTGTTGCCAGTGACTACCGTGATCGTACCGAACGGGCCGGAAGCGGTGGCGCTCGGCGGCGTGGAATATCTGCTGGCGCAAGGCTGTGACAACGTGCTGGTGACGGGCGGCCATGGGGAAGGCGAGGTGATCGTCAACCGCTGGCTCGATGGCGATGGCGGGGAGTGCGCATGGCGCTGGCAGCGCCTGCCCGGCGAATTTCACGGCAGCGGCTGCACCCTGGCGTCGGCCATCGCGGCCCGGCTGGCGCAAGGCGTGCCGCTGGCCGGGGCGCTGGACCTGGCCCAAAACTATTGCCATGCTGCCCTGGACAAGGCGTATGCCATTGCGCCGGGCCAGCTGATGCCGCAACGACTGACTGAATAAGGAAATACCATGCGTGGACTGTATCTGGTCACCCCCAACTGGGATGACACCGACCGCTTGCTCGACGTGAGCGAGCAAGCCTTGCAGGAGGGCGTGGCCCTGCTGCAATACCGCCACAAGAGCGCCGAGGCAGAGCAGCGGCGCGAACAGGCGGGCGCCCTGCTGGCGCTGGCGCGCAAATATGGCGTGCCTTTCATCATCAACGACTTTATTGAACTATGCGAGGAACTCGATGCGGATGGCGTGCACGTGGGCGGCACGGACGCGTCCGTGGCGCAGGTACGCGCGCGCCTGGGCGCCGGCAAGATTGTGGGCGCCTCGTGCTATGGCGACCTGGCCTTGGCACGGACGGCACAGGCGGGCGGCGCCAGCTATGTGGCCTTCGGCGGCTTCTATCCCTCGCTGGTGAAAAAGTATCCGGTGACGACGCCGCTGGACATCGTGCTGCAGGCCAAGCACGAGATCGCCTTGCCCTGCGTGGTGATCGGCGGCATGACGGCGGAAAACGCGGCGCCGCTGGTCGCGCGCGGCGCCGACATGGTGGCGGCGATCAGCAGCGTATTTGGCAACGGCAGCCAGGCGCACGATGTGGATATTGCGGTGCAGCAATTCAATATGCTGTTTGCCCGCGCAGAGGGCGCGTGAGCGGGGGGATTTGGCGAATAATCGGCATATAATAAGAGCATCTATATTTACAAGGTGCCTTTACCCATGAGTCAGCCAGCCGCCGCGAAACGCCTTATCCTGATCGTTGACGATGACCAGCTCCTGCTGGAATTTCTCGGCGAAGTCCTGCGCCATGCCGGCTACGAAACGGTGCTGGCCAATTCGGCCGAGGTGGCGCTGCAGCTGATCGCCCAGCGCGAACCGGACCTGGCCTTGCTCGACATCCACATGCCGGGCATGTCCGGCCTGGAGCTGGCCAAGCGCCTGCATGGCGAAACCGCCGTGCCCTTCATGTTCCTGTCCGGCAGCGGCGACAGCGAATCGGGCAAGCAGGCGGCCGCCTACGGTGCCGTTGGCTACGTGGTGAAACCCGTCGATGAAGGCCGCTTGATGCCCGCGTTTGAAGCGGGCCTGGCGCGCGCCGATGAAATCCGCCAGCTGCGCCGCACGGAACTGAACCTGAACGCGGCCCTGGCCGCCGGCCGCGAAACCAGCCTGGCCGTGGGCCTGTTGATGGGCAAGTTCCAGACGGATCGCAACACGGCGTTCGAGGTGCTGCGCGACCACGCCCGCTCCAGCCGCCGCAAGATCAATGAAATCGCCAGCCAGCTGTTGCTGGCCGAGGAAACCTTGAACGGCTTGCACGGCGCGTTTTTGAACCGCGCAAAAACCAAGTAAGCCAGGTAACTGTTTTCCAGGCGCCTGCTTTTCGCCCTGGCTTGTTATGATGTGCGGATACGGCGCGCTCGCGCGCCGGGTTCAACTACTGACAGGACACACATGAAAACCAAAGCCGCGATTGCATGGAAGGCGGGCGCCCCGCTGACGATAGAAGAAGTCGACCTGGCCGGCCCGCGCGCCGGCGAAGTGCTGGTCGAGCTGAAAGCCACCGGCATTTGCCATACCGATTACTACACCCTGTCCGGCGCCGATCCGGAAGGCCTGTTCCCCGCCATCCTCGGCCATGAAGGCGCCGGCGTCGTCGTCGACGTCGGCCCGGGCGTGACGACCCTGAAAAAGGATGACCACGTCATCCCCCTGTACACGCCGGAATGCCGCCAGTGCAAGTTCTGCCTGTCGCAAAAGACGAACTTGTGCCAGGCCATCCGCTCGACCCAGGGCCGCGGCCTGATGCCGGACGCCACCAGCCGCTTCTCGCTCAATGGCCAGCCGCTGTTCCACTACATGGGCACCTCGACCTTTTCCAACTACATCGTCGTGCCGGAAATTGCCCTGGCGAAGATCCGCGAAGACGCGCCATTCGATAAAGTCTGCTACATCGGCTGCGGCGTGACGACGGGCGTGGGCGCCGTGCTGTTCTCGGCCAAGGTCGAGGCGGGCGCCAACGTGGCCGTGTTCGGCCTGGGCGGCATCGGCCTGAACGTGATCCAGGCGGCGAAGATGGTGGGCGCCGATAAAATCATCGGCATCGACATCAACCCGGCGCGCCAGGCGATTGCCCGCAAGTTCGGCATGACGCACTTTATCAATCCGAACGAAGTGGAAAACGTCGTCGACGCCATCGTGCAGCTGACGGATGGCGGCGCTGATTATTCCTTCGAATGCGTCGGCAACACCACCCTGATGCGCCAGGCGCTCGAGTGCACGCACAAGGGCTGGGGGAAATCGTTCATCATCGGCGTGGCGGCGGCGGGCCAGGAAATTTCCACGCGTCCATTCCAGCTGGTGACGGGGCGTGAATGGCGCGGTTCGGCCTTCGGCGGCGCGCGGGGACGCACGGATGTGCCGAAGATCGTCGACTGGTACATGGAAGGCAAGCTCAACATTGATGACCTGATCACGCACCGCTTGCCGCTGGAACGCATCAACGAAGGCTTCGACCTGATGAAGAGCGGCGAATCGATCCGTTCGGTCGTGCTGTATTAATCGTGCTGTATTAATCGTATTGTATTAATCGTGCGGTATTAAGCCACGCTCCTGATCTGAATACGCCGTATCCCGGCGTGCTGCGGAGGCCCTGGGCCTCCGTTTTTTTTGAATCCCGGCATTTTCCATTCATCGCGGCTATGCGCCGTTCATTCCGCCATTGAGGCGATTCGTCGCATGGCGCTGGAGCGTTGGGTGCGTCGGCGCTACAGTCAAACCTCGCCGTACCACGGCGAGTTTCACGGGGGGACTCCGCCCCCCGTTTTTTTTTGCCTGCCTTTCCCTCCATTTCCACTCATCGTGCCAAGCTGCCATCCAGGCGGCTTTTTTTGCAGCCTGTCGCATGGCGCTGGCTGCCCGCGCGGTGCCTGGCTAGAGTGGATGCTCCAACCATACTGATAACGAGGCCGCCATGTCCACTTCCCACCGTTTGATCCTCAGCCTGGCCGGCATGCTGGTCGGCGCCAGCGCGCTGGCCGTCCAGCCGCCGGAACCTCCCGTCGCCCCGGCGCCGCCCGCGCCGCAGAGCAAGCAGATCAATATTTCCATGGACAGCGGCGACGGCTTTGCGCTCGTCGATGGCAGCCGCGACAGCGTCACGATAAGCGGCAGCGATTTCGACGGCAAGCAGATCAAGCAATTGAAGCAGTCCATCAAAGGCCAATTCCTGTGGTTCCGCGACCAGGGCAACAGCTATGTGATGCAGGATGCGGCGCTGCTGGCCCGGGTCAACGCGGCCTGGAAGCCGGTGCGGCAACTCGGCGAGCAGATGGGCGGCCTGGGCAAACAGATGGGCGCGCATGGCACGGTGATGGGCGAACTGGGCAGCAAGATGGGCGCGCAGGGCCTGGCACAGGCGCAGGTCGGCACGCGTGAGGCGGGGCAATTGCAGGCGCTGGGCCGCCAGCAGCAGGAACTGGGCCGCAAGCTGGGCGAGGCGTCGCGCCGCCAGGCGCAGGCGACGACGGACACGTCGCGCCGCGCGGCCGAGCGCGAAGTGGAACGCCTGCAGCAGCAGATGGAAGATGCGCAGGACGCCATGGAAGACGTCAACGAACGCATCGCCAGCGCACAGGAACGCGAGGCGGACAAGGCCGATGCGCTGTCGCGCCAGATGGATGAACGAAGCAAGCCCATGGATAGCCTGGGTAAGCAGATGGGCGAGCTGGGCCGCCAGCAAGAGAAAGCCTCGAAAGCGGCCGACAAGGCCACGCGCCAGGTGATCGCCCAGGCGCTCAGCGAAGGCAAGGCCAGGCTGGTACGTTAAGTTACTGCGCTCAGTTGCTACACCCAGCTCGGTGCCAGGTGGCGGCCACGGCGCGGTATTGGGCCGGCAGCTGCTGCCTGGCCTCGTCCGCGCTCGCATACACCTCGTCTTGCACGGCTTCCCACTGCGCATCGCAGCTGAAGCGGTAGACGCCGGTCGCGCCCGCGTACTGGCACAGGGCCAGGCCATGGATGGCGATGGGGGCCGCGCCGGCTTCGCTGGCGACGTGGCCGAACGGCAAGTCGGACCAGGCCCAGGCCAGCAGGCGGGCGCCGTCGATGTGGCTGGGGGGTAGCATGCGGGGCAATTTTCTCAGGGTTGCGGGAACGCCGATTGTAGCGCGTGCACGGGAAAAACGCCGCGACCGCTGGACAAATGCACAGTATTTTTAGCCATGCCGGTATAATCACCGGATGCAAAATCTTCTTCACAACCTCAATCCCGAACAATACGCCGCCGTCACCCTGCCGGCCCAGCATGCGCTGATCCTGGCGGGCGCCGGCTCGGGCAAGACCCGCGTGCTGACGACCCGCATCGCGTGGCTGATCCAGACCCAGCAGGTGTCGCCGCCCGGCATCCTGGCCGTGACCTTCACGAATAAAGCCGCCAAGGAAATGCTTACGCGATTGTCGGCCATGCTGCCAATCAACACGCGCGGCATGTGGATCGGCACCTTCCACGGCCTGTGCAACCGCCTGCTGCGCACGCATTACCGCGACGCGGCCTTGCCGCAGACCTTCCAGATCCTCGATTCGCAGGATCAACTGTCGGTGATCAAGCGCTTGTTGAAGGCAAACAATATTGACGATGAAAAATTCCCGCCGAAGACGGTGATGTATTTCATTAACAATGCCAAGGACCAGGGCTTGCGCGCCACGGACGTGGAAGCGTACGACGCGCACGAGCGCAAGATGGTCGAGCTGTACCAGCTGTACGACGACCAGTGCCAGCGCGAAGGCGTGGTCGATTTTGCCGAATTGCTGCTGCGCACGTATGAATTGCTGAGCCGCAACCAGCCGCTGCGCGAACATTACCAGGCGCGCTTCCGCCACATCCTGGTGGACGAGTTCCAGGATACCAATAACCTGCAATACAACTGGCTCAAATTGCTGGCCGGCCACGGCAGCCGCGATGGCGGCGCCCTGTTTGCCGTCGGCGACGATGACCAAAGCATCTATGCGTTCCGCGGCGCCAACGTGGGCAATATGAGCGCCTTCGAGCACGAATTCCAGGTCAGGAATTTGATCAAGCTGGAGCAGAATTACCGCTCGCACGGCCACATCCTCGACAGCGCCAACCTGTTGATCGCCAACAACAGCAAGCGCCTTGGCAAGAACCTGCGCACGGACGCGGGCCATGGCGAACAGGTGCGCGTGTATGAAGCCAGTTCCGACCTGCAGGAAGCGCAGTGGATCATCGAGGAAGCGAAAAGCCTGATCGCCGAGGGCGCCTCGCGCAGCGAAATCGCGATTTTGTACCGCTCGAATGCGCAGTCGCGCGTGATCGAGCACGCGCTGTTCTCGGCCGCCATTCCATATCACGTGTACGGCGGCCAACGCTACTTCCAGCGCGCCGAGGTCAAGCACGCGATTGCCTATTTGCAGCTGATGGACAACCCGCACAACGATTCGGCCTTCTTGCGCGTGGTGAACTTCCCTACGCGCGGTATCGGCATGCGCTCGATCGAGCAATTGCAGGCGGCGTCGGAACAGTACGGCATTTCGCTGTATGCGTCCGTGCCCTACGTGGCGGGCAAGGCGGGCAGCGTGCTGGCCGGCTTCGTCAAGCTGATCGAGGGCGTGCGCTTTGAAACCCAGCAATTGTCCTTGCCGGAAATGGTCAGAGTGGTGCTGGAAGCGAGTACCTTGCTGCAGCATTACCAGAATGAAAAAGAAGGCGCCGACCGCATCGAGAATCTGGAACAGATGGTCAGCGCGGCCAGCCAGTTCATTTCCGAGGAAGGTTTTGGCCAGGGCGCACCGGCCCATCTGGGGCCTGCCGCCCAGGCGCAGTCGGGCGCGCCCGTCGTCAACCAGGATGGCATCGAAATCCTCGATGCCGACGCGCCGTTGCCGGCCGTGATGTCGCCGCTCTCCGCCTTCCTCTCGCACGCGTCGCTGGAAGCGGGCGACAACCAGGCGCAGGCGGGTCAGGATGCGCTGCAGATGATGACGGTGCACTCGGCCAAGGGCCTGGAATTCGACAACGTGTTTATCACTGGCCTGGAAGAAGGCCTGTTCCCGCACGAAAGCAGCTCGAAGGAAGACAATGGCGTGGAAGAAGAACGCCGTTTGATGTACGTGGCCATCACGCGCGCGCGCAAGCGGCTGTACATGAGCTTTTCGCAGACGCGCATGCTGCACGGCCAGACGCGCTACAACATGAAGTCGCGCTTCTTCGACGAATTGCCGGAAGAGTCGTTGAAATGGCTGTCGCCGAAGGTGCAGGCGAACTGGTTCGGCAACCGCAAGTCGGCCTGGGACGAGGCGCCGCGCGTGGCCAGCCTCGGTTCGGACAATGCGATTGCACAAAAGATCGCGCAAAAAGCCACGGGCGGCGGCTGGCGCATCGGCGAATCGGTGGCGCACGCCAAGTTCGGCGAAGGCGTGATCGTCAACATCGAAGGCGGCGGCGGCAATGCGCGCGCGCAGATCAACTTCGGCCAGCACGGCATGAAGGTGCTGGACCTGGGGATTGCCAAGCTGGAACGATTGGGGGGGTGATCCCGCGCTGGGGCTGACAATGTTGTCGGATTACGCGCTTGCGCGCTAATCCGACCTACCGGCCGGTCGCGTAGGTCGGATTAGCGCAGCGTAATCCGACACCACCGCAGGAAGGAAAACCGTCGCGTAGGTCGGATTAGCGCAGCGTAATCCGACACCATTGTTGGCCTCGCAGCGTCGGATTACACGGCCTGCCGCCGCTAATCCAAGCTACGCTGTGGCATTGCCTGGCATTCGACAAATAAAAAGGGCAGCCTGTGCAGGCTGCCCTTTTTTGTGCAAAGCCGAAATCAGTCGTTCGGCTTGTCCAGCGACACGCTCTTGCCCTCATCTACCGGCACGCCGAAGATCTGGCGGTAGGCGGCGTAGAACGAGCAGTGCATGATGATGGTGAGTATCATGGACAGCGGCATCATCAGTTGCATCATCAGCGGGCTGCGGCCAAAGATGATGGCCAGCAGCTGGCTGGTGACGACGCTGATGGCGAACCAGGTGGCGGCGAAGACGATGAAGGCCGACAACGAGCGCCAGACGGCGAAAAAGCTGAAGAATAGCGACTTGCCCAGGCTCACTTTTTGCCAGTAGATCAGCGGCGCGGCAAAGCAGAAGGCCATGGCGGCCGGTACGTACAGGGCGATGGCTGTCAGGATGGCCATGCCGATGTTGGAATTGAGGATGGCTTCCTTGGCCGCTTCCTGGTCCAGCTGGCCCGTGACCATTTGCCACAGCACGCCGCCGTCGACCAGGGTCGAGGCGCCGATGGCCAAAATGGCCATGATGATGTACAGCACGCCCAGGCCGAACAGTACGGGGAAAGCAGGCTTGCGGAAGCCTGAAATCAACAGGCTGGGCAGGACGCGCTTGCCCCGGTCGATGTTCAAACAGCCTTGCACGAAGGCGACGGAAAACACGGGGACCAGGATGACGGGCAGCAACTGGCCCAGCACGGGGACGATGCTGACGGCCAGCATGCAGAACATATAGCCGAGAAACAGCATCGACATGCCGCCAGGCTGCTTGCGAAACAGGCCAAAGCCTTGTTTCACCCAGAGCCAGCCTGTACTTGCAGGTAATTTTTCCATTTTTTAAAACAGTTCCGGAGCAGGTGTGGCAATCCGTTCGCGCAATATGCGTTCGAAATGCGTGGGATCGTGCGGCGTCAGCATTTCGGCTGCGCGCGGCTGATAGTAATCGTACAGGCGCGACAGCCAGAAACGCAGGGCGGCGGCGCGCAGCATCGGTTGCCATGCCGTCTGTTCTTCCTGCGTGAACGGACGCACGGCGTGGTAGGCGTCGAGCAGGGCGCGCACGCGCGTCGTGTCGAGCACGCCCGTGTCCAGGTCCACGCACCAGTCGTTGACAGTGACGGCCACGTCGAACAGCCAGGTGTCGCAGCCGGCAAAGTAAAAGTCGAAAAAGCCCGTCAGTTGTTCGCCGTCAAACATGACGTTGTTGCGGAACAAGTCGGCATGCACGGGACCACGCGGCAGGGCCTTGTAGGTGGCGCAAGCGGCAAAGGCGTCCTGGAAATGGATTTCCGCGCGCAGCAGATGCGCACGGGCATCATCGAGGTGCGGCAAGACCAGTGGCGTGGTGGTGTTCCACCAGTCCAGGCCCCGCAGATTTGGCTGTTGCAGGGGGAAGTCCTGCGCCGCCAGGTGCATTTTCGCCAGCATGGCGCCAACGGCCGCGCAATGCACGGCTTGCGGCGCCATCTGCGAGCTGCCGTCGAGTTTGCTGACGATGGCGGCCGGCTTGCCTTGCAGGGCTGTCACCAGTTCGCCTTCCGCATTGGGAATCGGTGCGGGCACCAGCACGTCGCGGTCCGCCAGGTGGCGCATCAGCTGCAAGTAGAACGGCAATTGCTCGAAACTCAGGTTTTCAAAGATCGTGAGCACATACTCGCCGCGCTCCGTGTTCAGGAAGAAATTGCTGTTTTCGATGCCGGAAGCGATCCCTTTGAGCGCCAGAGGCTTGCCGAGTGGAAATTGCGTGATCCACTGGCCGATATCGTCCAGTTGTAGCGCGGTAAAAACTGCCATGGGAAAAAAGAGGTCTAGAGAGTAAAAAAGCCGGCTGCCCCGCGTGTGGCCGGGGCAGGGCGTCAGGGCGCGGCGGCTTGCCGTGCCGCTTATTTCGTGGCTTCTGGCGGCACAGGCGCGTCAGCCGCTTCGTCGTCGCGCTGTTTCTGTTTCTTCTTGCCCAGGTCAAATTCCAGCACTTTCCATTGCGGGCCGCGCAAGGCGCCGCCATTGGCCTGGTCGGCGCCGGCGGCCGGTTTCATGTAATACGTGCTGCCGCCGCTGGTGACCTTGACTTCGGACGTTACGCCCGCTTCGCGTTTTTCCGTAATCTGCTGTTTGGCTGCCGCTGGCGCCACGGTGATGGGAGCTTCGCCCATTTCCTCGATGCGCTCCAGCTGCGGTGGCGCTTCGCTGGGCTTGGCAGGCGTCTGGGCGCTGACAATGGCTGAGCATGCCAACAGTGGCAGGGCGAGGAATTTCCAGAGTGTCGATGTACGCATCATGATGGGGTTCGCTTCCATGTGTGGACTGCAGCGCGTGCAGTGGGGTCATGCCGTCAA
The DNA here is from genome assembly GCF_051380655.1 of Janthinobacterium amylolyticum. NCBI lineage: Bacteria > Pseudomonadati > Pseudomonadota > Betaproteobacteria > Burkholderiales > Oxalobacteraceae > Janthinobacterium > Janthinobacterium amylolyticum. The sequence goes on from NZ_JBNYXL010000009.1 coordinate 160,522, forward strand.
TTTATCTATAGGGCATTGTAACAAACTGGTAAGCAATGCTGTTTAATACGCTCGATTAAACGCGCACAAATGCGGCGTGGGCGTCGCCCGGGCGCCCGGGCGGCGCGGCTGGCCCGGCTGGAAGCGTGAAAAACCCGTGCGGCGCACCCGGTGGCGCAGCCCCAAACTCTGCGATAATTGTGCGATATTCCACCCGCCCGCCACTGTTTCTCCCAGGCAGGCGCGGCTCACCTTATTTTATTGGCATTATGCAAAACACCCTGCTGTTAGTCGATGGTTCCAGTTACCTTTATCGCGCCTTCCATGCGCTGCCAGACTTGCGCAGCCCGGACGGCTATCCCACGGGCGCCATGCACGGCATGGTCAACATGCTGCGCCGCCTGCGCGCCGACTACCCGGCCGCCTATATCGCCTGCGTCTTTGATGCCAAAGGGAAAACTTTCCGCGATGACATGTATCCGGAATACAAGGCCACGCGCGCCTCGATGCCGGACGACCTGCGCCTGCAGATCGAGCCCATCCACGAAGCCGTGCGCGCCATGGGCTGGCCGATCCTGATGGTCGACGGCGTGGAAGCGGACGACGTGATTGGCACCTTGGCCGTGCAGGCGGCCGCCGCCGGCATGAACGTGGTGGTGTCGACGGGCGACAAGGACCTGGCGCAGCTGGTCAACAGCCAGGTGACCCTGATCAATACCATGAGCAATGAAAAGCTCGACGAAGCGGCCGTGCTGGCCAAGTTCGGCGTGCCGCCGAACCGCATCATCGATTATCTGTCGCTGATCGGCGATACGGTCGACAACGTGCCGGGCGTGTCGAAATGCGGCCCGAAGACGGCCGTCAAATGGCTGACGCAATACGACAGCCTGGAAGGCATCATGGAAAATGCGGCCAGCGTGGGTGGCGCCGTGGGCGAAAACCTGCGCACGGCCCTGCCATGGCTGCCGCAGGCGCGCGCCCTGATCACCGTCAAGACGGACTGCGACCTGTCGGACCACATGGGCAGCATCGCCGACTCGCTGGCGGCGAAACAGGAAGACAAGGAAGCGCTGCTGGCCTTCTTCAACCGCTACGGCTTCAAGGCGCTGCTGCGCGAACTGGGCGCTGCGCCGCCGCCGATGTCGCCCGTCGGTGCGCCGCTTGCCGGTGGCACTGCTGCCAACACGACAGGCGACATGTTCGCCGATGCCGCTCCGGCCCCTGAAGCCGAATATGAAACCGTGCTGACGGACGCCCAGCTGGATAAATGGATCGCCCTGATCGACGCGGCGCCCTTGACGGCTGTCGACACGGAAACCACCTCGCTGGAACCGATGACGGCGCAAATGGTCGGCATTTCCCTGTCGGTGGCCGAACATGCCGCCTGCTACATTCCGCTGGCCCACGATTACGCGGGCGCACCGGAACAGTTGTCGCGCGAACACGTGCTGGCGAAACTGCGCCCATGGCTGGAAGATGCCAATAAACCCAAGCTGGGCCAGAACCTGAAGTACGACAGCCATATCTTCGCCAACCATGGCGTGACCCTGCGCGGCATCGCCCACGATACCCTGCTCGAATCGTATGTGTTCGAGTCGCACAAGAAACACGACATGGACAGCCTGGCCCTGCGCCACCTGAACTACACGACGATTCCGTTCGAGGATGTATGCGGCAAGGGCGCCAAGCAGATCACCTTCAACCAGGTGGAAGTGCAGCAGGCGGCCAGATATGCGGCCGAGGATGCCGACATTACCTTGCGCCTGCACAATGCCATGTGGGGCAATGTGGCGAACGATGAAAAGCTCACTTTCATCTATGAAAAGATCGAGCTGCCGACGGCCGTGGTCTTGCAAAAGATCGAGCGCAACGGCGTGCTGATCGACGATGCCTTGCTCAACATCCAGTCGGCCGAGCTGGCCGTGAAGATTTTGGAACTGGAAACGAAAGCCTACGAACTGGCCGAGCAGCCATTCAACCTGGGTTCGCCCAAGCAGATCGGCGAGATCTTCTTTGAAAAACTGAAGTTGCCGGTAGTTAAGAAAACCCCGACGGGCGCGCCATCGACGGATGAAGAGGTGCTGCAAAAGCTGGCCGAGGATTATCCGCTGCCCAAAGTGCTGCTGGAATACCGCGGCATGGCCAAGCTGAAGTCGACGTACACGGACAAGTTGCCGAAGATGATCAACGTCACGACGGGCCGCGTGCATACCAACTATGCGCAAGCCGTGGCCGTAACCGGACGACTGGCGTCGAACGACCCGAACTTGCAGAATATTCCCATCCGCAGCGCGGAAGGCCGCCGCATCCGCGAAGCTTTTATTGCGCCACCGGGCAGCCACATCGTGTCGGCCGACTATTCGCAGATCGAATTGCGCATCATGGCGCATATCTCGGGCGACGAAGCCATGCTGCGCGCATTTGCCGACGGCATCGACATTCACCGCGCCACGGCCGCCGAGATCTTTGGCGTGCCGGCCGCGGAAGTGCAGAGCGAACAGCGCCGCTATGCCAAGGTCATCAACTTCGGCCTGATCTACGGCATGAGCGCGTTTGGCCTGGCCGGCAACCTGGGCGTGGACCGCACGGCCGCGCAAAGCTATATCGACCGTTACTTTGCCCGTTTCTCCGGCGTGAAACAGTATATGGAAGACACGCGCCAGCAAGCGAAGGCGCGTGGCTATGTGGAAACCGTGTTTGGCCGCCGTTTGTGGCTGCCGGAAATCAATTCGCCCAACGGCCCGCGCCGCCAGGGGGCGGAACGGGCGGCCATCAATGCGCCGATGCAGGGCACGGCCGCCGACCTGATCAAGCTGGCCATGATTGCCGTGCAGGGCTGGCTGGAAACGGACAACTTGCAAACAAAAATGATCATGCAGGTGCACGATGAACTGGTGCTGGAAGTGCCGGACGCCGAGCTCGAATTGGTCAAGCGCAAGCTGCCGGAACTGATGGCCGGCGTGGCCGCGCTGAAAGTGCCGCTGACTGCCGAGGTAGGTGTGGGCAGGAATTGGGACGAAGCGCACTGATGCGATGTCGGCTTATGCGGGACATGCTCCCGCTAAGCCGACCTCCATGTTTAACATTGGCAATGACCGTAGGTCGGCTTGGCGCGCAGCGCGTAAGCCGACATTTTTTGTGAACACCCCCTTCAGGAGAAACGCATGAGCGACATGATCACCGATTGTGAAAGTTTGCTGGGCCAGAGCAGCGTGTCCGGGCCCGACGGCCGGCGTGGTTTCCTGAAAGTGGCGCTGGGCGCGGGCTTTGCCGTGGCCGTGTTGCCGGTGGCGGCGCAAAATGTCATCAAGACGGATTCCGCCGGCCTGGTGACGGGCACAATGTCGGTGATGGTCGACGGCCAGGCCGTGCCCGTGTATGCGGCGCAGCCGGAAGGCAAGACGGGCTTGCCCGTGGTGCTGGTCATTTCCGAGATCTTTGGCGTGCACGAACACATTGCCGACGTGGCGCGCCGTTTCGCCAAGCAGGGTTATCTGGCGCTGGCGCCCGACCTGTTCGTGCGCCAGGGCGATCCGACCAAAGTCAGCAGCATCCCGGAGCTGATGAAAGGCATCATCGCCAAGACGCCGGATGCGCAGGTGATGGCGGACCTCGACGCCGTCGTGGCGTGGGCGAAACAGAATGGCGGCGACACGAGCCGCCTGGGCATCACGGGCTTTTGCTGGGGCGGGCGCATCACCTGGCTGTACGCGGCGCACAATCCGGCCGTCAAGGCGGGGGTGGCCTGGTATGGCCGCCTGGTGGGCGAGCCCAATGCCTTGCAGCCGAAGAACCCTGTCGATATCGCCCCGGCCCTGACGGTACCCGTGCTGGGCTTGTACGGCGGCAAGGATACAGGCATCAGCCAGGAATCGATCGCCAAGATGAAGGAAGCGCTGGCCAAGGGCGCCAGCAAGTCCGAGTTTGTCGTCTACGCCGATGCGGGCCACGCCTTCAATGCCGATTACCGCCCCAGCTATGTAGCAGCCGATGCGAAGGACGGCTATGCGCGCTGCCTGGCATGGTTCAAGGCACACGGCGTGGCGTGACGCCGCAACAGCAAAATAGTTAAATTTTCCGGAAATTGCCGCGAAAGGCGCACCGGGCTGTAAAATGCCCGGTTCGCGCCAATGCAGTACAATTGCATCTTCGCTGCGCCACGCCGCCGCCAGGTGCGCACAAGATTAAATAATAAGCAATACCATACAGATCAAGCCAGACGCCAGCATAGCGGGCGCCCGTAGGCCGGCGCCATTTTGAGGTAAGAAAATCATCGATCCCGTCCTTATATCCATTTTGCTCGCGACCACGATCGCGGGTGTGTTGAGCATTACCGCGGCGGCGATCTTTTCGTTTGCATTCCTGTCCAAGGTGGTCGAGCGCATGGTCAGCTTGTCTGTCGGCATCATGTTGTCGACGTCCTTGTTGCACGCCTTGCCCGAAGCGTTCGAATCGCAAGCCGACCCGCGCAGCCTGTTCGCTACCCTGCTGGCGGGCTTGCTGGCCTTTTTCATGCTGGAAAAATTTGCCATCCTGCGCCATTCGCACCACCACGAAGGCGACGGCCACCACCATGCGCACGGCCACGACAAGCACGAGGCGGGCAAGGCCGGCTGGATGATCCTGGTCGGCGACGGCATGCACAATTTCACGGATGGCATCCTGATCGCCGCCGCCTTCCTGGCCGACCCGAAACTGGGCCTGGTCACGGGCCTGGCCATCATCGCGCATGAAATCCCGCAGGAAATCGGCGACTTCATCGTGCTGCTCAACGCCGGCTTCTCGCGCCTGCGCGCCTACATCTTCAATCTGCTGTGCAGCCTGATGGCGGTGGCGGGCGGCCTGCTCGGCTATTTCACCCTGGACCGCGCCAGCAACCTGATCCCTTATGTGCTGGTGTTTGCCTCGTCCGGCTTCATCTATATTGCCCTGTCCGACCTGATGCCGCAGATGCAGCGCCGCTCCACCTTGCGCGAAACCATCCCGCAAGTGCTGCTGATCGCGCTGGGCGTGTGCATCGTGCTGTTCCTGACGCACAAGCGCCACGGCGGTTGATGTACTGACTGTGCGGGTGTAGTATTGCCTTTCTGACCAACTTGAACAGAAAGGAGGAAAATATGGAAATTTTTATGCTCGCCCTATGGGATGCGCGTTCTTTAAGCGCATTTGCCAGCTCTTGCCCACGTTCTATCGCGCTGCGATAACCGGGTCAGAGCAAAGTCACCCCTCTCTATAGAGTCTTTCTCGGCTCATGGTTGTCGTTAGCGCTCCTGTTAACGCGGATGCTTGCATCCCGAACAAAGACAAGAGCCATGACTACCCTTATCTCTGCACAAGCTTTACAGTTGGATACCCACGACGGTTTCCTGTTCAATGAACTCGCCTTTACCTTGCGCCAGGGCGACCGCATCGGCCTGATCGGCCACAATGGCTGCGGCAAATCCACCTTGCTGGGCCTGCTCGGCGGCACGCGTGTAGCCACCGCCGGCACTATTCACTACGCCCGCGCCTGCCGTTTGCAGCACGTGGAACAGCACTTGCCGGCGGCGCTGGCCAGCCTGAGCCTGTACGACGCCTTGCTGGCGCCCGTGCTGGAGCAGCCGGAACTGCATTGGCGCGTCGATAGCCTGCTGGCTGAGCTGGGTTTCGACCAAGAAACCGCGCAAGTGCCCGTGCACTCGCTGTCCGGCGGCCAGCACACGCGCCTGCTGCTGGGGCGCGCCCTGCTGCAGGAACCGAACGTGCTGCTGCTCGATGAACCAAGCAACCACCTGGACTTGCCGTCGCTGCTGTGGCTGGAGCAATTCCTGCTGGCCTGGCGCGGTGCCTTCATCCTCGTTTCGCACGATCAGCGCCTGCTCGACAACGTGGCCACGCGCAGCTGGATCTTGCGTGATAGCCGCCTCTACGATTTCGAGCTGCCGTGCGGCCCCGCGCTGGCGGCGCTGGCAGAGATGGACGTGGCCGCCGCCGCGCGCCATGCGGCCGAGCAAAAGGAAATCGACCGCCTGGCCGCCAGCAGCGCGCGCCTGGCCCTGTGGGGGCGCACCTATGACAACGAAGACCTGGCGCGCAAGGCCAAGACCATGCAGCGGCGCATCGATAAATTGAAGGATGCGCAAGCGTTTGTCAGCGATGGCGCGCCGTGGTGTTTGCGCCTGCGCGGCAAGGCGCTGGCGGCCGACCAGCTGCTGGCCTTCGACGGGCTCGATGTGCGCGCCGTGCCCACGTCTGCCGTACTGTTCCGGACGGACCAGCTGTGGCTGAAACCGGGGGACAGGGTTGCCTTGCTGGGCGCCAACGGCAGCGGCAAGTCCTCGCTGCTGCGCCTGTGCTGGCAAGCCATCCAGGCGCAGGAGGAACGCAGCGACCTGCGCTACCACCACGCCGCCAACATCGGTTACTACGACCAGTCGCTCAGGCAGCTGTCCGATGACGCCGACCTGTCCGACGCCCTGTACCCGTTTGCCGTGCAGAACGAGGCCGCGCGCAGCCAGGTGGCGCGCAGGCAGGCCTTGATCTCGGCCGGCTTTCCGTATGCGCGCCACGGCCAGACGGTGGCGACCCTGAGCGGCGGTGAACGGGCGCGGCTGCTGTTCCTGGGACTGTCCTTGGCCAGCTATCACCTGCTGCTGCTGGACGAGCCAAGCAACCACCTGGACATGCAGGGCAAGGCGGAGCTGGGCCTGGCCCTGCAGGGTTTTGAGGGTGGCTGTCTGCTGGTGTCGCACGACCGCGACCTGATCGAGACGGCCTGCAACCGCTATTGGGTGGTGGCCGATGGGCAACTGGAGGAGTGGCCGGACGCCGCCAGCGCGTATGCGCGGCTGAGTACGGAAGATGGCCAGGGGCCGCTGTCCGCGCCGCGCGTGGACGCGGCTGCGCATGCGCCAGCGCCTGGCGATGTCGACGTGCAGCTGGAACGCTTGTGCGAACTGGAGCAATTGCTGGCGCAAGACCTGGCCCGCAAGCCGCGGCATCAGAAGCCGGCCAGCCAGCAGGCGTGGCTGGCGGAGCTGGAGTGCCTGAATCAGGTGCTGGGGATAAGTTGATAGTTACCCACAGGTAGAAAAATGGCGGACCCTCTGGTCCGCCATTTTTTAATTTCCCGTTGCTACCGGCCGCGCCGGATCGGCGCACCACTCGCTCCACGAGCCCGGATACAGGGCGGCGCCAGACAATCCGGCCACTTCCATGGCCAGCAAGTTATGGCAAGCCGTCACGCCGGAACCGCACTGCATGATGGCCGCTTGCGGCGTAGCGATCAGCGCGCTGAAGTCCTTTTTCAATGCCTCGGCCGGCTTGAAGCGGCCGTCCGCCTGCAGGTTATCCTTGAAGAAACGGTTTTTCGCGCCGGGGATATGGCCGCCCACAGGATCGATGGTTTCGTTTTCACCGCGATAACGGTCGGGTGCGCGCGCGTCGATGATCGTCAGGGCCTGGGTTTCCAGGTTGGCGACGATCTCCTGTGCGCTGGCCGTGCGCGTCAGGCTGGCTTTTTCCGTGATGCTGCCGACAGCACGCGGTGCCACGGGCGTCACCACCGGCAAGCCCTGCGTCTGCCAGGCGGCCAGGCCGCCGTCGAGCACGGCAACGGCAGGATGGCCGACCCAGCGCAGCAGCCACCACAGGCGCGCGGCGAACATGCCGCCCTGGCCGTCGTAGGCGACTACTTGCGTGTCGTCGTCGATGCCCCAGCCGCGCAGGGTGGCCAGCAGGGCGTTGCGGTCCGGCAAAGGATGCCGTCCGGTAAACTCCGCGCCGCGCGCCGTCTTGGGGCCGGACAGGGCCGTGTCGATATCGGCAAACTGCGCGTTCTGGATGTGCCCGGCGGCAAACGCATCGCTGCCCGCATTGGGGTTGAGCAAGTCGTGGCGGCAATCGAGGATCACCCAGTTGCTGTCATTCACATGGCTGGCCAGGTCGCTGGCCTGGATCAAGGTGGTGTACATCAGGAACGCTCCTTTACACTTCGCTGGCAATCGGATCCGTGCGCGCGATGGCGGCGCCACGGGCCGTGTTGCGGGTATTGTAATAGGTTGCCGCGATACCCGAGGCCAGGATGATGCCGATGCCGGCCCAGCCATGCCAGTCGAACAGGTCGCCAAAGATCACCACGCCCCAGAAGCTGGAAAAGACGATGCCTGTGTATTGCAGATTCGCCACGACGAGGGTCTTGCCCAGGCGGTAGGCGCGCGTCATGGCCATCTGCGCCATGGTGGCGCACAGGCCGATGGCGGCCAGCAAGCCGATGCCATAGCCGCTCGTGTGTGCATGCCAGACGACGGGGCCGCCGCCGGCGCTGGCCACGTGGCCGATCACGCCGGCCAGGAAGTTGACGATGGAGAAATAGAAGACGACCCGGTATTCGGGTTCGCCCAGCAAGCCCAGCTTGCGCACCTGCAAGTAGGCGAGGGCCGACAGCATGCCGGAAATCAAGGCCGTGATGGCGCCGCCCACCTGGTCCGTCTCGAACACGGGCTGCAGCAGCAGCGTCACGCCGACAAAGCTCATGGCGATGGCCGCCACCAGCGGCCACTCGACCTGTTTCATGCCTTTCCACCAGCCGCCGGCCAGCAGGATCACGGCGATCCAGATGGGCGCCATGTAATTCAAGGTCATGGCGGTGGCCAGCGGCAGGATGGCGATGGCGTAAAACCACAGCCACAGGGCGATCACGCCCACGACGCCGCGCCACAGATGCTGGCCCGGCATTGTGGTTTTAAAGCTGCCGCCCTGGTACAGGATGGTGCAGGTCATGACGGTCATGCCGATGATGCCGCGGTACATGACGATTTCGGAAGTCGAATACATCTCCGACGCCAGCTTGACGCACACGCCCATGATGGCGAACATGAAACTGGCAAATAACATCCACAAAGACTGCATTTTGGCCTTTCACCTGACCAAACCTACTGCGCGTCGCGGGGCGCGGCCTGCGATGCTCGCTGTACTAAAGTACAGCTGCGCTTCTTAGCCACGCCGCGCTGCCGCTCGCTACGGTTTTGTCAGGTGTTGTAAGTGTAGAACTAAACGAAAGAGGGCCGCGTCATGCGGCCCCTCTACTGATATTACAGTTCGATATTGTTGCGGTACCACTCGTGGAAATGCTGCATGCCGTCTTCCATGGGCGACTGGTAAGGACCAACTTCGTTGACGCCGCGCGCCATCAGGACCTTGCGGCCCGCATCCATGCGCTGGGCGATTTCATCGTCCTCGACGCAGGTTTCCATGTAGGCGGCCCGTTCCGCCTCGACGAAGTCGCGCTCGAACAGCACGATTTCTTCTGGGTAATAGAACTCCACCACATTGCGCGTCTTTTGCGGACCATCGGGCCACAGGGTCGAGACGACCAGCACGTGCGGATACCATTCCACCATGATGTTCGGATACAGCGTCAGCCAGATGGCGCCGTACGGCGGCGGTTCGCCGCCACGGAATTGCAGCACCTGCTCCTGCCATTTCTTGTAGGCGGCGGAACCGGCCTGCTGCAGGCCGCGGTGCACGCCCACCGTCTGCACGCTGTAATCCTTGCCGAATTCCCAGCGCAGGTCGTCGCAGCTGACGAAGCTGCCCAGGCCCGGGTGGAACGGCTCGACGTGGTAATCCTCGAGGTAGACTTCGATGAAGGTCTTCCAGTTATAGTCGCACTCGTGGATTTCCACGTGGTCGAACATATAGCCGGAAAAATCGAGGTCTTTCGAGACGGACAAACTTTTCAGCTTTTCCATCACGTTGTAGCCATTTTGCTCGAACAGCAAGCCATTCCAGCTTTGCAGCGGGGTTTTCGACAGGTTCAGGCACGGTGTCTCGGGGAAATGCGGCGCGCCGATCAATTCACCCTTGAGGTCGTAGGTCCAGCGGTGCAGCGGGCAGACGATGTTATTCGCATTGCCGCGGCCATTGAACATCAGCGCCTGCCGGTGGCGGCACACGTTGGACAGCACCTCGATGCCATTGGCGTTGCGCACGAGCATGCGCCCTTCGTTCTCAGACGCCAGGGTCGCAAAATCGCCGGTTTCCGGCACCATCAGCTCATGCCCGACATAGCGCGGACCGGCCTGGAACAATTGCTGCATTTCACGCTGCAGTAGCGTTTCGTCAAAATAGACGTGGACCGGAAGTTGCGCGTTTGAGCGCGCCAGCTTGGCGTGAGTAGCCAGATCGGACATCCCAACCCCCCATAAATGTACAACGGTCAGCAGTGCCCCAGGCCATTCCCTGGGCAGCCGCTACAGAGAGAAAGAATCCGCAAAGACCTGAATTCAAATTTGTTGAAACGGTATTTCGGACAGAACCGGCGATTATAGCGCGTATCGGCCTCGGCATTGCCAAAACCCCTGGCAAGCGGCGCACTTTAATGAGAAACGTTGTCATTTACCGTGCAATTTCAGGAAGGTGAGGGCGATTGCGCTAAAATCCACTGACAAGCTGGCAACGCTATCTCCTTTGAGCACGTGCAATGCGCTTTAGTTTTCACTTAATAGTGTGGTTTGTTCTAAAATAACGCTTCTATGCTGGCCGGGAGTCCCCGGCGTCTCCCTACAAGCCCCTCGTGCCACGAAGAGATCTGAGTCTATGTCGAAGAAATTAACTGCCGCTGCCGCAGCGCCGGCCTCGTTTGAAGAGGCAATGGCGGAACTGGCGCAGCTGGTAACGCAAATGGAAGCGGGCCAGTTGCCGCTGGAAGCATCGGTCGCGGCCTACCAGCGCGGCTCGGAACTGGTCAAGTATTGCGCCACCCAGCTCGATAGCGTGGAAGCGCAGGTCAAAGTGCTCGAAGGCGACATGTTGAAACCGTTTACGGATGCCGGCGAGGCCGCCCAATGACGGCCAGCATGCAACAAGACAGCGTGACCTTCGGCGACTGGATGCAAGCGACCCAGTCCGGCGTGGAAGGCCGGCTCGACGGCTTCCTGCCTGGGGCGGACATGGTGCCGCACAAGCTGCACGCTGCCATGCGCTATGCGCTGCTGGGCGGTGGCAAGCGCGTGCGCCCGCTGCTGGTGATGGCGGCCGGCGAATTGTTTGATGCCGATCAAGATACCCTGGCGCGCGCCGCTTGCGCGCTGGAAATGATTCACGTGTACTCGCTCGTGCATGACGACATGCCGTGCATGGATGACGATGCCTTGCGTCGTGGCAAACCCACCGTGCACATCGCCTATGATGAAGCGACGGCCCTGCTGGTGGGCGACGCGCTGCAATCGCAGGCCTTCATGCTGCTGGCCGACGGCGCAGCCATTGCGCCGGCGCGGCAAATGGCCATGATCAAGCTGCTGGCGCAGGCCTCCGGTTCAGCCGGCATGTGCGGCGGCCAGGCGATCGACCTCGACAGTGTCGGCCTGGCCTTGACCTTGCCGCAGCTGGAACAGATGCATCAGCTGAAAACGGGCGCCTTGCTGCGCGCGGCCGTGATCCTGGGCGCGCTGGCGGGCAAGGACTTGACGGCGGACGAGATGACGGCGCTGAACGCGTATGCGCGCGCCGTCGGGCTGGCGTTCCAGGTGGTTGACGACGTGCTCGACGCGACGGCAGACTCGGCCACCCTGGGCAAGACGGCCGGCAAGGATGCGGCCGCCAACAAGCCCACCTATGTATCGATACTGGGGCTGGAACCATCGAGAGCCCTGGCAGAACAATTGCGGTGCGACGCCCATGCGGCGCTGGCGCCATTCGGGGACAAGGCACGCCGTCTGCGCGAGCTGGCGGACCTGGTCGTGCAGCGGAAGGCATAAATGAAACTGTTAGAAACCATCAATGAACCAGCGCAAGTGCGCAAGCTGGCCCGCTCGCAGCTGGTGCCGCTGGCGCAGGAATTGCGCAGCTTCCTGCTCGACTCCGTCTCCAAGACGGGCGGCCACTTGTCGTCCAACCTGGGTACGGTCGAGCTGACCGTCGCGCTGCATTACGTGTTCAACACGCCGCACGACCGCATCGTCTGGGACGTGGGCCACCAGACCTATTCGCACAAGATCCTCACGGGCCGCCGCGAGCGCATGCACACCTTGCGCCAGAAGGATGGCATTTCCGGCTTCCCGAAACGCGACGAGAGCGAGTACGACACCTTCGGCACGGCGCACTCGTCGACATCGATCTCGGCCGCGCTGGGCATGGCGCAGGCCGCCAAGATCAAGGGCGACCCGCTGCACGCGATCGCCGTGATCGGCGACGGCTCGATGACGGCCGGCATGGCCTTCGAGGCCATGAACAATGCGGGCGTGCAGGAAGACGTCAACCTGCTGGTGATCCTGAACGACAACGACATGTCGATTTCGCCGCCCGTGGGCGCGCTGAACCGCCACCTGGCGCGCCTGATGTCGGGCCAGTTCTATGCGGCAGCGAAAAATGTCGGCAAGTCCGTCCTGCCCGGCCCCGTGCTGGAACTGGCGAAGCGCTTTGAAGAGCATGCCAAAGGCATGGTCGTGCCCGCCACCATGTTCGAAGAATTCGGTTTCAACTACATCGGCCCCATCGACGGCCACGACCTCGATTCGCTGATCCCGACCCTGCAAAACATCAAGCAGCTGAAGGGGCCGCAATTCCTGCACGTGGTGACCAAGAAGGGGCAAGGCTACAAGCTGGCCGAGGCGGAGCCGATCCTGTACCACGGCACGCCGAAATTCAATCCGCTTGAAGGCATCAAGCCGGCCACGGCACCGGGCAAGATGACGTACACGGAAGTGTTCGGCAACTGGCTGTGCGACATGGCCGCGCACGACAAGCGTCTGGTGGGCATCACGCCGGCCATGCGCGAGGGCTCGGGCATGGTCAAGTTCGAGCAGCAATATCCGAACCGCTATTTTGACGTCGGCATCGCCGAGCAGCATTCCGTGACCTTCGGCGCCGGCCTGGCCTGCGAAGGCCTGAAACCCGTCGTGGCCATCTATTCGACCTTCCTGCAGCGCGCCTACGACCAGCTGATCCACGATGTGGCGCTGCAAAACCTGGACGTGACGTTCGCCCTGGATCGCGCCGGCCTGGTGGGCGCCGATGGCGCCACGCACGCGGGCAACTACGACATGGCATTTTTGCGCTGCATCCCGAACATGGTCATCATGGCCGCGTCGGACGAAAACGAATGCCGGCAAATGCTCACCACGGGCTACCACTATCCTGGCCCGGCGGCCATCCGCTATCCGCGCGGTGCCGGTGCCGGCGCGGCCATCGTGCCGGAACTGACCAGCATTGAAATCGGCAAGGGCGAAATCAAGCGCCAGGGCAAGCGCATCGCCATCCTGGCTTTCGGCTCGATGGTGGCGCCCGCTATGGCGGCCGGCACGCAGCTGGACGCGACGGTGGCCAACATGCGCTTCGTCAAGCCGCTCGACGTGGCGCTGCTGAAACAGCTTGCCGCCGAGCACGATTACCTGGTGACGGTGGAAGAGGGCTGCATCATGGGCGGCGCCGGTTCGGCCGTGGCCGAGGCACTGGCGGCCGAGGGCATCGTCAAGCCGATCATGATGCTGGGCTTGCCCGACACCTTCATCGACCATGGCGACCCGGTGCAACTGCTGAAAAGCGTGGGCCTGGATGCCACCGGCATCGCCGCCTCGATCGAGCAGCGTTTCGGCGGCACACAGCCGCGCCTGGCTGCCGTCAGCTAAATTTATCTGTAGTCAGAAAAAGCGGCACTGCGGTGCCGCTTTTTTTTCGCCACCGGTCATTTACATTGCACTGCAACATTTTTTGCCCGGGAATGCTACGATGACGCTTTGATACCCCTTTCAAAGTCCACCTTGCATTTCAGGAAATTTCACCGTCGTGCGCGCGGCCTGGCTAACCGCTGGCTGACGGGCTTGCACGCCTATACCGACACGCTGGCGCAGCGCCGTCCCCTGTGGATGGTCACCCTGGCCATCGATGAAACGAATCTGTCCGAAGGCTTGCGCGCCGCCTGCGCTTCCAGCGCCATGTTGTTGCTGGGCTTATTCTTCGACCATCCCGATTTTTCCTGGGCCGCCATCGGCGCCTTCTGGACTTGCCTGGCCGACGCGGCCGGCACGCGGCGCATGCGTTTCATGTCGATGGTGGGCTTCGGCTTGCTGTCCACGGTTGCAGGCGGCTTGGCGGCGCTGGCGGCCGGCCACGGCCTGGCGACAGCGGCCATCGCCGTGCTGGTGTTTTCCTGGGCCGGCGCGCTGGCGCGCATCTGGGGTGCGGCCACGGCGCAAGTGGCGATCCTGGCTGCCACGGCCAGCGTGGTCATGGTCACGCACCCGCTCGACTCCATGACGCAAAGCGCGCCGTTCCTGGGCTTGTACATGTTTGGCTGCCTGTCTGCCACAATTCTCAGCTTTACGGTATGGCGCATCCACCCGTTCGGCCCCAGCCGGCGCGCCATCCGCGCCGCCTACTCCCGCCTGGCCGGCATCGCGCGCGACAATGCGCGCTTCCTGCAGGGCGATCCGGCGCAGCCGGCCGGCGGCGCGCATGGCGCCAGCTACCGTTCGCAGGCGCGCGCCGCGCTGGAAGCGGCGCGGGTGGCGCTGGCTGCCGTGCCGCCGTCGCGCGCAGGGCGCAGCAGCCTGTACGACAATCTGCTGCTGGCGCTCAGCGACGCCGAACGCATCTTCGCCTACCTGATCGCCGTCACGCACTCGTGCGAGCGCGACCAGCAGCGCCTGCGCCAGGACCCGCGCGCGCGGCGCAGCCTGGAAGTGATGGCCGTGCTGCTGCACCGCCTGGGCCAGTCGCTGCAGCGCCGGCCGGAAACGCCGCCGCTGGAATGGCAGCGCCGCCTGGCCGCCTGCGGCCGGCGCCTGGAGGCGGCGCTGGGTGCCTTGCTGCCGTTGCGCCTGAATGTGGAATTCATGGATCTGGGCATGCCGCGCGCGACGCAGCTGCCATGGCGCGAAGCGGCTTTCCTGGCGCTGGGGCAGGCGTGGCAAACCCTGAAAGTCAATGCCACGCCGCAGTCGCTGAGCTGGCGCCACGCGGCGCGCGTCTCGCTGGCGACGACGGCCGGCTTCCTGCTGGTCGAGGCGCTGCACATTCCCTTCGGCTACTGGGCCACCATGGCCACCTTGCTGATACTGCAGCCATCCGTGTCGACCACCTGGCCGCGCGGCATCGAGCGCGTGACGGGCAGCGTGCTGGGCGCCGTGCTGGCCGTGCTGATCGGCCTGGTCATCCATACGCCGCTGGGCATTTCGCTGGTGGTGTTTCCCCTGATCGTCGCCACCATGGCCTTGCGCCGGGTCAGCTACAGCCTGCACGTGCTGTTCATGACGCCGGCCTTCGTGCTGGTGGCCGACTATGCGGCGCCGGCCAGCGAGATGGTGTACGCGCTGAGCCGCCTGGGCAACAATGTGCTGGGCTGCCTGCTGGCCTTGCTGGCCACGTTCTTCCTGTGGCCCGACCGCGAGGCGGACGACCTGGACCAGCGCCTGGCGAAAGCCGTGTCGGCCAACCTGAAATATCTGCTGGCCGTGCTGGCGGCCGGTGGTAAATGGGATAGCGCCATCGCCCGTCTGCGCCGCGAGGCGGGGCTGGCCAGCAATAACGCCGAGCAAGTCTTGCAGCGCCTGCGTATCGAGCGCCGGCTGGACCGCAGTAGCGGCGTGGGCCTGGCGGCGCTGCGTACCTTGCCGCTGCTGCGCCGCGTGGCGGGCAGCACGGCGCGCATCAGCCTGAGTCCCCTGGCCGAGCCGGCCACGCCGGAGCTGCAGCGCTGGATCGCCGCCGTCAGCACGGAGATCGATGCGCTGCTGCGCGGCGAGGCGGACGTCGCCGCCCCCGGCCCCTGCGCCAGCACGGGCTTGACGTCCTTGCAGGCCGATGCCGTGGCGCAGGTGCAACTGCTGCGCGGCTTGCTGCGTGAGCATGTGCGGGCGATGCAGGCCGGAACGCCGTGACAGCGGCACGCTGAAACGTTGCCCGGACGGGTGGCAGCCGCTCGGCCGGTTGCGCCCGCAACCGGCCTTTTTGCTGCTTGCGGCGCCAATATTGTATAGACGTTTGGCGCCCGCCAATCTCTCCAAATTCCACATTCCAAGGGCTTCGCCGGTATATTTAATAAAACGAAAATATATCGAAGGGAAACGTTGACTCTAAAATAAGTGCGCTCTATATTCGATTTTGTGGGATGTATATTTTATAAGCTAATAAGCATCGCATTGCGGGCGCAGCCTCTTTCCAATCAATCGAAAGTAGAAAATGTTTAAAAAGATCGCACTTTTCCTGTTTGCCATTGGTGTCAGCGCATCCTATTCGGTGGGGGCAGCAGGCGACGGATTGAGCAGTTGCAAGACCGAGTGCTTCGGCGCCTTTACCGATTGCATGGATGCTGGCCATGCCAGGGATACCTGCATCGCCCTGTTTAATGGTTGCAAGGCCGAATGCGCCGCGAATTAAGCAAACCAGGTTTGCCGGGGGCGGACAATCCCCCGGCTTGGAATTAATGACGTCAAGGTGGCTTCATGATGCAAAAGAAACTGAAAACGATCGCCATGTATGGCGTGATCCTGGCCGCCGGCCTGGGCAGCGGCTATGGCCTGTCCTTGTTGCCCGGTTTATTCAAATCGAATTACACGGAAGGCAATTACGCCGCGTATTTCCCGAATGCGCAAGCCAAGGTGGTGTTATATGGCACGGACTGGTGCGGTTATTGCGCCAAGACGCGTGCGTATTTCAAGGAAAACAAGATTGACTTCGTCGATCTCGATATTGAAAAGTCGCCGGAAGCGAAAAAAGCCCATGCGGAACTCGGCGGCGGCGGCGTGCCCGTGGTCTTGATCGGCAACCGCAAGATCCAGGGGTTCAATACGGGCGCGCTGGAAGCGGCGCTGAAGAAAATCTGAGCTGCACTTTTAACTTGAAAGGCTGACCATGTTCAAAAAGCTTGCCGCTTTCCTGTTTGCCGCCGGTGCGGCCCTGTCCTTCAATGTGCAGGCGGGTAGCCCGGATTGCACTTTCGTCTGTGAACGCAACATGCTCGATTGCGTGGAATTCGACCAGCCGGCCTGCCTGACGAATTACAGGGCGTGCATGAATCAATGCCTGCGCTAGGCGAGCAATAGCGCCGCGGCACGCAAAGCCCGGTATTGAGCTGGCGCTAAGGGGCGGCGCCCGTGCATCGCCGTTATCGCCCGCCATTCATACAAGGGAGTACCGATGTTTAAAAAACCGGGTTTCTTTTTGTTTGCCATGGGCGCCAGCGCCTCGTATGCCCTGGCCAGAAGTAGCGCCGACATTTCGGAATGCCAGTCCGAGTGCCATATGGCGCTCGATGCCTGTGTGCCGGAGTTCAAGGTTCCTGCCTGCGTGCGCGTCAATAAAGCGTGCCTGCAGGCTTGCGGCTAGCGAGCTTCCGCCAGCCTGGTAATCCACGGCGATGCTGTTTGACCGGCATCGCCATTTTGTATGTCATCCGCGCGAGCGGTCATGCCGCCACAGCACGTCGCTGCCGCCGGCAAAGCGGTTGAGCACGCGCGACAGCACGAACAGCAGGTCCGACAGGCGGTTCACGTACTGGCGCGGATGTTCGTGCAGGGGTTCCGCATTGGCCAGCGCGACGATGCTGCGCTCGGCGCGGCGGCAGACGGTGCGGCACACATGCGCCAGCGAGGCGGCGCGCGAGCCGGCCGGCAGGATGAATTCGGAGAGGGCCGGCAAGTCCGCATTGTATTTCGCCAGCAGGTCATCGAGGCGCAGCACATGCTCTTCCTTGATCAGCTGGTAGCCGGGAATGCAGATTTCGCCACCCAGGTCGAACAGATCGTGCTGGATGGCCACCAGCTCGCCGCGCAAGGCGTCGGGCATGTCTTCGCACAGCAGCAATCCCAGGTTGGAATTGAGTTCGTCCACGTCGCCCATGGCGTGGATGCGCGCGCTGTCCTTGCTGGTGCGGCTGCCGTCGCCCAGGCCGGTGCTGCCATTGTCGCCCGTGCGCGTGGCGATTTTCGAAAGTCGGTTGCCCATGATCTGATCCTGTAAAGAAGAATGGGGGCAGCATACGACACTGCGTGCCTGCCGGGTGCGCATTTGCCCGCCATGGTGACAAAAAACGCGCTGCGCGCCACTTTTGTGCTTACAATCGTTGCACGCCCATGTCCATTTGCCTCTCATCTTATGCTCAATGCCGTCCCTGATCCCGGATTGACCGCCGCGCGCCAGCACGCCGTCGTCGCGGCCCTGCTGGCCGTGCTGCCGGCACGCTGCGTGCTGTCCGACGCCGAAGATACGCGCCCGTATGAATGCGATGGCCTGGCCGCCTACCGCCAGCTGCCCATGGTGGTGACCTTGCCCGACACGGAAGAACAGGTCATCGCCATCCTCGGCGTCTGCCGCGAGTTGCAGGTGCCGATCGTGCCGCGCGGCGCCGGCACGGGCCTGTCCGGCGGCGCCTTGCCGATCGCCGATGGCGTGGTGCTGTCGACGGCGCGTTTGAACCGCATCGTGCGCCTCGATGCGTATGCGCGCACGGCAGTCGTGCAGCCTGGCGTGCGCAACCTGGCCATCTCCGAAGCGGCAGCACCCCATGCGCTGTACTACGCGCCCGACCCGTCGTCGCAGATCGCCTGCAGCATCGGCGGCAACGTGGCGGAAAACTCGGGCGGCGTGCATTGCCTGAAATACGGGCTGACCGTGCACAACGTGCTGCGCGTACGCGTCGTCACCATCGACGGCGAGGTGCTGGAACTGGGTGGCGAATCACTGGACTCGCCTGGCCTCGACCTGCTGGCCGTCTTCATCGGCTCCGAAGGCATGCTGGGCATCGTCACGGAAGTGACGGTAAAGCTGGTGCCCAAGCCGGCCACGGCGCGGGTCATCATGGCCTCGTTCGGCGACGTCGTCACGGGCGGCAACGCGGTGGCCAACGTGATCGCCGCCGGCATCATCCCGGCCGGCCTGGAAATGATGGACCAGACTTCCTCGCGCATGGTCGAGCCGTTCGTCAAGGCCGGCTACGACATCGACGCGGCCGCCATTTTGCTGTGCGAGGCCGATGGCACGCACGAGGAAGTGGAAGAGGAAATCGCGCGCATGACGGCCGTGCTGGAAGGGGCGGGCGCCAGCGCGATTGCCGTGTCGCAGTCGGAAGCGGAGCGCATGAAATTCTGGTCCGGTCGCAAAAACGCGTTTCCCGCAGCGGGGCGCATCTCGCCCGATTACTACTGCATGGACGGCACCATCCCGCGCAAAAAACTGGCGGAAGTGTTGACGGGGATCGCCGCCATGGAAAAGACGCATGGCTTGCGCTGCGCGAACGTGTTCCACGCGGGCGACGGCAACCTGCATCCGCTGATCCTGTTCGACGCCAACATGCCCGGCGAATTCGAGCGCGCTGAAGCGTTCGGCGCGGACATCCTGGCGCTGTGCGTGGCGGTCGGCGGCACCATCACGGGCGAACATGGCGTGGGCATGGAAAAGATCAATTCCATGTGCGTGCAGTTTACGCGCGCCGAACTCGATGCCTTTTTTGCCGTCAAGCGCGCCTTCGATCCCCACACTTTGCTGAACCCCGACAAGGCGATTCCCACCTTGAACCGCTGTGCCGAATTCGGCAAGATGCACGTGACGGCGGGGCGGCTGCCGTTCGCCAACCTGCCGCGTTTTTAATTTGCCGGAGACTCTTTTGCAAGCGATCGTGGAACAATTCAGGCAGCAGATCCTGGCGGCCAGCGCGGCCGGCACCCCCTTGCGCCTGCGCGGCGGCGGCAGCAAGGATTGGTATGGCGGGCCGCCGGCAGGCCAGGTGCTCGATACGCGCGCCTATGCGGGCATCATCGACTATGAACCGACGGAGCTGGTGATCACAGCCCGCTGCGGCACGCCGCTGGCCGAAATCGAGGCGGTGCTGGCCGCGCGCAACCAGATGCTGGCGTTCGAGCCGCCGCACTTCGGCCCTGGCGCCACCGTTGGCGGTGTCGTGGCGTGCGCCTTGTCCGGGCCGCGCCGCGCCAGCGCGGGCGCCGTGCGTGACTTCGTGCTGGGCGCCGTGCTGATGGATGGCCATGGCGAACGCCTGGCCTTTGGCGGGCAAGTGATGAAAAACGTGGCCGGCTACGATGTCTCTCGCCTGCTGGCGGGATCCATGGGCACCCTGGGCCTGATCCTGGAGGTGTCGTTGAAAGTGCTGCCCTTGCCGCTGTGCGAAGCGACGTTGCGCTTGCCGTGCGCGGAAATTGCCGCCCTGCGCCTGCTCAATGAATGGGCCGGCAAGCCGTTGCCCATTTCCGCCAGTTGCTGGCATGACGGCGTGCTGACGGTACGCCTGTCAGGGGCCGACGCGGCCGTCTCGGCGGCCTTGCAGTCGCTGGGCGGCGAGGTGCTGGAACAGGAAGACGCGGCCGTCTTCTGGGCCGCGCTGCGCGAGCAGACGCACGCTTTCTTCGCGGGCGCCGGCAGCCTGTGGCGGCTGTCGCTGCCGCCGCACGCCAGCGCCATCATCCTGCAAGGACGCCAGCTGATCGAGTGGGGCGGGGCGCAGCGCTGGCTCAGGCCCGATGGCGACGCGGATGCCGCCGGCGCCCGGCAGATCCGCCAGGCCGTGGCGGCCGCCGGCGGCCACGCCACCCTGTTCCGTGGCGGCGACAAGGCCGCAGGCGTGTTCCACCCGCTGGCGCCGGCCATCGCCGCCATCCACCGGCGCCTGCGGCAGGCTTTCGACCCGGCCGGCATCTTCAACCCGCACAGAATGGATTGAGCGCATGCAAACCAATCTCGCCGATTTCATCAAGAACACGCCGGCAGGCGACGAAGCGGAAGCCATCCTGCGCGCCTGCGTGCACTGCGGCTTTTGCACGGCCACCTGTCCCACGTACCAGTTGCTGGGCGACGAACTCGATGGCCCGCGCGGCCGCATTTACCTGATCAAGCAGGTGCTGGAAGGCGCACCCGTCACGGCCAAGACGCAGACGCACCTGGACCGCTGCCTGACCTGCCGCAACTGCGAATCGACCTGTCCGTCCGGGGTGCGGTACGGGCGCCTGGTCGATATCGGCCGCAGCGTCGTCGAGCAGCGCGTGCAGCGGCCCTTGCGCGAGCGCGCGCTGCGCTTCGTCCTGAAGGAAGCCTTGCCGCGCCGCTGGCTGTTTACGCCCGTGTACAAGGCGGGCCAGGCGCTGCGCCCGCTGCTCTCGAAAAGCTTGCAGGACAAGCTGCGCCCGGGAGAAAAGGCCGGCGCATGGCCAATGCGCCAGCATGCGCGCACGATGCTGCTGCTCGACGGCTGCGTGCAGCCGGCCATGTCGCCCAACATCAACGCGGCCACGGTGCGCGTGCTCGATGCGCTGGGCGTGCAGCTGATCGTCGCGCCCAAGGCCGGCTGCTGCGGCGCGCTGCGCCATCACCTGAACGACCAGGAGGCGGCGCTGGACGACATGCGCCGCAATATCGACGCCTGGTGGCCGTATGTGGAAAGTGCGGAAGCCATCGTCATGACGGCGTCGGGCTGCGGCGCCACCGTCAAGGAATACGGGCACCTGCTGGCGCACGATGCCAACTATGCGCAGAAGGCGCGGCGCATCGCGGAACTGACGCGCGACCTGTCCGAGATCATGCCGGCATTCGAAGCGGAACTGGCGGCGCGGCTGCAAGGCAAGATCGCGCAGCGGGTGGCATACCACCCGCCGTGCACGCTGCAGCATGGCCAGCAGATCCGCGGCAAGGTGGAGCAGGTGCTGCGCGCCGTCGGCGTCGACGTGCGCCTGTGCGCGGACAGCCATTTGTGCTGCGGTTCGGCCGGCACGTATTCGATTTTGCAGCCGGAACTGTCACAGCAGTTGCGTGACAACAAGGTGGCGAACCTGGAAGCGTGCGCGCCGGACGTCATCGTCTCGGCCAACATCGGCTGCCTCACGCATCTGCAGTCGGGCACGGAAACGCCCGTGCGGCACTGGATCGAGTTGATCGATTCAGCTTTGATTCATTCCAGTACGAATGAACACCTGACAAAACCGTAGCGAGCGGAAGGCCGGTTTGGCCAGGTGTTTACACGGGGCTTTCGCTGAACTGGGCGATACGCCACTGCGGCGCAGGGATAAAATGGTTCGCCCATTCCAGCACGGCGTCGGCCGGCATGGGGCGGGCGATGCCGTAGCCTTGCGCCAGGTCGCAGCCCAGCTGGATCAGGCGCGCGCCATGCTCGATGCTTTCGACGCCTTCGGCGATCACCGTCAGGGAAAATGAACGGGCCAGGCCGATGACGGCACGCACCAGGTGCAGGTCGTCGGGGTCGTTGAGCATGTTGCGCACGAAGCTCTGGTCGATCTTGACGATATTCGCCGGCAGCCGTTTCAGGTAGGACATCGAGGAATAACCGGTGCCGAAATCGTCGAGGGCGAAGGTGATGCCCAGCGCCTGGCAGGCGCGGATGATGCGGCGCACGTGTTCGATGTCGTGCAGGGCCGACGATTCGAGGATTTCCAGTTCCAGCATGCTGGCGCGCACGCCGGGAAATTCGCCGAGGATGGTTTTCAGGCGCGAGACGAAATCGGGCTGCTGGAAATGGCGTGCCGCGATATTCACGCTGACCACCCAGTGCTTGCCGCTTGCCGCCCAGCGCTGCATCTGCCACAGGGCCTGGCGCAGCACCCATTCGCCGATATCGATGATCAGGTCGGTCTGTTCGACCAGCGGCAGGAACTGCGCCGGCGCCAGCACGCCGCGGCGCGGATGCTGCCAGCGCAGCAGCGCTTCCATGCCCACCACCGTGCCGGCGCGCATGTTGACCTTGGGCTGGTAGTACAGCCGCAGCTCGCCATTGATCAGGGCCTGGCGCACTTCCGTGCGCTGGTTGTGGTGGGTGCGCACTTCCTCGTCGAGGTTGGTGTCGAAGAAGTGGTACTGGTTGCGCCCCGTTAATTTCGCCTGGTAGACGGCGTGGTCGGCGTGGCGCAGCAGGCTTTCCGTATTCAAGTCCTTGCCCGCATACACGGCGATGCCGGCGCTGGCCGTCATGTGCAGCGCCTGCTGGTCGCACTGGTAGGGACGGCTCAGCTCGCTCATCAGCTGCGTGACGTTCTGTTCGATGCTGGCGATGCTGGCCTGGCCGCACAGCAGCAGGACGAATTCATCGCCGCCCAGGCGCGCCACATAGTGCGCCTGGCCCGTGAACGCATGCAGGCGGCCCGCCACCTGCTTGAGAATTTCATCGCCGGCCTCGGCACCGCAGCGGTCGTTGATGGTCTGGAAGTGGTCGAGGTCGAACAGGCACACGGCCAGCAGGCGCTGGCGTTCGCGGGCGAGAAACAGTTCCTGCTCGAAGCGGGCGGCCAGCGCGGCGCGGTTGGGCAGGCCAGTCAGCACGTCGTTATAGTTTTGCCAGGACAGCTTTTGCAGCGCCTGCTGCATATGCACGGTTTCATTCAGCTGTTCGCCCAGCTGGCGCTGGCTGGTCTTGAGCGAGGTCAGCAGTTCTTCGACATCGCCGGCCATGCTGTTGACCGAGCGCGCCACGGCTTGCGCCTCGGGCGTGGCGCCGGCAGCCATGCGTACGCTGAAGTCGCCGCCGCGGAAGCGGTCGGTGGCCTGCACCAGCCGCGCCAGCAGCTTGCGGTGCGAGGCCAGTATCAGGCCCAGCAGCACGTAGATGAGCAGCACATTGATGGTGCTCAGCACGGCCTGGTGGCGCAGGTTGTGCCAGACCTGGGTCAGTGGCAGGTGCGGCGTGTAATGCAGGTCGAGCACGCCATCGCCGCCGTCGGGCAGCGCCACCGTCAGGCGGCTGCTGATGGCCGAGATGCCGGCCAAGCGCACAAACCACGCCGGTACCGTGGCCGCCAGCTCGTCGGCCCGCTGGCTGTCGGCTAGCACTTCGATATGCTCGGAGGCGCTGTTCCAGCGGACGGCCGCCAGGCTGCGGTTCAGGGGCAGGGCGCCGCGCAGCGCCTGCCGCACGCTGTCGCGCATGCTGCCCATGTCGGTGCGCACGGCCATGGGCAGCACGGTGTTGGCCAGGTACAGGTCGAGCTGGCGCGCGTCACTCCGGTAGCGCGCGGTGGCCAGGCTGGTTTCCGCATCGAGCAGGGTGTGATAGCGGACGGCGGAAACGCCAAGTATCAGGAAAAAAATAGGAATGAATAGACGGGAATAACAACCCATCCGCATCCATGTAGAAAAGATTTTCCCTAAGACTGGCATCGTTTTGTGATCGATATCTGCGAATAATTATGCAAACATTATCACCGAAAAATTGCTATTTGAAACACAATATTGATATCAGTCATGAAATAAATACGCTTTTATTGATTTCGCATGATTGTCGATAATCAAAGTATTTCCAGGCTTATTCTTGTAGTAATTGCGCGATGTCTGCCGCCAGGCTTGCCGGCTTGCTGACCGTCGCATAGCGGCGAAAAACGCTGCCATCCTTGCGCACCAAAAACTTCGTGAAATTCCATTTGATCGCTTGCGTGCCCAGAAAACCCGGCGCCGCCTGTTTTAAATGGACGAATAAAGGCTCGGCATGGCGGCCATTCACGTCGATCTTGGCGAACAGGGGAAAGGTGACGCCGAAATTGTTTTCGCAAAAAGCGCCTATTTCCGCATTCGACCCTGGTTCCTGGTGGCGGAATTGATTGCAGGGAAAACCCAGCACCACCAGGCCCTGCTCCCGGAACTGGCGGTACAGCGTTTCGAGCCCCTGGTATTGCGGCGTGAAGCCGCAGGCGCTGGCCGTGTTGACGATCAGGACCACCTTGCCCTGGTAGCGGGCCAGGTCGACGGGCGTGCCGTCCAATGCCTCGGCCTGGAAATCGTGGATGCCGGCCATGTCAGAGCAGCCCCAGCTTGACGGCGCCCGCAGGCGCGGCCGCTTCCGGCGCCGTCTTGCCGTTGAGCTTGATGCTCAGGCGCAGATCGTTGACGGAATCGGCATTGCGCAGTGCGTCTTCATAGCTGACCAGGCCCGCTTCGTGCAGGTCGAACAGGGCCTGGTCGAAGGTCTGCATGCCCAGTTCGCGCGATTTTTTCATCAATTCCTTGATCTCGTGCACCTGTCCTTTGAAGATCAGCTCGCTCATCAGTGGCGAGTTCAGCAGGATTTCCAGCGCCGCCTTGCGTCCGCCGCCTTGCTTGGCAGGGATCAGCCGCTGTGAAATCATGCCCTTCAAATTGAGCGACAGGTCCATCAGCAACTGCTGGCGCCGTTCTTCGGGGAAGAAATTGATGATGCGGTCGAGCGCCTGGTTGGCATTATTCGCGTGCAAGGTGGCCAGGCACAGATGGCCCGTCTCGGCAAACGCGATGGCATGGTCCATGGTGTCCCGGTCGCGGATCTCGCCGATCTGGATCACGTCCGGCGCCTGGCGCAGGGTGTTTTTCAGGGCCGTGCCCCAGTCTTCCGTATCGACGCCCACTTCGCGCTGGGTGACGATGCAGTTGCCGTGCGGGTGGATGAATTCCACCGGGTCTTCGATGGTGATGATGTGGCCATGGCTGTGCGCGTTGCGGTGGCCCACCATGGCCGCCAGGGTGGTCGACTTGCCGCAGCCCGTGGCGCCCACCATGATGACCAGGCCGCGCTTGCTCATCACCACGTCTTGCAGGACGGCGGGTAAACCCAGTGCGTCCAGGCGGGGGATGCTGGTATTGATCGTGCGCAAGACCATGCCTGCCTGGCCCATCTGCACGAAGGCGGACACGCGGAAACGCCCCAGGCCGTCCGGGCTGATGGCGAAATTGGCTTCGCGGCTGGCCGAAAAATCGGCCGCCTGGCGTTCGTTCATGACGGCGCGCACATAGCCGGCCGCCTGCTGCGCGTCGAGCGCGCCGCCGCCCAGCGGCGTCAGCTTGCCATCGAGCTTGATGGCCGCTGGAAAGCCTGCCGTGATAAACAGGTCCGAGCCGCCCTGTGCGCGCATCTGCGCCAGCAGCGCGTGCATGGCGCCATAGTGTTCGTGCGTCGTCTGCATGCGCTTATCCGGGGAAATTGTCAGGCGACTTGGCGGCCGAGCGGGCTGTTTCCGCCGTGATCGTGCCGCGCCGCACCAGGTCCGAGAGGCACTGGTCCAGGGTCTGCATGCCCACGTTGGCGCTCGTCTGGATGGCCGAATACATCTGCGCCACTTTCGCTTCGCGGATCAGGTTGCGCACGGCCGGCGTGGCCAGCATGATTTCATGCGCGGCCACACGGCCCGTGCCATCCTTGGTTTTCAGCAGGTTTTGCGAGATCACGGCTTGCAAGGATTCGGACAGCATGGCGCGCACCATTTCCTTTTCCTCGGCAGGGAAGACGTCGATGATGCGGTCGATCGATTTCGCCGCCGACGAGGTGTGCAGGGTGCCGAACACCAGGTGGCCCGTTTCGGCCGCCGTCAGCGCCAGGCGGATGGTTTCCAGGTCGCGCAATTCGCCCACTAAAATCACGTCCGGGTCTTCGCGCAGGGCCGAGCGCAGCGCATTGCTGAAGGAATGCGTGTGCGAGCCTACCTCGCGCTGGTTGATCAGGCATTTTTTCGGTTCATGCACGAATTCGATCGGGTCTTCGATGGTCAGAATATGGTGGTTCAGGCGCTCGTTGACGTGGTTGACCATCGCCGCCAGGGTGGTCGACTTGCCGGAACCCGTCGGCCCCGTCACCAGCACGAGGCCGCGCGGACGCATGGCCAGTTCGCCGAAGATGCGCGGGGCGTTGAGTTCTTCCAGGGTCAGCACCTTGGATGGAATCGTGCGCAGCACGGCCGAGGCGCCCCTTTCCTGGTTGTAGGCATTCACGCGGAAGCGGGCCAGGCCGGGGATCTCGAACGAGAAATCGCATTCCAGCGCTTCTTCATAAGCCTTGCGCTGGCTGTCGTTCATGATGTCGTAGATCATGCTGTGCACTTCCTTGTGCTCGAGCGGCGCCACGTTCAGGCGGCGCACGTCGCCGTTCACCCGTATCATCGGCGGCAGGCCGGAAGACAGGTGCAAGTCGGAAGCCTTGTTGCTGACGGAGAAAGCGAGTAGTTCGGAAATGTCCATTTATAATCCCTGTGCCTGCATTGATGGGCTACCGAATGGCGTTGACGGTGCTGTAGCCCTTATCCACTAGAAAATGATTATGTCCACAATCGAACAGAACTTGCAAGCCGTGCGCGACGCGATTGCGCAGGCGGCGCTGGAAGCGCGGCGCGCGCCGGATGCCGTGACCCTGCTGGCCGTCTCGAAAACCTTTGGCGCGGATGCCGTGCTGGCGGCCGCGCGCGCGGGCCAGACGGCGTTTGGCGAAAACTATCTGCAGGAAGCGCTCGACAAGATCGCCGCCGTCAAGCTGGCCTTGCCGCAGGGCGCGCTGGCCTGGCATTTCATCGGTCCCATCCAGAGCAACAAGACGCGGCCCATCGCCGAACATTTTGACTGGGTGCATACGGTCGAGCGCGAAAAGATCGCCGCGCGCCTGTCCGAACAGCGCCCGGCCGGCTTGCCGGACTTGAATATCTGTCTGCAAGTCAACATCAGCGGCGAGGCCAGCAAGAGCGGCGTGGCGCCCGCCGACTTGCCCGCGCTGGCGCATGCCGTGGCGCAGCTGCCGCGTTTGCGCCTGCGCGGCCTGATGGCCATCCCCGAGCCGGAAACGGATATCACGCTGCAGCGCGCTGCGTTCGCGCAATTGCGCGCGCTGTATGAACAGCTGAACGCCGACGGGCTGGCGCTCGATACGCTCTCGATGGGCATGTCGGCCGATTTGCGTGCCGCCGTGCTGGAAGGCGCCACCATCGTGCGCGTGGGCAGCGCCATCTTCGGTTCCCGCCATTACTCTTAACTGTTTCAATGAAAGCATAGCCATGACGACTGAACTGAACATCGCATTTGTAGGCGGCGGCAATATGGCCTCGGCCCTGATCGCCGGCCTGGCGGGCAAGCTGACCCTGGGCGGCAACATCCACGTGATCGACCCGCATGCGCCGGCGCTGGAAAAACTGCAGGCGCAGTTCGGCGTCACCACGGCCACGTCCGCCAGCGACGCGCTGCGCGGCGTGGACGTGATCGTGCTGGCCGTGAAACCGCAAAGCATGCGCGAGGTGGCGGCGCAGCTGCTGCCTTTCATCGACGTGGCCCGTGCGCCGCTGATCCTGTCGATCGCCGCCGGCATCCGCGCGCTGGACCTGTCGCGCTGGCTTGGCGATTACCCTGCCATCGTGCGCTGCATGCCGAATACGCCGGCGCTGATCGGCATGGGCATCACCGGCATGGTGGCCAGCAGCGGCGTCAGCGACGAACAGAAAAAGACGGCGGACGCCATCCTGCGCGCCGTCGGCCAGACCGTCTGGCTCGATGACGAAGCCAAGATCGACCCCGTCACGGCCGTCTCCGGCAGCGGTCCCGCCTATGTGTTTTATTTTATCGAAGCGATGCAGCAGGCGGCCGCCGAACTGGGTCTCACGCCGGAGCAGGGCACGCAGCTGGCCATTGCCACCTTTACGGGCGCGGCGCAGCTGGCGGCCAACTCCAGCGAACCCGTGTCTCTGCTGCGCGAGCGCGTCACGTCAAAGGGCGGCACCACCTACGCGGCCCTCACCAGCATGGAAGAGAGCGGCGTGAAGGCGGCCATCGTCAAGGGCATCAAGGCGGCGGCGCAGCGGGGGCGCGAGATGGGCGATGAATTGAGTAAATAAGTGAGTAAATAAGCGGGCAAATAGTCAGATGACAAGCGGGCAAATAGTCAGATGACTTTGACGGCGCGGCCGATGTACAGGATCGGTCCCGTCGGCCGGCCTGTCGGCGAGCCGGTTTCCGGTTCCAGGGTGATCTCGAACAGTTGATCGGGCTGCAGCGGCGGCAATTTATCCAGCGTTAATTTGCGGCTTTGTCCCGGCTGCACCAGGCCCAGCGAGACGGGCGCGCCCCAATCCTTGCCCTTGGTCCAGAATTGCAGGGCCTTTTGCTGCGGCACGGCTGTCGGGCCCAGCGGGATCAGATTCAGGTCGCGGCCCTTGCCGCCGCGGCTGCCGGCCTGCACGATCCAGCCCGGCGACTTGTCTTGCGGCGCCACCAGCACCACCAGGTAGCCGGGTCCGCTGGGCGCCTGCAGCTGCACGCTGACCAGCACGGCCAGCGCGGCCGTGGCCGCCAAGCCGCCGCCAGCCAGCAGGCGCCAGAAGGCCAGGCTGTTCCACCACGCCTGCCAGCCACCCGCCTGTTGCACGCTTTTTGGCGTGAACAGGCTGGCGCTGATGCGCGGCCACAGCTGGGGCGATGGCTGTTGCGGCTGTGCCAAACTGGTCAATGGCAGCAGCCGCTGTTCCCAGGCGGCCACGGCATCGCGCAAGGCGGCGTCGCGCGGCAGGCGCTGTTCTACTTCAGTCCGCTCGGCCAGTTCCAAAGTGCCCAGCACGTATTCGCTGGCCAGCCTTTGCAGTTCGTCTTCCTCGTGCGTGCTCATCCCATGCACTCCCGCAAGGCAGCCAGGCCGCGCTTGACCCAGGCTTTCACGGTGCCCAGCGGCGCTTGCAGACGCTGCGCGATTTCGCTGTGCGAGCAGCCGTCCACGTAGGCGTACAGGATGCTGTTGCGCTTGGGTTCGTCCAGGTGGCCGAGGCAATCGTGCAGCTTGCCCATGTCGGCTTGCTCGGCGTAGGCGTCGCCGACATCATGTGCTTGGCGTTCGTGCAGCAGGGTTTCCACGGTATCCTCGTCGGCTGACAGTTCATGCGCGCGCGCACGCGCCACGTTCAGCGCCTGGTGCCGCACCACCACATAGATCCAGCCCTTGCCGCTGCCGCGCGTGGCGTCGAAACTGCCGGCGCGGCGCCAGATGCTGAGAAAAGCGTCATGCAGCACGTCTTCGGCCAGCGCCCGCTGGCGCACGATGCGCAGGGCCACGCCCAGCAGATAGCGGCTTTCCTGCTGGTACAGGCCATGCAATGCTTGCTGCTCGCCCCTGGCGCAGGCGCGCAGGGCGGCATCGTAATCGTAAGGGGCGGCGTGGCTTGGCAAGGTTGGCGCAATCGTCAAAAGTGAACGGTTAGCAAGTTTTCAATGAGAGTATAGGCTAGAAAACTGTTTGCCAACCGTCGCCTCCAGGTTTTACAACACTTAACAAAACCGTAGCGAGCGGAAGGGATAGGTGGCTAGGAAGCGCAACCGTACCAAGTTCGGGGGCGCCGAGCCGGTAGTATCGCAGGCCGCCTATCCCGACGCGCAGCAGGTTTTGACAGGTGTTTTTATGCGGCTTTCCAAAAGATGTAATCGGCCTGGTAGGGCACCCATTGTTTGGCGCCAATGCTTTCCATGCCGCAAGGGCTGCTGGGCGCTACGCCGCCGCTGGTGGCCACGCGCTGGATATAGCTGACGCCCTGCATGGCGCCGCTGCCCGTGGCCGGATTGGCTTTCACCAGCTGATACGGGATGTTGCCCGCGCCGGCCGGTGCCACGGCCACTTGCGTCGCCGTCACTTTCGAGCCATCCAGATTGGCCCAGGTGGCAGGTGGACCAAAATACGTACCCACTTTCATGCCGCTGCGGTCATTCAGGGCCGCATCTGGCCCAACGAAGACCCATTCATGGCCCGTCATGTCTTTCTTGGCCTTGCATTCATAGGCAATCTTGCCCACGCCCACGGTTTGCATGGCGACCTGATGCCCGTCCGGCACTTTCACGGCGGCGGGTAATTGTTCCTGCGAATAGCGCGCGCTCATGGGCGAGCAGGCGGCCACCAGCAGGGCGGCGCACAGCACGGTGAGTGATGGGGCGGTATGGCGTGGGGCGATGGTGGCAAGCATGGCAAACTCCTGGTAGTTGGCTCAGCCGGCTGGCTGATACCTGTACTACACGCGAGTCCGCGAATTGGATGCAGTGAGGAAAAAATATTTTATGGCGGCGCATCTTTCTTGCTGAAGCGCTGCGCCAGCGCCAGCACGACCGGCATGGCGGTGGTGGCGTGATTGAGCAGCGCGCCGCTGGCCCGCAGCAGGGGCAGGAAGCGGCGCGGGCGCACCAGCAGCAGGCCCAGCACGGCGCCACCTATCATGAGGGGGATTTTAAAGCGCGTGGCCAGGGTGTGGCGCAGATTGCCGCCCGTGAACGGCTCCAGCAACTGGCGCGTCTGTATGCCCAGGGCCAGGCGCTGCAGCGCGCACTCGGCCAGCAGGGCGTCGCGCCGCTGCGCCAGGCCGGCGGCATTGTGGGCATGGGACAGTTTGGTGGGATGCGTGGTCATGGCTGCTCCGATCCCCGGCGTGCCAGCAGTTGCAGCTCGTCCAGGTCTTTGTTCAGTTCGCTCATGGTAAAGGACAGCAGTTTTGGCTTGCTGCGGAAACTGGCGCGCACGCCCAATAGCGTGCCCAGCGCGGCGACGATGAAGACGGCGGCTGTGATGGCGATGGCGGCGATGCGGTGCGTGTCCCAGAACAGCACGATGACGAGGAAGACGATCAATACCAGGCCGACGAACAGGCACAACAGTGCCAGCATGGCCAGGGCCAGATAGGACAGGAAGCGCAGCGACTCTTCTTCCATTTCCACGGCCGCCAGGGCCAGACGGGTCTGGACGATGGCGGCGAGGGTCGCTGCGACCTGGGCGACTTGATGCACGATAGCCATATGCTGCCTTTCGCGTCAGGGGACGGCCAGGCCGTCGGTCAAGCCCGGCGGACTGGGCCGCCGTGCGAGTGCGTGCCTAGCGGCGCGACGAGGACAGCAGCAGGCCGAACAGCACGCCCACGACGGCGCCGGCGCCCACGGCTTTCCATGGATTGTCTTGCACGTACTCGTCGGTGGCCTTGGCCGCTTTTTTCGTCCGTTCGAGCAAGTCTTCTTCCAGCTTGATCAAGTCCTTCTTGGCCGTTTCCAGGGTGGCGATGAACTTGTCCTTGACGGCTTTGACGTTCTCGCCCGTCTGGTCCTTGGCGCCATCGAGCCAGCCTTCGGCTTCATTGATGACGTTTTTCAAGTCGCCAACCAGTTTGTCGCGGGCCTTGTCGGCGTCGGCGAGGATGTTGTCGCTGCTGGATTTGCCGGTATGTATCGAGCTCATGTATTACCTCATGGAAGTGAAACTGCACATTGAAATACCAGTGTAGGCAGCAGCGGCCAGGCTGCCTTGCGCCGTCTCAACGGTTGCCGGGACGCAAGGCCTCTTGTCGCGAGCAAATTAACGGAAAGCAAAGTCCAGCACCACTCCCGCAAACACCGCCGCTCCTAGCCAGTTATTATGCCGGAATGCCGCAAAACACGGCATACGCTCGCGTGCGCGGATCAACGTGTAGTGGTAAACAGCACAGCCGGCAGCCACCACCAGGCCGGCGACGAACCAGTAACGCAAGCCCAGATGCCAGCCGCACACTAACCACAGCAGCAGGAAAACCGCATAGCACAGCATGATGATGGCCACGTCGTAGCGGCCAAAGGTGATGGCTGACGTCTTGATGCCGATCTTCAGGTCGTCGTCGCGGTCGACCATCGCGTATTCCGTGTCGTAGGCCACGGCCCAGAAGACATTGCCCAGCAACAGCAGCCAGGCGACGACAGGCACGGCGCCCGTGATGGCGGCAAAGCCCATGGGAATGCCGAAGCCGAAAGCGATGCCCAGGTAGGCTTGCGGAATCGCAAAGAAACGCTTGAAATACGGGTAGGTGGCGGCGATGATGACGGCGGCCACGGACAGCTGCTTGGTGAGCGTGTTCAGGGGCAGGATCAGGCAAAAGGCTAGCACGGTCAGCACGCCGGCCACGGCCAGCGCTTCCTTGCCGCTGATGCGCCCGCTGGTGATGGGGCGTTCGGCCGTGCGCTTGACGAATTTGTCGATGTCCTGGTCGGCGTAGTCGTTGATGGCGCAGCCTGCCGAACGCATGAGGAAAGTGCCGAGGATGAAGATGAGCAGCAGCCGCCAGTCCGGCACGCCCTGCTGCGCCAGCCACAGCGCGCATAGGGTAGGCCACAGCAGCAATACGGTACCGATAGGCTTGTCCAGCCGTATCAGGCGAAAATACAGCGCCAGCTTGTTCATGGAAGACTCGATCTTGTTGAAGAGAAAGGTCGATTATCGCAAATCGTACGTAAATGTACTATTTTGCGGCTGGCGACTTAATCGCCGTCTTCGCACAAGGCAGTAATGCCGGGCAGGTTGCAGCTGGCGATGGCCGCGCACAGGGCGTCGATGGCTGCCTTGCGCGTAAAGCTCTTGCGCCACAGCATCACCACCCGGCGCGACGGCACGGGGTCGGCGAAGGGCCGGTATTCCAGCATGCCGTCGGTGGCGTGCATATTGACCACGGAGGCGCGCGGCAAGACCGTCAGGCCGATGCCGCTGGCCACCATGTGGCGGATGGTTTCCAGCGAGGAGCCTTCAAACGTGCGCTGCATGCCGTTGCCGGGCGAGGAAAAGCGCGCCATTTCCGGGCACACTTCCAATACCTGGTCGCGGAAACAGTGGCCATTGCCCAAGAGCAGCATGGTTTCCGACTTCAAGTCCTGCGCGGCGATTTTCTCGCGCGCCGTCCATGGGTGGTGGCGCGGCATGGCGACAACAAACGGTTCGTCATACAGGTCCTGCATGGCCATGCCGTGTTCAGGCAGGGGCAGCGCCATGATGGCCACGTCCAGTTCGCCCTGGCGCAGCAGTTCGAGCAGGCGAACCGTGAAATTCTCCTGCAAGATCAAGGGCATCTGCGGTACCTGGTCTATCATGGCCTTGACCAGCGGCGGCAGCAGGTAGGGGCCGATCGTGTAGATCACGCCCAGGCGCAGGGGGCCGGCCAGCGGGTCCTTGTTCTGCTTGGCGAGTTCCTTGATGGCGGCCGTCTGTTCCAGCACGCGCTCGGCTTGCGCGATGATTTGCGCACCCAGGGGCGTGACGGAAATTTCCGCGCCGCCCCGCTCGAACAGGACCACGCCCAGTTCGTCTTCGAGTTTCTTGATGGCCACTGACAGGGTGGGCTGGGCAACGAAGCAGGCTTCGGCGGCGTGGCCGAAGTGTTTCGCTCGCGCGACTGCAACGATATATTTCAGTTCAGTCAGTGTCATAAGGTGATTGAAACACAGGAAGTACTTACTTGCAATGAATGAAAGGTGGCACGCACGTCAAACTGTGGCGCCGATGGCGTATTGTAGCGGATCGCCCCCTATAATGCGGGATGCGGCTGTGGAGGGAGATGGCGATGGAATTACGCATACAGGCACTGGAAGCGGCGATCAATTACTGGCGTGCCCGGCAACCGGCGCGCGGCAACGAATATGCGCTGTCGCCGCCCGTCAGCCGCCTGGCCGGCGTGTATGCGCGGATGATTCATGCGCGCCAGGACAGCATCGCCGAGGACAGCCTGGACCCGGCCATCCTGGCCCTGATCAATGCCTGGCGCAAGGACGCGGGCGGCATCCATGGCGATAGCCACGCCTGAATGGCACAACTATTTACACACTCAAACCTACTCAAACTTATGACCATGCCTGATTTTGAAGACAAACTATGCAGCCGCGACGATTTGCGCACCCGCGCGCAGGCGCTGCCCAAGCCCGTGGTGGTGACGAACGGCGTGTTCGATATCCTGCACCGCGGCCACGTGACGTATCTGGCACAGGCGCGCGCACTGGGTGCCTCGTTGATCGTTGCCGTCAATACCGATGCCTCGGTGAAACGCCTGGGCAAGGGCGACGACCGGCCCCTGAACAGCTGTGAAGACCGCATGGCCGTGCTGGCCGCGCTGGAAGCGGTGAGCCTGGTCGTGCCGTTTTCGGAAGACAGCGCGCTGGAAGTGGTGCAGGAAATCCGCCCGGAAATCTACGCCAAGGGCGGCGACTACGACATGGCGGCGATACCGGAAGGCCAGGCCGTGCTGGCATATGGCGGCCAGGCCGTGGCCATCGATTTTGCGCATGACCGCTCGACCACCAAGTTGCTGAGCAAGGTGCGGGCGCAGTAGAAGGAAGCTTCGTCAATGTTTCCATACAGATAAAAAGACGTTACTATGAGAACTGCCAGGGCTGCGACTTCGTTTCGACCGCCCCAGCACGTCGCACCTTTCTCTGTTGTAGCACCACGCGATGGTGCTTATTGCTAGTCATCGAAAAATAAATGGACCATAAAACTTCTGGGGATTGGCCGCTGCCGTCCGGCGTGTGGCAGGTGGACGATGCCGGTGACTGGACCTTGCAGCGCAGCGCGGATGGCCAGAACGTCTCGCCTTTGCTGGGCCAGGCCGATATCGGCAAGCTGATGCACGCCCGCCGCCTGCCTGCCGCGGAAGGCGCGCCCGTGCGCCAGTTTCCGCCTGAATTCGCTTTCGATCCCGCGACCGGCGCGGCCCTGCAAGTGCCGCCCGACACGGCCGTGGCGCCGCCCTGGGTGCCGCCGTTTGGCGCGCATGCCGTCAGCGACATCCCCTTGCCGGGCGCGGCCGGCTTGCGCCAGGCCAGCGTGCCCTTGAAACTGGCGGACCAGCGCGCGCGCGAAGAGCACGCGCAGGCCGACGCCTCGATGCCCATGCCGCCGCCGGGCAAGTACGAATTCTTCTCCGCCCAGTTCGGCACATGCGCGCCCGCGCTGCTGGCACTGGATCCGCGCAAGGCAGCCCTGCACGCCTGGCTGCCGGCGACCAAACGCTGGCTGGCGCTGGAACCGGAAAGCGGCGGCTTGCTGGCCGAGTCGGACCTGGAGCATGGCGCCTGGCGCGCCGAACTGGTGCCGGACTTTAACAGCGTGCTGGTCTTGCCGACCAGCCATGGCCTGGCCTGCATCCGTCCCGACGTGCCGTCGCTCACCTATGTGGTCGAGCATGTGGGCGGCGCGCCGTGCGTGGCCGCGCCCGTGTGGTTCCAGAACCGCCTGTGGGCGCCGCTGCGCGACGACGATGGCCGTATCCGCTTCGCCAACCTGGATGCCATGCAAACGCCGGGCAGCGACGTGCTGCTCGATGGCGCGGTGGAACTTGGCAAGGTCGGCGCCCCCGTCGCCTACAACCGCATGGCCGTGTGGCCGTGCGCGCACGGCCAGTTGCGCCTGCAATTGCAGCCGGACGGTCATGTGGCCGCTTCGTTTACGCCATGGCCCGAAGGCCTGGTGCCGCATTTCGAGTTCGGCAGTCCGTACCTGTCGCGCGACGGCGGCCTGTGGCAGCTGTGCTTCGAGCATAGCCGTGGTACCTATGTGTACGTGAAACTGGGCGCGCAGTCCGAACGGGCCGATGCGCTGGCGCCGCGCCTGTGTTCGGGCAGCTTCAATTACCGC
Source organism: Janthinobacterium amylolyticum (assembly GCF_051380655.1). Classification (NCBI taxonomy): domain Bacteria; kingdom Pseudomonadati; phylum Pseudomonadota; class Betaproteobacteria; order Burkholderiales; family Oxalobacteraceae; genus Janthinobacterium; species Janthinobacterium amylolyticum. The sequence goes on from NZ_JBNYXL010000009.1 coordinate 196,589, forward strand.
TTCGCCACCAAGCTGAAAACGGCGCCCTGGGAAGAGCCGGAACACGGCGACGACGGCGGCAAGAACCAGGCCGTCATGCCGCTGCTGGAATCGGGCAGCGGCAACAGTGTCTTCGGCGTCAAGTTCGCCACCAGCGCCGGCCTGTCCAGCGTGCTGCGCTCGAACGAGCGCCTGGCCGCCCAGCTGGTGCAGGACGATGAGTTCCGCGAAACCGTGTTCCACACCTTTGCCGTCAGCGAACCGTGGAACGTGCGCCTGTTTGTCAGCGAAAACAAGCTGTGGGCGTATCACCCCTTGCTGTCGCGCATCGATGGCTGGAATCTGCAGGCATGAAGGCGCGCCTGCTGATCGCGGCCTGTGCCGCCTTGCTCAGTGCCGGCGCCGTGCAGGCGGCCGGCATCCAGCAAGCGTTCCTGGTGCAAAACTCGGGCTGGATGGAGCCGTTTTATACGGATGAGCAATCGCAGCTGAAGGCCCTGGTGGGCGCCGTGGCGCAGGCGGCCACGCAGCCTTCCGACAAGGTCTACACCCTGGCCTTCAGCCAGAGCAGCGGCACCAACGTGTCGCCCGCGCTGCTGGGCCAAGGGCAGGGCGGCGCCGGCGTGGCGGGCCAGCTGGCCAGCCTTGGCCTGGCGCGCAAGGGCGCGGGCGGCGCGCTGGCCGACACGGACTTCCAGGAAGCCGTCACCAAAACCATCACGGGACCTTTCCAGTCTGGCTCCGGCATCGTGTGGATCTTTACCAATAACAAGAACAGCCCGAACAACGACAGCCAGACGGCCGAGCGCAACCGCGACTTTTACCGCCTGCTGCACCTGGAGCCGTCAATCACCAAGACCCTGGTGTTTCCGTTGCGCATGCCCGTGCAGGGCAAGCTGTACAGCGCCAAGGGCTTGATGGTGTATGCGCTGGCGTATGGCCAGCCGGCATCCGACGCGCTGAACCGCATCCTGGGCGAAGGAAAGCTGTCGCAAGTGCTGACGCGTCCGCCTGCGCGCTTGAAACCGGTGGACCAGGATGCCGTGCGCATTGTGCCCCAGTCCGTCAAGAACAGCGCCAACGTCCATGCCAGCCTGGGCCGCGACGGACGCACCATCGTGCTCGACGTCGATGCGGCGAACCTGGTGCCGCAAGTGCAGCTGCAGGCATCCCTGCAAAACATGTTTTTCCCGTACGTGATCGACAGCGCCAGGGTGCACGCCACCCTGGCCGGACAGAACACGCCGCTGCAGGTTGTGCCAGATCAAATCCGCCAGCTGCAGCCGGGCGCCAGCCAGTCCGTGCAGGTACAGTTTGCCTTGCCGATGGCGCAGATTCCCTCACCCTGGTCGGCGCAGGCCATCGCCGCCATGGGCAAGCAGGTGATGCTGCCCATGCGGGCGCAGGTGGGCCTGTCGGAACAGCGGCTGGCGCTGGCGTCCAGCTTTGGCAAGGATTTGCAGGAACTGTTTCCCGGCGACCCGATTTCGGACATGTTTACGCCGCCCGACAGCGTGCGCGCCTCGCAGGCGACCATCCCCTTGCTGGTGCGCATACAGTATCCGCTGCTGCCCGTGCTGGTAATGCTCGGCGGCATCCTGGCATTCGTGCTGGGCTTGCTGGCGCTGGGCCTGCTCGGCACGCGCGCCACGCGCTACAAGGTCATGGCCGACGGCGTGGCGCGGCAAGTGCTGCTGAAACCCTTCAAAAGCGTGCAGATCCGCGATGACAATGGCCGTGATATCGGCGAGCTGAAACGGGGCCTGGGCAAGCCCGCCGTCGTGCGCGTGGCCGAAGGCCATACCTTGAGCCTGGTTTAAGCCGCATCCCGCATTTTTACATTTATCGATTTCCATCTACCTGAGGCAGACCATGGCGCAAGACACTCCAAAAGACAATGCAGGTTTTACTTTGCCGGCCCCGGTAACGTCCCCGGCATCGGCCCCGGCCGCCACGCCGCCGGCCGCCGATGCGCCGGCAACCGCCGGCGCCACCGGCATCACCGAGCCTGCGCCCGCGTTTGACGCTGCCGCCACCACCGATACCTCGTCGCGCGACACCCTGGTCGGCGGGGTGGTGTTGTTGCTGCTGTTCATTGCCTTTTTCTTTGCCAAGAATGCCTATGCGAACGGCCTGGTGGGCAAGCGCGTGCCGCCCAACAAGGCCAATGCCTCGGGCTGGTGGTTGTTCATCTTCCTGGCCAGCCTGGCAACGGGCGTGGTGCTGGCGGCCGTGAACGCGCATAAATTCCTCGCGCCGCTGTTCATGGGACCGCTGGTGCTGGTGGGCCTGGTTGCGTTACTGTTGACCTTTACTTCCAGCCGCCGCTAAGCACACGCCGTTGCACGCATCATCGAAGGAATCACCATGGCAGAGAACCTGAACCAAACCATCACCGGCGGCGCCAGCGAGCGCAAGCAGGACAAGATCATCGAACTGCGCCCGACGCTGTTCATCGGCATCGGCGGCACGGGCATGCAGGTGCTGATGCGCGTGCGCCGGCGCGTCCTCAACACCCTGTGGGGCGGGGCGGGCAACCGCACGCGCATCGAGGGGCTGAGCGACTTTCCCATCGCGCAATTCATTCATTTCGATCTCGACAATGGCGCCGTGATCGAGAGCGGCGAGTCGCAGGCGAAGGACTTGCAGTTCGACCAGGTGAAGTTCACGGATGACGACAAGGTGGTTGAATCGTTCGACATGGATAAATACAGCCGTGACGAAGATTCCCTGGAGAAATATCCACACATCAAGGAATGGCTGCCATTGACGCCGCAGCGCATCCGCGAACTGCGTTTCGACATGAGCAGCGGCGCCGGCCAGATCCGTGCCGTCTCGCGCCTGTATTTCTTCGACAAGTACGCGAAGATCCGCGACAAGATCCGTTTGAAGTTGAAAGCCCTGAAGGCGGGCCTGTCGCACGAGCGCCAGCTGGCCGAACTGGGCTTGCGCATGGAAACCAACCGTTTCCGGATCGTCATCGTCGGTTCGGTGGCGGGCGGCACGGGGTCCGGTTCCTTCCTCGACATGGGCTTGCTGGCGCGCTGGTTGGCGCGCAGCGAAGTGGGCACGGCCGATGTCGAGCTGATGCTGTTCCTGCCGACCGGCTACACCAAGGCCAACAAGGACCGGGTCGAGGCCAACGGCTATGCGGCGCTGATGGAGCTGGAATCGGCGATGATGGGCAACAAGGGCTATGTGGGCCGCTGGGATGCATACGACCGCCCGGAACTGACGCGCGAGCCGTACAGCGAGGTCTACCTGATCGACTCGGGCAACCTGGCGCAGCAGCACACCAAGGATGTCAGCGACGTCTACCACATGGTGGCCGATTCGCTGTTCGAGGATTTCGCCTCGGCCGACTTCGCCCGCGCCAAGCGCTCGATCGCCGTCAACCAGGCGCAGCACAAGAATTCCCTGTACAACGCGCCCGTGCCGCAAGACCGCTTCGGCGACATGCGGCTGTATTTCTCGAAGCGCTTTTCCTCGTTCGGCATGGCCGTGCTCGATACGCGCCAGGAAGCGGCGCGCGACGAGCGGGCCCACCGCTGGGCCGGCGCCATGCTGCAAGCGTTCTTTGGCGTGGGCGGCACGGATGCGGGCGCCAACCGGGCCACGGATACGCAGCGCGATAATTTCCTCGCCGCCAATATGTTCCTGAAAGGCACGCCGTTCAGCGAATTCCCCGAGTTTTCCGACAAGAGTATCGAGCTGAAGCGCTCCAGCGGCGACTTCATCGATTTCCGCGTGGTCGACGAATTGCTGGAAGACCGCCACGGCCACTTGCTGGCCGGGGTGGAAAACCGGGTCAACACGAGAGTCAACGACATCCGCACGGGCTTTGATCGCAGCGAATGGCCGGCGCAGGTGCGCGATGCCATGAAGCATCTGGAACGCGATGCCGTGCGCGACCAGGATTCCACGGCCGATACGACGGAAGACCGCATCAGCAAGCGCCGCCGCGAACTGCTGGACGACGTCAAGAAAGTCGTGCGCGACCAGCTGTATGGCTACCTGGACAACAAGGAATTCGGCGGCCTGGAATACGTGCTGTCGCTGGTGGAACAGATTAAGGACCGCATCGAGGCGCCGGGCAGCGGCTTGACGGCGCAGATCGGCAACAATGCCGAGCGCTACCGCGAAATCAAGGAAGCGGTGCGCTCGCGCGAATACGAGCGCCTGTTGAACAACCTGGAGCAGACGCGCGGCACCTTCGGTTTCCTCAGCAATGGCGAAAAGCAGGCCGGCGTGGTGATGGACCATTTGCGCACGGAAATGGCGAATGCCTTGAAATTCCATCTGCGCGCCAAGGCTGCGGACGAGTCCGTTATTTTGCTGGGCGAACTGTCGCGCTGGCTGGGCAACCGGATCGGCGTCGATGCGCAGGGGCGCGCCCAGTGGAATGGCCTGGTGGGCGAACTGCAATCGGGCCGCGAAGGCGTGCTGGCCATGCTGGCCGAATTGAAAACGGCCAATACCATCCTGCGCAAGGACCTGGACAAGGAACACGCGACCCTGATCGTCATTCCCGTCACGGAAAAAGACATTGCGCTGCCATCGGCGGCCACCTTGCGCCAGTGGGCCGATGAAGCGTTCAAGGACATGGGCGGCTCGAAAGCGCTGTTCCCCATGCTGGGCGAACCGGCGCAGCGCGCCTTGATCCTGGCCAAAGTCACGCGCATGGCGGAAAACATGATCGCCACGACGAGCCTGGTGGAAGGGACGACAAGCACGCCCGACCCGCTGTTCGAGGCGCTGGAGCAGATGGATGTGTCCGAACGCCTGGACCGCTTCCGCAAACTGCTGGCCTGCTCCATGCCGTGGATCGACGCCAACATGGCGGGCGATTTCACGGTCGTGTCGGACCAGTTCAAGTGCGTGATCGGCGTGGCCAACGCGGCCGGCTTCAAGGCGAAGTTTGGCGCCGAGCTCGAATCGTGCATGCCGACCCAGGTGGGCATCACGGTGAGCCAGCTGGAAATCGTCGAGACGGGCATCCGCGGCCGCGCCGTCTGCTATTGCGAACTGGCCGGCGTGCCGATGACGGTGCTGCGGGGCCTGGAAGGCTGGCGCACCAGCTACCGCAAGGAAGGCGACAACGACAAGGCGCCGACCCACACGCATATCGATCCGACGCAATTCACGCACCCGATCGCGCCGAACACGGATGAAATGAAGCGCCTGGCGGAAGACTTCGGCGAGTTCCTGCAAGCCATCATGCTGGGCATACTGACGCGCCATACGGGCCGGGTCGTGCCGCCTGGCCAGTACCAGTTTGCCGTCGAGCCCGGTGATTTGCGCCGCATCGGCAACGAACGGGCCATCCGCCAGAACGGCATGCCCGCCTCGTACGAGAAAAATATCGCCCTGCGCATCGAGGAAAAACTCGCTGCGCTTGATGCCGTGCAGACGGCCGCCATGGCGGCGCTGGCAAAATACTACGAGCGGGGCGTGTATGCGCCCAAGCTGGTGGCGCAGGCCGACGGCTCGCAGTTGCCGTACATCGGCTTTGGCAGCGCCATTGCCGCGGAAGTGGGCGCGCGCCTGCGCGAGTCGGCGCGCCGCAAGGGTATGGCCAGCGATGAACTCGAGCGCACGGTGCAAACCCTGCTGGGCCGCCTGAAGGACTGGGCGAACGTCATCGGCGACTCCGACAGCGACGCCTATGACTGGGAAGTGCGCGAGCCGGAAGCGGATGGCCAGCCGCGCCTGAAGTATGCGATCAAGGGGGAAATGCTGGAAGCGGGACGCCTGGAGCAATTGCTGCGCCCGGCCGGTGCGGCGCCAGCCGCTGGCGCGTCCGTGGCGCCGGCCTTCGGCATGCCGCCACCGCTGGGCGGCATGCCGCCGCCCCTGGTCGAGCACCAGTATTTCCTCGGCATTAATGGCCAGCAGCAAGGACCATTTACTGCCCAGCAGATCGTGCAATACGTGCAGGCGGGACAGGTTGTACCGGGCACCACCAAGGTCTGGCGTGCCGGCTTGCCGGCCTGGGTCGACCTGGCCCAGTTCGCCGAACTGGCGCCTTTGTTCCACAGTGCGCCGCCACCGCTGATGCCGCCGCCGCTGGCTTGAGTTTAGGGAAAGATGAGTTTTGGAAAATTGCATCACATGTAAGGCCGGCCTGTTCTTCGCTGTCCGCCACTGCCCGTACTGCGGGCAGGCGCAGGCGGCGCGCGTGCAGCCCTCTGTCACGCCAGCGGTAGCGCCGGCCGCGCCGCCGCCGTTGCCGCCGGCTGTGCCGGAAAGCAAGCCGGCGCCGAAGCCAGCGCCAACGCCTGCTCCCGTGCCGGCCCCGGCCCCCAAGCCGCCGGTGCCCGTGCCGACGCCCAAGCCGCCGCCGGTGCCCGTGCAGGCGCCGAAAGTGGAGCGCCCGAAGGACGCCAAACCGGCACAGCCGCAAGCGGCGCCCAAGGCGCCTCCCAAGGCAACGCCGGCAGCGCCGCCCGCCGTGCCGCCGGCGCCGTCGCGCCCGTGGCTGAAGTGGCTGGCGGGCATCGGCTTGCTGGTAGCGGTGATTGTCTACATGAACGGCAAGCCGGGCGGCAAGAGTGAATCGGCCTGCAACGATGCCATCGACAGCGGCTTGAAACTGGTGGCCAATGGCAGCCTGGATGGCGCGCGGCAAAAGCTGGCGACGGCGAAAAACGTGTGTACTGGCAAGTCCAGCGCCAAGGCCGACGATTTGCAGGCAGCCATCGGCAAGGCGGGCGCCGCCTCCAGCGGCTGCGTGCGCAGCGTGCGCGCCATTGAACGCAATCTGGATGGCCATCAATTGCAAAGCGCCGCCAAGGGCATCGGCGCGCTCGACGCCGATTGCGCGGGCGCCGCCAGCGTGGAATCGCTGCGCAAGCAACTGGCGCGGCAGCAGGCGGCGGCCGCGTCCGTGCAAGTGGGTGTGCGCCAGGCGCTCGACGGCAAGGATGCGACGGCGGCGAACAATGCCATCGCCCGGCTGGAAGCGATCGACCGCGAAGCGCCGGAATTGCCGCAATTAAAGGCCGAGGCGCAAGCCCTGTCGGCACCTGCACCTGCACCTGCAGCGGTGCCGGCGCCCGTGCTGGCACCGGCCACGCCCTCCACGCAGACCCCGGCGCCGCTGGACACGGCGCCATCGCGCGCCGTGCCGGCGGAACCAGCGCCCGCGCGCGTGGTCGAACGTCCAGTGGTGGTGGAACGCCGTCCGGTGGAAACGGCTCCCGTGGACAACGGCGCGGCCATGCGCAACGAGATGGCGCAGGCGTTCCTGCGCGATGCCGAACGGTCCTTATTGGAAGGCAAGTTCGATGCGGCCAAGACGTACCTGGACAGCGCGCGTCGCATCGATCCCGGCAATGCGCGCATCGACAGCCTGTCGCGCCGCATCCGCGAACGCGAACGGCAAGTGCTGCAGACGGAAACGACAATTAAATAAACGCTGGAGTCACTATGTTCAATCACACCACCCTGCGTGCGGCTGCCGCGCTGACCATCACGGCCATGCTGGCCGGCTGCGCCACGGCGCCCATGAGTCCGAATGGCGTGCGCCAGGATAGTACTTATCCACAAGCGAACGCGGCCGATGAAGATCCGTGCAGCGTGGGCACGTCGGCAGCGGCCGGCGCGGCCGTGGGCGCCTTGCTGGGCGCCTTGGTCAGCGGCAAGAATGGCGCGCTGAAGGGCGCAGCCATCGGCGGCGGCCTGGCGGCAGCCGGCTGCCTGGCCATCAATGTCAATTCGCGCCAGACCAAGACGGCGGCGCAGGCGGACCGCGATTACATCCGCGCACGCGGCGCCTTGCCGCGCGAACCGCAAGTGGTGTCTTACACGCCGCAGCTGAGCGCTTCCACCGTCAAGCGTGGCCAGCCGTTCAAGGTCAATTCCGTGGTGGAACTGGTCAATGGCAGCGCGCAAAGCGTCAGCGATGTGCGCGAAGAGCTGGTGGTGCTCGATCCGCAAGGCCAGCCGTTCAAGTCCGGCTCGAAAGCCCTGGCCAGCAGCAACAAGTCGGGCGGGCGCTTTGAAAACTCCTTCGAGCTGACCTTGCCGCCCGGCGTGTCGCAAGGCGTGTATGGCGTCAAGACGAATTTGTACGTGAACGGCAAGCTGGCCGCCACGCGCGACCTGCGCACGCAGCTGGTGATGCTGGATTCGGATACGCGCGTTGACGCGCAGTTGGCGCTGCGCTGATCGCCGTATGCAAACGGGTAGGTCGGATTAGCGGGGTAAAGCCCCGCGTAATCCGACAACACCACTAACGCCAACAATGTTGTCGGATTACGGCCCCTTGGGCCTGATCCGACCTACGCGCCGCCGGCGTAGCCGTGCTGGCGCCAGGCTTCGTAGACGACGACGGCCACCGTATTCGATAAATTCAAACTGCGGTTGTCCGGGCGCATCGGCAGGCGGATGCGCTGTTCGGCGGGAAAGCCGTCGCGCAGGGCCGGGTCGAGGCCTTTCGTTTCCGAACCAAACACGAACACGTCACCGGGTAAAAAGGCCACGTCGCCGAAGGGGCGCGAGCCGCGTGTCGTCATGGCGAACATGCGGGCGGGATCGGGCCGGGTGTCGGCCAGGAACGCTTCCCAGTTCTTGTGCACTTTCATGTTGGCGTAGTCGTGGTAGTCGAGGCCGGCGCGCTTCATCTTGCTGTCATCGAGGGGAAAGCCCAGCGGCTCGACCAGGTGCAGCTGCGCACCCGTGTTGGCGCACAGGCGGATGACGTTGCCCGTATTGGGCGGGATTTCAGGTTCTACCAAAACGACGTGAAACAAAATGCTCTCCTCATATATATAGCGGCTATTGCGAATTCTAATGCGGCGGCGTGCGCGCCACCACCAGGATGCTCACGCGCGATGCTCCCGCGCGCTTGCAGGCGGCCGCCAGGGTGTTGACGGTATGGCCGCTGCTCATCACGTCATCGACGATGCCGACATGGCAGCCTTGCAGCAGCCCCCCATGTTGCGGCGCGATGGCAAACGCGTGCGCCAGGTTGGCGCGCCGTTCGCGCGGCGCCACGCCGCTTTGCGCCCGGGTTTCGCGCACCCGCAGTGCCAGCCTGGGCTGCAAGGGGATGGCTAGCAGGCGCGCCAGCGGACGGGCGATTTCCAGTGCCTGGTTAAAGCCCCGCCCGGCCAGGCGGGCAGGACCCAGTGGCACGGGGCACAGCAGTTGCGGCTGCTCCCATGCCGGTTGTTGCTGTACGGCTACAGCGAGCAGCTGCGCAAACAAAGGCGCCAGCGGCAGGCGGGCGCCAAATTTCAGCTGCAGCAGCAACTGGTCGACGGGTGGCGCATAATCGCACGCCGTGACGGTGGCGTCATACGCGGGCCGCTTGCGCAGGCAGCGCCCGCACAGCGGCGTGCCATCCGTGCCGGCGAGCGGATTGGCGCACTGGCGGCAACGGGGACGGCTGTGTCCCAGATACTGCGCGCGGCAGGGCGGGCACAGCACTTCCGGACAGCCCATGCCGCACAGCGCGCACTGCGCCGGCAGCACCGTGGCGCCCAGCCAGTGTCCCAGCGCCTGCCAGGCTGCGTCAAGGCGGGGCATGGCGGCACGCCGCATCGCGATCGCCGCGTTCCATGTACACTGCCGACATTATCTCACCTCACCCGATTCAACATGCCAGTTCCCAGCAATCCGCCCAAAATGAGTGCGCCCATCGATGCGGTGCAAGTACGCGATTTCTTTTCCCGCCCGGCGCGTATCGCGCCTTCGGACTTCCTGCGCCGCGAAGTGTCGGCACGCATGCACGAGCGCCTGGAACTGGTGAAGATCACGCCGCTGCGCGTGCTTGACGCCGGCTGCGGTCCCGGTGCTGACCTGGCGCAGCTGCACAAGGATTATCCCGCCGCGCAGATCATCGGCCTCGATGCAGCGCAAGCGATGATGCAGGCGGCGCGCGCGCCGGCCTCGAAACTGTCTGGCCTGAACCAGTTTCTCAGCAAACTCTTGCCGGCCAAGACGGGTGTCGATTTGCTGTGCGGCGACCTGGGCGACTTGCCGCTGGCAGCCAACAGCATCGATCTCGTGTGGTCCAACCTGGCGCTGCACTGGCATGCCCAGCCCGACCGCGTGTTTGCCGAGTGGCGCCGCGCGCTGCGCCTGGACGGCTTGCTGATGTTCTCGTGCTTTGGCCCCGACACCTTCCGCGAAGTGCGCGACGCCTTTGCCGAGGCAGACTTGGCGCCGCACGCCTTGCCCTTCGTCGACATGCACGACTTTGGCGACATGCTGGTCGAGACGGGCTTTTCCACGCCGGTGCTGGACATGGAAATCATCACCGTGACCTACGATACGGCGGAAAAACTGCTGGCCGACGTGCGTGCCTTTGGCGGCAACCCGCTGACGACGCGCCGGCGTGGCCTGATGGGCAAGGCGGCCTGGCAGCGCATGCTGGCCGCGCTGGAAAAGATGCGCCGTCCCGACGGCAAGCTGGGCCTGAGTTTTGAGGTGATTTATGGCCACGCCTTCCGCCCGGCGCCGCGCGTGACGCGCAATGGCGAAGCCATCATTCGTTTCGATCTACCGCGCAAGCCGACATAAAAGCCTAAAGAAACCGACACTTGGTCGGCATTTGCACGGTGATATTGTTGCAAGCGTTGCAAAGCGCGCGGCGGCCGGGAATAGGGCGCGCACAAAGCCGATTATTGCTTGATGGATTCAAGTTTACTTGATTATAATCGTTGATTGTTTGTCAGCTTGCTAATTGAAAAAAACAAGGGCTGCATACAAAATAAAAAAAACAAAGCAAGACTTTATTGAAGTTACTGCATTAGTATAGTAACCATCTTCCACACAGGGCCATTTCGCTGTGGGGGAGTGAAAACAGGGTTCCAGCATGGTTGCGCGCCGCCGTTTTTGGCGCGGCAGCCAGCATGGAATTCGCTGGTGCTTGACGCACATGGCCGCATTCTGGCCGTGTTGCTTTCATGGAGGAGCGGCAGCGGTCCAGTACGGAGAAGTCCGCAGCCGTTTAAAATATCATTATTTTTGGGTGGTTGGGGAAAACATGAAACATGCAAAGCGACTTCAATCGTTGCTGCTCGGGCTGTCTTTGACAGCGTTTGGCATCGGGCGATGGGCCACGGCGGCACCTGCTGCCAGCACCTATCCCGGCACCGGCGGTCCGGTGCCGTTCGAAATGAATCTGCAACCGCCGGCGACACAGATCGCCCACGAAATCTACGATTTGCACACCCTGATGATGATCATCTGCCTGGTGATTTTCGTGGCCGTGTTCGGCGTCATGTTTTATTCCATCTTCAAGCACCGCAAGTCCCTGGGCCACAAACCGGCCACCTTCCATGAAAGCACCACCGTCGAGATCGCCTGGACCGTCGTGCCTTTCCTGATCGTCATCGGCATGGCCCTGCCTGCCACGCGCACCGTGGTCGGCATGAAAGACACCTCGAACGCCGACATCACCATCAAGGCCACAGGCATGCAGTGGAAATGGGGCTATGACTACCTGAAAGGCGAGGGCGAAGGCATTTCCTTCCTCTCCAACCTGGCGACGCCGCGCTCGCAAGTGGGTGCGCCTGGCATGCCGCCGACGGAAAAACGCGGCGAAAACTACCTGATCGAAGTCGATAACGAAGTCGTGGTGCCGGTCAACAAGAAGATCCGCGTGGTGCTGACTGCCAACGACGTCATCCACGCCTGGTCCGTGCCCGCCTTCGGCGTGAAGCAGGATGCGATTCCCGGCTTCGTGCGCGATACCTGGTTCAAGGCCGACCATATCGGCACCTTCCGCGGCAATTGCGCCGAACTGTGCGGCAAGGAGCATGCGTTCATGCCCATCGTCGTCAAGGTGGTCTCGGCCGACGATTACAAGGCCTGGGTTGATGTAAAACAAAAGGAAATGGCCGCATTGGCTGATGATCCAAGCAAGGTCTGGACCATCGACGAATTGAAGGTCAAGGGCGAGAAAGTGTATGCGGCCAACTGCGTGGTCTGCCACCAGGCGACGGGCAAGGGCGTGCCGGGCGCGTTTGCGCCGCTGGACGGTTCTGCCGTGGTGAACGGTCCGAAGGCGGAACAGATCCATGTCTTGCTGAACGGGCAAAAGAGCGGCAAGTATCCGGCGGAAATGCCTGCCTGGAAACAGCTGTCCGACACGGAAATTGCCGCAGTGATCACTTACACGCGCAATTCCTGGTCGAACAAGGCCGAAGAGAACATCGTTCAACCAGCCGAAATCGTGGCTGCACGCAAGTAATTAGGAGCCGCATATGAGTACTAGCACCTTGGACCACGCCGGTCACGATCACGACCATGCCCACGACCACCCGACTGGCTACCGCCGCTGGCTGTTTGCCACCAACCACAAGGATATCGGTACCTTGTACTTGTGGTTCTCGTTCATCATGCTGCTGTCCGGCGGCGTGCTGGCCCTGATGATCCGTACGGAACTGTTCCACCCGGGCCTGCAATTCTTTCACCCTGAATTCTTTAACCAGCTGACCACCATGCACGGCCTGGTGATGGTGTTTGGCGCCATCATGCCGGCCTTCGTCGGCTACGCCAACTGGATGATCCCGCTGCAAGTGGGCGCGTCCGACATGGCCTTTGCCCGCATGAACAACTTCTCGTTCTGGCTGCTGCCGCCTGCCGCGATCCTGCTGGCCACGTCCTTCCTCGTGCCGGGCGGCGCCACGGCTGCCGGCTGGACCCTGTATGCGCCGCTGTCGACGCAGATGGGCCCCGGCATGGACATGGCCATTTTCGCCATGCACCTGATGGGCGCCTCGTCCATCATGGGCTCGATCAACATCATCGTCACCATCCTGAATATGCGCGCGCCCGGCATGACCCTGATGAAAATGCCGATGTTCTGCTGGACCTGGCTGATCACGGCCTACCTGCTGATCGCCGTCATGCCCGTGCTGGCCGGCGCCATCACCATGACCCTGACGGACCGCCACTTCGGCACCTCGTTCTTTAATGCGGCAGGCGGCGGCGACCCCGTCATGTACCAGCACATCTTCTGGTTCTTCGGCCACCCCGAGGTCTACATCATGATTCTGCCGGCTTTCGGCATCGTCTCGCAGATCCTGCCGGCGTTTGCCCGCAAACCGCTGTTCGGCTACGCTTCGATGGTCTACGCCACGGCCTCGATCGCGATCCTGTCCTTCATCGTCTGGGCGCACCACATGTTTACTACCGGCATGCCGGTGACCAGCCAGCTGTTCTTCATGTACGCGACCATGCTGATCGCCGTGCCGACGGGCGTCAAAGTGTTCAACTGGATCGCCACGATGTGGAAGGGTTCCATGACGTTCGAGACGCCGATGCTGTTCTCGGTGGGCTTCATCTTCGTGTTTACCATGGGCGGCTTCACGGGCCTGATCCTGGCCGTCACGCCGATCGACATCCAGCTGCAGGATACCTATTATGTGGTGGCGCATTTCCACTACGTGCTGGTGGCCGGTTCGCTGTTCGCCCTGTTCGCCGGTTTCTACTACTGGTCGCCGAAATGGACGGGCCACATGTACAACGAGACGCGCGGCAAGATCCACTTCTGGCTGTCCCTGATCACCTTCAACGTGACCTTCTTCCCGATGCACTTCCTGGGTCTGGCCGGCATGCCGCGCCGCTACGCCGACTATCCGGCGCAGTTCACCGACTTCAACATGATCGCCTCGATCGGCGGCTTCGGCTTTGGCCTGATGCAGGTGTACTTCCTGTTCTTCGTGGTCTTGCCGACCATCCGCGGCGGCAAGGCTGCGCCAGCGAAACCATGGGAAGGCGCGGAGGGCCTGGAATGGACCGTGCCGAGCCCGGCGCCGTTCCACACGTTTGAAACGCCGCCGACCGTCAAGTAACAAGCGTGCGGTAATAAGCGTCACGTAGCAATCGACAAGTAATGCCAGTGTCACGGGCCGGCGCAGCTGCCGGCCCCCTTGAATAGAGTGCCTGCCATGACCGAAGTGAAAACTGAGCGCAAGAAACCCAACAACCTGCGTACCGGGCTGATACTGGGGGCCCTGGCGGCCTTCTTCTTCCTGTCCGTGTTCGTCAAGCGCATGTGGCTCTGACGTGACGACGCCCCACCAACAGGAAACACGCGGCCTGAACCGCAAGATGCTGGGCAAGCTGCTCGTCATTGCCGTGCTGATGTTCGGCTTTGGCTATGCCCTGATTCCCGTCTACAAGCAGATTTGCGAAGTGATGGGTATCAACGTGCTGACGCAGAAGGATGGCACGGTGGCCTACGACAACAATACGCAAGTCGACACGACGCGCAGCATCACCGTCGAGTTCGATGGCAATGCGCAGGGGCCGTGGCGCTTCCGCCCCACCGTGTCGAACATGCAAGTGCATCCGGGCGAACTGGTGACCGTCATGTACGAAGTGGTCAACACGCAAAACCGCGTGGTGAACGCGCAAGCCATTCCCAGCTATGCACCGCAGAGCGCCACGCCGCATTTCAAGAAGGTCGAGTGCTTCTGCTTCAAGCAGCAAACCCTGAAGCCGCACGAGGCGCGGCAGATGCCGGTGGTGTTCTTCCTCGATCCGGCCCTGCCGAAAGAGGTCAAGACCATCACCCTGTCGTACACGTTTTTCGAGATTGCCGGTCTGAGCCAGGCTCAGACGCCGGCCGTCCAATAGGAGAGTGCCATGGGCAAGCCAGAGCAGCCGCAGAAAGCCTCGTTCCTGTATTCGCTGCGGGCCGTCGTCTGGTCGTTTACGGGCTTGCGCCGCAAGAGCGATTTCGACACGGATTCGGCCAAGCTCAATCCCGTGCACGTGGTCATCGCCGGTTTCCTGGCCGTCGCTTGCCTGGTCGGCATATTGATTTCCATTGTTAAATTCGTCGTTTTATAAATTATAAAAAACCACCCTACAAGTTTTTGAGGAGATGATGATGAGTTCCAACCACGCCGCCGTACCCTATTATTTTGTGCCAGGCCCCTCGCGCTGGCCCATGCTGGGCGGCGCCAGCCTGCTGCTGACCATGATCGGCGCCTCGGCCTGGGTCAACGACGTCTCCTGGGGCCCGTACCTGAATTACATCGGCCTGGCCGGCATCCTGCTGGTGCTGTACTTCTGGTTCGGCGACGCCATCAGCGAATCGGAGCAGGGCCTGTACAGCGAACGCATCGACCACTCCTTCCGCTGGAGCATGAGCTGGTTCATCTTCTCGGAAGTCATGTTCTTCGCCGCCTTCTTCGGCGCCTTGTTCTACGCGCGCAGCATTTCCATGCCTTGGCTGGCCGACCTCGACCACAAGGTGATCTGGCCGGACTTCGCCGCGCAGTGGGGCAATACGGGCCCGGCAGGCACGGTGCAGGAATTCACCACCATGACGCCGTTCTGGATTCCGACCATCAACACGGCCCTGCTGCTGCTGTCCGGCGTGACCTTGACCATTTCGCACCACGCGCTGCGCGCCGGCCATCGCGGCATGACGGCACTGTTCCTGTTCGCCACGATCTTGCTGGGCGCCATCTTCATGGGCTTCCAGGTGTATGAATACATGCATGCTTACAGCGACCTGAACTTGAAATTGACGTCCGGCATCTACGGCGCCACCTTCTTCATGCTGACGGGCTTCCACGGCTTCCACGTGACCCTGGGCGCCATCATGCTGTCCGTCATCCTGTACCGCGTGCTGAAAGGCCACTTCACCCCTGAACACCACTTCGGCTTCGAAGGCGCCGCCTGGTACTGGCACTTTGTCGACGTCGTCTGGCTGGGTCTGTACGTGGTCGTGTATTGGTTATAATGGCGGGGCAGGGCGCGCGCGGTTAGCGCTGGCGCCGGCACCATAAAAAAAGCCGTACCGGGAGATCCTGGGTACGGCTTTTTTCTTAGTGTAAGAATTTTGCTAACCAAGCAACGTCGTTAGCACCGGGGTCAGACCCTGCGGGATCGGAATCCGCCTCATTGAGGCGCATTCCCCCGCGGGTCTGACCCCAGCATTTAATGTATTCCCGTCGGCTGGATGTAGCCCAGGTGATGCGCCAGCAGGATCAGCAAAAACAGGGTGATCGACAGGCCCACGCGCACGGCCAGCGCTTGCACGGTGCGGTTGCTCTTGCCCTTGTCGCGCATCAGGAAGAACAGGGCTGAGCCCAGGCTGCCCAGGATCAGGATGAAGGCAATGGCAACGAGGATTTTCATGGATGGTAGCGCCAGGCTTGAGGAGGTTTCATTGTAATGCGTATCCGCTTCCATTTTAGATGGATTCCATTTGTTGTAATGCTGCTACTGGTGGCGCTGGGCGTGTCGCTGGCGCAATGGCAGCAGCGCCGTGCCGACGAGAAAGTCGCGCGTGCCGCCCGGCTGGAAGCGGGTAACCTGGCCGCGCCTTTGGCATTGAGTCCCGCGCCCATGCTGCCGGCCGACGCGCAGGCGATCGAATACCGCCGGGTCACCGTCACGGGCCGCTTCGTGCCGGCCTGGACGGTGTACCTGGACAATCGTCCTTACAAGGGCCAGGCGGGTTTCCACGTGCTCACGCCATTCCGGATCGACGGTTCCCCCATGCACGTGCTGGTGGCGCAGGGCTGGCTGCCGCGCAACAATGCCGAGCGTACACGCATTCCCGATTACACGACACCGGCCGGCACGGTGACGATTTCCGGTATCGCGCGCCTGAACGCGGGCCATGTGATGGAACTGGGCACGGCGCCGCCCCTGGCATCGCACGCCATCGTGCAAAATGCCGATATCGCCCAGCTGGCACAGGCGAGCGGCCTGGCCTTGCAGCCGTTTATTATTGAACAAACAGTCGATCCGGTTGATCCGACAGCAACGGTGCCAGCATCCGGCCAGCTCCCCGTGCGCGACTGGCCGGCGCCCGACCTGGGTGCCGACAAGCACCGCGGCTATGCATTCCAGTGGTACGCACTGGCACTGATGGCTTTTCTATTTTTTGTCTTTACAGGATTTCGACGTGCAAACAAATAACCCTGAAGCATCGCAAGACAGCACCGACAAACAGGCGCAGAACACGGGGCGCTGGAAACTGCTGGCCGTGGTGGCCGTGTGCGCATTTCCCATCATCGCCTCGTATTTCACGTATTACATCATCAAACCCACGGGCCGCAACAATTACGGTGCCCTGATCGACCCGCGTTTGTACCCGATACCCGAAGCGGCGCTGCACGTGACGGAGCTCGACGGCAAGGCGTCGCCGCTGGCGCAGTTCAAGGGCAAGTGGGTGCTGCTGCAGACGGGGCCGTCCGACTGCCAGGAAGCGTGCAAGAAGCAATTGTTTGACATGCAACAACTGCGCCTCATGCAGGGCAAGGAGCGCGAGCGCCTGGAACGGGTCTGGCTGGTCACGGATGACCAGCCGCTCGATACGCTGGTGATGCGCGAATTCGACGGCACCAGCATGCTGCGCGTGAATGGCGACGCCTTGACGGCCTGGCTGCCGGTGGAGCCGGGCGGCAAGACCAGCGACCATTTGTACCTGATCGATCCGCTGGGCAATCTGATGATGCGCTTCCCGAAAGACGCGGACCCAAACAAGATCAAGAAAGACATCGCCAAGCTGCTCAAAGCTTCGGCGATCGGTTAAGGGGAACGCATGCCGACGATGCATCTTTCCGCGCTGGCCCAGCTGGGCTTGACAGGTCTGCTGGTGGCGCTGCTGCCATTGACGATGGTCTGGGTGTCTGCGGACGCCAATAAATACCGCAAACTCGTGTGGATCGCCGTCTTTTTGACGGTCGACCTGATCATGTTTGGCGGCTTTACGCGCCTGTCCGATTCGGGCCTCGGTTGTCCTGACTGGCCCGGCTGCTATGGCTCGGCCAATCCTTTCCTTGCTCACGAGCACATCGTCGCGGCCGAAACCCTGATGCCGACGGGTCCCGTGACGGTGGTGAAGGCATGGATCGAGATGACGCACCGCTACCTGGCCATGGCAATTGGCGTGCTGATCGTGGCGATGATGGTGCAGGCGTGGCGGCAGTGGCGCAAGAGCAAGCGGCAGGAGTTCGCCCCCGCGCTGCCGACGGCGCTGTTTCTGTTCGTCTGCCTGCAGGGCGCGTTCGGCGCCTGGACCGTAACCTTGAAGCTGCAACCGGTGATCGTCACCATCCACTTGCTGCTGGGCATGGGCTTGCTGGCCATGCTGACCTGGCTGGGCGGCCGGCAAGATAATGCCGTCGCGCCCATACAGCGCGCCGATGCGGATGCCGCCGTGCTGCGCCCCGTGCGCGCGCTGGCCATCTTCTCGCTGGTACTGCTCACCGTGCAGATCGCGCTGGGCGGCTGGGTGAGCACCAACTACGCCACCCTGGCCTGCACGGACTTCCCCCTGTGCGGCGGCAAAGTCATCCCGGAGATGGATTTCGAGCATGGTTTCCACTTGTGGCGCGAGCTGGGCAAGACGGCCGCCGGCCACTATCTGCCGTTTTCCGCGCTGACGGCCATCCACTGGGTGCACCGCAATTTCGCCTTCATCGTGGCAGCCGGTATCGGCTACACCGTGTTCCGCGCCTGGCGCCTGCCGTCCTTGCGCGGCACGGCCCGCTGGATCGCCGTGGTGCTGGCCCTGCAGGCAGCCACGGGCCTGGCGACCATCTACCTGAGCTGGCCGCTGTCGATCGCCGTCATGCATAACGGCGGGGCGGCGCTGCTCGTGTTGTTGCTGACCATGTTAAACTACAAGGCTAAGTTCCAACTCGATGTTGCGCGCAATGTTAAGCGCGCTTGCGCCTCCGCGACAGTGCCCACGGCACCAGCCAGTCTTCCCGTACCGCATAAATGACTACTCAGACCATCAGCCGTAAACCTACCCCCCGCATCGCCCAGTATTGGGCGCTGACCAAGCCGCGCGTGACGCAACTGGCCGTGTTTTGCGCCGTCATCGGCATGTTCCTGGCCAGCGAAGAGTTGCCGGACTGGCATGCGGTGGTGTTCGGCACCATCGGCATCTGGCTGCTGGCGGGCGCCGCCTTTGCCGTGAATTGCCTGGCCGAGCGCGAAATCGATGCGCGCATGGCCCGCACGGCGCGCCGTCCGATGGCCATGGGCGACATCACGGTGAAACAGACGGTGGTGTTCGCACTGCTGATCGGCGGCCTGGGCATGGCGATTCTGTATCACCTGGTCAATCCGCTGACCATGTGGCTGACGTTCGTCACCTTTGTCGGCTACGCGCTGATCTACACCATGGTGCTGAAACCGGCCACGCCGCAGAACATCGTTATCGGCGGCCTGTCCGGCGCCATGCCGCCGGCCCTGGGCTGGGCCGCCGTCGCCAACGACGTGCCGATGCAAGCCTGGCTGCTGGTGCTGATCATTTTCGTCTGGACGCCGCCGCACTTCTGGGCCCTGGCCATGTACCGCCGCGACGATTACGCGCGCTCGGGCCTGCCCATGCTGCCCGTCACGCATGGCATGCAATTCACGCAATTCCACGTCTGGCTGTATTCGATCGCACTGGCCGCCACCACCTTGCTGCCGTATGCCGTGCGCATGAGCGGCCTGATCTACCTGGCCTCGGCCGTGGTGCTGAACGCCGGCTTCCTGTATTACGCGTGGAAGATGTACCGCCACTACACGGACCTGATCGCGCGCAAGGCCTTTACTTTTTCCATCATCTACCTGGCATTGCTGTTCGCGGCCCTGCTGGTCGACCACTACATTCCACTCGGCACATGAAAAAATACCTGACACTGTTGCTGGCGGCCGCCCTGGCCATCGTCCTGGCCGGCTGCGGCAAGCCCGCAGCGCCCAAGCTGGCATTCAAGAACACGGACGTGACGGGCCTCGGTTATGCGCGCGAGTTCGCCCTGACGGACCACACGGGCCAGCCCCGTACCCTGGCCGACTACAAGGGCAAGCTGGTGCTGATGTTCTTCGGCTACACGCAATGCCCGGACGTGTGCCCGACCACCATGGCCGACATGGCGCAGGTCATGCAGGAAATGGGCGCGCAGGCGGAGCAGGTGCAAGTGCTGTTCGTCACCGTCGACCCCGAGCGCGACACGCAAGCCTTGCTGGCCGAGTATGTGCCCGCCTTCGACAAGCGCTTTGTCGGCCTGTACGGCGATGCGGCCGCGACGGCCAAGGTGGCCAAGGAATTCAAGGTGTATTTCGCCAAGGTCGAGGGCGAGACGGACAGCAGCTACACGGTGGACCACACGGCCGGCACCTATGTGTTCGACCGCGACGGCAAGATCCGCCTGTTCGTGCGCCACGGCGAAAAGCCTGCCGCCATCGCGCACGATCTTAAACTTCTGCTATCCTGATCCGGTCGCGCCGCGAGGCGCCATCTTCAGGATATGCAGTACATGGACAAACGTTTCGAGCCTCACGCCCGCCTGGCAGCCGTCATCTTTTTGTTGATCGGCTGCTTTTTCGTCTTGCGGCCCTTCCTGGCCGCCATGCTGTTTGCCGCCTGCGTCGGCATTTCCAGCTGGCCCCTGTACATCCTCCTGCTCGAACGCCTGAAAGGCCGCCGCAACTGGGCCGCCGCCATCATGACCTTGTCCTTGGTGCTGGTCATCGTGCTGCCGCTGGCGCTCGTCACCTACAACCTGGCCGACAATGTGTCGCGCATCTACGAACAGTTGCGCGCCGCGCTGGAAACGGGCGGCCTGCATCCGCCCGCCTGGCTGGCCAGCATCCCCGTGGTGGGCGAAACCATCGCCGGCTATGTGGAGCGCCTGCTCGCTGACCGCGAGGAATTACTCAATTTGGGCAAGACCATGCTGGAGCCGGCACGCCACTTCCTCGCCTCCGGCGGCATTTTGCTGGGCACGGGCCTGGCACAGACCAGCCTGGCCGTGTTCGTCAGCTTCTTCCTCTACCGTGACGGCCAGCAGCTGAGCCGCGCGCTGATGACGGGCGCGGGCCGCATCATCGGCGACAGCGCGCCCGGCGTGGGCCTGACCATCAGCCGCACCGTGCGCGGCGTCATGTACGGCTTGCTGGGCACGGCGCTGGCGCAGGCGCTGGTGGCGGTGGTGGGCTTTTTGATCGCCGGCGTGCCGGCCGTGGCGCTCCTGGGCGTGGCCACCTTCATCTTTTCGCTGATTCCTGTCGGGCCGCCGCTGATCTGGGGCGGCGCCGCCATCTGGCTGTTCAACGACGGCCAGACTGGCTGGGGCATCTTCATGCTGGTATGGGGCGCGGTGCTGATCAGCGGCGTGGATAACGTCGTGAAACCCATGCTGATCAGCCGTGGCAGCAGCCTGCCGTTCCTGCTGGTGCTGCTGGGCGTGCTGGGCGGCGTGCTGGCCTTCGGCTTCGTCGGCATTTTTATCGGCCCGACACTGCTGGCGGTGCTGTACAGCCTGCTGCAAACGTGGACGGTGGGCGAGACCACGGTGCCGCAGGGCAAAGATACAATAACCTTGAAAAAATAGCGTCGATACCTGGCAGGGCCGCGGCCAGCGGAGGGAAGAGGTGGCCGGCAAAGTGCAAGCTCAGTGTTCTGCAGCATGGCTGCATGTCTTGCCTGACCCAACAGCCATGACCGGGGTCGGACCCTCAGGGTCCGACCCCGAACTGCGCTTTGCGTCACGACCTGCCTAGTCCCTTAAATCGGCATCCAGGTCCCGCTCCTGCTTCGGGATCACCTTGATGAGCACGATGCGCGGCCCGTTCATTTTCTTGACGACGATGTCGAAGTCGACAAAGGTAATGCGCTGGCCCTGCTTGGGGATGTCGCCCAGCTTGACCATGATCAAGCCGCCCACCGATTCCACGTCGTCCAGGCCCAGTTCCTCGTTTTCGATATCGATGCCGAGGATGCGTTCGAGCGAGAAGATGGGCAGGCTGGCCTTGCCGATCAGGGTGCCGTCACTCTGCTTGAGCCAGTCGTTTTCATTGCGGCGGAATTCATCGCGGATTTCGCCGACCATGGCGCCGAGCAAGTTATCCAGGGTAATAAAGCCCAGCGGGCGCTTGCCCTTTTCGCCGATCAGGGCAAAGTGCGGCGCGCCGTCGCGGAAGCGGCGGAACAGTTCCAGCGCCGGCGTGCGCGCGGAAATGATGTCGACGGGACGCAGAAACGGCGTGAGCGAGGTGATGGGCTTGCCCGCCTGCTGGGCAAAGAACAGGTCCTTCAGGTGCACCACGCCCAGCACGTCGTCTTCATTCGTGTCGAAGTACGGATAGCGGCTGAAGCGGTTGCGCAGCACCGTGTCGAGGTTTTCTTCCAGGGTGTTCGAGGCATGCAGGGCGATCACTTCATTGATCGGGCGCATCAGGTCCGACACCGTCATCTGTTCGAAATCGAGCGACTGCGCCAGGATGTTGCGTTCGTCGCGCGTAAACTTTTCGCCGGGCTGGCTGGTGCGCAGGATCAGTTTCAATTCTTCCGATGAGTAATGCGCATCGTGGCCGCCCTTGCCGGACAGGCCGGCCATGCGCAGCACCCAGTTGGCGCTGGCGTTGAGCAGGTAGATGGCCGGGTACATGGCCCAGTAAAACGCATACAGGGGCATGGCGCTCCACAGGCCGACGGCTTCCGGATTGCGGATGGCCATCGATTTCGGCGCCAGTTCGCCCACGACAATGTGCAGGAAGGAAATCACGCTGAAGGCAACGACGAAGGACACGCCGTGGATCAGCTCTTGCGAGGTGACGCCGATGGCGCCGAACAGCGGTTCCAGCAGGCCGGCGAAGGCCGGTTCACCGACCCAGCCCAGGCCCAGCGAAGCCAGGGTGATGCCCAGCTGGCAGGCGGACAGGTAGGCGTCCAGCTCGCCATGCACCTTGGCCAGGATGCGGCCCCGCAGTCCCTGTGTCTTGGCAATGGCGCGGATGCGGGTGCGCCGCAAGGTGACGATGCCAAACTCGGCGGCAACAAAAAAACCGTTCAGCGCGACCAGGAAGAGGGCGAGCAGGACTAGCAAGACATTGTGCATGGGGGCGCGGAAGATGGGCTGGTAAAACGTCATCTTAAACGACGAAGGGCGCCATAGCCTAATTTTGCCGCGCGCCCCCGCCCGAAAGCAGGGGTGCGCGGCGCGTTTTTGACCCGGATCAGGCCTTGGCGGCCGTTTCCGGCCCGCCGCGCATGGCAAACACCATGACGGCCGAGACGATGGCAGGGATGGCGACGACGAGGAAAATCGTGCTGTTGGGCCAGTTCAGGCGGATCAGCTCGCCACCGAGCACGGGGCCGATGATGGAGCCGATGCGGCCCACGCCCAGGCTCCAGCCGATGCCCGTCGAGCGCAGGGTGGTCGGGTAGTAGCTGGCCGCCAGGGCGTTGACGGCAGGCTGGCCGCCCACCACGCAAAAGCCGGCGATGAAAATCGTGATGAAGAGGAAGGCCAGCGAGACGTCCGGACGGCCGATCAGGGCGATGGCCACGGCGGCGACCAGGAAGCATGGCAGCAGGATGCGGCGGAAGCTGGAGCGGTCGATCAGCTGGCCCATGACCAGGGTGCCGATGGTGCCGCCCACTTGCAGGGCCGTGCCCGCCAGCACGGCGTTGGCCGTCGACAGGCCCGCTTCCTTGGCGATGGTCGGCAGCCAGTTCGAGAGGAAATACAAGTTCAGCAGGTTCATGAAGTTGATGACCCACAAGAGTATCGTCATCTTCGCGCGGCCACCGGTAAACAATTGCAGCACGGGCGCGCCCTTGTGCTCCTTCTCATGCACCACGTATTGCGTCTCGGCCGTGATCGTCACCGTCGGGTCGATGCGTTTCAGCCATTTGGCGACCTTGTCCAGCTTGCGTTTTTTCAGCACGAGGAACTGCATCGATTCCGGCAGCAGGAAAAACATCAGCACGCCGATCACCAGCGGCACCACGCCGCCCACGTAAAACACGGATTGCCAGCCGAAGGCGGGAATCAGCGCGGCGGACAATAGCCCGCCCAGCACGGCGCCCAGGGTAAAACCGCAGGACACCAGCATCATCAGGGTGACTTTCTTGCGCAGCGGGCTGTATTCGCCGGCCAGCGCCATGGCGTTCGGCATCACGGCGCCCAGGCCCAGGCCGGTAATAAAGCGTATCAGCTGCAATTGCTCGATGGTGGTGGCCAGCGGCGTGACCAGCATGCACAGGGAAAAGAAGATGGTCGAGCCGATCAGCACGGGGCGGCGGCCAAACTTGTCGGCCGTGATGCTGAAGACGAGCGAGCCGACCAGCATGCCCAGCAGGCCCGCGCCAAAGACGGGACCCAGGTTGGCCTTGCTGACATGCCAGTCTGCAATGATGGCTGGCGCCACATAGCCCATGGCTTGCACGTCGAAGCCATCCATGATGACGCACAGCCCGCACAGGATCAGCATGCCGATCTGGAAGGAGCCGATCTTGTTTTTATTGATGAGATCTGGAATATCGATCGTCTTGCCTGCCGTGGACATGCTGCCGCTCCTGTCTTGTTATGGTGATCGCATCCTGCCGCCGGGCGGCGAACGCGTGTTTGTCTCAGGCTTTATTACAATCGCTTTTGATTGATTATTCAAACGTTATTTTCGAATGGATTTATCGGATTGGCTGATGAATGTGGCGAAAGATGAATCTTGCCTGCATGCTAAGATCGCGCCATGAAAAATCTTGTTCAGCACTTTCTTTCCCTGCAGGCTAGCCTGCCGGCGCGGGGTCCCGGATTCAGCGCATTGATCCAGCGCGACGGCCAGACCTTGTTCGAGCTGCATCACGGCCTGGCGTGCCTGGAACTGGGCGTGCCGCTGACGGCGCAGTCGCGCTACTACCTGGCGTCGGAATCGAAGCAATTTACGGCCGCCTGCGTGCTGGACCTGGTGCGCCAGGGCGCCATCGGCCTCGACGACGACGTGGCACCCCATCTGCCGGAAGTGCGGCAGTTCGGCGCCGCCATCAGCGTGCGTCAATTGTTGAATCACACCAGCGGCATTCCCGATTATTTCGACTACCTGGCATGCCAGCTGGGCCGTCATGACAGCGACTATTTTGACAATGCGCTGCTGCTGCGCCTGATCGCGCGCATGCAGGACTTGACGGCGCCACCCGGCAGCGCGCATGCCTACAGCAATTGCAATTACATCTTGCTGGCGAAACTCGTGGAAGTGCTCGCGGGCCAGCCGCTGGCGGCGCAGGCGCGCGAGCGCCTGTTCGCGCCGCTGGGCATGCATGCCACTGGCTTCGACGTCGACCGGCAAGCCGTCATGCCGCAGCGCGCGCGCAGCTATAGCGTTGATCCGGCGGACGCGGGCGCCTATCGCCAGCACCTGGGCAATGCCAACACGGTGGGCGACGGCGGCGTGTATGCCTGCCTGCATGACCTGGCCCTGTGGGAGCGCGAATGGCAGCGCCAGTACCGCGATCCGTCCAGCCTGGTGCGCGCGCAGTTGGCGCACACGCCGGGTGCCGATGGCCAGAGCTGGACCTACCGCTTTGGCCTGGAGCAAATCGAACACGCCGGGCGCGTGGCGGTGTTCCACGGTGGCGGACTATGGGGCTTCCGCGCCTTGCTGCTGCGCGTGCCCGAAGCGGGCCTGTCCGTCATCCAGCTGGCGAATATCGACAGCTGCGAGGCGGACGAGGCAGTGTGGCTGGCGGCCATCGCCGCCGATCTCGGCGCCTGATCACTGGCGGCCCGGCACGGCGGCCAGGATCACGTCCAGCGCCGGGTGCATGATCTTGCGCTCGTTCGAAATCACATAGAACTGCTCGCGCAGCGACGAGGCGTCGCCCACCAGCACGGCGCCGAATTGCTCTTCGATGTCGGCCGCCAGGCTGGCGGACGCGAAGAACAGGCCCAGGCCCTTGCGGCCGAAGGCGTTGAGCATGGCGTTGTCCTCGAACTCGCCCACCACGTCGGGCCGCACGCCTTGCTGCACCATCCATTCGTCGATGCGTCCGCGCAAGGCGTTATTGCGCGCTGGCAGCAGGAACGGCGCGCCGCTCAGGCGGTGCGGGAAATCCTCGCGGTAGC
Organism: Janthinobacterium amylolyticum; assembly: GCF_051380655.1. Lineage (NCBI taxonomy): Bacteria > Pseudomonadati > Pseudomonadota > Betaproteobacteria > Burkholderiales > Oxalobacteraceae > Janthinobacterium > Janthinobacterium amylolyticum. The sequence goes on from NZ_JBNYXL010000009.1 coordinate 222,397, forward strand.
GCTCGGCCAGCGCGGGGATGGCGAACAGTTTCATGGCGCTCTCGCCCCATAAATGGCTGGACACGCGCAGGCTGGCGCCGGCCGGCACGGCGCGGTCCGTCAAGACCAGGTCCAGCTTGTGCAGGGCCAGGTCGGCCAGCAGGGATTCGAATTCATCTTCCAGGCAGACCAGCTTGACGGGGTGATCCATGCTGCGCGTGGCGTCGAGCATGCGGTAGGCCATCAGTTTTGGCAGGGAATCGGAAATGCCCACCGTCAGGCGCATCTTTTCCGCGTCGGCGTCGGCCAGCGCATCCTGCATCTGCTCGCCCAAGAGAAAGATCTGGTCGGCGTAGCCAAGCGCCAGGCGGCCTGCTTCCGTCGGCACCAGTCGCCGTCCCTGCGGCTGCAGCAGCGACTTGCCCAGTTCCTTTTCCAGCAGGGCCAGCTGGGTGCTGATGGTTTGCACGGCCAGGCCCAGGCGCTCGGCGGCGCGCGTCACGCCGCCTTCCTTGGCAACCACCCAAAAGAAGTACAAATGGCGGTAATTGAAACCGGTAGTTTTCATCGTGCGGCCCTATCTTCTGTTTTTACGAAGTAATACTTCCATTATCTTCTATTTTTAAATGTGTCACATGTCCTTATACTACGTTCCATTGAATTTGGATAAAGGGGAACTATCGATGAAACATTTCAGAGTGTCATTTCTAGTGACATTTATCTGCCTGGGCATTTCCGCCTGGTGGGGTTACACGCACGGTGGCGTGCAGACGATGCTGGCAGCGCTGGGTATCGCGGTGATCCTGGGCGTGATGGAAGTATCGCTGTCCTTTGACAACGCGGTGGTCAACGCCTCGGTGCTGAAGAATTGGGACAAGTTCTGGCAGGGCCTGTTCCTGGGCGTGGGTATCATCATCGCCGTCTTTGGTATGCGTCTGGTGTTCCCGCTGGTCATCGTGGCACAAGCGGCTGACCTGGGACTGATGGAAGTGTGGAATCTGGCACTGAGCAATCCGGAACAGTATTCGATGCACCTGACGAACCACCACGCGGAAGTGGCGGCCTTCGGCGGCATTTTCCTGCTGCTGGTGTTCCTGAACTTCCTGCTGGACTCGGAGAAGGAAACGCACTGGCTGGGCCGTATTGAAGAAAAACTGGGCGCGCTGGGCAAGATCTCGTCGATTTCCGTGATGATCGCGCTGGGCACCCTGATGGCCAGCCTGTCGATGATAGAAGAAGGCCAGAAACTGGTGGTCTTGACGGCCGGCCTGTGGGGTATCTTGACCTACGTGGGCGTGGATGTGGTCAGCGGCTTGCTGGAAGGCGATAACGGCGACGGCAATATGGGCGACATCGTCAAGCGCGGCGGTATTGGCGGCTTCCTGTACCTGGAAGTGCTCGATGCCTCGTTCAGCTTTGACGGCGTGATCGGCGCGTTCGCCATCACCAAGGATGTCGTGATCATCATGCTGGGCCTGGCCATCGGCGCGATGTTCGTGCGGTCGATGACGGTGTTCCTGGTGCGCAAGGGTACGTTGGATGAGTTCGTTTATCTGGAACACGGCGCGCACTATGCGATCGGTATCCTGGCCGTGATCATGTTGGTCAGCATGAAGTTCCACGTACCCGAGCTGTTCACGGGTCTGATCGGGGTAGCCTTCATTCTCGCCTCGCTGTGGTCGTCGATCCGCTACAAGCGCAGGATGGCTTTGCTGGAAGGCGATGGCGACAAGGATGGCGATAAGCAGCCGCAGCTGGAAAGCGCAGCCAAGGCATAAGGAATACGCGGCAAACGTCCACACCCGTTTGCCAGCGTGATGCAGCAAGCGCCGCCGCCGGTCCGGGGAGTCGGGCCGGTGGAGGGCGCCAGGTGTACACAAGTAGTCATTTGGTTTTATACACGCTGGACTTTTATTTCACATAGGAGAAATACATCATGGCAATCAGTCTGCAAAAAGGCGGCAACGTCAACCTGAGCAAAGAAGCGCCTGGCATCTCGAAGATGATCATCGGCCTGGGCTGGGATGCCCGCGCCACCGATGGCGCCGCATTCGACATCGACGGTTCCATCTTCCTGCTGAAGGCCGACGGCAAGGTACGCGCCGACGTCGACATGATTTTCTACAACAACCTGAAATCGAGCGACGGTTCCGTCACCCACTCGGGCGACAACACCACCGGCGCCGGCGACGGCGACGATGAAACCGTCGTCGTCGACCTGGCAACGGTGCCGGCCGAGATCGACAAGATCGCCGTCTGCGTGACGATTCACGATGCCGAAGCGCGCAAGCAAAACTTTGGTATGGTATCGAAGGCGTATGTGCGCTGCGTGAATGCCAACGGCAACACGGAAATCGCCCGTTTCGACCTGTCGGAAGACGGATCGGCGGAAACGGCCATGGTCTTCGGTGAAATCTACCGCAACGGCGCCGATTGGAAATTCAAGGCCATCGGCCAGGGTTATAAAGGCGGTCTGGGCCCACTGGCAGCGTCGTTCGGCGTCGGCGTGTAAGGTCGCCACACCAAACCTGCTGCGCGGTGCGCTTTGCGGCCGGCGATGCTCACCGGCTCGGCGCCCCCGTCCTAAAGTACGGGGGCGTTTCTCGGCCACAAATCACATCCGCTCGCTACGGTTTTGTGCGGCACCGTTATTCTGTAGTAAGGGCGGTTTAGCCCGACACCATCATCATCGTTGAGGAAGGAACAGTTGAATGCCGGTTTTTAATGTGACAGGGGACGACGACCCGTTCCTGCATGTGTCGCTTGCCAAGGGCGAGAAGATTTATTGCGAATCCGATGCGATGGTGATGATGGAAACCAATCTTGAGCTGAAAGGCAAGATGACTGGCGGCATCGGCGCTGCGCTGATGCGCACCTTTGCCAACGGCGAATCGTTCTTTCAGCAGCATATCGAGGCCATGCGCGGTGACGGCGACTGTCTGCTGTCGCCCACCTTGCCTGGCGCGATGCGGGTGCTCGAGGTGGGTGCCCAGCAATACATGATCAGCGACGGCGCCTTCGTGGCGGCCAGTTCTGGCGTGGAATTGAAGGTGCGCACGCAGAGCCTTGGCAATGCGCTGTTTGCCCAGAGCGGTGGTTTTTTCATTACCGAGACGGCAGGCAGCGGTCAATTGGCGGTGTCCGGTTTTGGCGCGATATCCGAACTGGAAGTGACGCCTGGCAAGGACGTGGTGATCGATAACGCCCACGTCGTGTGCTGGGACAACCGCCTGCAATACGAAATTTCCATCACGACCGGCAGCAGCGGCGGCTTTCTGGGCAATTTGATCAATAGCCAGACCAGTGGCGAGGGCATGGTACTGAAGTTTTCAGGCACGGGAAAAATCCTCGTGTGCTCGCGCAACCGCGCGGCCTTCCTCACCTGGACGCAAGGCAAGTCGGCGTAACACGTAATTGATGCAACTAACTGATGCAACTAACCAAACAGGAGCAATGCGTATGTCTGTCAATTTGAGCAAGGGCCAGAAGATTTCTCTGGACAAAGAAGCTGGTACCACCCTGACCCGTATCACCATGGGCCTGGGCTGGGATGCGGCCAAGACCAAGGGTTTCCTGGGTTTCGGTTCGAAGACGGAAGCCGTCGACCTGGACGCCTCGTGCGTCATGTTCGATGAAAACAATAGCACCGCCGACATCGTCTGGTTCCGCCAGCTGAAAAGCAAGGACGGCAGTATCGTCCACACGGGCGACAACCGCACGGGCGCGGGCGATGGCGACGACGAACAGATCAATGTCGATCTGTCGAAGGTGCCGGCGAACGTGAAAAGCCTGGTCTTCACCGTCAACAGCTTTACCGGCCAGAACTTCTCGCAGGTGGAAAACGCCTATTGCCGCATCTTGAATGCCAGCAATAACCAGGAAGTCGCGCGTTTCAACCTGTCTGTGCAAGGTTCCCACACGGCACAGATCATGGCCAAGCTGTATCGCCATAACGGCGAATGGAAGATGCACGCCATCGGCGAAAACGGCAACGGTCGTACCTTTGACGACCTGATGCCGCAGATTGCCGTGCATCTATAAACGTCAGGCCAAATCTGCTGCGCGCCGCGATTTGCGGCCTGTGATGCTCACTGCCTCGGCGGCCCCGTGCCGTCGCACAGCTGCGCTTCTCGGCCACAACTCGCATTCGCTCGCGACGATTTTGCCAGACGTTATTAAAGAGCAGTACGCAGCGGGCGGGGGACGGACCGGATACCGGCCCTTGTCCGCTGCTCTATATTGAAGGAGAGTATGTCGTGATGCGATTGCTGATAGCCTTGCTACTTCCGTGTCTTACGTTTTTCATGCTGGGGCGCCCGCTGGCCGGTGCCGCCGCCTTGATCTTGCAGTGCACTGTGATCGGCTGGGCGCCGGCGGCCCTGTGGGCCCTGTACACGGTGAACCAGCATAAAACGGAGCAGGAATTGGAAGGTGCGTTAAGCCGCAGCTACATGCGCAGGCGTAGTCGGCTGATCTAAATCAGCCGGGCGCTTGGAATCCTTGCGCTAAAGCCCGCACGAGCGATCGTGCGGGCTTTTTTGTGCGCGTGGTGCAGCTGGCGTGTGCTGTGCTACTGCTCGCTATCGGCCTCGCACATTGCCCTCTGGTCGCTGGGTTCCGCAGGCAGTGCAAAACATGGGCTATCCTTGACGATGACTGTTGGCCATGAGGCTGCCGTGCATGGGTTTATTCCCCGCAACAGGCATACAGCCCATTCATCATCGCCAGCATGTTTCCTGTCTTGATTGCAATCAAGATTGCTACTTGTCCCGGCAGGCCGCTTACTTCTTGCAGCGTATCGGCACATTCACGGAATTGCCGTCCGAACTCAGGTTGCGGTATTGCAGGTCTTCGCTCTCGATGGCAAAGCTGGGGACGGTGTGCACGTAGCGCTGCTTGCAGACGGTGGCGTCATTGATCAGTCCGCCCGTCAGCATGTAGTCGCACAGGGCGAAACGCGAGTCCTCGTCGTCGAGGATCAGCACGCGCGCGGCGCTGTACAGTGCCGACTGCAGCACGTCCGGGCTGCAGTTTTCCGGGCCGGTCAGCTTCAGATGGGTTTTCGTCTGCGTGGCCAGGCGCTGCAGTTTGACGAGGGCGGCGCGTTCCTGTTTGCGGGAAAAATTGACTTGCGCATCGTCGCTGGACAGGCGCAGCGCCAGCGAGGCGATTTCATCGATGGAGATATGCCAGGCAAAGCCTTCCAGCATGGTGCGCACCTGGCCCGGCAGGGGATCGGCCGCATCGACTTCGCAGTGGAACAGCCCCAGATGAGGGCGGCACAGCACGGGAATGGCAAAGGTGGAGGTGCGCTTGCCCTTCACGAATTTCTGGCTCAGGTCGCCAAAATTCTCATGCGTGATGGTATCGAAGCGGGCTTGTCCAAACCCCATCTTGACAAGGTTTTCCTTGCGCTGGCGCGAGAACAGGGCATCGACGGCATCGTAGATATTCTTGTTGAAGATGCGGTCCAGCGGCTGGCGCTCATCCGACATTTTTTCAAACACGGCGCTCGAATTGGGCGCGTTGGCATCGATGGACAGAAGGATGAAAGGCTTGCTGTTCAGGCGCGCCGGCACGAAGGCCATGTCGTTGCCGTACAGCTGCGTCAGGGCCACATCCCACAGGGTTTCCACGCCCAGGTTGTCGGCCGCGCCGCCATCGAACAGGTGCACGTATGACGGCGAGTCGCGCGATTCGGAGCCGAGTTCCGGCACGAAACTGTTTTTGGGGCGGAAACGCTCGAAGGTGACGGAATCGAAGACGCCAGGGAAGGCGGCCGAGGTGGCCACGGCCGTGGCCAGGCGGATATCCTTGATCGGCGAATGCAGGGTGTTATAAAAATATTCGTAGGAAAACACCATGCGTTTGCCGCCATTCGTGGCGTCTGTGGCATTGGCCAGAAAGATGGGGCCGTCGTGCGGCAGGTCCGCATAGGTCTTCTTGTCGTACAGCACATCGTCGAACACGTCGGACAGGAAGGAGGTACGGGTCTTGTTCGTCAACAACATCGTTGTCAGGTTGGCGGGCTTGAGGATGGTCTGGCCGAAGAAATCCGTCTTGAGCTTGCCGCGCAGCACTGGCCAGTCCGTGTTGCGCCCATGCAGCGCGTAATAGCCGCCCGCGATGGCGCCGCCCGAGACGCCGGAGATGGCCGAGGCGCCACTGACGAGACCGAACTGCTCCAGCTGCTCCAGCGCGGCGGCCGAGAAATTGGCGGCGCGGCTGCCGCCGCCTGACAGGGCGATACCGATGAAATGGTCGCTGGGCTGGGGATTCTGGATGCGCGCCTTGGGCGCATCGATGCGCAGGCGCGGGGTTTCCTGTACCGCGAAGGTACTGTTCTCGATACCGCTGTTCGGGCGCAGGGCGAGCACCGTGCAGCCGCTCAGCATGGCGGCATAGCACAGGGGCGCGAGCAAGGATAATTTCATGCGTGATCGGTGCGTAGTCATGGGTTGGGATACGGACACTAAGCGTATGAGAAACGCGGCGTGTGCGATTCTAGCAAATACGCAAGGCTTCACCTGCTCAGCTGGAATGCCAGGATGGCCGCGTTATAACCCGCATGCACCAGCATGGGCGCCAGCAGCGCGCCGCTGCGCTCGTACGCGACTCCCGCGCACAGTCCCAGCACGAAGACGGGCAGCATGGAGGCGGGTGGATGCATGATGGCAAAGATGGCGGCGGCAATGCCGATCGCCTGCCAGGCGGGCAGCGAGCGGCGCAAGCCGCCCTGGATCAGGCCGCGGAAAATGAATTCTTCGCACAGGGGCGCGGCCAGCACCGTCAGGCCCAACAGCCACACGCCGTTCCACGGATGGTCGGCCAGCGGTGTGGCCGCGGGCGGCTGCAGCACGAGCGTGCAGGCGATGCCAAACAGCGCCGCCAGCGTCGCGCCCGCCGCCCCCCGGCGCCACGCTTGCCGGCCCCCGCCGATGCGCGGCACGCCAGCCGTCTTGCTGCGCCAGTAGACCAGACGCACCAGCAGATACGTGAGCGCGCCGGCGCTGCCGAAGGCGAGGGCCACCTGCGCCAGCGGCGCCGCCACGCGGCCCTGCAGCAACAGCCAGGCCAGCGTCTGCAGGGTGAAAAACAGCATGGCGGCGATCAGGCCATCGGAGGCGCAGACGCGGGCCGGCGGCGAGGCGGCCGGATCGAGCAGATACGGTATGGCATCGCGCGCCTTTTGCCACAAGGCCACGGCCAGCGCCGCCGTCAGCACGACGAACACCAACTGCTGCGCCAGGCTGCCGACCGCCAGCGCGGCGATGTACAGGCCCGTCAGCAGCAGGTACAGATAGGTGTAGGCGGGGCGTATTTTGGCCGCCGCCTCGGTGGCCAGCGGGTCGCTGGAAAACACGCCCAGCGCCACGGCGATCACCGCGTACAGGGGAATGCCGGCCAGGGCCAGCAGCATCAGGCCCGCCATGTCCCAGCGCCAGGCATCTTGCCAGGCCAGCGCCGCGCCGAACAGGATCAGGGGGTAGAGCAGGGCCAGCGCGGCCCACAGCTGGGCCTTTTGCCGCAGCGCCTGGTCGACGGAACCGGGAAAGGTGTACAGCAGCCACAGCGCGCCGCCTTCCTTGTTGAGGGTCTGGAAGGCCGACATCATCAGCACATAGGTGCCGAGGAAAAAGCCGGTGCAGGCCAGCAGGGTGGGACTGGACAGCAGTTCGTGCAGGTCGCGCGCCTGGCCCGAGAACAAGGCCTGGCCGCCGAGGATCAGCAAGGGCAGCAGCAGGGTTTGCACGAGAAAATTGCGGTCACGCAACAGCAGGGTCAGTTCGCGGCGCTGGATCACGGTGCCGATGCCGGTGCGCCACCTGCCTGTGGGCTGTGCCACCGAGGAGCGCTTGCGGCCGGCCTCGCGCTGCCCCGCGCCCACCACGCCGTGGCGCAGCTGGCGGCGCAGCATCGCCATGCCCAGCAGCATCAGGCACAGGCATTGCGCCAGCAGCAGGGCGGCCGGCAGCGCGGCCGCCGCACCCCTGGCATTGAGCAGACGCACCAGCAGGCCGGGCGGTGTCCAGGCGCTCCAGGCGGGCATGGCCGCCGCCCATGCATGGGCAAAGCCGCCCGTGCCCATGCCGAACGACATGCCCATATACATGGGAAACAGGCCGGCCACCGAGAGCAGCGCCTGCAGGTTGCCCAGCTGCGCCGGACTGAGCGACAGGCGCAGGCCCGTATCGACCAGGGTGCGCAGCATGGCCGCCAAGGCCAGCAGGAGCAGGCAGGCGAGCAGGCCCGACAGTGGCGCAAACCAGCCCTGGCCCGAGTACCAGGCGATCATGGTGGTGCCGGGCCACAGCACCAGCAGGCCGAGCGGGTTGACCAGCGTGCGCTCGAGCACGCGCGCCCACAGCAGGGTGCCCTTGTCGACGGGCAGGGTGACCAGCCATTCCAGGTCCCAGTCCGGTTTCGACAGTTCCCCCATGCCCAGCGGCAGCAGCAGGCTCACCAGCCACAGCAGCACCAATTGCAGGGTCAGGGCGCCCGCCAGCGCTGTGCTGAAGGGCTGTTCCATCAGGTGGGCGATGACGGGCGCCAGCACGCGCTCGCCGGCCTGCATGCTGCCCTTGGCCTGGCAAACGGCCACCTGGTCGAGCAGGCAATGCATGTTCAGCAGGTTGTGGCGGGCGATATTGCCTGAGGAGAACAGCATGGGCAAGAGCAGCAGCGCGCCCAGCAGCCAGGGTGCCCGTTTCTTGCCCGGCGTGGCGGGACGGCTCTTGCCGCCCTTGTTGAACGACAGGCCCTTGCCGCTGACATTGAGCAGGCGCTGCAGGCGCAAGCGGGTCAGCAGCCAGACGGCGCGCCAGGCACCCGGTGGCGCGGGCGTCACGCGGCGACCGTTTCGTCGGTCAGCTGTAAAAAGATGTCTTCCAGGCTGCCGTCGCTCGACAGCTGCTGGCGGATATCGTCCAGGCTGCCCGTGGCCGCCAGCGCGCCCCGGTGGATGATGGCAACACGGCTGCACAGTTTTTGCGCCATGTCGAGCAAATGCGTGGACACAAAAATGGTGGTGCCGGCCGCAGCGATGCGCAGCAGGCGTTCCTGCACGTCGCGCGAGGCGCGCGGGTCGAGGCCGTTGATGGGCTCGTCGAGGATCAGCACGGCCGGGTCATGGATCAGCGCGCATGCCAGGCCCAGCTTTTTCTTCATGCCCAGCGAGTAATTCACGGCGAAATCCTCGCTCGCTTCGTCCAGGCCGAATTCCGTCAGCAGGCGCGCCGCGCGCGCGGCCGCCTCGGCGCGGGGATAACCATGCATTTCGGCCACGAACTGCAGGATTTCGCGGCCGCGCAAATAATCGTAAAAAATCGGATTGTCGGGCAGGTAGCCCACCTTGCGCTTGACGGCGGCGCCGTCGCGGTGGCAATCGAGGCCGTCGATCAGGACCTTGCCGGCACTGGGCACGAGGATGCCCATCAGCATGCGGATGGTGGTGGTTTTTCCCGCCCCATTCGGTCCCAGGAAGCCGAAGACTTCGCCTTTATTGACTTGCAAGCTGAGCGGCTTGACGGCCTCGAAGCTGCCGTACTGTTTGGCCAGGCCCTGGAATGCGATCATCGTGCTGCCTTGGTGAATGAGTTGCACGATCATAACGCGTCAAGCAGGCGCCTGCCTAGCGACAGGAATTGACGCTGGACAATCAGCGGGGCAGGGCGTTCTGCGTGATTTTCACTTTGACCCGGTAGGTGGGTTGTTCCGCGTCCAGCGCCGGCGGCGTGGCCGGATCGACGTCCAGCAGGGTAAATGTCAGGTGCTTGACGCTGGCGGAGCTGGCGCCGCCGGGCATGGAATCGGACAGGACGATATCCGTGGCACCGGCCTTGTTGATCAGGCTGAAGCTGTAGCTGACGTAGCCTTTCCACACGCACACGGCGCCCTTGCGGCAGCGGCTGTCGTTCACGCGTTCGAGTTTCAGGGTGTCGGTGGCCGTGATGGCCACTTGCTCGCCCGGCGAGAGTACGTGGGTGAGGCTGCGCGGCGTGTTTTCAGCGTCGCCGGCGCTGCCGGCAGCGCCGCAGCCAGCCAGCACGGCCAGGCAGGCGAGCAGCAAGGGGAGTAACAAGGTACGGTAAGAGCGGGTCAGATAATGCATGCTTTTCCTTTCAGATAGAGCGTCCTTGGCGTGGCGGCCACGCAAGAGATTAAAATGATAATAACAAATTGATATTTTTCCGGCGCACTCCTGGCGCGCTGCGGATGAATTGCTGCGCCGGCCACGCGGCACACCGATTACTGCGTAGAATGGCTGTTTTGAAAATCAGGAAACAACCATGAAAAAAACCGACCTGGCCAAAAGCGATGCCAAGAAACTGATGGGAAAGATGCACGTTCCCGGCGCCGGTGCATTCGGTAAGGAAGCAGTGGTCATCGACCGCCGCGAACAGCGCAAGCGCGATCAGGCCCTGGGCCTGGTGCCATTCGCCGTCAAGCTCAACAGCGATCTGGTCTTGCAATTGCAGAACATCGCCAAGGAGCGCGGCGCGGATCTGAATGAGGTAGTCGCCGAGCTGATCGCCAAGGGCTTGGCTGCAGCTTAACGGGCGACAATGTTTATCTGTTGATAAACATTAAAGTTCAAAACTAAAAGGCGCCTTGCGGCGCCTTTTTTACTGCGGCTGTAGCGTGGTGTTACACGTCCATTACACGTAGGCCGCCAAAGCGCCCTTCATTTTTTTCAGTGCCGCCACTTCGATCTGGCGGATGCGTTCGGCCGAGACGCCGAACTCTTCCGCCAGCGCGTGCAGCGTGGCGCCGGAACCGTCATCGTTGGCCAGCCAGCGCGCTTCGATGATGCGGCGCGAACGGGCGTCCAGCTTGCTCAAGGCCGTTTCCAGGCCTTCCGATTGCAGACGCGTCACTTGTTCCGCTTCCAGCACCTTGGTCGGCTCGGTTTGCTCCGACGACAGGTAGGCGATCGGCGAAAACTTGTCGTCTTCATCGTCGGTCGGCGATTCCAGGGCGATGTCGCGGCCGCTCAGGCGCGTTTCCATCTCGATCACTTCTTCGCGTTTCACGTCAAGCAGCTTGGCCAGCGCATCGACTTGCTTGGGCGTCATCGCGTCCAGGCCCGTCTTGTGGCTGCGCAGGTTGAAGAACAGCTTGCGCTGTGCCTTCGTCGTCGCCACTTTGACCAGGCGCCAGTTTTTCAGGATGTACTCATGCATCTCGGCTTTCACCCAGTGCATGGCGTACGACACCAGGCGCACGCCCTGGTCCGGATCGAAACGTTTCACGGCTTTCATCAAGCCGATATTGCCTTCTTGAATCAGGTCGGCGTGCGGCAATCCATAGCCCAGATAGCCGCGGGCAATCGAGACCACCAGGCGCAGGTGCGACAGCACCAGCTCTTGCGCGGCGGCCAGGTCATTTTTTTCACGCAGGCGTTTCGCCAGCGAAATTTCTTCGTCATGGGTCAACATGGGCAGACGGTTCACGGCCGAAATATAGGCATCGATATTGCCCAGATTGCCGGTGAACCCGAGGCCCAGCGCATTATTTTTGGTCGGAACCAATGCGGACGTTGCGGACATCATAGTCATGTTTTCTCCCTCGTAGTCTTGCTTTGTTCCAGTTGGCCATGTCACACGACATGGCCCGATTTTCGTTCGTTTTTTGCGTATTCGGTCTTGCGCTTGGCAGATCGCGGCACCATCTTCATTTGGCGCCCTTGGCGTGTCTGCCTTGGTATGTCTGTATATTAGCACTCTCTGTCAGAGAGTGCCAATCGGCACATTTAATCGTCGTGATAGCCTAAATGCTATGGCGAATCGCCAGTTGATATTTTCTCTGAAACGCGGCGCCAGGCCGCATGGTGGCTGCGTCATGCACCGTTCCGCTCTTGCCTCACAGGGCCACACCTTCTTCACGACAACATGCATAGTCTACGGCCGCAAGCTGAAGCGAGCCTTAAGAATACTTGCTAAATATCAAGATAATCGCAGTATGGGGCGAATAGCAAAAAAACAAGAGGCAGTCAGGCATGGCGGCACCGCAGGCGCCGCCATGGGGAGGAAGGTCAGTTCAGGCGCGCCAGATGGCGCTGTACGCAGAGGAAGGCGCCGATCAGGCCCAGGCCCGCGCTGAGGGCGAGCAAGCCGGCCATCGGCAGCGGCGCCAGCGGCACCAGCTGGAATTCGGACGCATACAGGCGGGCAAACTCGGCAATTGCCGTATTCAGTGGCTGCAGGGCCAGCGCCACCGCACCCAGCGCCAGCGCGCCGGCGCACAGGCCCAGCAGGGCGCCCGTGTAATAGAAGGGGCGGTGGATGAAAGTATCCGTCGCGCCGATCAGTTTCGAGATGCTGATTTCATCGCGCTGCTGCATCACCTGCAAGCGGATGGTGTTGAAGACAACGGCGATCACGGCCACGCCCAGGGTGATGGCCAGCAGCAGCAGCACCAGGCGCAGCACGCCCAGCAGGGCCGCCAGGCGCTTGACCCAGGCCGAATCGACCTGCGCCGACTCCACGCCGGGCAGGTGGCGCAGCTGTTCCGCCACCGCATCGACATCCTGCGCCTCGCTGGCGCTGTTGAAGGCGTCGAGTTTCAGCACATAGCTGTCGGGCAAGGGATTGTCGCCCAGGGTGCTCAGCACGTCGGCCAGGCCGCTCTTGTTTTTCAGCGCATCGAGCGCCTGCTCGCGCGGCACGAAGACGATCTTCGCCTTCTGGTCGCGCACGATCTTGCGCATTTCGCCGGCCAGGGCCACGGCCTGCTCGCGCGGCGTGTCGATTTTCAGGAAAATGCTGATTTCCGGGTCGACCGACATCTGTTCCGACATCGGACGTACATTGTCGAGCATGGTCAAGCCGGCGAACGGCAGCGACAGGGCGATGGCGACCACCACCACGTTCAATAAAAAGCCGCCCGGCGACTTGCGCAGGTGGATCAGCGCCGAGCCCAGTGCGAAGCGGTGTTGACGGAACCAGCCTCTCATGCGCGTTCTCCCTCGGCATCATCCTGGCCAGGCGTGGGCGTTGGTGAAAAATCGGGATCGGGCGGGGCGAACACGGGCGCCTGCGTGGCCTTGTCGATGGCCACCAGCTGGCCGTTTTTCAGGTGGATCACGCGGGCGGCGGCGTCGAGCATTTGTTCGTCATGGCTGGAAATGAGGCAGGTCACGCCCACGGAGTGGAAGGCTTTCAGGGCGTCGAGCACCTTGTTGGCGCTGGCGCGGTCCAGGTTGGCCGTCGGTTCGTCGGCCAGGATGATCTGCGGCCGGTTGACGATGGCGCGCGCGATCGACACGCGCTGCTGCTCGCCACCCGACAGCGACAGCGGACGCGCCATGGCGCGGTCCAGCAAGCCGACCTTGTCGAGCGCGGCGCGCGCGCGCTGCTCGGCGGCCGCCTTGTGCGCGCCGACGACGAGCAGCGGCAGCATGACGTTGGCCAGGATGGAGCGGTCGTTGAGCAGTTTCTGCTGCTGGAAGATCAGGCCCATGTTGCGGCGCAGGAAGGGCACGCCGGCCGGCTTGATCTTCGCCATGTCCTGGCCATTGACGATCAGCTTGCCCGAAGTGGGACGTTCCATGGCGGCGATCATTTTCAGCAGGGTGGATTTGCCGGCGCCCGACGGGCCCGCTAAAAACACCAGTTCGCCTTTGGCAATATTCAGCGAAATGTCGCTGAGCGCCACTGCGTCGGGGGAGTATTGCTTGGAGACGTGCTGAAATTCAATCATGTAGGTAGTTTATCCGAGCAGCGCTTCGACAAATTCGGCAGCCACGAAGGGCTGCAAGTCTTCAATTTTCTCACCGATACCGATGAAATACACGGGTACGGGACGCACGCGGGCGATCGCCGCCAGCACGCCGCCCTTGGCGGTACCGTCCAGCTTGGTGATCACCAGGCCGCTCAGCTGCAGGGCGTCGTCGAAGGCCTTCACTTGCGTCAGGGCATTCTGGCCCGTGTTGCCGTCGATGACGAGCAGGGTTTCATGCGGCGCGCCTTCCATGCCTTTGCCGATCACGCGCTTGATTTTCTTCAATTCTTCCATCAGGTGCAACTGTGTCGGCAAGCGTCCCGCCGTGTCGACCATCACCACGTCGATGCCGCGCGCCTTCGCCGACTGCACCGAGTCGTATGCCACGGCGGCCGGGTCGCCAGATTCCTGCGAAATCACGGTAACGTTGTTGCGCTCGCCCCAGACCATCAGCTGTTCGCGCGCGGCGGCGCGGAAGGTGTCGCCCGCGGCCAGCAGCACGGACTGATTGTTCGACTGCATGTGCTTGGCCAGCTTGCCGATGGTGGTGGTCTTGCCGGCGCCATTCACGCCGGAAATCATCATCACCAGCGGCTTGTGGCGGCCCAGCTCGAAGCGTTTTTCCAGCGGAGAGAGCAGGTCGATCAGCAGCACTTTCAAGGCGGCCTTGACGGCGGCGGCGTCAAGCAGCTTGTCTTCCTTGACCTTTTTCTTCAATTCCGTGAGCAGGAATTCGGTGGCGTCGATGCCCGCGTCGGACATCAGCAGCGCCGCTTCCAGCTCTTCATACAGGGCGTCGTCGATCTTCGCGCCGACGAACAGCACGGACAAGGTGTTCGAGGTTTTCGACAGGCCCGCCTTCAGGCGCGTCATCCACGATTTTTTCTCGGGTTCGGTGGCCACGATCACGGGCACGACTTCGGCCGGCGCCCCGCTCAAGGGAGCGGCGGACGGCGCGGAGGCAGGCGCGGCAGGCGGCGTGGCGGCGGGAGGGGCGAGGGGCTCGGCTGGCGCGGCCTCGGGGGCGGCGGTTTTTTTCTTGAAGAAACTAAACATGGATATGTGGTGGCGGGTGCTGACCTTAGGCCCGGCGGCGCCGGACACTGTTGATGGGGCTATTCTACCAGAGCGCGCCCGGCCCTTCATGCTTTACTGTTCGATTGGCAACATTGCGCGGGTATCCACGAAGATCGCCGCAGTTCTGCCGCGTTCAGTGCGTTTGCAGGGCATCGGCCTGATGCCGGCGGCGCCAGTCGGCGATGCTTTCCTCGACTTGCCGCAAGTCCAGCACGTGCAGGAAAGACGGCGGGCGCCGGTAAAGGACGGGGCTGCGTCCGCCGGCCCACAGTTCCATACTTGGCGGCAAGCTCGCGTGCAGCTGCTGCAGGCTGTCGCGCGCCTGCCGTTCCTTGCTGGCGCTGGAAAACGACAGCGCCACGATATCGGCCCGCTGCGCGCGGGCAGCCGCGACGATGTCCGTCAGCGGCGTCTCCACGCCCAGCGACAGGCACTGGGCGCCGGCCGCCGTGCATAGCGCTTCGGCCATCAGCAGGCCCAGGCCATGGCGTTCCTGCGGCAGGGTGCTGAGGACGATGCGCGGCGTGCGGATGCTGGGACTGCTTGCCTGCGGCAGGGAAAAAATGGCGTGGCGCATCACCGTCTGCAGGGTTTCGCTATATAAATGTTCTTCATACACGGCCAGGTCGCCGCAGGCCCAGGCCTCGCCCACCATGCCCGTCAGGGGCGCGATGACGTCGATGGTGAAGGCTTTCAGGCCCAGCACCGCCAAGGCCTGGCGCAGGGCATCGCCCAGTTCCGCCATGCGGTGGCCGCGGCACAGCGCCAGGTAGTGCTCCAGCTGTGGCGCCGCCTGTCCCGGCGTGCTGGCGCCCGCGCCGGCCAGCTGCTGCAACTGGGCAGTGCTGTGCTGCATGATTTTTCCGGGACGAAAGCCCAAGTCCAGCAAGCGCTTGACCATGCGCAATTTTTGCACCTGCTCGGCTGGATAGCTGCGCTCGCCAAAGGCATCGCGCTGCGGCTGGGGAAAGGCGTAGCGGCGCTCCCAGACACGCAAGGTTTCCTTGGCCAGCCCGGTGTCGCGCTCGACATCGCTGATGCTGAAGGCGGGAGTAGGTTGCAGGTCAGTATCCATACCAGAGGGGCTTTGCTCGCTTGCAAAAGAACGTGGCATGCATTTTACGCCTTCCGCTGCCCCGTACCAAATAGCTGAATCCGATTGAAAATTGCTGGCGTATAAGTTTGTGAACTGCCGAGAGCGCTCATTGACATAAATCAATATTTCATCGATTATCCATGAGGCCTTTTTGTCCAGGACAAACTTAACACAGGTGTATTCATGAAAATTGCCGTCGTCGGAGCAGGAATTGCAGGATTGTCGTGTGCCTATCGCCTGGCGCAAGCTGGCCAGGATGTCACCTTGTATGAGGCCGGCGACTATTTTGGCGGTCACAGCCATACGGTGGATGTGACGCTCGATGGTGCCACGCATGGCGTCGATACGGGCTTTCTCGTGTTTAACCACGCCACCTACCCGAACCTGGTGCAGCTGTTCGACGAGCTGGGCGTCGAAGCGGCAGACAGCGACATGTCGTTTTCCGTGAAGATGCCGCTGGGTACCGCATCCGATGCGCGCGTGCTGGAATGGGCGGGCGCCAATTTCGATACCGTGTTTACCCAGCGCAGCAATCTGCTGCGCCCCGCCTTCCTGCGCATGCTGCGCGATATCCTGCGCTTCAACCGCCAGGCCAGTGCCCTGGCCACGGGCGGCGTGCCGGCACCGGCCCTGTCGCTGGGCGAGTTTCTTGACCTGCACGGCTATGGCGAGGAATTCCGCCACTGGTATTTGCTGCCGATGGCCGCCTGCATCTGGTCGTGCCCGGCGCGCCAGATGCTGGCCTTTCCCTTGGCCACCTTCATCCGCTTCTGCCACAACCATGGCTTGCTGCAAGTGAGCGACCGGCCGCAGTGGCGCACGGTGCGCGGCGGCTCGCGCGAGTATGTGAAAAAATTACTGGCAGGCATCCCGCAGCAGCGCCTGGCGTGTCCCGTGCTGGCCGTGCGCCGCCAGCCGCACGGCGGCGCACGCATGGTCGAGCTGCACACGGCGGCCGGCGTCGAGCATGTCGACCATGTCGTGCTGGCCTGCCACAGCGACCAGTCGCTGGCCCTGCTGGGCGATATCCGCGACGATGAACGCAAGGTGCTCGAAGCCGTGCGCTACCAGCCGAACCGGGCTGTGCTGCACACGGACGCTTCCTGCCTGCCGCAGCGGCGCCGCGCCTGGTCGGCCTGGAATTACCAGGGTCGGCCGGCCGCGCAGGGTGATGCACCGCAAGTGTGCGTGCATTATTTGCTGAACCAGCTGCAGCCCTTGCCATTCACCACCCCCGTCATCGTCTCGCTTAATCCGCTCGACGAGCCGGACCCGGCCAAGGTCATCGACGAGTTTTCCTATGCCCATCCCGTGTTCGATGGCGCCGCCATCGCCGCCCAAGAGCGCCTTGCCGGTTTCCAGGGCACGCAGCACACGTGGTTCGCCGGCGCCTGGACCGGGTATGGCTTCCATGAAGACGGCTTGAAGTCGGGCCTGTCCGTGGCCGAAGCGCTGAATGGCATGGCGGCGGCGGAGCTCGGCCATGCCGCGTGATCCCGGCCAGCCAGCCCAGGCGCGGCCCCAGCTGTGCCTGGGGCTGGTGCGCCATGCGCGCCTGCGCCCGCGCGCGCATGCCTTCAGCTATGGCATGTTTTATCTGCGATTGCCCCTGCGCAGCATGGGCACGCAGGATTTCGCCGCGCGGCTGATTTCGCGCAACCGCGCCAATGTGCTGTCCTTCCGTGACAGCGACCATGGCGATGGCGCGACGCCGCTGCAGGAGTGGATCGATGGCCTGCTGCGCCAGCATGGCGTGACGGACGCGGGCGGCGAAATCTGGCTGCAAACCATGCCGCGCATGTTCGGCTATGTCTTCAATCCTGTCAGCTTCTGGTTTTGCCACCGTCCCGATGGCGCGTTGCGCGCCGTGCTGTGCGATGTGCGCAATACCTTTGGCGAACGCCATTTGTACCTGCTCGACCACGGCGATGCGATCGCCTACGGCAGCGAGTTGCGCGCGAAGAAGATTTTCCACGTCTCGCCTTTTTGCAAGGTGGAAGGGCAGTACCGCTTCCGTTTCCTGCGCAATAGCGAAAAGGCTGGCGAGCGCCACCTGGCCAGGGTCGATTACGACGACCTGGACGGCCCGTTGTTGCAGACCAGCCTGGCCGGCACGGCGCAGCCGCTGCGCGATGGCGCCATCGCCTGGGCCCTGCTGCGCTACCCCTTGATGACGTTTGGCGTGATGGCGCGCATCCACTGGCAAGCCTTGCGCCTGTGGCTGCGCCGCGTGCCGTTTTTCAGCAAACCCCTACCCCCACAAGAAAAGGTGTCACGATGAGCTCCGACTCCCTGCCGACCGGCCTGCATGCGCGCAGCAGCACGGCCGCCGACCATGCGCATCTGGACCTGCCCGCGAGCGCGCGCATGATTCTGCGCCTGCTGGAAAAATTGCAATATGGCGCCTTGCGCCTGCGCACGCCGGACGGCAGCGTCTTGCTGTACGGCGACGGCAGCCACCCCGTCACGCTGGACTTGCACAACTGGCGCCTGTGCGCGGCCGTGCTGCGCTCGGGCGACATCGGTTTTGCTGAAACGTTCATCGCGGGCGACTGGCGCACGGACAATCTGCCGGGCCTGATCGAATTGATGATACGCAACCGCGCGCAGATCGAGTCCTTGATCTACGGTAACTGGTGGGGCAATGTGATTTACAAAGTCCGCCATTTGCTCAACCGTAATTCGCGCAAGGGCAGCAAGAAGAATATCCACGCCCATTACGACATCGGCAACGCCTTTTATCAGCTGTGGCTGGACCCGTCGATGACGTATTCGAGCGCCCTGTTCAGCGACGGCGCCAGCCTGGAACAGGCGCAAGTGGCCAAGTACCGGCGCATCGCCGGTCAGCTGCAGTTGCAGCCAGGCGCCAGGGTGCTGGAAATCGGCTGCGGCTGGGGCGGCTTTGCGGAAACGGCGGCGCGCGAGCATGGCGCCCATGTGACGGGCCTGACCTTGTCTACCGAACAGCTGGCGTATGCACGCCAGCGTCTGCACGACGCGGGGCTGGCGCAACAGGCTGACTTGCAGTTGTGCGATTACCGCGACAGCGCCGGCCAGTACGACGCCATCGCCTCGATCGAGATGTTCGAAGCCGTGGGGCAAAGCTACTGGCCCGGCTATTTCGCCTGCGTGGCGCGCAACCTGAAGCAGGGCGGCCGCGCCTGCATCCAGACCATCGTCATCGCCGACGAGCTTTTCGAGCGCTACAGCAAGAGCACTGACTTTATTCAGCAGTACATTTTTCCGGGCGGCATGCTGCCGTCGCCGGCGGAGTTTCGCCGCGCCGCCGAAGCGCAGGGCTTGCGCGTGGAAGACGCCTTCAGCTTTGGCCTCGATTACGCGGAAACCCTGCGCCAGTGGCGCGCCAGCTTCCTGGCGCAGCGCGTGGCGCTGGAAAAACAGGGCTTCGATGGCCGTTTCCTGCTGACCTGGGAGTTTTACCTGGCGTATTGCGAGGCCGCTTTCCTGGCCCACAACACGGATGTCATGCAATTTACCCTCATCAAGGAGTGACCATGCGCCGACTGCTTGCCGCCGTTGTGCTGTCCTTCAGCGTATTTGCTGCCGTTGCCGCGCCTCCGGCCTTTGTGACCGGGGATGTGCCCGAAGCCCGCCTGGCGGGAGAAGGCGATTACACCTGGTTTGGCATGCGCATTTATCAGGCGCAGCTGTGGGTGGGCCCGCTGGGCTACCAGGGGGCGGCGTCCGAAACGGCGCCGTTCGTGCTGGAACTGCGCTATGCGCGTTCGCTCGACGGCAAGAAGATCGCCGAAGCCAGCTACGAACAGATGCAGAAAATCGGCGTGGGCACACCGGAGCAGCGCCTGGCCTGGCTATCGACCATGCAGCGCATCTTTCCTGACGTCAGGGAAGGCCAGCGCATCGCGGGCGCCTACCGGGCCGGCATCGCGCCCGGCGTGCGCTTCTATCTCGATGGCAAAGTGCTGGCCGATGTGAGCGATGGCGACTTCGCGCGCGCCTTTTTCGCCATCTGGCTCGCGCCCGCCACGACGGCGCCGAAGCTGCGCAGCGCGCTGCTGCAGAATGCGGCGCCGCTGCCATGAATGCCGGGGCTGGCGCGTTGACCTTGCCGGCCTTGTTCCGCTATGGCCTGTTCGGCTTGCCGCTGGCCATGCTGGCGCTGCCCATCTATATATATGTCGCGCCGTTTTATGCGCAGCGCAGCAGCCTGGACCTGGCGCAGATCGGCGCCGTGCTGCTGGCGGCCAGGATCGCCGCCGCCTTTATCGATCCGGCCCTGGGCGCCTGGATGGCGCGTGGCGGGCGCGCGTATGCCGTGTATGTCGCCATCTCGCTGCCCTTGCTGCTGCTGGGCTTTGGCGCCCTGTTCCATCCGCCCGCCATGCAGGAAGCGGCCACCCTGGCATGGTTCCTGGCAACCTTGCTGCTCGTCTACACCGCCTACGGCCTGGCCAGCATTGCCCACCAGAGCTGGGGCGCCGCGCTCACGCAGGCGCGGGCGCAGCGCGCGCGCGTGGCGGCCGTGCGCGAAGGCTGCGGCCTGCTGGGCGTGATCCTGGCGGCGGGCCTGACCGCCGTTTTCGGCTACGACGGCTTGTCGCTGGCCTTTGCCATCTGCCTGCTGGCGTCGGGTGCGCTGCTGCTGGCGCGCGCCCCCCGTCCCGCCGTGCACGCCAGAGCCCAAGCGCCGTCGCCCGGCGGCTGGAAAGTGCCGTTTCGCCAGCGCGCGTTTCGCTGGCTGTTTGCCGTGCTGCTCGTCAATGGCGTGGCGGCCGCCATTCCCGCCACCCTGTTCCTGTTCTTTGCCAGCGACTATTTGCGCCTTGGCCACTACGCGGGTCCCTTCCTGATCGTGTATTTTTGCGCGGCGGCCGTCTCGATGCCCGTGTGGGTGGCCCTGGCGCGCCGCTTTGGCGAGGCGCGCGCCTGGGGTGGCGCCATGCTGCTGGCCGCCGCCGTCTTTGTCTGGGCCTATGGCCTCGGCGCGGGCGCCGCCTGGGGTTTCGCGGCCATTTGCCTGCTGTCGGGCCTGGCCCTGGGCGCCGACCTGGCCTTGCCGCCGGCCCTGCTGGCGGGACTGATCGGCGCTGCCGGCCATGCCGAACGGCACGAAGCGGCGTATTTCGGCTGGTGGAACTGGGGCGTGCAGATGAGCCTAGCCCTGGCGGCCGGCATCGCCTTGCCCCTGCTGGCCTGGCTCGGCTATGTGCCGGGGCAGGGCGGCGGCTTGCCAGCCCTCTCGGCGGCCTACGCCTTGCTGCCCTGCGTCCTGAAATTGCTGGCGGCGCTGCTGCTGTGGCGCGCGCCCCTGCAACATATATATACACATACTACGGAGACCCGCATATGCGCCTCATGACTTTTTGCAAACGCGGCATGACAGCGGCGGCCTTGCTGCTGGCGCTGGCCGCCTGCTCCACGCCGCCCACGCCGGCCACCTACGCGCAGGAATTGCCGAAGCTGGACCTGCAGCAATACTTCAATGGCACCCTCGATGCGCACGGCATCTTCCAGGATCGCGGCGGCAAAGTCGTCAAACGCTTCACGGTGGTGATGCGCGCCAGCTGGGTGGGCGAGACGGGGACGCTCGACGAGGATTTCACCTATTCTGATGGCAGCAAGCAGCGGCGCGTGTGGACCTTGCGCAAGACGGCGCCGGGGCGCTTCATCGGCACGGCACCTGACGTGATCGGCGAGGCCGTCGGCGAAGTGGCCGGCAACGCGCTGCGCTGGCAATATGTGCTGGCGCTGCCCGTCGATGGCACGGTGTACCACGTCGACTTCGAGGACTGGATGTTCCTGATGGACGACAAGGTCATGCTCAACCGCGCCGCCATGAGCAAATTCGGCTTCGGCCTGGGCGCCGTGACCCTGTCGTTCAGCAAGCGCCCGCAGGCGGCCCCATGAATCGCAAGATCAGCAGCTGGGCAGGCAAGCACGTGTGGATCATCGGCGCCTCCAGCGGCATCGGCGCGGCCTGCGCCAGCATGCTGCTGGAGCAGGGCGCGTGCGTGGCCCTGTCTGCGCGCCACCGTGCCAGCCTGGAGCAATTGTGCGTAGGACAGCCGCTGGCGCTGGCCTTGCCGCTCGATATCACCGAACCGCTGCAAGTGCGCGCCGTGTGCGATGAGCTGATCCGGCAATGGTCGCATGTCGACCTGATACTCGTGGTCGCCGGCGGCTACCAGGCCATGCGTGCCGACGATTTCGACCTGGAAGCGGCGCAAAGCCTGCTGGCCCTGAACGTGGGCGGCGTCTTCAATTGCCTGGCGCAGGCCTTGCCGTTGCTGCTGCGCCAGGGCGCGGGCGGGATCGGCATCGTCGCCTCGGTGGCAGGCTACGGCGGCTTGCCGAAGGCGCTCGCCTATGGCGCCAGCAAGGCGGCGCTGATCAACCTGACGGAGTCGCTGTATCTGGACTTGCATCCACGCGGGATTGATGTGTATCAAATTAACCCTGGCTTTGTTGCCACCCCCTTGACCGCCGGCAATGATTTCACGATGCCGGCCCTGATCACGGCGCAGCAAGCGGCGGCGGCCATGCTTGATGGCATCGAACGGGGGCGGTTCCACATCCACTTCCCCAAGCGCTTTACCAATAGCATGCGGCTGGCGCGGCTATTGCCGTACCGCGCGTATTTTTGGTTGATTCGCAAGGTAACAGGACTATGACTGAACAAGAGAGCAGTGTCGTGCCCGCTGTTGCCCCCGAAGGCGCGCTTGCGCGCCTGGTGGGCTTCTATGAAAACCTGAGCCTTGAAGGGCTGGCCCAGCTGGGAGCCGTGTATGCGCCCGAGGCCCGCTTCAAGGACCCGTTCAATGAGGTGGCGGGGCATGCCGCCATCCTGGCCATCTTCGAGCACATGTTCGTGCAGGTCGATGCGCCCCGCTTTGTCGTGCTCGACAGTATGGGACAGGGCGAACAGGCGTTCCTGACCTGGGAGTTTCGTTTCCGCATGAAACGCTGGGTCGCGGGGGAACAGTGCATCCGCGGCGCCACCCATGTGCGCTTCGATGCGCAGGGGCGGGTCGTGCTGCACCGTGACTATTGGGATGTCGCCGAGGAACTGTACGAAAAATTGCCATTGCTCTGTGGTTTCATGCGCCTGCTGCGGCGCGCAGGGCGGCGTTGATGCCGGCGCGTCGCCATTTCAGGCAAGACATGGCTGAAGGGTGGCGGCAGGCCCGGCGAAATGTTGTGCAAGAAGCTTGATCTGGGTCAAAGTGTCGTTTTTTTGAAACAAATATACCGAAATATTGAGAAGGCAACATTGTAAGAAATTGTTTCAACTGATGCGCAATTTGCAAGCAATAGTCGTCCGCGACCGGCGTCGGGCACCTCCGCCAAATGGCTGAGGTCGGCATGGAAAATAGTTCTGCCAATGCAATTTAAATTACCGGAAAGTCAGTTATTCCATTGTCAGTCTGCCTAGTTTACTAACGCTTGCGCCGACGTCGAAATTTCTCCCTACGCCCCGGAATCATGCGGCGGCGCACCAAAAAAGTGCGCACTATTTCCCATTTTCGGGCACGCCACGGCAAACATTGGCAATGCGGTGTATGCTTCGTCCCGTTTATCCATTATCACCTTACAAATTGTGCGCTTTGTCGTGTAAATCATGGACGGCGAATGACGGGTAAAGCATGTTGACGTTTTAATCATGCGCCTGATACTGTTGCACTAATACAACGGGTGTTCACAAGGCATGCGCTATGATGGAATGGTCAATCAGGCCAATGCATTGGTTGGCAAGGGGCACTGGCTCTGTCGCGTAGTACGGTTGGCGATGGTCGGGATGCCTGAAAAAGCCCTCGGCCTGGTACCGGAAGTAACATGTTGGAACTTGATGGAATGTGAAACGGTCGTTATAGTGCCGCTTCCGGTGCCCTCTGAGCACCCGAAACGGCGCACGAATGACGGTCGTTATGCAGCCTCAAGCTTATCGGTGCAATAGCGTGCCGATACCGATATGAATGTTCCTCTGACCGGAACAGCAATGTGGCAGGTGGAGACCTTGCCCTCACTCATAAAAAGCGCTCTGTTAGAGCGCAGCTCGAGATGCATAGGCTGTATTACTTTTTGCTTCAAAAATTAAAGGAAATTGCAATGAAAAAAACTCTGATCACCCTGGCAGTCCTGGCAGCAGCCACCGGCGTAGCCCAAGCTCAATCGAGCGTTGTTATCTACGGTACCGTTGACGCTGGTTTCGTCAGCGAGCGCGGCGGTGTTAACGGCAACGTTAACAAGCTGGACAGCGGCGTTGCTTCGGCTTCCCGTATCGGCTTCAAAGGCACCGAAGATCTGGGCAGCGGCCTGTCGGCACTGTTCGTTCTGGAAACGGGTTTTAACGTTGACAACGGTACGCAAGACAAAGCCGGTTCGATCTTCAACCGTCAAGCTTACGTTGGCCTGAGCAGCAAAACGACCGGTACCCTGACCCTGGGTCGTCAATACACGCCTTGGTACAACACCCTGTCGAAAGTTGCTGACCCATTCGCAGCTGGCTACGCTGGTTCCGCTAAGAACTTGTTCCCAGCGAACACCCGCACCAGCAACACCGTGGTTTACGCTTCGCCAAGCTTCAACGGCTTTGACGCTGACGTAGCTTACACCTTCGGCGAAAACGCTGATTCGAACAAAATCGGCCGCCAAATCGGCGCGTCGGCTGGCTACTCGAACGGTCCTCTGAACGCTCGCTTTGCTTACAACAACACCGACAACACCCAGTTCGAAATCGGTAGCGCACGTAACTACCTGCTGGCAGCTAACTACGACTTCGCAGTTGTTAAAGCTTACGTCGCATACGGCGTGAACAAAGGCTACAACAGCACGATCGCTAACAACGCCGTACAAAACGCTAACGGTTCGTTCTCGACCCGTAACGCATTCGGTGGTGTTGACGCTCCATTCAGCCGCGATAGCAACAACATCCTGGTTGGCGCAACCGTACCTGTCGGCACCGCTGGCACCGTGATGGCTTCGTTCATCCGCACGAACGACAAAGACGTTGCTAACGCTGATGCTGATCAATGGGCACTGGGTTACTCCTACGCTCTGTCGAAGCGCACGAGCACCTACGCTTCGTACGCCAAGATCAAGAACAAAAACGGCGCTGGCTACACCGTTGGTAACAACAGCAATGTTGGTACGGGCGACAAAGCCTTCAACGTTGGCGTTCGTCACTCGTTCTAATATTCGCGCAAGCGAAGCTTAGTACCGCTGCAGGCATCCCTTCGGGGATGTCTTCAAGCAAAGAAACGCGTCTCCAGGCTAGTCCTGGCGGCGCGTTTTTGCATTCGCGGCGGCAGTTATAATGTTGCTGTTACTAAAGTATAGGAATGCCATGTATTCAATGAAATCGCCGCGCCTGGCCGCCATGCTGGCCGCGCTGTTGCTGGCAGGCGCCAGCGGCGCCGCTGCCGCCGCCGTCAAGGGCAAGAAGCCTGCCGGACTGGAACGCTATGGGGTGGCCGTGTATTCCGACCTGTGCCTGCAGAAGGACAGCGGCGAAATTGGTGGCCAGCGCGTTACCCTGCACCGGTTTGCCGAGGCCGATTCCGTCATCTATGAGTTCACGGCAGGCGCCCTGAGCTGGCCCATCGTCGCCAGCGACGTCAATCTCGATGCCGCCACGGGCGCGTTCGACTTCACCATTACGGGCGCCGACAGCGAAGAGCGCACCATCGCCGGCAAATTTTCCAGGGATGGCCAGACCCTGACCCTGGAAGGCGATTACTGCGGCGGCAATGTGCGCATGCCCATGAAGCTAAGCCGCGTGCGCGACTTTGGCCGCGCCTTGAAAACGTGCACGCCATGCCCGGTCGTGCCCGAAGCGCCCGCCGAGGCGGCACCAGCCGAGCCGGCACCGGCCGAGCCGGCACCGGCCGCGCCCCTGCAGGAGAGCGCGCCCGCGCCGTCCGCCGCGTAGCTTGTTGTCGTTTGAAATGAAAAAGGCCCGGTATCGACCGGGCCTTTGCCATTTTGCAGCCTGCAGCGGGCTTATTTTGCCAATTGCGCCTTTTCCGCCGTGGCGCGGATGGTGGCCAGGGTGGCGTTCGGCGTGATCAGGTTGCCGTCATAGCGCAGCTCGATCAAGGCCGGCAAGCTGTGTGCCTGGGCATGCGCCAGCGCGCGCCGCAGGGCGGGAGCGAACTCTTCCGTTGTATTCACCACTTCGCCGTGCGCGCCATACGCCAGCGCCAGCGCCGCGAAGTCCGGGTTATGCAAGGTCGTGCCCGATACGCGGCCTGGGTAGTCGCGCTCCTGGTGCATGCGGATGGTGCCGAACATCTGGTTATTGAAGACGATGATGACCACGCCTGCCTGATATTGCACGGCGGTGGCCAGTTCCTGGCCATTCATCATGTATTCGCCATCGCCGGCAAAGGTGATCACGGTGCGCTCGGGATGCACGATTTTTGCCGCCACGCCGGACGGCACGCCATAGCCCATGGCGCCGTTGGTCGGCGCTAGCTGCGTGCGCATGCCGCCGTAGTGGTAGAAGCGGTGCGCCCACGAGGCATAGTTGCCGGCGCCATTCGTCAGGATGGTGTCAGCCGGCACTTGCGCCATGATCTCCTGCGTTACCTGCCACAGGTCGAGCGGCGCCTGGCCATCCTGGAAGATGGGCGGCTGCTGCTGGTAGGCGGCCAGCTCGGCCCTGGCTTCGGCCGGAGTCTGCTGCCAGGCGGCTGCGTCGACGGGCGCCATGGCGGCCAGCATCGCGCATATTTGCGGCATGCCGCTGTTGATCATCAGTTCAGCCTGATAGACGCTGCCCAGTTCCTCGGCATCCGTGTGGATGTGCACCAGGCGCTGGCGCGGCACGGGCGAGTCGAACAGGGTATAGCCGCCCGTGGTCATTTCACCGAGGCGCGGGCCGATGGCGATGACCAGGTCGGCTGCCTTGACGCGCGCGGCCAGTTTCGGGTTGATGCCGATGCCGACGTCGCCGATGTAGTTCGGGTGGGCATTGTCGAGCAAGTCCTGGAAGCGGAAGGCGCACGCGACGGGCAGATGGTTGCTTTCGGCGAACTGCTGCAGGTCGGCGCAGGCTTGCGGCGTCCAGGTGGTGCCGCCCAGCAGCACCAGCGGACGCTGCGCCCCGGCCAGCATGGCGCGCAGCTGCTGCAGCTGTGCCGCGGAAGGGGCCGCCTGCACGGGCTGGTAGGGGCGCGTATCGGCCACGGCCGCCATGGATATAAGCATGTCTTCCGGCAAGGCCAGCACGACGGGGCCGGGCCGGCCGCTGGTGGCCACCTGGAAGGCGCGCGCCAGGTATTCGGGGATGCGCTCGGCGCGGTCGATCTGCGCCACCCACTTGGCCATCTGGCCGTACATGCGGCGGTAGTCGATTTCCTGGAACGCTTCGCGGTCGACGAAATCGTTGCCCACCTGGCCAATGAAGAGGATCATCGGGGTCGAATCCTGGTAGGCCGTGTGCACGCCGATCGAGGCATTGGTGGCGCCCGGTCCGCGCGTGACGAAGCAGATGCCGGGCTTGCCCGTCAGCTTGCCGTAGGCTTCTGCCATGAAGGCGGCGCCGCCTTCCTGGCGGTTGATGATGAAGCGGATGCCCGAATCGTGCAGGGCGTCGAGCACGTCGAGGTAGCTTTCGCCAGGCACGCCAAAGGCGGTGTCGACGCCGTGGATCTGCAGGGCATCGACCAGGATCTGGCCACCGGTACGGGATTGTTGCGTCATGTTCGGCTCTTTATGTTCTAGTGGGGGTGGCAAAGAAAAATCGGACAAACGGTGCGCATGCGCCGCATCGGCACGCGCGCAGCTTGCGCCATTCTATGTGAGCCGATTTGGCCCGGCTTTTGAAATGGCGACACCGAATTACACAATCCCCCAGGCGGGGGGGCGGCAAAGGGCCCGGACAGCCGTGTCGCACCCGCACAGGCCTTTTTGCAGAAACATGCTGCGGCGCGGTACAATGCCGGGTGAAGCAGGCCAGACAGTCGCTGGCTGGCGCAGCAATGCGCCGGCGGGAGGAAGGTCCGGACTCCATAGAGCGGGGTGACGGTTAACGGCCGTCCGCTGAAAGCCGACCCGGCGTACTTGTATGTTGGGGGAGTATAAGGCGAGGAATAGGGCCACAGAGACGAGCGTATTAAGTTACGGTGAAACGCGGTAACCTCCACCTGGTGCAATTTCAAATAGGCACGCGATGATGCTGCTCGCGGAGCGTGCGGGTAGAAAGCTTGAGCGCCCGAGTAATCTGGCGCCTAGAGGAATGACTGTCATAGCGCCGACCGCAAGGAAGGCGCCGTAACAAAATCCGGCCTACCGGCCTGCTTCACTTGAATTCATGCTTCCTGGCGCGCCAGGCAGCGACATGGCGCGCGGCAGATGGATGCCGCGCGCCACCCAAAAAGCCCCCGCAACGGGGCTTTTTTTGTTTCTAAAAATATAGCGTTTAAGATAAAGTTGTATATACAACTAAAAATGAACAATTGGTTAAAGTTTCTTGGTTTTAATTAATTGCTGCATTGCAAAATAAGTTTTCGGTGCTGAAGCCAGCCCCGGAAAATGGCGGAAGGGGGTGTCCTGTGCAGTATTTTTTTGCCGAAAACCAAGTCTTT
This sequence comes from Janthinobacterium amylolyticum, assembly GCF_051380655.1. Taxonomy (NCBI): domain Bacteria; kingdom Pseudomonadati; phylum Pseudomonadota; class Betaproteobacteria; order Burkholderiales; family Oxalobacteraceae; genus Janthinobacterium; species Janthinobacterium amylolyticum. The sequence goes on from NZ_JBNYXL010000009.1 coordinate 250,840, forward strand.
CCTGCGGGCAAATTACCGTTGTGTCCGACTGACGAAAGTATTGTCATGTGTCAACTAACTGTAAAAAATTCAATTTTTCGATTTCGTCTTTTTCGATGTTTACGGTAGGAAAACACATGTGTGCAGATGAGGTACCACATTCACTATCTGTCATAAGTATCTAATTTATCGATATATTTTTATTTGAGACTCCTTCAACGATATGCGCTAAGTCCTTAATTTCATTAATAAAATTCCTGTTTTGCCAATCGGAAACCGCTTGACCACTATCTTTGCTTACTCTAAAGTGGGCAACTGTGTGAAAAAGTGTATTTTTGTGGGAAATTATCCCTGGCAGCGCGGCACCACGATGTCGCAACCCAAGCTTAAAAAAGGTCTTCCGTGTTTCAAGGCGCGTCCGCAATCAATCTCGATGCCAAAGGCAGGATGTCTATCCCTGCCAAGCACCGTGACGCGCTGGCGATTCAATGCGAAGGCCGCCTGACCCTCACCAAGCACCCGGATGGCTGCCTGCTGTTCTTTCCCCGTCCCGTGTGGGAAAGCCACCGCCAGCAAATCGCCACCTGGCCCATGTCGGCGCGCGCCTGGCAGCGCATCTTCCTCGGCAACGCCTGCGACGTCGAGCTGGACTCGGCGGGCCGCGTGCTGATCTCCCCTGAATTGCGCAACGCCGTCGGGCTGTCGCGCGAAGTGATGATGATCGGCATGGGCAGCCACTTTGAAATATGGGATGCCGCCAAACTGGCCGAACAAGAACAGCAGGCGATCGATGCCGGCACCCCCGATGTACTCTCCAATTTTTCTTTCTAAGGCTCCGTAATGACACTACTCACGGTGCCGGAATTTCAGCATCGCACGGTGCTGCTTGATGAAGCGGTCGACGCGCTCGACCTGTCGGGCGAACGCGCGCATGGCATTTACGTCGACGGCACTTTTGGCCGCGGCGGGCATAGCCGATTGATTCTGTCGCGCCTGGCGGACGACGCGCGCCTGATCGGCTTCGACAAGGACTTGCAAGCCATCGCCACGGCCGAACAGATCGCCGACCCCCGCTTCCAGATTGTCCACGACAGTTTTGCCACCATGACGGCCAGCCTGGCCGAACGTGGCGTGCGGCAGGTCGATGGCATCCTGCTCGACCTGGGCATCTCGTCGCCGCAAGTCGACGACGCGGCGCGCGGTTTCAGCTTCCGCAACGACGGACCGCTGGACATGCGCATGGATACCACGCGCGGCATCTCCGCAGCTGAATGGCTGGCGGTCGAAACCGAGCAGAATTTAGAGAAAGTGATACGCGATTATGGGGAAGAACGGTTTGCTTTTCAGATTGCAAAGGCGATTGTTGCTGGCCGGGCAGTCCAGCCAATTTCAAGCACACGACAGCTTGCCAGCATCGTGGCAGGCGCCGTCAAGACCCGCGAGAAGGGTAAGGACCCCGCTACCCGCACCTTTCAGGCCATACGCATTTTCATTAACAAAGAGCTCGAGGATCTCGAGATCGGTTTGAATCAGGCGTATGCCTGCCTGGCGCCCGGCGCGCGCATGGCCGTGATCAGTTTCCATTCGCTGGAAGACCGCATGGTCAAGCGCTTCTTCGCCTCGAAGGCGAACGTCGAGCAGCCTGACCGCCGCCTGCCGATCCGCGCGGTCGACTTGCCGCAGCCGGAAATGAAGCTGATCTCGAAAATGAAGCCGTCCGACGCCGAGATCGAGGCGAATCCGCGCTCGCGTTCGGCCGTGATGCGCGTGGCGCAGCGTTTGCCCATTCCAGCTGGCGGCCCCCGATGACTGGCAAGCTGTGTGTCGTGCTGTCGGCCCTGTTGGTGTGCTGCGGCCTGTCGCTGGTGAACGCGCAATATCAGTCGCGCCACCTGCTGATCGACCTGGAGCGCGCGCAAGCGCTGTCGCGCCAGCTCGACATCGACTGGGCGCAGCTGCAGCTGGACCAGTCCACCCTGGGCAAGCACGAACGCATCGAAGCCATTGCGCGGCGCGACCTGAGCATGACGCCGCTGACGGCGGCACGCACGCAGTACCTGACGGAGGGTGAATAATGAAGTTGGGCGGTAACAGCAACGGCCGGGTGGCGGCATCGACAGGCGTGCCATTCTCGAAGAACCCCGTACTGGCAGTGCGTCTGCCCGTCTGGCGTTCGCGCGTCGTGCTGTTCCTGCTGTTCTTCGCTTTCGCCGGCCTGGGCGCGCGCGCCCTGTGGCTGCAAGGCGTATCGACGCAGTTCCTGCAAAAGCAGGGCAAGGCGCGCTACGAGCGCACCCTGGAATTGCCGGCCACGCGCGGCAAGATCACCGACCGCAATGGCCAGGTGCTGGCTTCATCCGTTCCCGTGAAAGCCATCTGGGCGATTCCCGACGACGTGCTGCAGGCGTCGCCCGAAAAAATCAATGCGCTGGCCGGCCTTCTGGAAATGAACGTCAACGAATTGCGCAAGAAGCTCGATTCGGACCGCAGCTTCGTCTACCTGAAACGCCAGGTCGAGATGGACGTGGCCGACAAGATTTCCAAGCTGGGCATCGACGGCATCGACGAGCGCAAGGAGTACAAGCGCTTTTATCCACAGGGTGAAGTGATGACCCACGTGGTCGGCTTTACCAATGTGGAAGACGTGGGCCAGGAAAGCATGGAACTGGCGCAGCAGAAAACCCTCGTCGGCACCACCGGCAGCCGCCGCGTTATCAAGGACCGTCTGGGCCACATCGTCGAAGACATCGGTTTCATCCACGAACCGCACGACGGCAAGGACCTGACCCTGTCCGTCGACAGCAAGATCCAGTACATCGCCTTCACCCAGTTGAAGGAAGCGGTGGAGAAATTCAATGCCAAGGCCGGCGGCGCCGTGGTGCTTGACGTGCACACGGGCGAAGTGCTGGCCCTGGCCAACTACCCGAGCTACGACCCGAACGACCGCCGCAAGCTCACCGGCCAGCAGCTGCGCAACCGCGTCATGACCGATACCTTTGAGCCCGGTTCGACACTGAAGCCGATCACTGTCTCGCTTGCGCTCGACACGGGCCGGGTCAAGCCGGGCACCCTGATCGACACGGGACCTGGCCGCTACACCATCGCCGACCGCACGATCACCGACACCAAGCCGCACGGCGTGATCAATGTCTCCGAAATCATCGAAATGTCGTCGAACATCGGCACCTCGAAAATCGCGCTGGGCATGCCATCGCAGGAAATGTGGGAAATGTTTACCAAGGTGGGCTTCGGCCAGCAGCCGAAATGGGGTTTCCCCGGCGCCGTGGCCGGCCGTGTGCGCCCGTATAAATCGTGGCGCCCGGTGGAACAGGCGACCATGAGCTACGGTAACGGCATTTCCGTCTCGCTGATCCAGCTGGCGCGCTCCTACATGATGTTCGCGCGCGACGGCGACACGATTCCCCTGTCGTTCCAGAAGGTCAATGAACTGCCCGTGGGCCAGCAAGTGATCAAGCCGAAGACGGCCGCCGAAATGCGCGCCATGCTGGAACTGGTGGTCTCCGGCGCGCACGGCTCGGCCAAGCGCGCCCAGGTCGCCGGCTACAGGGTCGGCGGCAAGACCGGTACCGCCTATAAAGTGGAAAACGGCCGCTATGCGATGCCGCGCAAATATATCGGCTCTTTCGTGGGCATGGTGCCGATGTCGGCGCCGCGCTTCATCATTGCCGTGATGATCGATGAACCGACCGGCCCGGCCCACTATGGCGGCCAGGTTGCCGCTCCCGCTTTCGCGGCGATTGCGACCAACGCGCTGCGCGCGATGAACGTACCGCCCGATTCCTCCGTTACCGAAATCGTGGTCCCGGCCAATGCCGGCCCGGAGGCCATGTGAAGTCACTCATGACCATACAAGACATCAGTTTGTGGATCAAAGCGGCTGCCCCGAACGGGCAGCTGACGTCCGACTCGCGCCGCGTGCAGCGCGGCGACGTGTTTTTCGCCTATGCCGGCGCCACGCATTTCATCGCCGCCGCCATCGAGCAGGGCGCCGCCGCCATCGTGTTTGACGATACAGGTTTCTCCTGGGATGCAGCCTGGAATGTGCCGCAGCTGGCCGTGGCCGACCTGAAACGCCTGGCTGGCCCCATCGCCCACGCGTTCTACGGCATGCCCGACAGCGCCATGTTCAGCGCCGGCGTGACGGGCACGAATGGCAAGACCTCGTGCGCGCTGTGGCTGGCGCAAGCGCTGGCGCGCCTCGGCGAAACTGCGTCCGTCATCGGTACTTTGGGCGTTGGCCTGTGCAAGCCGCGTGGCGCCATCGAATTCGACGTCACCGGCTACACCACGCCGGACGCCGTGCTGCTGGCGCGCAAACTGGCCGCCATGCGCGACGCCGGCGCGCAAGCCGTCGCCATCGAGGTGTCGTCCATCGGACTTGACCAGGAACGCGCGGCCGGCATGCATTTTGATGTCGCCATGTTCACCAACCTGACGCGCGACCATCTCGACTACCATGGCGACATGGCCGCCTACGAGGCGGCCAAAGTAAAACTGTTCGACTGGCCGGGCTTGAAAACGGCCGTCATCAACCTCGATGACCCCATGGGTCTGCGCCTGGCGCGCCACGTGGACGGCAAGTTGGCCGGTGAATATCCCGTCATCGGCTATACCTTGCAGGACGCGGCCAGCTTGCCCGACCTGCCCGGTGTGCTGATGCTGCGGGCCAGCCAGTTCCGCAGCCGCAATGCGGGCACGGACTTCCACCTGGAATGCCCGCTGGGCGTGGCACTGGTCAAGACGCAGCTGGTGGGCCATTTCAATATCAGCAACGCGCTGGCCGTGCTGGGTGCCTTGCTGGCGCACGGCAGCGGCTTGCGCGCCGCCGTCGACGGCATCGAATCGCTGCAGCCGGCCCCGGGCCGCATGCAGCAGGTGGGCGGCCAGGAAGCGCCGATGGTCGTCATCGACTACGCGCACACGCCGGACGCGCTGGAAAAAACCCTGGCTGCCTTGCGCCAGGTGGCGCAGGAGCGGGGCGGCGAACTGTGGTGTGTATTCGGCTGCGGCGGCGACCGCGATCCGGGCAAGCGTCCGCAGATGGGCGCCATCGCGCAGCTGGCCGACCACGTGCTGGTCACCAGCGACAATCCGCGCAGCGAAGATCCGCACACCATCATCGCGCAGATCGTCGCCGGCATGCGTGCCGATGGCGCGCAGCCGCAAGCGATCGAAGACCGCGCCGCGGCGATCCTTTCGGCCATCAAGCATGCGGCCAAGCCGGACGTGATCCTGTTGGCGGGCAAGGGCCATGAGCCGTACCAGGAAATCAAGGGCAAGAAACTGCCGTTCTCCGATGCCGACCATGCGCAGCTGGCATTGTCCGCGCGCCTGACGATGATGAGGACGAACTGATGGATAGCTTGATGCACGCTACCCTGGCAGAACTGATGCCGTCGCTGGACGGCGCGCAGCTGACGGGCGACGCCGTTTTTGACGGCGTGTCCACCGACAGCCGCAGCGCCCCGGCCGGTTCCTTGTTCGTCGCCCTGCGCGGCGAGAGTTTCGATGCCCATGACTTCCTGGAACAGGTGGCCGCCAGCGGCGTGGCCGCCGTGGTGGTCGAGCGCCTGCCTGCAAGCTGGGACAGCGTCAGAGTGCCGGCCATCGTGGTGCCCGATACCCTGGTGGCGCTGGGACGCATCGCCAATCACTGGCGCGCGCGTTTCAATTTACCCGTCATCGGCGTCACCGGCAGCAATGGCAAGACCACCGTCAAGGAAATGATTGCATCGATCCTGGCGGCGGCCTTTGGCGAAGCAGGCCGCCTGGCCACGCGCGGCAACCTGAATAATGAAATCGGCGTGCCCCTGACCCTGTTCCGCCTGAGCTGGCAGCACAAGGCAGCCGTCATCGAGATGGGCATGAATCATCCGGGTGAAATCGCACGCCTGGCGGCGATTGCCGCGCCAACCCTGGCGGTGGTCAACAATGCACAGCGCGAACACCAGGAATTCATGCATACGGTGGAAGCGGTGGCGCGCGAGAACGGCGCCGCGCTGGCAGCCTTGGGCGCTGACGGCGTGGCCGTCTTCCCGCATGGCGATGAATTTACGCCCGTGTGGCGTGAGCTGGCCGGTGCGCGCGCCGTGATCACCTTCGGCCTGTCGAAAGAGGCGGACGTGAGCTGCACGCACCGCGCGGCCGAGGATTTTGGCAGCGACATGTTCGTCAGCGTGCGCGCACAGGACGGCAGCCTGCGCCAGTTCTTCATCGGCTTGCAGGCGGCTGGCGAGCACAATGTGCGCAATGCGCTGGCGGCGGTGGCCTGCGCCATTGGCGCCGGTATCGCCATCGACCATATCAAGCAGGGCCTGCAGGCGTTTTCTCCCGTGAATGGCCGCCTGCAGAAAAAACGCGCGGCCAACGGCGCCACCATCATCGACGACACGTACAACGCCAATCCGGATTCGGCGCGTGCGGCCATCGACGTGCTGGCGCAAGCGGCCGCGCCGCGCATCCTGGTGCTGGGCGAGATGGGCGAAGTCGGCACGCAGGGGCAGCAGTTCCACGAAGAGATCGGCGCCTACGCCGCCGCCAAAGGCATCGAACACGTGCTGGCGACGGGCGGCCTGGCGCGCCATCTGGTCAATCCGGCGCAGGCTGCCGCAAGCCAGGAATCAGGCACGGTCGTGGAGTTTTTCGAACAGTTCGACGGTTTGCTGGCGGCGCTTGATGCGCATTTGTCCGGCCGTTCGGATGCAACAGTATTAATCAAGGGCTCCCGCTTCATGAAAATGGAACGGGCCGTGCAGCATTTGATTGGTTCAAACAACAAAAACAAGGAAGCTCACTAATCATGCTGCTCTGGCTCGCTCATTATTTCCAGGACGACATTGGCCCACTGCGGGTCTTTAACTTCATCACGTTCCGCGCCGTCTTCGCCACCCTGACGGCGATCCTGATCGGCCTGTGCGCGGGGCCCGCCGTGATCCGCATGCTCACGCGCATGAAAGTTGGCCAGGCCGTGCGTACGGATGGCCCGCAAACGCATTTGAAAAAACACGGCACCCCGACCATGGGCGGTGTGCTGATCCTCATCGCCATCGGCATTTCCACCCTGCTGTGGGCCGACCTGTCGAACCGCTTCATCTGGCCCGTGCTGATCGTCACCCTGGGCTTTGGCGCCGTCGGCTGGGCCGATGACTACCGCAAGGTGGTGCACCAGGATCCGGAAGGCATGCGCTCGCGCGAAAAATACTTCTGGCAGTCGCTGATCGGCATCGTCGCCGCCTTCTACCTGGCCTTCTCCGTCTCCGTCTCGGAACCGGATGCGGGCCACGTATGGAATCTGATCTACGCCTGGGTGCAGTCCGGCTTTGCCATGGACCTGCCGCCAAAAGCCGACTTGATCGTGCCATTCTTCAAGACCATCAGCTATCCGTTGGGTGTGTGGGGTTTCATCGCGCTGACCTACTGCGTCATCGTCGGCACCAGCAACGCCGTCAACTTCACCGATGGCCTCGACGGCCTGGCCATCATGCCAACCGTGATGGTGGGCACGGCCCTGGGCCTGTTCGCCTACCTGACCGGCAACGCCACCTATGCGCGCTACCTGTTCATCCCGCACATCCCGGGCGCCGGCGAACTGGTGATCTTCTGTGGCGCGCTGGCCGGTTCCGGCCTGGCCTTCCTCTGGTATAACACGCACCCGGCCAAGGTCTTCATGGGCGACGTCGGCGCGCTGGCACTGGGCGGCGCACTGGGCACCATCGCCGTCATCGTGCGCCAGGAAATCGTCCTGTTCATCATGGGCGGCATCTTCGTCGTCGAAACGCTGTCCGTGATCATCCAGGTCGTCTGGTTCAAGTACACCAAGAAACGCTATGGCGCTGGCCGCCGCGTCTTCCTGATGGCGCCACTGCATCACCATTTTGAACAAAAAGGCTGGAAAGAGACGCAAGTCGTCGTGCGTTTCTGGATCATCACCATGATGCTGGTGCTGCTCGGCCTGACCACCTTGAAGCTGCGCTGATGATGTACCTCGATAAAACCGCACTGGTACTGGGCCTCGGCGAATCGGGGCTGGCCATGGCCCTGTGGCTGGCGCGCAGCGGAGCTTGCGTGCGCGTGGCCGACACGCGTGAAGCGCCGGAGCGCCTGGCCGCCCTGCAGGCCGCCGTGCCGCAGGCGCGGTTCATCGCTGGCGCCTTCAGGGCGGAACTGCTCGATGGCGTCGATTTCGTCGCCGTCAGCCCCGGTCTGGCGCCGCAGCGTGAACTGGCGCATATCGCGCCGGCCGCCGCCGAAAAAAATATCCCCGTGTGGGGCGAGATCGAACTGTTCGCGCAGGCGCTGGCCGCCCTGAAGGCCGAACGCGGCTATGCGCCGAAAGTCGTCGCCATCACGGGCACGAATGGCAAGACGACGGTGACCAGCCTGGTCGGGCTGCTGTGCGAACGCGCGGGCCTGGCCACGCGCGTGGCCGGCAATATCAGCCCGGCGGCGCTCGACGTGCTGCGCGAAGTGCTCGATGCCGAGCCGGCGCCTGTTACCGCCGCTGTCGAAGCAGAGGGCGAAGCAGCTGAAGCCATTCAAGTGGCCGAACCTGTCGCCAGCACCTTGCCGCAAGCGTGGATCCTGGAGTTGTCCAGCTTCCAGCTGCACACGACCTTCAGCCTGCAGGCCGATGCGGCCACGGTATTGAATCTGTCGCAGGACCACCTGGACTGGCATGGCGACATGGCCTCCTATGCTGCCGACAAGGCGCGCATCTTTGGCGATGAAACCGTGCGCATCCTGAACCGCGACGACGCGCTGGTCATGCACATGGCCAATCCGCTGGCCGACACCATCACTTTCGGCACGGGCGAACCGGCGGACGTCGACAGCTTTGGCCTGGTCAACGAGCGCGGCATCTTCTGGCTGGCGCAAGCCGTGCCTAGCGAAGAAGTGATCGAGAAGAAGCGCAAGAAGAATGATCCGGCGCCGGAACCGGTACCGACGATGGCGAAAAAACTGATGCCGGCCGACGCCTTGAAAATCCGCGGCCAGCACAATGCGGCCAATGCGCTGGCGGCGCTGGCCCTGTGCCGCGCCATCGGCCTGCCATTCGCGCCGCTGCTGCATGGCTTGCGCGAATACCAGGGCGAACCGCACCGGGTGGAACTGGTCACGGCTGTCAATGAGGTCGAATACTACGACGACAGCAAGGGCACGAATGTGGGTGCGACGGTGGCGGCCCTGTTCGGCCTGGGCAAGGCGTTTGGCGGCGCGGAGCAGCGCCTGGTGCTGATCGCCGGCGGCGATGGCAAGGGGCAGGATTTCTCGCCGCTGGCAGAACCGGTGTCGCGCTATGTGCGCGCCGTGTTGCTGATCGGCCGCGACGCACCCGCTTTGCGCGCGGCGCTCGAGCCGGCCGGCGTGGACATCGTCGATTGCGCCACCTTGCCGGAAGCGGTCAAGCGCGCCAGCAGCCTGGCGCTGGCGGGTGACGCGGTGCTGCTGTCGCCTGCGTGCGCCAGCATGGACATGTTCAAGAACTATGCGCATCGCGCGCAGGTGTTTGTCGACGCCGTGCGCGACATCGCCCTGGAAAACGGACAGGATATCTGATGGCCTTCCAACTGCCATTCCGCTTCGGTTCCGGCTCGGCTGCCAAGCCGCTGGATGGCCGCGCGCGGCAGTCGAAGATGATGGAGTACGACCAGCCGCTGGTCTGGGTGGTACTGCTGCTCATGTTGCTGGGCATGGTGATGGTGTATTCGGCGTCGATCTCGCTGTCGGATGCGCGCAAATTCGCCGCCTACACGAACAATTATTTTGTCGTGCGCCAGGCGCTGTTCATCGGCGTGTCGATCATCGTCGGCGCGATGGTGTTCCGCATCCGCATCGCCACCTGGCAAAAGATGGCGCCGTGGCTGTTCATCGGCACCCTGGTGCTGCTGGTGATGGTATTGATACCGGGTCTGGGCGTCTCGGTCAACGGCGGGCGCCGCTGGCTGAATCTGCCGGGCCTGCGGCCGCAGCCGTCCGAGCTGATGAAGGTGGTAATGGTGCTGTACGCGGCCGACTACACGGTGCGCAAGCAGGAATACATGCACAAGCTGACCAAGGGCTTCATGCCGATGGCGCTGGCCGTCAGTTTCGTCGGCCTGCTGCTGCTGATGGAACCCGACCTGGGCGCCTTTGGCGTGATCGTCTGCATCGCCATGGGCATTCTGTTTTTGGGCGGTGTCAACGCCATCTGGTTCGGTAGCATCGGTGCCATGCTGACGGCGATTTTCGTCACCATCATCGCCTTGTCGAAATTCCGCCGCGAGCGGTTTTTTGCGTATCTCGATCCATGGCAGGAAGACAATGCGCTGAACAAGGCTTACCAGCTGACGCACTCGCTGATCGCCTTCGGACGCGGCGAACTGTTTGGCGTGGGCCTGGGCGGCAGCGTGGAAAAACTGCATTACCTGCCCGAAGCGCATACAGACTTTTTGCTGGCCGTGATCGGCGAGGAACTGGGCCTGGTGGGCGTGCTGATCGTGATCGGCATGTTTTACTGGATCATCAAGCGCGCCTTCGACATCGGCCGCCAGGCGATCGCCATCGACCAGACCTTCGCGGGACTGACGGCGAAAGGCATCGCTATCTGGATCGGCGTGCAGACCTTCATCAACATGGGCGTGAACCTGGGCCTGCTGCCGACCAAGGGGCTGACCTTGCCCCTGATGAGTTATGGCGGCACGGGTGTACTGATTAACTGTATCGGCCTGGCGATTTTGCTGCGCATCGATTACGAAAACCGGATCCTCATGCGCGGGGGCCGGCTATGAACAACGTGACGAATTTGAAACCGACGAAAAGACTGATGATCATGGCGGCCGGCACCGGCGGCCATATTTTCCCTGGCCTGGCGATTGCGCAGACCATGCGCGCGCGCGGCTGGGAAGTGAGCTGGCTGGGCACGACCCACGGCATGGAGCAGGAACTGGTGCCGAAAAGCGGCATTCCCATGGACGCCATCGCGTTCTCCGGCATGCGCGGCAAGGGTCTGGCGCACACGGTGAAGGGTGGCTTCAGGATGCTGGCCAGCTTCTTTGCGATCCGCCGCTTCATCGCCCGCCGCAAGCCGGACGTGGTGATGGGCATGGGTGGCTACGTCACCGTGCCGGGCGGCCTGATGGCGCGCCTGAAGGGTGTGCCGCTGGTGCTGGTCAATGCCGACGCGGCGCTGCTGCTGTCGAACAAGACCCTGGTGCCGCTGGCGCAGCAGGTGTGCTTTGGCTTCCCTGCCGATTTCGGCAGCGCGGCCGGCAAGGCCGTCGTCACGGGCAATCCCGTGCGCGCGGAAATCCTCGCCATGGCGCCGCCGGCCGCGCGTTTCGCTGGCCGCAGCGGGCCGCTGCGCATCCTGGTGGTGGGCGGCAGCCTGGGCGCGAAAGCGCTGAACGACAATCTTCCAGCCGCGCTGGCCTTGATGCCGGCAGGCGAACGTCCGCTGGTGACGCACCAGTCGGGCAAGAAGAATATCGACGCCCTGCATGCCGCGTATGCGCAGGCCGGCGTGCAAGCCAATGTGGTCGACTTCATCGACGACATGGCCAAGGCGTATACGGAAGCCGACCTGGTGATTTGCCGCGCAGGCGCCATCACCCTGTCGGAACTGACGGCGGCCGGCGTGGCCAGCGTGCTGGTGCCACTGGTGGCATCGACCACCAGCCACCAGCGCGACAACGCGCAATGGATGGCAAAACAAGGTGCGGCGATTCATCTGCCGCAGACGGAAATGAGTGCGGCGTCGCTGAGCGCCCTGCTGGCATCGCTGACGCGTGATGCCTGCCAGCAGATGGCGCAGGCGGCACTGGCAGCAGGCAAGCGCGACGCCAATGAGGCGATCGCACACGTATTGGAAAAACTGGCATGAGGTTAGCGCTGTGAAGCATAAAGTAAACAATATCCACTTTGTCGGCATTGGCGGCAGCGGCATGAGCGGCATCGCCGAAGTGCTGGTCAACCTGGGCTACAAGGTGTCGGGCTCCGACCTGGGCAGCAATGCGGCAACGCAGCGCCTGGCGAGCCTGGGCGCGACCGTCATGCTCGGTCACGCGGCGGAAAATATCGGCGACGCCGATGCGGTGGTGACCTCGGGCGCCGTGCCGCAGGACAATCCGGAAGTGGCGGCCGCGCGTGCGCGCAAGATCCCGCTGGTGCCGCGCGCCGTGATGCTCGGTGAATTGATGCGCCTGAAACGCGGCATCGCCATCGCCGGCACGCACGGCAAGACGACGACGACCAGCCTGGTCGCGTCCGTGCTGGCGCAGGGCGGCCTCGATCCTACTTTTGTGATCGGCGGCCGTCTGACCAGCGCCGGCGCGAACGCCAAGCTGGGTTCGGGCGACTACTTGGTGGCCGAAGCCGACGAATCGGACGCCTCGTTCCTGAACCTGACGCCGATGATCGAAGTCATCACGAATATCGACGCCGATCACATGGACACGTATGAGCACGATTTTGAAAAGCTCAAGCAGGCTTTCGTGCAGTTCACGCACCGTCTGCCGTTCTATGGCCGCGCCATGCTGTGCATCGACGATCCGCACGTGCGCGCCATCATCCCGTCCGTGACCAAGCCGGTTACGACCTACGGTTTCGCGGAAGACGCGCAAGTGCGCGCCGTCAACGCGCGCGCCGTGGGACTGGAAATGCACTTCACCGTGCTGCAGGAAGGCTATCCGGACCTGGACGTGGTGCTGAACCAGCCCGGCATGCACAATGTGCAGAATGCCTGCTCGGCGATCGCCATCGCGCGCGAAATCGGCATCGCCGACAGCGCCACCCAGCAGGGCCTGGCGGAGTTTTCCGGCGTCGGCCGCCGCTTCACGCGCTATGGCGACGTGGCGCTGCCGAACGGCGGCAGCTTCGCCCTGGTCGACGATTTCGGCCATCACCCTGTGGAAACGGAAGTGACACTGGCCGCCGCGCGCGCCGCCTATCCTGGCCGCCGTCTGGTGCTGGCGTTCCAGCCGCACCGCTACAGCCGCACGCGCGACCTGTTCGAGGATTTCGTGAAAGTGCTGGGCGCCCCGGACGTGCTGCTCTTGTCCGAAGTGTATGCGGCGGGCGAAGCGCCTATCGTCGCCGCCGACGGCCGCGCACTGGCGCATGCGCTGCGCGCGCGCGGCAAGATCGAACCGATTTTCGTCGAGTCCATGACCGACATGGCCGACACCATCATGAGCGTGGCGCGCGACGGCGACGTCGTGCTGACCATGGGCGCGGGTTCCATCAGCGGCATCCCGCAACAACTGACGACGTATCAATCCAACACTGTAAAGGCCTGATGTGAACCAAGCTTCAGCTATCGATGTAAAACAATTGGGCAAGGTCGGCGTGCTGTTCGGCGGCAGCTCGGCCGAGCGCGAAGTGTCGCTGATGTCCGGCACGGGGGTGCTGGCCGCCTTGACAAGCCGTGGCGTGGATGCGCATGGCTTCGACACGGGCAAACGCAGCCTGGCCGAACTGGCCGCTGAAAAATTCGACCGCGTCTTCATCGCGCTGCACGGCCGCTTCGGCGAAGACGGCAGCCTGCAGGGCGCGCTGGAACAACTGGGCATTCCCTACACGGGCAGCGGCGTGATGGCGTGCTCGGTGGGCATGGACAAGGTCTACACCAAGATGATCTGGCTGATGCACCAGCTGCCGACGCCCAAGTACGCGGTGCTGGACGACAGCTCGGACCTGGCCAAGGTGGCCGTGGAACTGGGTTTGCCGCTGATCGTCAAGCCGCCGCATGAAGGTTCGAGCATCGGCATCACCACGGTCAACGAGGCATCGGCCTTCCAGGCGGCCTACGACATCGCTGCCGGACTCGATGATTCGGTGCTGGCCGAGGAATTCATCAAGGGCCGCGAGTTCACCGTGGCGATCCTGGGCAAGGGCGCTTCGGCGCGCGCGCTGCCACCGATCGAAATCGTCGCGCCGCAAGGCAATTACGACTACCAGAACAAGTACTTCACGGACGATACGCAGTATTTCTGCCCGCCGCAGCTGGACCCGGCGATCGTCGCGGAGATGGAACGCATCGCCGTGGAAGCCTACCGCGCGCTCGGCTGCGAAGGCTGGGGACGGGTCGATGTGCTGATGCGCGCGGCCGACAGCAAGCTGTTCCTGCTGGAAGTCAATACCTCGCCCGGCATGACGGGCCACTCGCTCGTGCCGATGGCAGCGCGCGCGGTGGGCACCAGCTATGAAGACCTGTGCCTGGAAATCGTCGCCGGCGCGCGCCTGAAAATGCACAAGGGACAGCACTGATATGTGGCATGACGCTAAAAGCCTGAACACGACCGCCAACGGCTTGCTGGCCGCGGTTCTGGTCGTGTGCGTGGCAGCCGGCGTCTGGTGGGTCTCGCAGCGTCCGATGTTCGACCTGCGCACCATCAAGGTGGAAAGCGCGGACGACAAGGGCCTGCGGCATGTGAATTACCTGACCCTGCGCAGCGGTACGCTGGGGCGCATCAAGGGCAATTTTTTCACGACCAACCTGGAAAGCGTGCGCGGCGTGTTCGAGTCGGTACCCTGGGTGCGCCGCGCCAGCGTGCGCCGCGAGTGGCCGAATCAGCTGATCGTGGCGCTGGAAGAACATGAAGCGCTGGGAACGTGGGGCGAGGATGGACGGCTGCTGTCGGTCAAGGGCGACGTGTTTACCGCCAACGTGGCCGAAGCGGAAGACGACCATGAATTGCCAGCGTTTGCCGGCCCCGATGGCAGCGAAAAGGAAGTACTGGCCACCTACGTGCAGCTGGCAAAGTGGTTTGCGCCGCTGAAGATGGTGCCGGAAACCCTGTCGCTGTCGAGCCGCTATGCGTGGACCGTGAAACTGAATAACGGCATGAGCGTGGCGCTGGGACGCGAACAGAATCATACGACCCTGAAGGCGCGGGTCGACCGGCTGGTGGGTATTTATCCGCAGCTGGCGAGCCGCCTGGAAAATATCGACACGATCGACATGCGTTACCAGAATGGCCTGGCGCTCAGTTCCGCCGGCCTGGTGATACCGGCCGAGGGCAAGGATGGCAAGCCAGTGATGAAGAAGAAAAACAGTAGTCCGATTAAAAAACCGACTTAACCCAATAACTTAATTTATAGCCCATACAGTAGGCGACAGAAATGACAAAAGACGCGAAAAACCTGATCGTCGGCCTCGACATCGGCACCTCGAAAGTGGTGGCGGTGGTAGCCGAAGTGATGTCCGACGGGCGCCACGAAGTGATCGGGCTGGGCCAGCACGAATCGAAAGGCCTGAAAAAAGGCGTGGTGGTCAATATCGAGGCCACGGTGGAATCCATCCAGCGCGCGCTGGAAGAGGCCGAGCTGATGGCCGACTGCAAGATCCGCAATGTGTACGCGGGCATTGCCGGCAGCCATATCCGCAGCTTCAATTCCAGCGGCATGGTGGCCATCAAGGACAAGGAAGTGACGGCGACCGACGTGGCGCGCGTCATCGAGACGGCAAAAGCGGTTAACATTCCGACCGATCAGCAATTGCTGCACACGGTGCCGCAAGAGTTCATCGTCGACAGCCAGGAAGATGTGCGCGAGCCGATCGGCATGAGCGGCATCCGCCTGGAGGTGAAGGTGCATATCGTCACCGGCGCCGTGTCGGCGGTGCAGAACATCGTCAAGTGCGTGCGCCGCTGCGGCCTGGAAGTGTCGGACCTGATCCTGCAGCCGATGGCGTCCGCCGATGCGGTGCTCACGCCCGATGAAAAGGAACTGGGCGTGGTGCTGATCGACATCGGCGGCGGCACGACCGATGTGGCGGTGTTCTCCGATGGCGCGATCCGCCATACGGCAGTCATTCCCATCGCCGGCGACCAGATCACCAACGACATCGCCATGGCCTTGCGCACCCCGACCGCGGAAGCGGAAGAAATCAAGATCCGCTATGGCGTGGCCAAGCAGGTCCTGGCCGATCCTGGCGAATCGCTGGAAGTGCCTGGCCTGGGCGACCGCGGCCCGCGCAACCTGTCGCGCCAGGCGCTGGCGGCCGTGATCGAGCCGCGCGTCGAAGAGCTGTTCGCCATGGTGCACCAGGTGGTGCGCGAATCCGGTTATGAAGGCGTGCTGTCGTCGGGCATCGTGCTTACGGGCGGCACGTCCATCATGCCCGGCATGGTGGAAATGGCGGAAGATATTTTCCTGAAACCGGCGCGCCTGGGCACGCCCGAGTACCGGGGACAGCTGGCCGACGTGGTGCGCAGTCCGCGCTATGCCACGGTGCTTGGCCTGCTGCTGGAAGCGAAGAAGCAATACCTGCGCGGCCACATCGTGACGCGTCAGGACGGCTCGGTGAAGGCAGTCTGGCAGCGCATGAAGGAATGGTTTTTAGGGAATTTTTAAGGGCATGATTTTCGCCCGGCAGTACAGGTTTTTTGGCAGCATCGCAGGTACACACACATAACTTTATTTTATATTTAACCGCAGTTTTCAATCTCCAGTTCTCCTACCAATATGAGGCCTGGCGCTTGGAAACCGCATCTGATAGGAGCACATCATGGAGTTCGATATGGTCGATAACACAGCTTTAGGTACCGTCATCAAGGTCGTCGGCGTCGGCGGTGCGGGTGGCAATGCAGTCCAACACATGATCAACAAAGGCATGTCGGGCGTGGAGTTCATTGCCGCCAATACCGACGCACAGGCCCTGTCGACATCGAAGGCCCATAACATCATCCAGATCGGCGACACGGGTCTGGGCGCTGGCATGAAGCCTGCAGTCGGCCGCCAGCTGGCCGAAGAATCGCGCGCGCGCATCGCCGATTCGCTGCGCGGCGCGCACATGGTCTTCATCGCCGCAGGCATGGGCGGCGGCACGGGAACGGGCGCCGCTCCCATCGTGGCCGAAGTGGCCAAGGAACTGGGCGCGCTGACGGTGGCGGTGGTTTCCAAGCCGTTCTCGTACGAAGGCCAGAAGTGCATGGACATCGCCGACGAAGGCCTGGAGCAGCTGTCCCTGCACGTCGATTCGCTGATCATCATCCTCAACGAGAAGCTGGAAGAGATCTACGAAGACGAAAGCATGCTGGAATGGATGCAGCACGCCGATGATGTGCTCAATAACGCGGTGGCCGGCATTGCCGAGATCATCAACGTGCCGGGCCACATCAACGTCGACTTCAACGACGTGAAAACCATCATGGGCGAGCAGGGCAAGGCCATGATGGGCACGGCGACGGCGTCCGGCGTCGATCGCGCGCGCATCGCCGCCGAACAGGCTGTCGCTTCGCCGCTGCTGGACGGCATTGACCTGTCCGGCGCGCGCGGGGTGCTGGTCAACGTTACGGCCAGCCGTGGCCTGAAGGGCAAGGAGATCAAGGAAGTCATGGCTGCCGTGCGCGCGTTTGCCGCGCCGGATGCGTCGATCGCGCAAGGTATCGCCTACGACGATGCCATGGGCGACGACATCCGCGTTACCGTGGTGGCGACGGGCCTGGGCCGCGCGAAGAAAAACATCCAGCTGGTACCGCAGCAAGTGCTGCGCACCGGTACCCACAACAGCCCGTTGACCCCGTCGGCGGCGATGGGCGGCGCGCAGGCTGCGACGACCACCGTGGGCGTGGCCACGCCGGCAGCCGGTTTCGACGGCATGAAGGCACCGGCCGTATGGCGCCGCGAATCGGCTTCCGAGCAGGTGCGCGCGATGGAAAAGAATGGCATGGAGACGTATGACATTCCAGCATTCCTGCGCAAGCAAGCCGATTAAGGCAGCTTGATGCATGCAGCGATGACGGCGGCCTGAGGGTCGCCGTTTTTTTATCCGCCTTCTTGATCTTTGGCTTTGCCTTCTCGGCCATTTTCTGCACAAATACGGCAAGTCAGGCATACTATCGCGCAGTGTCGGCAGCTTGCCGGCAGAACCAGATCACGGGCGTGGTCCGCGTCAAAGAAGCGGGCAGCGCCTTCAACCGACAGTACACAAGGAGTCAACATGACCATCAAGATCGGCGACACCCTGCCAGAAGGCACCCTGGCTGAATTCATCGAAAACGAAACCGAAGGCTGCGCACTGGGCCCGAACACGTTCAACGTGCAAGACCTGGTCAAGGGCAAGAAGATCGCCATCTTCGGCCTGCCAGGCGCGTATACCCCGACCTGCTCCGCACAGCACGTGCCAGGCTACGTCAAGCATGCCGCCGACCTGAAAGCCAAAGGCGTCGATGAAATCTGGTGCATCTCCGTCAACGACGCGTTCGTGATGGGCGCCTGGGGCCGCGACCAGAAAGCCACCGGCGTGGTACGCATGATGGCTGACGGCAATGCCGCCTTCAGCAAGGCCCTGGGCCTGGACGCCGATTTTTCCAAGCACGGCATGGGCACGCGCTCGCAGCGCTACTCGATGCTGGTCGACAATGGCGTCGTGACGCAATTGAACATCGAGCAGGGCGGCAAGTTTGAAGTGTCGAATGCCGAGACGCTGCTGGGCCAGCTGGCTTAAGCAGAGTGCAGGCTGGGCAGGTCGGCGTAGGTCGGCTTAGCGCAGCGTAAGCCGACGTGCTGCGTTTGCATCATGTTTGCTCTGGCATTGTTGGATTACGCGCCTTGCGCTAATCCAACCTACCCAAGCTACGCGTAAACCAAAACGGCGCCATCGGCGCCGTTTTCACGTTTATTGCACCTGCGGCTTGGTCGCCTCGAACATGGCCGCATCGATGCTGAACGAATAATCGTCCTGCAGCGCGAAATAGCGCCGCGCTTCCTCTGGCGCGCCGTCGAACAGGTTGCGGATGGCTGCCACGCGTTCGCCCGGCGTGCGCATGCGCGCCACCCACTCGTCGAACTGCATCGTCAGTTTCCACACGCTGCGCAAGCTGTGGCTAAAGCCCGCATTGTTGAATTTGGCGCCCCATTCGCACGTGCGGTAGTCGCGCACGTGGGAAGCGTCGCGCAGCATTTCCACCGCCTGCAAGGTGCTGTCGTACAGGGCCGTCTTCGGCGCCACGATGTCGACCACCAGCAAGGTGCCGTTCGGGCGCAGCACGCGCCACGCCTCGGCCAGCGCCGCCGCCACATCGTTCCAGTGGTGTGCGGAAAAGCGCGTGACGACCATGTCGAAGCTGGCGTCGGCAAACGGCAGGCGCGCCACGTCGCCCTGTTGCGTGCTGATATTGTGCAAGCCGCGCTGTGCCTTGGCGTGCTCGACCACGTCGAGCATGGGTTGCGCCAGGTCGTAGGCGACGACCGATTGCGCCTCGGGGGCGACGGCGAAGCTGGCGTGGCCGGCGCCGCAGCCCAGGTCCAGCACTACCGGCCTGCCATGGCGGCGAGCGCATTCCTGCATCAGCACCAGGTCGGCGCCTTGCGCGTGTACTGCGCTGCTCAGGTAGGCATTCGCCGTCTTGCCAAACTGTTCGGTAACGACATCGTGCTGCTGCATGGTTTTCTCCTGGTGATGGGTGAGTACATGCAGAATAAGGATAAAATTATCCTGTAACAAGACCATAACTTATACTGGTATATCCACTACCATGCAGACTTGCCATGTCGAATAAACTCGCTGAATTCATCCGCGCCCGGCGCGAAGCCGTCACCCCCGCCATGGCTGGCTTGCCCGGTGGCGGACGGCGCCGCACGCCCGGCTTGCGGCGCGAAGAGCTGGCGCAGCTGTGCGACGTCAGTCCCACCTGGCTGACGTGGCTGGAGCAGGGCCGTCCCGTGTCGGCATCGGCCAGGATGCTGGCGCGGCTGGCGCAGGTGCTGCAGCTGAGCTCGGCCGAGCGCGCCTATCTGTTCGAGGTGGCGGACAAGCATGACCCCAGCCATGGGGCAGGCGAGGGCGACGGTCCTGCCGCCGCCGAGCTGGCCGCCATCGTGGCCGCCATTGACGCGCCCGCGTACATCCTCGACCGCGCGTGGAACGCCGTGGCGTGGAATGGCGCGGCGGCCACCCTGTTTGCCGGCTGGCTGCATGACGACGCGGTCGCACCGAACCAGCTGCGCTTCATGTTTCTGGAGGCGGGCGCGCGCGCGCTGGTCGTTGGCTGGCCGGAGCGGGCGCAGCGGCTGGTGGCGGAGTTTCGCGCCGACATCGGCCGCCAGGCGGACCAGGTGCCGCTGGCTGGCCTGATCGCCGAACTGGCCGGGGCCAGCCCTGAATTTCGCCTATGGTGGGGCGCGCAGCAGGTGCAGGGGCGCGATGGCGGCGTGCGGCGCTTCCAGCATCCGCTGCAGGGTCTGCTCAGCTACCATCAGGTGACCCTGCATCTGGCGCGCCAGCATGAATTGAAACTGGTGATGCTGTTGCCTGTGTCATAAGGAAAAGCGGCCGCGCTTGCTATAATCTGGCTGACCGCTTGCCCTGCCTTTTCAGGCCATGCTGTCCTGGCTCCGGCCGTCGCCATGATGACGGTCCCGCTCTTTCGCCAGGAGTCTGTCCTGATATCCCGTCATTCCAACTTGCGCAGCATCTACGTGATGCTGGTCGCCGTCGCCATGTTTTCCCTGATGGACACGGCCATGAAGCTGCTGTCCGCCCACTATCCCGCCATGCAGGTGACGGCCTTGCGCGCCTTGTCGTCGTTGCCGCTGGTCTGCCTGTACCTGCTGTACCGGGGTGCTTTCAAGCATGTGATGCGGGTGCGCTGGCCGCTGCACCTGCTGCGCGGCGCGCTCGGCGTGATGATGATCACCCTGTTCGCGTATGGCCTGAAGCGCATGTCGCTGGCCGAGGCGTATTCGCTGTTTTTCGTCGCCCCCTTGCTGATCACCATCCTGTCGGTGTTTATCCTGAAGGAACGAGTCGACTTGGCGCGCTGGTGCGCCATCGCCGTGGGCTTGCTGGGCGTGCTGGTGGCCCTGCGCCCCGACGGCTCGGGATTCTTTTCGCTGGCCGGGCTGGCCGTGCTGGGCTCGGCCGCCTGCTATGCGATATCGGCCGTCACGGGCCGCATCCTCAGCCGCACGGACGCCAGCGAAAGCATGGTCTTCTGGCTGATGGTGATGATGGCCCTGGGCGGCGTGGCCCTGTCCGCGCATGAATGGGTGAGCATCCGGCGCGAGGACTGGTGGCTGCTGGCGGGCTTGTCCGTCAGCGGCTTCCTGGGCCAGCTGGCCATTACCGAGGCGTTCCGGCATGGCAAGGCGTCCAGCGTGGCGCCGTTCGAATACTCGGCCCTGGCCTGGGGCATGGCCCTGGACTGGCTGCTGTGGCGCGCCTTGCCCGACCAGTACACATTGATCGGCGCGGCCATCATCATCGGCAGCGGCATTTACCTGGTGCGGCGCGAAGCCGTGCATGCGGAAAGCGAGCATCCTTGACGGCGCGCTGTGGTTTTTCTGGCGTGGATCATGCCTCGCCGCAACGAAAAGACGCCAAATGGATATAATCGACAGATGTTAAAACAACGCACTATCAAACAATTGGTCCGCACCATCGGTGTCGGCTTGCACTCAGGCACCAAGGTCGAACTGACCTTGCGTCCGGCCGCGATCGACACGGGCATCGTGTTTCGCCGCATCGACCTCGATCCCGTGGTGGAGTTTCCCGCCAGCGCCATGGCCGTGGGCGATACGCGCATGGCATCCGTGCTGATCAAGGATGGCGCCAGGGTTTCCACGGTGGAACACCTGATGTCGGCCGCGGCCGGCCTGGGCGTGGACAATATGTACATCGACGTGAATGCGGAAGAAATTCCCATCATGGATGGTTCCGCCTCGTCCTTCGTCTACCTGCTGCAGCAAGCGGGCGTGGAAGAGCAGCAGGCGCCGAAGAAATTCATCAAGGTCATCAAGCCCGTGGAAGTTCGCCATGGCAAGGGTGACGCGGAGAAATGGGCGCGACTGTCGCCGTATGACGGCTTCAAGCTCGATTTCTTCATTGAATTCAACCATCCTGCCGTCGATGGCACGATGCAGCGCGCCTCCGTCGATTTTGGCGACGTGTCCTACGTGCACGACGTGGCGCGCGCACGCACCTTCGGCTTCATGCAGGACGTGGAAAGCTTGCGCGGCATGGGCCTGGCGCGTGGCGGTTCGCTGGAAAACGCCATCGTCATGGACGAGTACCGCATCCTCAACGCGGACGGCTTGCGCTATGAAGACGAGTTCGTGCGCCACAAGATCCTCGACGCCATCGGCGACCTGTACCTGGTGGGCCACCCGCTGCTGGCGTACTACACGGCGCACAAGTCGGGCCACGCGCTGAACAACCAGCTGCTGCTGGCGCTGCTGGAGCAGCCCGATGCGTATGAAATCGTTTCGTTCGCCACGAACGAGGCGGCGCCGCAATCCTACTTGCGCCAGATGGAGCGCGAGTGGTCCCTGACGTAGGTCGGATTAGCGGGGCGACGCCCCGCGTAATCCGACAACCATGTTGGCACTGATCGTGGTGTTGTCGGATTACGGCCCGAAGGGCCTAATCCGAGCTACGCGATATGCGTTAATGTAGCGCCGTAATTCTCAGTCCCGCGGTTCGCGGTGGTGGCGGACCATGTTGCGCAGCGCCGCGATCAGCTGTTCATTCTGCTTCGAAGCGGGCAGGGCCGTGCTCAGTTCTTCCAGGGCCGACATGGCTTTTTCCGGCAAGACTAGCGCCCGCGTGTGCACGATGGGCGCGATGCTCTTGATCACTTGCACTTTCAGCTTGATGCCTGAAATCTGCCAGCCCTTCTTTTCCAGTTCTCCCTGCAGTTTCGGCAGTTGCTGCTTGAGCTTGGCTGCCAGCGCCGCGTTCGGCGTCGCCAGCACCAGCTGGCCGCTCTCGAATTGCAGGATGTCGCAATGCTCGAACATGGCCGGCAAGGCCCTGGCGCAGTCTTTTTGCAGAGCGGCCAGGCGCGTGACGGTGGGCATCAGGGAGGCCATCGTCGCATTGCCGCGCAGAAAGTCGGTCGCGCCCGTGACGGCCGGGCCAGAGCGGGCAAAGCCGTAGCCGCGGCGCGGTGCCGGAGAATAAGTGGGAGTTCGCATGGGCGAAACATATCACAACTGGCGCGCGCATGACGAGCAGGGCGGCCGGTGACTTCCGGGGCGGCTCGCGGTATTTCCATACAGTATGGAAAATGTCCGCAATTTCTGCCATTTGTTTGTCATTAAGCTATTGTTATATGGCGCATTACCCCAACCATGTCGGGAACGCATGATAAAATCATCGTCTTTTGCCATAGTCGAACTCCGTGCGGTGACACGATACCTACCTCGTTGTTCCCTACCGAGCTTTTTTTAACGGCGTTTTTTCAAGAATTCAAGCATGTCATTACTGACCCAGATTTTCGGTAGCCGCAACCAGCGGCTGCTCAAGCAATACCAAAAAACGGTACGCGAGATCAATGCGCTCGAGCCGGCCATCGAAAAACTGTCGGATGCCGAGCTGCAAGCGAAGACGCCTGCCTTCAAGGAACGCATCGCCGCTGGCGAATCGCTCGATGCCTTGCTGCCGGAAGCGTTTGCCGTCTGCCGCGAGGCCAGCAAGCGCGTCTTGCGCATGCGTCACTTCGATGTGCAGATGATCGGCGGCATGGTCTTGCACTTTGGCAAGATCGCGGAGATGGGCACGGGCGAGGGCAAGACCCTGATGGCAACCTTGCCAGCCTACCTGAACGCCTTGTCGGGCAAGGGCGTGCATATCGTTACCGTCAATGACTACCTGGCACAGCGCGATGCCGAGACCATGGGCCGCCTGTATGCGTGGCTGGGCCTGTCGACGGGCGTGAACATGTCGCAGATGGAGCACAGCGCCAAGCAGCAGGCGTACAGCTCGGACATCACCTACGGCACGAACAATGAATTCGGTTTCGACTTCCTGCGCGATAACATGGTCTACGAAGCGCGCGAACGCGTGCAGCGCAGCCTGAACTTCGGCATCGTCGATGAAGTCGACTCGATCCTGATCGATGAAGCGCGTACGCCTTTGATCATTTCGGGCCAGGCCGAGAACCATACCGACCTGTATCACAAGATCAATGAAGTGCCTGCGCGCCTGACGTTGCAGATCGGCGAAGAAACGCCGGACGGCAAGGGCAAGGTTGAAGTGCCGGGCGACTATACCAAGGATGAAAAAGCGCACCAGGTGCTGCTGACGGAAGCGGGCCACGAAAAGGCCGAGCGCATCCTGATGGAAATGGGCCTGCTGCCCGAAGGCGCCTCGCTGTACGATTCGGCCAACATCACGCTCGTGCACCACCTGTATGCGGCCCTGCGCGCGCACGCCCTGTACTTCAAGGATCAGCACTATGTGGTGCAGAACAATGAAGTGGTGATCGTCGATGAATTCACGGGCCGCCTGATGACGGGCCGCCGTTGGTCCGACGGCTTGCACCAGGCTGTCGAAGCGAAGGAAGGCGTCAAGATCCAGAACGAGAACCAGACCCTGGCCTCGATCACCTTCCAGAATTACTTCCGCATGTACGCCAAGCTGGCCGGCATGACGGGTACGGCCGATACCGAAGCGTACGAATTCCAGGAAATCTACGGCCTGGAAACGGTCGTGATCCCGCAAAACCGTCCGCTGCAGCGCAAGGACCGCCAGGATCAGGTCTACAAATCGTCGGCCGAAAAGTACAACGCGATGCTGAACGACATCCGCGACTGCTACGAGCGCGGCCAGCCTGTGCTGGTGGGTACGACCTCGATCGAGAACTCGGAACTGCTGTCGGGCATCCTGACCAAGGCCGGCTTGCCGCATAACGTGCTGAACGCAAAACAGCATGCGCGCGAAGCGGAAATCATCGCCCAGGCAGGCCGTCCGAAGGCCATCACCATCGCCACCAACATGGCCGGTCGCGGTACCGACATCGTGTTGGGCGGTAACGTGGAAAACCAGATCAAGTTCATCGAAGCCAATCCTGAGCTGAGCGACGCCGACAAGGCTGCGCAGGCGCAGAAGCTGCGCGATGAATGGCAGTCACTGCACGACCACGTGGTCAATGCGGGCGGCTTGCACATCATCGGCACCGAACGCCACGAATCGCGCCGCGTCGACAATCAGCTGCGTGGCCGTGCCGGCCGCCAGGGCGACCCGGGTTCGTCGCGCTTCTACCTGTCGCTCGACGACGCGCTGCTGCGCATCTTCGCCGGCGACCGCGTGCGCGCCGTGATGGACCGCCTGAAAATGCCGGAAGGTGAACCGATCGAGGCAGGCATCGTCTCGCGTTCGATCGAATCGGCCCAGCGCAAGGTGGAAGCGCGCAACTTCGACATCCGCAAGCAATTGCTGGAATACGATGACGTCGCCAACGACCAGCGCAAGGTAATTTACCAGCAGCGTAACGAGCTGCTGGAAACGACCGACATCTCGGACATGATCGCTTCCCTGCGCCACGGCGTGTTCACCGACCTGGTGCACCAGTACGTGCCGGAAGAATCGGTGGAAGAGCAGTGGGATATCAAGGGCCTGGAAAATACCTTGTCCGGCGAATGGCTGATCGACTTGCCGCTGCAGCAAATGCTGGAATCCGATCCGACCCTGACGGACGAAGAGATCCTGGAAAAAGTGCTGGCCTCGGCCGACGCCGTGTACCAGTCGAAGATCGATATCGTCGGCAAGGAATCGTTTGGCGGCTTCGAGCGCAATGTCATGCTGCAAAGCGTGGACAGCCACTGGCGCGAACACCTGGCGGCGCTCGATCACCTGCGCCAGGGTATTCACCTGCGCGGCTATGCGCAGAAGAATCCGAAACAGGAATACAAGCGCGAAGCGTTTGAACTGTTTGGCCAGATGCTCGACATGATCAAGAACGACGTCACGAAGCACGTGATGACGGTACGTATCCAGTCGCGCGAAGAAGTCGATGCCGCCGAACAGGCAATGCAGCAGTCGCACGTGGAAAACGTGCACTACCAGCACGCCGAATTCGACCCGAACGCGGCGCCGGAAGAACTGCTGGCGCCTGTGGCCGGCGGCAACATGGACAACGTCGACGACATGAGCGTGAGCATGGGCGTCAAAGTGGGCCGCAACGATCCATGCCCTTGCGGCAGCGGTAAAAAATACAAAGCTTGCCACGGCAAGCTGGCATAAGGCGGTTTGACAGCCTGAGCAAAAACGGAGACTACGGTCTCCGTTTTTTTATGCCTTTTCAATTGACGGGCGCGCATGGTTGGACACGCATGTTCACCGGTGCCGCGAAGGCGCTACAATAGCGCTTCCATTTTCCCTCGCAGAAGAACTCCTATGGCCGTCAATTCTCCCAAGCCCGTCGCCGCCGACTTGCAAGCCGTCGCCGGCATTGAAATCGGTGTTGCCGAAGCCGGTATCAAGAAACCCAACCGCAAGGATTTGCTGGTATTGAACCTGGCGCCGACGGCCACCGTGGCCGGCGTGTTCACCCTGAACCGCTTCTGCGCCGCGCCCGTGCAAATCTCGAAGGCCAATCTGGCCGCCGTCACAGCCGGCGCCGCGCCGATCCGCGCGCTGCTGGTCAATACAGGCAATGCCAACGCGGGCACGGGCGAATCGGGCCTGGCTGACGCGCAGGCCAGCTGCGCCGCGCTGGCCGAGCTGCTCGGCTGCACGCCGCAGCAGATTTTGCCGTTTTCCACTGGCGTGATCCTCGAACCGCTGCCGGTGCAGCGCCTGGTCGCCGGCTTGCCGCAAGCCGTGGCTGCGCTGACGTCCGACAACTGGTTCTCGGCCGCCGAAGCCATCATGACCACCGACACGCAGCCGAAAGCCGGCTCGCGCAAGGTCACCATCGGTGGCCACGCGGTGACACTGACGGGCATCAGCAAGGGTGCCGGCATGATCAAGCCGAACATGGCCACCATGCTGGGTTTCCTGGCGTTTGACGCCACCGTGGCGCAACCGGTGCTGGACCAGCTGGTGAAACAAGCAGCCGACAAGTCGTTCAACTGCATCACCATCGACGGCGATACGTCCACCAATGACTCGTTCATGCTGGTGGCCACGGGCGCCGGCAGCCTGGTGATCGATTCCATCGATTCGCCGCACTACGCGGAACTGGCGGCCGCCGTCACCGAACTGTCGACCTTCCTGGCGCAAGCCATCGTGCGCGACGGTGAAGGCGCCACCAAGTTCATGACGGTCACGGTGGAAGACGGCCGCAACGTGGAAGAGTGCCGCAAGATCGCCTATTCCATCGCCCATTCGCCGCTGGTGAAAACCGCGTTCTTCGCCTCCGATCCGAACCTGGGCCGCATCCTGGCCGCCATCGGCTATGCGGGCGTGGACGACCTGGACGTGGGCCAGCTGAACCTGTACCTGGACGATGTGTGGGTGGCCAAGAACGGCGGCCGCAATCCCGACTACCAGGAGCAGGACGGCCAGCGCGTGATGCAGCAAAGCGAAATCACCATCCGCGTGAAACTGGCGCGCGGCGATGCCACGGCCACCCTGTGGACCTGCGATTTGTCGCATGACTACGTGTCGATCAACGCCGACTACCGCTCATGACCAGCCTCGATCAATTCCTGATCCGCGCCGAGGCCTTGCTGGCGCGGGTGGAAGCGATCCTGCCGCAGGCCGTGCCCGCGCCGGACTGGAACAGCTTTGCCTTCCGCTGGCGCCGCCGGCCGGGCGCGCTGCCTTGCCTGCAGGCCGTGGCGCATGTGTCGCACATCGCGTTCGACGACTTGCACAATATCGGCACGCAAAAAGCGCAGATCGAGCAGAACACGCGCCAGTTCGTCAGCGGCCGCCCCGCCAACAATGTGCTGCTGACGGGCGCGCGCGGCACGGGCAAGTCGTCGCTGATCAAGGCTTGCCTGAACCAGTTTTCCGGCCAGGGCCTGCGCCTGATCGAAGTGGATAAAGCCGACCTGGCAGACTTGCCCGACATCGTCGACATGGTGGCGGCGCGCCCCGAGCGCTTCATCATCTTTTGCGACGACCTGTCGTTCGAGGAAGGCGAGAGCGGCTACAAGGCGCTGAAAGTGGCGCTCGACGGCAGCATCGCCGCGCAATCGGACAACGTGCTGATCTACGCCACCTCGAACCGGCGCCACCTGATGCCCGAGCGCATGTCGGACAATACCAGCTACAAGACGGACGACAACGGCGATTTGCATCCGGGCGAGACGGTGGAAGAGAAAATCTCGCTGTCCGAGCGCTTCGGCCTGTGGCTGTCGTTCTACCCGTTCAAGCAGGATGACTACCTGGATATCGCCGCCCACTGGCTGGCCACGTTCGGCTGCACGCCGGAGCAGATCGCGCAAGCGCGCGGCGACGCCCTGCGCTGGGCCTTGCAGCGCGGTTCGCGCTCGGGCCGGGTAGCCTGGCAATTCGCGCGCGACTATGCGGGGAAACTTCCTGCAGGGAAGCTGCCGCAATGAGCGCAGTCAAAATCCAACCGGTCGACGTGGCCGTCGGCATCCTGATGAAGCCGAATGGCGACGTGCTGCTGGGCCAGCGCCCGGCCGGCAAGCCGTATGACGGCTATTGGGAGTTTCCTGGCGGCAAAGTCGAGCCGGGCGAAGCCATTCTCGATGCGCTCAAACGCGAGTTTGTCGAGGAGCTGGGCCTGTATATCGACAGCGCCGAAGCCTGGTGCGGCGTGGAATATGTGTATCCGCACGCCCATGTGCGCCTGCATTTCTACATCAGCCGCGAGTGGCGGGGCGAGCCGCAAAGCCTGGAAGGGCAGGCGTTCGCCTGGCAGGGCACGGTGGGCGTCGAGCCCTTGCTGCCTGCCACCATTCCCCTGCTGGAATGGTTGGATGAGGTACGCCGGGAATCCCTCGCGCCCGCATAATCTTACTTGTGCCAGCGGGCAGCAGCATGCTGCGTGCTGGCGCAAGCTTTCCTGTTACTTTCCTTGTATCGCGCGCGCTTTGCGCTACAGTGCTTTCATCACGCACCGGGGAGTCTCGCATGCCGCTGACACTGACCTTTACCGATACCGATGAATTGCTGATTGCCGCTTTGCACAAGCGTGCCCGCGCGCACGGGCGCAGCATCGAGGACGAGCACCGCGACATCCTGCGCAGCGCCTTGCGGCCGCTGCCAAAGCGTCCGCTCGACGATATTTTGCGCAGCATGCCCGACGTGGGGCTGGATGCGGATTTCGAGCGCCGCCCCTGAATCACCACGATTATGCCCGCTTACCTGCTCGATACGGATGTGATCGTTGCATCGCGCAAGGGCGGCGCCGCACAGGCGGGCGTGGCCGATTTTTTCGAGCGGGTGGCGCCCGAGGCGCGCTATGTGCCGGTGCAGGTGATCGCGCAATTGCGCGCAGGGATACAGTGCAGCTGGCGGCGCGAGGCGGCGCTGGAAGCACTGGCGCTGGAAGGCTGGCTGGAAGCCGTGCTGGCGGAGTATGCGCCGCGGCTGCTGGAATTCGACCTCGATTGCGCGCTCGTGTGTGCGCGCCTGCATGCCCGCGGCCAGACGCACGGCGTCGATAGGCAGATCGCGGCGATGGGTATCGCCTATGGCTTGACGGTGGTCAGTGGCAGGCTCGACAGTTTCGCGGCGCAGGGGCTGCGCCTGGAAAATCCGTTTAAGTGAGGCGTATGGCGGCTTATTACGTCTTACTGCGGCTTGTTGTCTTCGTCTGCCAGCGGATCTTCAAACGGGTCGGCGGCGGGGATCGTGTATTTTTCCTCGGCCCAGGCACCCAGGTCGATCTGTTTGCAGCGTTCCGAGCAGAAGGGGCGGTATTTGTTGGCTTCAGTCCATTCGACTTTGGCGGCGCAGGTAGGGCAGTTGACTACGGTCATGGCAATTACAGTTAAAAATTACAGAGCGTGAGCTCGAATGGGACATCTTCTTCCAGCGGCTTGGGTTTCAAGTCGCCGCCCTGGGTAGTGAAGCGCACCCACAGCATGTATTTGTTGGCGGAAATTTCCGGAATGGCGCCGCTGTTTTCATCCAGGCTCAAACGCAGCATCTGGTACACCTTGCCTTGCAGCATTTGCTGGTAGCTGCCGCCGTTGGCGATCAGTTTAACGGGGCCGCCGGAATCGCGCAGCAGGCGCAGCACGAGTGCCAGCGCATCGAACAGGGGCGCCAGCGGGGCGAACCACGCGTGGATATCGGTCAGGCGCTGCTCCGAGCTGCGTTTTTGCCAGGCAAAGTAGGACGGCAAGTCGAATTCGCAGGCGCCGCCCGGGATGATGGTGCGGCCACGGATGCTCATCAGCCATTCATTGTCGCGGATATTCTGGCCCGTCTTGCCTTGCGCCGCCACCAGGGCGCCGCTGACACTGTCGAGTTCGCCCAAGATGGCATCCAGGGTTTCCGGTTCCACATTGGGGTTGCTGCGGTAGCCCAGCAAACTCTGGCGCTGGCGCTCGAGTTCCTGCAGCAGGTCGGACTTCAGGTCGGCGCGGCCGGCCACTTCGAGCATGTCGAAAATAGTTGCCAAGGCAACATGATGCTGCATTGCATGTTCTTGCTGAATGAAGAACTTGAATTTGTCGTACAAGTCTTCCAGCCGCAACAAGGTACGTATGCGTTCATTGAAAGGGTATTCGTAGACAATCAAAATAATTCCCTTAAGTAAGGACCTGCAAACAATCCCGTGATTTTGAACCAAGCGTCGACAAATTACAAACGTTGCGACCCGTTTCCGGCCATTCTTTTTGAAAATGCCAGATATAAATCGTGCAACTGGGCGATCTGCGGTTCCAGCGCCGCCAAATCGCCATTGTTGTCGATCACATCGTCCGCTGCCGCCAGGCGCATGGCGCGCGTCGCCTGCGTGGCCATGATGGCTTTGACTTGTTCTTCCGATAAGCCGTTGCGCGCCATCACGCGCGCGACCTGCAGGCTTTCCAGGCAATCGATGACCAGCACGCGGTTGACCCTCTCCACCCAGCCGCCCGACTCGACCAGAAGCGGCACGGCAAAGATCACGTAGCTGCCCTTCGCCTCGGCGGCCGCCGCCAGGGTGGCCTGGCGGATGCGCGGGTGCAGGATGGCTTCCAGCTTCGCCTTCGCGGCGGCGTCGGAAAACACCAGCTTGCGCATTTTGTTGCGGTCGAGGGCGCCGCGCGCGTCCGCAAAATCGGGACCGAATTGCGCCACCAGGGCAGGCATGGCCGCGCCATTCGGCGCCGTCAGACTGTGCGCGATCTGGTCGGTATCGACGATGGAGGCGCCGCGTGCGGCGAACAGGTCGGCGACCGTGCTCTTGCCGCAACCGATACCGCCAGTGAGTCCCACGCTGAAGTAGGGCGCGTTCTGTATGTGCATCTCTTATCCTATGCTGGGCAGCGTCGCTGCTGTAAAAAATCAGCCCGTCAGGCCGAAGGTGAGTCGTGACAGCGGTGCGCCGTACAGGAGGGTGACCAGACCCGCCGCGGCCAGGTAAGGGCCGAACGGAATGACCTTGTCGCGGCTGTGCCTGGCAAAGACGATCAGGCCGATGCCGACCACGGCGCCGACGATGGAGGACAGCAGGATGATCGTCGGCAGCATGGTCCAGCCCAGCCAGGCGCCGAGCGCCGCCAGCAACTTGAAGTCACCATACCCCATTCCCTCCTTGCCTGTCGCCAGCTTGTAGGCCCAGTAGACACTCCACAGCGCCAGATAGCCGGCGGCCGCGCCGATGACGGCGTCTTGCAGGGGGGCGAATGTGCCATTGATATTCACCAGCAGGCCGGCCCACAGCAGCGGATAGGTCAGGTCATCGGGCAGAAATTGAGTATCCGCATCGATGAAAGTCATGGTGATCAGCAGCCAGGCAAAGACGAGCGCGGCCAGGCCCGTCCAGCCGCTGCCGAAGTGCCAGATCAACAGGGCCGACAGTGCGCTCGTCAGCAGTTCCACCAGCGGGTAGCGCAAGGAGATGGGCGCCTTGCACGCACTGCACTTGCCACGCAGCAGCAAGTAGCTGATGACGGGAATGTTTTCCATGGCCGTGATGCGGTGGCCGCAGGCGGTGCAGTTCGAGTGCGGCAGCATCAGGTTGTAGCGCTCCGTGTGCGGCGGCGGCTGGCCGTTGGCCTGCGCCACGTCATTGTCGAACTCGCGCTGCATCATGTTTGGCAGGCGGTGGATCACCACATTCAGGAAGCTGCCGACGATCAGGCCGAACAGGGCAGCGACGAGGGCGACGGGCAGATTGCCGGGCGCGGCGAACAACAGGGTATCTTGCAGCATGGTGAACTAGTCCGGGGTGGTGAATGTTGCCGCGCAAACATTGGGTGGCACTGCCGCAGTGTAAGACATCCGCCCGCGCCTGGGGGCGTTTTGCTCGCGGCGATCAGTCAAATCACCGCGCCCAGCTTGAAAATCGGCAAATACAGGGCGATCACCAGGCCGCCCACCAGCACGCCCAGCACCACCATCAGCGCCGGTTCCATCAGCGCCGACAGGATGGCCACCGTGGCTTCGATTTCGCTTTCGATGATGTCGGCCGCGCGCGACAGCATGGCGTCGAGCGCGCCGGACTCTTCACCGATGAGGGCCAGCTGTGTCAGCAGCGGGGGAAACACGCCGCTGTGCTGCATGGCCAGGGCCAGGCTGCCGCCGGCGCGGATTTCGCGTTCGATGCGGGCCGTCGCTTCCTGGTACTCGACGTGATGGGCGGCAGCGCCCACCAGGTCGAGCGAGTCGAGCAGGGGCACGCCGGCGGCGAACATGGCGGCCAGGGTGCGTGTCCAGCGGGCAACCGCTGCCTTGCGCAAGAGCGGGCCGAACAGGGGCAAGCGCAGCGCCTGCACTTGCGCATGCCGGCGCAGGCCAGGCGAACGGCGCCAGGCCAGGCGCAGCAGCAGGCCGGCCGCGGCCAGCCCCGCCAGCAGGGCCAGCCAGTGGCGCACGAGAAAGGCCGACAGGCCCATCACGGCCAGGGTGGGCAGCGGCAAGGGCGCGCCGAAACTGTCGAAGACCTGGCGAAACGCCGGCACGACGACGCTCATGATGAGGGCCGTGACGACGATGGCGACGAGCACGATGGCCAGCGGATACATCAGCGCGCCGCGTATCTGCCGCCGCAGGGCGATGGACTTTTCCTGGTGCGTGGCCAGGCGCGCCAGCAATTCCTGCACGATGCCGGCCTGCTCGCCGGCCGCCAGCAGGTTGCAATACAGCGCGTCAAACAGCAGGGGAAACTGGCGGAACGCCTGCTGCAGGCTGCTGCCCGCTTCGATAGCGTGGCGCAAGTCCTGCATCAGCTCGGTGATGGCGGGCTTGGCGTGGCCCTTGCCGGCGATGTCGAAAGCGTGCAGCAGGGGCACGCCGGCCGCCATCATGGTCGACAGCTGGCGCGTAAACAGGGCGATATCCTTGTGCGTGATGGCCTTGCCGGGCGCCGCGCGCGCGGCCTTGACCTCGCTGGCCAGGATGCCCTGGCGCCGCAGCGCGACACTGGCGGCGCTGGCGTCAAGCGCGCGCAGGACGCCAGCGACCGCCTGGCCATGGCGGTCCGTGCCCTTCCATGCAAACCGCTGCTCGGCCGCCATGTGCGCCTCCTGCCGTCACGGTAGCAGCGGCAGGCCGAAGCGCCAGTGGCGCTGGCGGCAAGCTTGATGTGGCTCAGCTTTTCGAGGTTTGTACTTCCGTCTGCACAACAGCCTGGGCCTTGACCTCGTCCGCATCGTCCTCGTCGCTGTCCGTGCCCTTGCTGATGCTTTCGCCATCGTCGCGGCGCAGGGTCCAGAACGTCAGGGACGAGAGGATCGTCAACGCCGCCAGGGTCAGGAAGGCGTGGTGCAGGGCCGTGCTGAGCATGGCGCGGTCCGATTGCGGCATGTCGCCCAGGTACCAGCCCGTGATCAGCGAACCGAAAGCCAGGCCAAAGCTCATCGACAGCTGCTGCATCGAACTGGCGATGGTGCTGGCCATGCTGGAATCGCCCTTGTCGACGTCGGCATAGGCGATGGTGTTCATGCTGGAAAACTGCAATGAGTTAAAAAAGCCCATGCACAGGCTGATGGCGACAATCACGTACAGGGGCGTGCCGACATTCACCAGCGAAAACATGGCGATGGTCACGCCGATCAGCACCGTGTTGACGATCAGTACCTGACGATAGCCGAAGCGGGCCAGCACGCGCGCGGAAATGAATTTCATGCCCATGGCGGCGGCCGCCGACGGCATCATCAGCAAGCCCGACTGCCAGGCCGGCAGTCCCAGGCCCAGCTGGTACAGCAGCGGCAACAGGAAGGGCAGGCCACCCACGCCCAGGCGCGTGACGAAGCCGCCCACCACGGAGACGCGGAAGGTACGGATCTTGAACAGGGTCAGGCGCAGCAGCGGGTGCAGCACTTCGCTCGAATGCCAGGCATACGCGGCCAGCAGGCTGATGGAAATGAACAGCAGCACGGCGGCCGAGGTGGGGTCGATCTTGTGTTCGCCAAAGACTTCCAGCAGCCACGACAGCAGCGCGATGCCCGTGCCGAACAGCACCAGGCCGATCAGGTCCAGCGGACGCGGCTTGTCGCCGTAGTAGTCGGGCATGTAGCGGTGCGCCAGGTACAGCGCCACCAGGCCGACGGGCACGTTGACGAAGAAAATCTCGCGCCACGACAGCCAGTGCACGATCAGACCGCCCACCGTGGGCCCCAGCAAGGGGCCGATCAGGGCCGGGATGATGACGAAGTTCATGGCCGCCAGCAATTGCGACTTGGGAAAGGTACGGATGATGGTGAGCCGGCCCACCGGCATCATCATGGCCGCGCCCACCCCTTGCAGCAGGCGCGCCGCCACCAGCATCGGCGAATTGACGGACAGGCCGCAGAGGATGGAGGCGATGGTGAAGATGGCGACAGCGGCGGAAAACACGCGCCGCGTGCCGAAGCGGTCGGCCATCCAGCCGCTGATGGGAATGCACACGGCCAGGCTCAGGATGTAGCTGGTGACGACGGCTTTCAGGCTCAGCGGCGTTACGTTCAGGCTGGCGGCCATGGCGGGAATGGCGGTGTTGACGATGGTGGAGTCGAGTTGCTCCATGAACAGGGCGGTGGCGACCACCCAGGGAAGGTAGCTTTTAATCGGGGAACTGGACATGGATGCGTGGCCTGGTAAGGAGTGCTGCGCCTGGGGAATGCCAGCAATTGTCACATAAATGGGCGCGCTGCGTCGCCGCCGCAGCGCCCTGTTGTTGCTGCTATGAAATTTTTATCGGCATTCCAGCTTTTCCAGTGCCTCCAGCAATGGCAGTGCCGCATCGGCGATGCGCTCCAGGCTCGCTTCGCGCAGGGCAGCGGTGTCGACCGTGTGCGCCGACGCCAGCCCCGCCCAGCGCAGCAGCGCGGAACAGGCGGCGGGCGTGTCGAACATGCCGTGCAAATAGCTGCCCAGGATTTGCCCGTCCTGTGACACGGCGCCTTCCGGCCGGCCCGCGATGACAAAGGCGGGCTGCTGCAAGGCCGCGCCATGCGACACGCCCATGTGGATTTCATAGCCGGCCACGGCAGCTTGATCCGCGCCGGCAAACGCGCAGTGGCCCGCCACCTGCTCCAGCGTTTTTTGCGCCGTCAGCTCGGTCGCCATGTCCAGCAGGCCCAGTGCCGGCGATGCGCCGGCTTGTCCTTCCACGCCCAGCGGGTCGTGCACGGACTGCCCCAGCATCTGGAAACCGCCGCAGATGCCGAGCACCTTGCCGCCATAGCGCAGGTGTTTCGCCAGGTAGGCGGGCCAGCCCTGCTGCCGCAGCCAGGCCAGGTCGCCGCGCGTGTTTTTACTGCCGGGCAGGATCACCAGGTCGGCCGGCGGTATCGGCTGCCCCTGTCTGATGAATTGCAGGTCGATGCCGGGATGCGCGCGCAGGGCGTCGAGATCCGTGTGGTTGCTGATGCGCGGCAGCTGCGGCACCACCACCTTGAAGGCGCCCCGTTCGGCCTGCATTGCCTCGACGGCGTCTTCCGCGTCGAGGAACAGGCCTTGCAGATACGGCAGCACGGCCAGCACGGGTTTGCCCGTCTGCTGTTCCAGCCATTCGATGCCCGGTTGCAGCAGCGAGATGTCGCCGCGGAAGCGGTTGATGACAAAGCCGATGATGCGCGCCCGCTCGCTGTCGGACAGGCACGCCAGGGTGCCGATGATGTGCGCGAAGACGCCACCCCGGTCGATGTCGGCCACCAGGATCACCGGGCAGTCGACGGCTTCCGCAAAGCCCATGTTGGCGATATCGCGCGCGCGTAAATTGACTTCCGCCGGGCTGCCCGCGCCTTCGACGACGACGGCGTCGTATTGCTGGCGCAAGCGCGCGTACGATTCCAGCACGGCGCCCATGGCGATGGTTTTATATTGCTGGTAGTCGCGCGCATCCATCTCGGCGCGCACCTTGCCGTGGATGATCACTTGCGCGCCCGTGTTCGACGACGGTTTCAAGAGCACCGGGTTCATGTCCGTGTGCGGCGCGATGCCGCAGGCCAGCGCCTGCAGGGCCTGGGCGCGGCCGATCTCGCCGCCGTCCGCTGTCACGGCGCTATTCAGGGCCATGTTTTGCGGCTTGAACGGCGCCACCGTCACGCCGCGCCGTTTCAGCAGGCGGCACAGGGCAGCGACGACGGTGCTCTTGCCCGCGTCGGAGGTCGTGCCCTGCACCATCAGGGCGGGAAAGGGCGACTTCATGCCTGCCGCTCCTGCCAGTTTTGCCACTGCGCGATGATGTCGCTGATCTGGCGCAAGCCCTCCGTGATGGCGGCTGGACCGGGAGAAAGTATGTCAGGCGACTTGATTTCGAAGAGCATGCCATTGCGTACGGCGGGAATCGCCTCCCAGCCAGCGCGTGCCGCCAGTTGCGCCGGCTGGAATTTCTTGCCGCACCAGCTGGCAATGATGATGTCGGGCGCGCGCGCGACTACCGCCAAAGGATCGGCGATGATGCGTTCCTTCGCGCCCGGCTGCGTCGACAGTTCCGGGAAGGCGTCGGCGCCGCCGGCGATCTCGATCAGTTCCGCCGCCCAGCCGATGCCGCTCATCAGAGGTTCGTTCCACTCTTCAAAGTAAATCACGGGCTTGCGCGTCCAGGCGGCGGCGTGGTCGCGGGCAGTGGCGATGTTCGCGCGCAGGCTGGCGATCAGCGCCTGGCCCGCTTCCTCGCGCCGCACCAGCGCTGCCAGCACGGCGATCATGCGCAGGATGCCGTCCACCGTGCGCTGGTTGAACTGGTGCACTTCGATGCCGGCGTTGACCAGGTCGCGGCAGATGTCGGCCTGCATGTCGCAAAAGCCGATCACCAGGTCCGGCTGCACGGCCAGGATGCGTTCCAGGTTCGCCGACGAAAAACCGCTGATCTTGGTTTTTTCCTCGCGCGCGCGCGGTGGCCGCACGGTAAAGCCGGAAATGCCCGCGATGGTGTCTTCGGCGCCCAGCGCATACAGGGTTTCCACCGCTTCCGTCGACAGGCAGGCGATGCGCTGGTAGTGGCTCATTGCGCTGCCTTGGCACGGCGCTGGCGCGCCACTTCCAGCTGTCCGCACATGGCGGCCGTGCCTTCGATCATGCGCGGACCGGCGCGGTTCAGCAAGTCGCCATTCAGCCGGAACAGGTTATTCTTGCGCACGGCCGTCATCGACGGGAAGGCACGCCACATGGCCAGGCCGCCTTCGCTGCGCGGGTCGCTCTTTTCACTGGTGCCGAAAATGACTTCCGGGTCTTCCTGCAGCACGCCTTCCGGCGTGACGACGGGCGCCACCACCTTCATCGCGGCGAAGATATTCTGTCCGCCGCACACGCGCATGGAGTCGCTGATGATGCTCGAACCGCTGAGGGTATACAAAGGCTTGTCCCATACCTGGTAAAACACGCGCACGGGCGGGCGTTGCGCGTACTGCGCCGTCAGGCTGGCCAGTTTGTTGCGCAGCTGCGCGGCGACGGGTTTGGCCACTTGTTCTGTTCCCATCAGCTGGCCCAGGCGTTCGATGCCGCTGGGGATGTCGGCCAGCTTGCGCGGCTCGCTGTGATAGATGGGCACTTTCAGCTGGCGCAGCATGGCGATCTGGCGCTCGGCGCTGCCATGCATCCAGACGACGATCAGGTCCGGCTTCATGGCGATGATGCGCTCCATGTCGTACTGGCGGTTGT
This sequence comes from Janthinobacterium amylolyticum, assembly GCF_051380655.1. Lineage (NCBI taxonomy): Bacteria > Pseudomonadati > Pseudomonadota > Betaproteobacteria > Burkholderiales > Oxalobacteraceae > Janthinobacterium > Janthinobacterium amylolyticum. The sequence continues at coordinate 288,701 of NZ_JBNYXL010000009.1, forward strand.
CGCCCACTTGCGGAATTTTCTTCGCCGCTTCCGGGTAGTCGCTGTAGCTGACGACGCCGACGATCTTCTCGCCGCCGCCGGCCGCGAACAGCAATTCCGTGATGTGCGGCGCCAGCGCCAGGATACGCTGCGCGGGTTTTGCCACGGTGACGGTATTGCCATCGTCGTCGCGCACGCTGATGGCGGCGTGCGCCTGCAGCGAAATCAGTCCGGCCAGCAGCAATGCGGTTTTCAGGTGGTTCATGTCTTTTTCCATGCGGTGAGGGCCTGCTGCAGGCGCAGCCAGGCGGGTTCGTCGGGGGGCAGGCCCAGGCGGATGCCGTGGGCCGCGTGGCGGAACAGGCGCACCCAGATGCCCGCTTCCGCCATGTGGCGCCAGAAGGCCTCGGCGCGTTCTTCCGGCCACCACTGGAACAGCGCCGTGCCGCCGCTGGCGATGCCGTGGCTGGCGAGCAGTTGCTGCAGGCGCGCGCCTTCGCCACGCAGGCGGTCACGCATGGCGCCTTGCCAGTGCGTGTCGGCGAGGGCCGTCAGCGCCACCTGCTGCGCCGGGCCGCTGACGGTCCACGGTCCCAGCATGTCGGCCAGCTGCGCCAACAAAGCGGGAGGGGCGGCGACAAAGCCCAGGCGCAATCCCGCCAGGCCAAAGAATTTGCCCACCGAGCGCAGCACGATCAGGCCCGGCTGGCCGCTATGGGGGCCGAGGCTGGCGTGCGTTTCCGTGTCGCCAAACGCTTCATCGACCACCAGCCAGCCGCCGCGCGCGGCCATCCTGCCCGCCCATGCCAGCAGCAGTTCGGGGGCGATGCGCTCCCCGGTGGGGTTGTTCGGGTTGCAGATCACCAGCACGTCGCAGCTGTCAACGGCATCGGCCAGCTGCGCATATGGCATTTGCCGCAATTGATGGCCGTGCTGTCCCCAATGGTGCGCGTGTTCCGCATATGAGGGCGCGGCCACCACCACGCGCGACGGCGCGCGCAGCCGGGGCAGGGCCTGGATGGCGGCCTGCGTACCTGCCACGGGCAGCATGGCTGGCGCGTCGTAGTAGGCGCAAGCGGTAGCGGCCAGCGCGGGATCGGCTTCCGGCAGCCGGTGCCAGGCGCTGGCGTCGGGTGCTGGCGCTGCATACCCGTGCGGATTGATGCCTGTCGACAGGTCGATCCAGTCGGCGATGGGCCGGCCATATTCGCGCGCGGCGTCGCGCAGGTTGCCGCCATGTTCAAGCAAGGTATTTCCCCTTCAGGTAGTCCAGGCCCGCCAGCAGCGCCATCCAGATCAGCCACAAGACGGCAGTTTCGGCCACCAGGCGCCAGGCGCGGTCGATGTCGCGCGCTTCGGCGGGACGGCCGCTGCCCAGCGGCGGACGGCGTTCCAGTTCGCCGTCGTAGATAGCGTCGCCACCGAGGGCCAGTCCCAGGGCGCCGGCGCCGCTGGCCATCACGGGACCCGCGTTCGGGCTGCCCCAATTTGGCGCCTGGCTGCGCCAGCACTGCCAGGCGCGTTTTTTATCGGCCATGCGCTTTCCCAGCAAGACGTAGGACAGGGCCGTCAGGCGCGCCGGCAGGTAATTCAAGATGTCGTCGATGCGCGCGGCGCAGCAGCCGAACCAGTCGTAGCGCGCATTGCGGTAGCCCCACATGGCGTCGAGCGTATTCGCCAGGCGGAACAGCACGGCGCCGGGGCCGCCCGCCACGGCAAACCAGAACAGGGTGCCGAAGACGGCGTCGTTGCCGTTTTCCAGCAGGGATTCCGTGCTGGCCTTGGCCAGGCTGGCCGCGTCGGCGTTGGCCGTGTCGCGGCTGACGATGCGCGCCGTCAGCAGGCGCGCGTTGTCCAGGTCATCGATGGCCAGGGCGTCGGCGATCGGCTGATTGTGGTCGCGCAGGCTGCGCAGGCCCAGACATAGATACAACAGGGAGACGTGCAGGGCGGCACCGGCCAGGCCGCACAGCCACCAGGCGGCGTAGCTGAGTGGCAGCACGGCCAGCATCCATGCCAGCATGCCGCGCATGAAACGTGCGCGACCCCGGTTCAGCAGGCGTTCCAGGGCGCTGGCCAGGCGGCCAAAACCGACCAGCGGATGCCAGCGGCGCGTCTCGCCCAGCAGCATGTCGAGCAGCACGCCAGCCGTCATGAGGGCCGCCAGCATGGGCAGCGACAAGCCGCTCAGCATGGACCGCCTTTCAGGTACAGCGGCAGGCCGGCGGCGACAAAGACAGCTTTGTCGCACACGGCGGCCACGGCCTGGTTCAAGCGGCCCGCTTCATCGGTGAAGCAGCGCGAGATGGCGCCGTAGGGCACGATGCCCATGCCCACTTCGTTCGACACCAGCACAATGTCGCAGCCGCTGTCTTCGATTTCCGCCAGCGCATACAGCAGGTGCGCGCGCTCGCTGTGAAACAGTTCAGGCAGGGCGATGTTGCCCACATCCGGATAGGTCTCGCCGCTGGAAAACATCAGGTTGGTCAGCCACAGGGTCAGGCAGTCGACCAGCAGCAGCCTGCCGGGCCTTGCTTCCCGCAGGATGGCCTCTCCCAGGCGCAGCGGTTCTTCGATAGTCACCCACCCGGCCGGGCGCTGCGCCCGGTGGTGCGCGATACGCGCGGCCATTTCGCCGTCGCCCGTCTGCGCTGTGGCGAGGTAGAGCACTTCCTTGCCGGAGGCTTGCGCCAGTTGTTCCGCATGGGCGCTTTTGCCGGACCGGGCGCCGCCGAAGACCAGGGTGCGCGTCATGGCGCTGTTACCACTCGGTGCCGATTTGCGCGCCGATGCCGGCCGCATACGCATGCTTGACGACAGCCATCTCGGTGACCGTGTCGGCGATGGCGATCAATTCGTCGGGTGCGCCGCGGCCCGTGATGACCACGTGCTGCATGTGCGGGCGCTCCAGCAGGTCGGCGATGACTTTATGCACGTCGAGGTAGTTGTACTTGAGGGCGATATTGAGTTCGTCGAACAGCACCAGGCCGTAGCTTGGGTCGGCCAGGAAGGTCTTCGCCTGTTCCCACGCCAGTTCGGCTTTTTCGATGTCGCGCTCGCGGTTCTGCGTTTCCCAGGTATAGCCTTCGCCCATCGCATGAAAACTGATTTCGTCGGGGAAGCGGCGCAGGAATTTTTCTTCGCCGGTCGACATGGCGCCCTTGATGAACTGCACCACGCCCACTTTCATGCCGTGGCCCATGGCACGGATGGCCATGCCGAAGCCGCTCGAACTCTTGCCCTTGCCATTGCCCGTGTTGACGATGATGATGCCGATTTCCTTGTCGGCCTTGGCGATGGCCGCATCGATGATGGCCTTCTTGCGTTCCATGCGCACGCGGTGGCGTTCGTTGATAGCGGCGGTATCCGCATCGACTGCTTTGTTCTCGCTCATTGCTGATCCTCTTTTGGTATGAATATCTTGCGTTTGCCGTGATCGATGATCTCGATCGGGTGGCCCAGGTAGTCGCTCAGGATGGATGCCTGCATCACCTCGGCCACGGCGCCGGCCAGCCAGCCGCCATCGCCCATCAGCAGCAGCGCATGGGTCGAGACGCTATGCGCCAGGTTCAGGTCATGCCCGACCATCACCACGGTTTTATTCTGTTCGCGGCACAGCCTGGCCAGCAGGCCCATGACGCTGACCTGGTGCGCCAGGTCCAGCGCGTTGGCCGGTTCGTCCAGCAGCAGCAAGGGCGTATCCTGCGCCAGCATGGCGGCGATCGCCACGCGCTGGCGCTCGCCGCCGGACAGGCTGCGCACGTCGCGCTCGGCCAGGTGCTCCACTTCCATCGAGGCCAGCGCCGCCATGGCGATGCGCTGGTCGTCGCTGCCTTCCCAGTAATGGCTGTCGTGATATGGATGGCGCGCCGACAGCACCGTTTCGATCACGCGGTACGAGAAGGCGTCATGCCGCGCCTGCGCCAGGAAGGCCCGTTCGCGCGCTAGCGCTTCTAGCGGCCAGTCGACCAGGGCGCGGCCTTGTATCGTCACGTGGCCGGCATCGGGTTCGCGCAAGCCGGCCAGGGTGCGCAGCAAGGTGCTCTTGCCGGCGCCGTTGCGGCCGATCACGCTCCAGCATTCGCCCTCCCTGATTTGCCAGATGAGGTTTTTCACGAGGGAGCGCGTGCCGGCCTTCAGGCCCAGTTGGTAAGTGCGGATCATGCTTGTTTCATCCCCTGCGCAAGCGGTGCAATTGGTACAGGAAGACGGGCGCGCCTATCATGGCTGTGACGACGCCGACCGGCAGTTGCAACGGTGCCAGCACGGTGCGCGCCAGCGTATCGGCCAGCACGAGGAAGGTGCCGCCGGCCAGTGCGGCGGCGGGGATCAGCAGGCGGTGGTCGGGGCCGCAGGCGAAACGCAGCGCGTGCGGCACGATCAGGCCGACAAACCCCACGCTGCCGGCGCTGGTGACGGCGCTGGCAGTGAGCAGGCCGGAGCAGAAGAACAGTCCCTTGCGCAGGGCACCCACGCCCACGCCCAGGGTGCTGGCCGCTTCCGCGTGCAGGGCCATGATATTCAGGGAGCGCGCACAGCGCAAGGCGAAGAACAGGGCGCCCGCCAGTACCAGCCAGGGCATCACCCGCGCCGGGGCGCCGGACAGGTCGCCGATCATCCAGAAGATCATGCTGCGCAAGCGGCTTTCAGGGGCGATGGACAGCATCAGGGTGACGATGGCCATGCAGGCCGAGGCCAGGATCACGCCCGTCAGCAGCAGCAATGAAGCGCCGCCTTCGGCCGCCGCGCCGCCACGCAGGTCGCGGCGCGCAAAGAAATACAGCAGCATCGAGACGCCGACAGCGCCGGCAAACGCGGCCGCATCGACCACCCACAGCGCGCACATGAACAGCAGCGCGGCCAGGGCGCCGACGGAAGCGCCGGCGGAAATGCCCAGCACATACGGATCGGCCAACGGGTTACGCAGCAGCGCCTGCATCATGACGCCGGCCAGGGAAAGCGCCGCGCCAGTGACAAAGGCGGTCAGCGCGCGCCCCAGGCGCAGGTCGAGCAGGGTGGCGGCGAGGGTATCGGTCTTGCCCTGCACGACGTGGAACAGGGCGGAAGGCATGTCGGCGAGCGGAATCGCGATCGAACCGGTCATGCCGGAGAAAATCAGGCTGGCAACTGCGCACGCGGCCAGCACCGTGAGGATCACGGTGGCGCGGTGGCGCATATTGCGGAAAAATGGGTGCATGCATACCTTTAAAACGGGGACTGCGGAACTGCACTGCGGGCAATGGCATGGCGCCATCGCCCGCAGCTTACATCATTACTACATGCTTATTTCATGCCGTAGCGCAGGCCGACGAAGACTTTCGAGCCTGGCGTCGCGTAGAAGCGAGCCAGTTCGTAGTCCTTGTTGGCGATATTGTTCCAGCGCGCCAGCACCGACCAGTCGCGGGCGAACTGGTAGGTGGCGTACAGATTGACCAGGCCATACCCGCCCAGGACGTTCTTGTTGGCGGCATCGTCAAAACGCTTGCCCGACAGCTGCCATTCGGCGCCCGAGGTCAGCGCGCCCAGCGTGTAGTCGACGGCGAAGTTGGCGTGTTTCTTGGCGCGGCGTACTAGTTGCTTGTCCTTGGTTTCATCGCGTGGATCTTGCAGGTCGATGTTGCCGCTGACATTGAACGCGCCGAACTTGCGTGCACCCGCAATCGTCAGGCCTTCCAGCAGCGCCTTGTTGACGTTGTAGGCGCAGCCGTAGCCGGTGAACAGCGGATCTGGACAAGGCGATGTATTGAGCAGCAGGTCGGTGACCTTGTTGTGGTAGTAGCTGGCGCTCAGTTTCGATACGCCGTCGTCGTAACGCAGACCCACTTCGGCATTGCGGCCCTGTTCCGGCTTGTTCGACGCCAGGCCATAGCCTGGGTAGTAAAGTTCATTGAAGGTCGGTGCGCGGAAGCTGGTGCCGTAGCTGGCGCTGGCGCGCAGTGCGTTGCTGATGCGGTAGCCGTAGGCGACGCTGCCCGTGTTGTGCGTGCCGAATGCCGAGCTGTCGTCGCTACGGCCGCTGATATTGAACAGATGCGCGCCGCGCACCATGTTGTAGGCTGCAGCGAAGGATTTGGTGTTGCGCGAACCCGTTACTTCCGGCGTGCTGCTCGACGTGACGTCTTCGTCGCGGTAGCTGGCCAGCAGTTGCAGGTTGTCGCGCCCGATGCGGATGTCGTTCTGCCAGGTCAGGTCGGTCTGCTTGGTGTCGATCTGGCTCTTGCCCCACGAGCCGGCGCTGCTGTCGTCGCCGGCTTTGTCGCGCGCTTCCGCATAACGCAGTTCGCTGGTCCAGTTGGGCAGGAACTCATTCTTTGTGAAGACCGAAATGTTTTCCAGCTTCTGGTTGCCGCGTGCATCGTAGCCAGGACCGGCGTCATACTGCGCTTTCAGCTCGCTATTCAGGAATGTCAGGCCAACTTCATGGCCTTTGGCCATCTGATAGCCGAACTGGCCGCTGAAGCTTTCCTTCTCGTAGCCGTCTTTGTCTGGATTGTAGGTGTACTCAGGCGATGCACCGATCTTCGAGGCCGAGAAGCCATCCGATTTTTCCTTGCCAGCCGCCAGCGCATAGCTGAAGCTGTTCGGACCGCCGGTGGAACCGGCCACTTGGGCTTCGACCTGGCGCGTGTTGTTGCTGCCGTAACCGGCGAAGGCGGAGAAGCGCGTGGCACCGTCGCCTTTCTTCGTGAAGATCTGGATCACGCCGCCGATGGCATCCGCGCCGTACATGGTGCTCAGTGGGCCGTAGACGATTTCAATGTGGTCGATGCTGGAAAGGGGAAGGGCGCTCCAGTTGGCCGTACCCAAGGTGGACGAGCCTATGCGCACGCCGTCAACCAGCACGATATTCTGGTTGCTGTTCGCGCCGCGGATGAATACGCTGGCAGAGGTGCCGGCGCCGCCGTTACGCGCCACTTCGATGCCGCGTTGTTTTTGCAGCAGATCGACAATCGAGCTGGCGCCCGAACGCGCGATGTCTTCCGAACTGATGGTCTGCGTATCGCTCAATACTTCGCTCAGGTGCTGCGGATAGCGGTTGGCGGTGACGATCACTGGATCGAAGGTATCTGGCGTGGTCTGGGCGAAAGCGGCAGGCGCGGCAATGGCTAGCGCGAGCGACGTGAGCGCCGCGTGGCGGGAAACAGCATGGGTCATGATAATTTTCAGTAAGTAATATGCAACCAGCCGACGTCCCCGTAGGCCAGATTGAACAGAAGCGGGAAACTGAAGATGACGATCGAAGATGGCCAAGGACCATTCGGATCGCGAACATCCCCGTTCGCACACTTCCACCTGTCCTGGCCGGTATCCGGGCTGGCAAGTACGGCTATCCCACCTTCCCATGCTCGATGATTGCAAGCACAGTGGTTGTCAGAGATAGCTTGTCGCCCGCTTCCTGTGGGGAGGGATGACACTTGCTTACCGTTGCGGGGGCAGCACACGTTCGCCGCGAGTGCGGCATCGTGTTTCCCGTTTAACTGCGCTCATGGACATGAGCGCGGGCACCAAAACCCCGCCATTATACGTGCAGCAGGCGGGGTCTGAAATGCTTGGCTGGACAATTCGATATCAGAAATCGATGGATAACGCCGCGCCATAGGCGATTTTGTGGGCGGAACTGGCGGCCAGCAGGGCCGTTTCCTCCAATGGCAGCCCGGCTTGCAAAGCGCACAGCAGGCGGATGGTGCCCGCATGGCAGACGATGACCGCCGTTGCGTGTTGTTCGCGCAACAGATCGCGCAGGAAGGCTGCGACGCGGGTGGCTATCGCCAGCACATTCTCTCCGCCACCGGGCCGGTAATGCGCCATGTCGGCGGCCCAGGCATCGATTTCCGCGCGGGCGATCGCGTGCCAGGGCTGCATTTCCCAGCTGCCGAAATCCATTTCGGCCAGCCGCGCATCGAGCTGCAGGCCGCTGGCGGGCAGTTCGCGCGCCAGGCTTGATGCCAGTTCTGTGCAGCGGCGCAGGGGGCTGGCGTACAAGGGCACGTGGGCAGGAAGTGCCGTTTGCAGCGCGATGCGTATTTTCGCCATTTCTTCTGGGGCCACCGCCACGTCGCTGCGGCCATAGCAGATGCCGTTGTCGATGTGCGGCGCGGGGTGGCGGACGAGGATCAGGCGCATGCTGCTAATAGAAGGCGAAGTGCGCTGGCGCCTGGAAACTCGACAGGATGGCCAGGTAGATGGCTACTTCCGCCACCTGCTGCACTGCGCCCAGGCAGTCGCCCGTGTAGCCCTGCAGGCGGCGCTGGCATTTGCGGCCCAGCCACCAGGCGGCGCCGGCAGCCACCACGAGCGCGAAGGCCAGCGCGCTCCAGTCGACGATGCCCAGCACGCCGCAGGCGATGGCGGGCAACATGCCGCAGACGGCGGCGATGAGGAATTCTGTTGTACGCATCTCCTGGGCCATGGGCTTGGCCTTGCCTTCGTCGCGCGCATAGTCCATGAGCCAGATCAGCGACACGGCGGCCAGGCGCGACAGAGGATGGGCGATGAACAGGGTCGCGACGATCACGGTGGGCGGTAGCGAAGCCAGCGCCGCGCATTTGAGGGCCAGCAGGCAGATGATGCCGATGGCGCCATATGCGCCGATGCGCGAATCCTTCATGATCTCCAGCACCCGCTCACGCGTCAAGCCGCCGCCAAAACCGTCGCACATGTCGGCGAAACCGTCTTCATGGAAGGCGCCCGTCAGATAGATGCCGGCGGCCACGGCCAGCAGCACGGCCACCGGCAAGGGCAAAAGCCAGCTGGCCAGCAGATACACGGCGCCGGAGATGGCCGCCACCACCACGCCCACCAGGGGGAAATAGCGCGAGGCATGCTGCAGCCAGGCTGGCTCGAAACCCACCCAGCGCGGTATCGGCAGGCGCGTGAAGAACTGCAGCGCGATGAAGAACAGCCGGCACTGGTGGAGGATGGCGGTCAGGGGATGAAACATCATTTATTCTGCCGTGGATTTTTCGCTGACCTGGGCCGAGGCGAAGGTCGCCATCTCACGCATGAAATTGACGGCCGCGTGCAGCAGCGGCAAGGCCAGCGCGGAACCCGTGCCTTCGCCCAGGCGCAAATCGAGGTGCAGCAGCGGACGCGCTCCCAGGCTGGCGAGCAACTGGCGATGGCCGTTTTCATCGGAGCAGTGCGAAAACACGCAGTAATCGAGGATGGCCGGCTGCAAACGCGCCGCGACCAGCAGGGCGCTGCTGACGATGAAGCCGTCGATCAGCAAAATCATGCGCCGTTCGGCCGCTTTCAGCATGGCGCCGGCCATCATGGCGATCTCGAAGCCGCCAAAGGTGGCCAGCACGGCCAGCGGCTCTTTGACTGTGGCGTGATGGGCAGCGGCTGCTTCGATCACCTGCTGCTTGTGCAGTACGCCTTCTTTCGACAGGCCCGTGCCGGCGCCCACGCAGTCGGCGACGGGCGTGCCCGTCAGCTTGTGCATCAGTGCCGCGGCAGCCGTGGTGTTGCCGATGCCCATTTCGCCAAATCCCAGCACATTGCCTTCCAGCGTGGCGACAAGGTCCATGCCCGCCTGCATGGCGGCTAGGCATTGTTCCTGGCTCATGGCGGGTTCCTTGGCAAAGTTGCAGGTGCCGGGCCCCTGCTTGCGGTCGAGCAAGCCGTCGCGCGGGCCGAAATCATGGTTCACGCCGGCGTCTACTATATAAAGGGCGCAATTGGCCTGGCGGGCGAAGACATTGATGGCGGCGCCGTTGCCAAGGAAGTTCTCCACCATTTGCCAGGTGACGCTTTGCGGGTAGGCGGAAATGCCTTCGGCGACGACACCATGGTCGGCCGCGAAAACGATGATGGCGGGCTGGTGCAAGTCCAGTTGCGTGCCTTGCTGGATCAGGCCGATCTGGCGCGCCAGGGTTTCCAGCATGCCGAGGCTGCCCAGCGGCTTGGTCTTGCTATTGATGGCGTGTTCGAGGGCGCTGGCCAGTGCTGCATTGGCGGTTGGTGAAATGTGTGGGATAGGCATGGGAATCAGGGTGGATGAGGCAGGGAATTGTCGGTGCTACGATATCACACAGCAATATTTGCCCAACTGCAAATTAGCGCTTGCGAGGCGCGCGGGGCAGGGCTATAATTCGCCCCCTCGCTGAACGACGCATGCAAATGCAGAGTAAAGCAGGGTGAAAAAGAAGGTGTTGACGGATTTAGCGAAATGCTTCATACTCTTCCTTCTTCGCAGCTGACAAACACAACGCTTTGTCAATAGCGCGAGAGTAGTAAATAAGCAGTACCGAATACAGTTCTTTAACAATTAACAGTCGATAAGTGTGGGCATTTGATGTAAGTGCAGCAGTGATCTTCGGATCGCTGTCAAACTTAAAATATCAAATGTTCACAAGAAATAATGAAATAGGATACTTCTTCGGAAGTAGCCTGTCAGTTTTTTGAGTGAGCGACCCGTCAGCAATGACGGTGCCGGTAAAACGGCAA